>JAKFBV010000073.1:0-25846 GCA_036677005.1 Pedobacter sp.
ACCGTTGTTGCCAAGCTTGTATGAAAAGGCAAGTGGGAGCACGTCAATGAAAATTTACAATGCTAACCTGTTTTAAAAGTATTAATTATGAAACACTTAAATAAAATTATTCTCCAATGAAAAGCATACTTCTTTTTGCCCACATTTTAATAGTATTATTTATCGCGCCAGTAATGTCTGGTGCGCAGGAAAAGTTCACCGCGGATTCTGCCGTTAAGGAGAGTCCGATTGAGAAAAAGTCTTATGGCTTAGCCGGTACGAATTATAACAATGATATTGTTTTTTTAGGACGTAAAAGCTCTGCAAAGGCACCTTATTTTTCTGTATTTGCAGGGTATTATAATAAAACTGGTTTGTTTATTAATGTCGGAGCTTCGTACCTGGCAGCTTCCGGGGAAAACAGAATTGATTTATTTACGGCAACAAGCGGCTATGAATTCTATTTAAAAAATTTCAGTGCCGGTATTTACGGAACCAAATATTTTTTTAACGATAAAAGCTATACTGTTAAATCAGAATTGTCAGGTAATGTGAGTGCCTACATGGACTATGATCTGGATATAGTGGATGTATATATTGATGGCAGCACCTATTTTAGTAATACAACTGATTTCATTGTTGGTGCTGGTGTTAGACATACCTTTTATGCAGCCAATGATAAGCTCACCATTACTCCTTCCGTTTACCTGAATTCCGGTACACAAAACTATTACGGTGATTATAACAATAACCGCAGATTTGGACGAAATATGATGGCGGATGGGGGTGGTTCACCATCAATGGGAACAGGTATGACGGGTGAAGGATCCTTTAGGGTGCTGGATTATGAATGGAGTGTACCGCTTAGCTATACCATGAAAAAGCTCAATTTTTCTTTTACGCCTGTTTTTGCCATACCGGTAAACCCGGCAACAATTACCAATAACCAGGATACCTATAAAGAGGATCTTTCTAATAGTTTTTTCTGGTCGGTGGGAGTCAGTTATAAAATATTTTAAACAATAAAAACAAATAATATGAAAAAATCACTTTTTGTTCCAATGTCACTAATAATACTGACATTAATGGGTTTTATATTCGCGGAAGTTCCTGCATTGGGGCAAAATAAAAGGGTGGCCGATACCAGTAAACAAGACACTGCTATTTACACCTGCACCATGCATCCAGAAATACAATCTAAGCAACCAGGCGCCTGTCCGAAATGCGGAATGGACTTAGTAAAAAAATCTGAATCATCAGAAAAGCAGCATAAAAAGCATAAGATGAAAATGATGGGCCCTATGATGCATGGAATGAACGATATGGAAAATAAGATTACCAATGATTCTACCCGCAGAGATACAGTCCTTTATACCTGTTCAATGCATCCGGAAATACAATCCGGGCAGCCTGGTACCTGTCCGAAATGCGGAATGACACTGATAAAAAAATCTGCTGTCTCCATTGGAAAGGAAGAAAAGCGGCACAAAATGGGAGGAATGGGAATGGGAATAGGCATGGGAGTAATGATGATAGGGATGTTATTTTTTTTAATGAGGCGTTAAATAATTATATTTTTAAACAATAAAACCAACCATTATGAAAAAAATGATTTTAGTATCCATGTCACTAATAATGCTGGCAGGTACTGTGGTTGCGCAAAGCCACCAGGAAGAACAGAAAACCCATCAAAATGCTGCTGAAAAGAACGGACATTTCATGATGAAAGATGGTAAGATGATGCATAACATGCATGGAAAGGAAATGCAAATGCAAACTGATATGACCTTGAAAAATGGTACAATGATTAAACAGGATGGTTCTTATCAGTTAAAGAATGGAAAACAGTTTCAAATGCATGATGGTCAATATATGGATATGAATGGAAGGAAATTCAGTTCTGAGAGAATGTTTCAAAGAAACATGCAGGGGAAACATGGAATGGGCAGGGATGGGCAAAATATGCATTCAGGTGGCCAGCATCAAAATATGAATGGAAGTGGCGGCAGCCATCATTAGAACAAGTTTTAGTCCCGATAGCTATATAGCTATCGGGATGGATATCAGGTACTAATTGAGGTGGGCAAAGGACTATCAATTAACTGGCGTTTATTCAACACCATAGCTTGAACAAACAGGTGCCATACCATCGCCGCAGAGATGAGGAGTATGGGTAATGATTTGGGGTTTCCTTAAACTATAACTCGTTCGGGCTGATGCTAAAACCTTGACTTAAGTTACCTTTGCATTCCTGATCATCCTGGAAAATATCCCTGGCAGGAAACGCTTCAGCAATACCCCGTATTTCTCTTTACCGCCAATATAGACCTCTTCTTTACCTTCCCTTATTGCTTTTATGATCCGGACCGCGCATTCATCGGCTGGCATTCCGTTGGCTTGTGCATCATCCATGCTGTTTTGTTTTGATCCATCGGCTGTTAAGGCATTTAAGGTTACACTGGTTTTAATAAAACCCGGGCAAATAATACTGATCTTTATTTCAGGATCAATTTCAGAACGTAAGGAATCGAAATAACCATGTAAAGCATGTTTGGAAGCCGAATATGCTGAACGGAATTTAGTTCCGAATTTGCCTACAAGACTACTGATGATCACAATATGACCTGATTTTTTTGATATCATAGAGGGAAGAATGGCCTGGCTTAGAGCAACTGTACCCCAAAAATTGATATTCATGATCTTTTGGGCAACATCAAGGTTTGTATCTATTGCCAGTGAGCGCTGGCTTACACCTCCCGAATGGATAATTATGTCGATCCTGCCGTAGATCTTCAGAGCCGATTCAACGGCAGCATTCAATGAAGGGGTATTTTCAAGATCAAGAGGAAGTACATGTACGTCAAGCGGATTTACCTTGCATCTGCTCTTGATCTGATACAGGCCTTCAGTGCTTCTTGAGGAAATGATCAATTTGGCACCGAGCTGATTCAGTTTATAACACAGGGCTTCGCCAATTCCACTTGAGGCACCTGTGATCCAGACTATTTTATTCTTCATTTCCATATGATCCATGCTTAATTCGTGGTGAGGAATAATTCTGAGGCAATATGATCGGCAAATAGTTTTCCTTCCCTGGTTAAGATAACCAATTGTCCATTTATACTGATCCATTCTTTATCGAGGAAGGGTTCCAGACCATTGTATATGTCATTTGAATAATCGGATCCGAATTTTTCACTGATCGATCGCAGATCCATTCCCCTGCTTGTACGCAATGAGGTCATGATATATTCATTGATGCGGTTTTCAATACTGAGTATCTCAGTTTCAGCAGGTATCTTTTTCAGTTCGATCTCCCTGATATAGAGGGCATTATTTGAGATATTCCATTGTCTGCTTTCTCCATTAAAAGAATGAGCAGAAGGACCAATGCCCATATAATTCACGCCTTCCCAGTAATTTGAATTATGCCTGGAGTACATGCCCGGCTTCGCGAAGTTTGAGATCTCATAATGTTCAAAGCCGGACTCCAACAGTTGGTCAATAAGAATCAGGAACTGGCCTGCACTCTGACCTTCATCCATAGCTGCCTGTTTTCCTTTTGTGATGAATGCTGATAATGCAGTTTTGGGTTCTACAGTTATGGAATAGGATGAAATATGAGGAACCTGATAATCTACGAGCCTTTGTATGTTCGATTCCCATTTTTCATTGCTCAGCAAGGGAAATCCGTAAATTAAATCCGCACTTATGTTTTCAAATCCTGCATCCTGAGCCCTTTTTATTGAGCTTTGAGCCTCAGCGGCCGTATGAGCTCGGTTCATCCATTTCAGGTCTTCCTCAAAAAAGGACTGAACGCCGATACTAAATCGATTAAGCGGGGTTTGGCGGAGCTCTCTGACCTTTTGAGGGTTCAGATCATCCGGATTGGCCTCGAGAGTAATTTCAGCATTGGAAGACACATTAAACTGCTTTGTTATTTCGCTGATCAGGAGCTGCAGTTCATCGGCACTCAGTAAGGAAGGGGTACCTCCGCCAAAATAGATCGTCTCAATTTCCTCCTCACCAAGATAGTTCTTCCTTAAAATGATCTCAGACCGAAGTGCTTTGAGCATCTGGTCCTTGTACTGAGGCGAGGTACTGAAATGGAAATCGCAATAGTAACAGGCTTTTTTACAGAATGGGATATGGATATAGATTCCGGCCATGATACAAAACTACAACTATAATTATCGTCCGGCCCGGATTATTTATTCTCCGTCTTTTCGTAAAGCTGTACTTTTCCTCCCGGAAGGGATAAATTTTGTTATATCTTCAGATGGAGTGCCTGTTTTTTCTTTTCTGCCTGTTTTTCCTTTCTATACCGGGCCATATTGATCAGCAGCACGCTGCCTAATATGATGACAAGTCCGGAGATCTGAATCAATGAGATTTTCTCGTTTGCAAAAAATACTCCAAGCAGAACCGCTACTACGGGGTTCACATAGGCATAGGTGCTTACCTGCATGGCAGGACGTACCTTCAGCAGCCAAACATAAGCACTGAAGCCTGCTATGGAACCCAGGAGCACCAGGTAAAGTAGGGCCATCCAGGCATTCAGAGGAACTGTCTGCCATTGAAAGTCATTCAATTCGCCACGGATCAGAATGCCGGGGATAAAGGCAATCCCTGCGGCCATCATCTGCCATGAGCTGGTCACAATGATCGAACCTTCTGAAGCTTTATATTTTGAATAAAGTGAACCGGCCGCCCATGAAACGGATGCTGTAACTAATAATAACATACTCCCCATTTTTACAGAATTGTTCCCCTGCATTGAAAGTGCATCCGAGATCTGTTCACTGAAGAGTAAAATTACGCCGGCAAGGCCGATCAGCATTCCGGCAATTATTGATCTGTTTCTAAAATTTTCAGACCATTTAGGATAATCCAGCAGGACAAACCACAGGGGTGCGGATGAGACCGTAATAGCGGCCATAGCGCTTGGTACACTTTGCTCAACCCAGATAATAATACCATTTCCGCAAAAAAGGAGCAATACACCACTTATTGCCGCATGCTTAATTCCCGGAACTCCAAAGATCTTTTCGCCTTTAATTACACACCAGCCTGTCATGAGAATCCCAGCCAGCAGAAAACGTAATGCTCCCAAAATGAAAGGGGGAAAGCCGTTTACAGCGATCTGGATAAAAAAATAGGTGGATCCCCAAACAATATAAACTATTGCAAAGGCAAGGATAACCATTAAGGGAGATGTCGATTCGGATTTAGAAGCAGGCATGTTATTCATCAGGTATGACCAGTTGTTGCTGTTCTTTTACGGTTTCAAGAACAATTGTGGTTCGGGTGGAAAGTATATTAGGTATTTTACCCAGTGAATTACGCATCAGGTCCATCAGGGAGGCAGAGTCGTTGGTTCGGATCTTCACCAGGTAGCAGTCTTCACCAGCTATATGATGAACTTCCTGTACCTCAGGCACTTTTGCAAGTTCAAGGGCGGTACTGCTGCATCCCAATCCATCAGCGGCTTTTATGAAAATATAGGCGAGCAGGTTTTGGTGCAGGGCCTTTGGGTTCAAGCGGGTGGTGTATTGCAGGATGATATTTTTTTGTTCGAGTTTTTTTACCCTTTCCAGAACCGCCGATGGAGCCATAGTAAGTTCGCGAGCTATATCAGCATTTGAGATCCGGGCATTCTCCTGCATCAAACCGAGGATACCCCGGTCAATCTGGTCCAGATTATACTCTTTTTGGCTCATTGTTCTGCAAATCTATTTTAATTTCGAAAAGATATTTAGGAAACAAGTATAAAAAATCAGAAATTTGCCGGACTGGAAGATATCCGGTTTTATGTATTTGATATAGGATGATAAAACGGCTATTTGGTATTTTACTGTTCTTATTTCTGGTAAATCCGCTTGTCTTCGGGCAAATTGATAAAGACACAATACCCTCTGCTGCAGCAGATTTTCGGCCCGCATACAGCAGGTTGGATTCAGCTGCTTTAGCTGCAAGAAAGGCCTATCGGGATTCAATAAAGGCTCTGAGAGACTCGCTGTCAGTTGTTTGGATCAAATCGCCTGATCCCGGACGACCTAACCGCTTCCTGGATAGCCTGATCTCATTATATAAGGTTGAAAATTTAGATTTTAATTCCTGGGCAGGTAAATTTCAAAAGAAGGTTAAGCGCTATGATGAAGGTATTCCCCGGCCTTACCGGGAAACCTGGATCATTATTGTGATCTTTTTTTTGATCCTTTTTTTCGCTCTGATCAAATTCTTCTTTCCCATGGAAATGAATTCAATAGTGCAGGGTTTTTACAGTAATCAGACCCTTGTCCGGATCAATAAGGAAGATAACATCTTCAGTTCCTGGCCTTTTGTGTTTTTATATCTCCTGTTTGGGCTTATAATAGGCCTTTATCTGTACCTCTCAGGTAAGTATCTGCAGTTATCTTATCCGCTTGACGGCTTTGAACTGTTTGTATTTTTATCGGCTATCGTTATCGGATTGTTTACGGCTAAAATTATTGTTCTCCGGATCTTTGGATTCTTATTCGATGTAAAGCGTCTTGTCAGGGAATATGTTTCTGTTTTATATTTAAGTTACTTTAATGCTGCGATCCTATTCCTTCCGGTAGTAATTGCCTTTAGCCTAACCTCTTACAGGTTCGCAGGTATTTACAGTTATATTGGAATAGCGATGCTTGTACTAATTTTCGTTACACAGTTCCTTCGTGCAGGTGCTAACATTTTAACAAATTACAAGTTTCCTAAAGTATATTTAATTATTTATCTTTGTGCCCTCGAATTTTGCCCTTTAATTATCCTTTTTAAAGCACTTAGGTTTTAATCCAACAAGAATTATGCAAGTACCTTCAATAGAGAAGCCCAAGAAAGTTAAAAGTATTCTTGTCACATTGCCAAAACCGGATTCGGAAAAGTCGCCTTACTTTGACCTGGCAAAAAAGTATAATTTGAAGATCGATTTCAGGTCATTTATTCATGTCGAGGGGGTTCCGGCGAAAGAATTCAGAAAGGAAAAAATTAATTTAGCTGATTTCACAGCGGTTATTTTTACAAGCCGGAACGCTGTGGATCATTTTTTCAGGATTTGTGAAGAAATGCGCTTTGATGTTTCTGCGGATATGAAATACTTTTGCATATCAGAAACAATTGCCCTGTATCTTCAGAAATACATTCAGTATAGAAAGAGGAAAATATTTTTCGGGAAACAAACTGCCGCCGATCTGGCAGAACTTTTGAAAAAACATATTACTGAAAAATTTCTGTACCCCTGTTCGGATGTGGCTGCCGAAGAAACGCAGAAATTCCTGCATGATAACGGGTATGATTTTAAACCTGCGGTTTTGTTCCATACCGTATGCAGTGATCTTTCTGACCTTGCCGAAGTGTTTTATGATGTAATCGCTTTTTTCAGTCCGAGCAGTATCCATTCCCTGTTTATAAATTTCCCCGATTTCAAACAAAATAATACGCGTATCGCTGCCTTTGGGGTGAGTACCAATAAAGCCGTCCTAGAGCACGATCTGGTACTCAATATTCCCGCACCCACCCCGGAAGCCCCAAGCATGACTATGGCCTTGGAGCAATATGTAAAACAGGTCAACAAATAAGCTTCCGGCAAGGTAGTTTTGCTGGCATGATTTTTTTAGCAACCTTTTTGAGAATATGAACGTATTAAATAAAATATTTCATCCCGCCAGAAATAGATGCTTTAAATTAGCGTTCTAAATCACCCGGAAATATCATTCAAAGGTTTGGTATGAAGGGAAATGCTGTGTTAAAGAGCGGATGGATAGTTTTATCGTATATATTATATGCTTTTTTATTATATTCGAAATTATTTTGTTGAGGGAATGCATAACTGGAATCATATAAAATGAGAAAAATATACTTTATCGCTCTGGCAGCCATGACCATTATTGGTTCGGGCTGTGGTAAAGGTGGTACCAATGGTGAGTTGGTTGGTGTTTCGACTAAAAAATTTAAAAATAATGAAGTACCCTATGGAATGGTTTACATTCCGGCCGGAACTTTCATTATGGGCCAAACTGATCAGGATATTACTTTTGCTCAGATCTCCCAGAATAAGCAGGTAACCGTACAGGCTTTTTATATGGATGAGACCGAGATCAGCAATAGTGAATACCGCCAGTTCGTGAATTGGGTGCGTGATTCGATCGCTATTACAACGTATCTTCAGGATGAACAGTATTACCTGAAGCCTAAGGGCCAGGCGGACCCGAATGATGCGGGTAAAAAATATATTAACTGGAAAAAAGTAGGTAACGGCAGTGCTATATGGGGTGCCAAAAAGGGTGCTTCAGCGAACGCGGCGAAGTTGCAGGCGATGTATTACCAGGGTGAAGACAGGGTTTTTGACCGCAATGAACTGGATGTGCGTATGCTGAAATATAATTTCGCAGTGATGAAATTACGTGAGGCAGCGAATAACCGAAACAACAAAGAGGCAAAACGTTCGGATTTTATTCTCAGGGATACCGTTGGGGTTTACCCGGATACACTGGTCTGGTTATCTGACTTTGCTTATGCCCAGAACGAGCCGATGGTTAAAGGGTATTTTTCGCACCCGGCATTTGCCAATTATCCTGTAGTAGGGGTAACCTGGAGACAGGCACGTGCTTTTACTGTTTGGAGAACCCGGTTCAACGAAGCCTATAAAGACAGCCGCCGTCTTCCTAAAAGAGCTGATTATGACCTTCCTACCGAAGCAGAATTTGAATATGCCGCCCGTGGGGGTCGTGTAGGAACCAGTTATCCATGGGGCGGACCCTATATCCGCAATGCGAAAGGATGCCTGATGGCTAATTTTAAACCGGGCAGAGGTAATTATATCGATGACGGCGGACCATTCACTGTGAATATCAAGTCCTATTATCCCAATGATTATGGTTTGTATAATATGTCGGGGAATGTTGCCGAATGGACCTCATCCGCTTTTGATGAATCAGCTTCAACATTCACTCATGATATGAATCCTACATTCAGTTATGAAGCCAGGCCTGAAGATCCCGAAGTAATGAAACGTAAAGTAATCCGTGGCGGTTCTTGGAAAGACATTGGTTATTTCCTTCAGAATTCTGCAAGCAGCTTTGAATATCAGGATACTGCAAAATCTTATATCGGCTTTCGTTGTATCACAAAATACCAGGGCCGGGATATTAAGGACAAACTCTGAAAATTAAAGTAAAATTCTCTCTCATTAATTTGTAACTATAATTATGGCTCAAAAGAAAAAATTCAAACTTGGTATAAATACACTGATCTCCTGGGGTGCTTCCGTTGTAATTGTAGGTCTGATGTTTAAGATCCTGCATTGGAAAGGCGGAGAGATGATGATCGCTGTGGGACTAATTACAGAAGCTCTTCTGTTTTTTGTTTTAGGTTTTCAGGCAGAAAGTACCGATCCTGACTGGACACGGGTTTATCCTGAACTTGACGAAGAATTTAAAGGTGATTTAGCACAGTCCTCATTTAGCGGTTCTGGTTCATCAACAGCCGCTTTGGATAAAATGATGGCTGAAGCCAAAATTGGGCCTGAACTGATAGAGAGTCTTGGAACTGGTTTACGATCTTTTGGTGAAAAGGTAGGCGCGATATCTACCATAGCCGATACGGCCAGTGCAACCAATGAATTTACAGCCAAGGTGAAAACGGCATCAGGAAGTTTTGATAATCTGAATGCAGCATTTGATAAGGCAACTATCAGCCTTAGGGAAATGGCAGAAACTAATATTGACTCCAGATCGTATCATGAGCAGGTCAATTCGCTGGCCAAAAATATTTCGGCCTTAAATGCAGTATATGAACTGGAATTACAGGATTCAAGTGCGCATTTAAAGTCAATGAATAAATTCTATCAGAATCTTTCATTGACCATGCAAAACTTTAACGAATCGATGGAAGATTCAAAACAGTTTAAGGAAGAAGTTGGAAAACTGGCAAAGAACTTATCTTCTTTAAATTCAATTTATGGGAATATGCTAACTGCGATGAATCAGCCTAATCGTTAAGGGTTAAACTTATCAGTAAAATAGATCTTCAAAATTTTAAATAAAAGTGCATGGCTGGAGGTAAACAAACCCCAAGGCAGAAAATGATTGGAATACTTTACCTGGTACTACTGGGTTTGGTAGCACTGAATGTCAGTGATTCGATTTTGGAAGCTTTCAAGAATTTAACAGATAGTTTAAATGCCTCAACCGAAAATGTAAAAAGCGGAGTTGATGCCACCTATGCTTCATTTGAAGCAAGCAAATTAAAGGATGAGCCTGAAAGAGCCCGTCCCATTTATGAGAAAGCTAAGAAGGCCAGTTCCTATACCGCAGAACTGGAAACTTATGTAGCTGATCTGAAAAAACTGTTTGAAAAAGAAGGAGGAGGCTATAATGAAGCTACCGGAGATATCAGTAAAAGGGATAATCTTGACATTTCTCCCCGACTGATGATCAATCAAAACCGTGGTACTGAACTGAAGAATAAGATCAATGATACGCGTAAGAAATTACTTGCCCTGCTTGATGAAAAGGATCATGATGGAATTAATTTTTCACTCGAGGCTAAAGATCCGCCAAACCGCGCGGGGGTTATAAGAAGCTGGGAGCAATCTAATTTTGGTGACGGTATTCCGCTTACTGCAGCCATTACCGCATTGGCTAAGATCCAGGCAGACACAAAGAATGCAGAGTCGGAAGTTGTGAAAAGAATTTTAGGAAAAATGGACCAGGCGGTTGTGAATCTCGACCAATTTTCTGCAGTTGTAGTTGCACCTACCTCTTATCTGATCGTTGGCCAGCCTTATACCGCCGAAGTGTTCTTAACAGCCTCTGATTCAAAATCAAGCCCGGATATAACTGTGGGGGGTTCAAGACTGCAGATCAAAGACGGAAAAGGCACCTATACAGTTAATACAGGCCGGGAAGGGATATTCAGCTGGTCAGGTACAGTACGGGTAAAACAAACGGATGGTTCTATAAAGACCTATACCACTCCTGTACAAAAATATCAGGTTGCACGCCCTTCAGCTGTTGTTTCGCCTGATAAGATGAATGTTTTTTATGTGGGAGTGCCTAATCCGGTCTCCGTTTCGGCGCCCGGTATCCCTAAAGAAAGCCTGGTGGTTACCATCAGCGGGGGAAGTATTTCTGGTTCTAATGGAAAATATACGGTGAATGTGAGTTCGCCAGGCACCACTGCTAAAGTGAATGTTGCAGCCAACATAGGCGGCAGAGTTCAGAATATTGGTTCAAGTGATTTTCGTGTTAAACGTATTCCTGATCCTAAAGCGAAATTCTCGGGAAAAACCGGCGGAAGCCTGAGTTCCGTGATCATTAAATCGCAGAATTCAATATTTGCAATTCTCGAACAATTCGATTTTGATGCAAAATTTAATGTGACCCGTTTCAGTCTGGTTATAGCCAGGCCGCGTGCGGATGTTGTTGTTCTGCAAACTACCGGCAATACATTCAGTGCTCAGATGCAGGCTGCTGTTGCGGCCGTTACCCCGGGAACCCGGGTGATATTTGATGACATTGTTGCCGTTGGCCCTGATGGTACCCAGAGACAACTTGACCCAATGGTGTTTAAAGCAAATTAAGTGCTTATGAAAAAGATATTTTTTGCCTTGTTTTTGGTCGCAGGAACTCTTAGTGTAAATGCTCAGGCTCCTAATCTGAGTAATGACACAAAGCCTAAACCTGTCGAAAAACCTGTAGATGGTTATTATACGAATACGAATATTCTGAGTGCAAGGGTATCACCTTATGCGAATCTAAGGGAATCGGATGTGATGTTCAGTAAACGTGTCTGGAGAGAAATAGATCTTCGGGAAAAAACGAATATGATCTTCGCATCTCCTAAAGCCAGGCTGATCACTATTTTAACTGATGCCATTCAGGCTGGTGAACTGACCGCCTATGATGCCAGCAGCACCAAGGATGATGTAAATGGGGATGAGTTTACGGTTGTATTGAAGCCGGAGCAGGCGATGGCGAAATTTGCTGATAGTGTATTGGTGCCGATATTTGATAAGGATGGAAATCAAACCGGAACAGTTGTAAAGGCTGGTGAATTCAATCCCGACAGCGTGGTGAAGTTCCGTATCAAGGAAGATTGGATATTTGATAAACAGCGTTCTGTTTTTGAACCCCGTATAGTTGGTATTGCCCCGATGATCCGCATTTCTGCTGCCGGGCAAGCCTTTGATGAACAACCCGCATTCTGGATCTATTTCCCCGAGGTACGTCATTTACTGGTGACAAAGGCTGTCGTAAACCGCAGCAATGATGCAACAGGATTGAGCTATGATGATGTTTTTATGAAGCGGATCTTTGCCAGTTATGTTGTTAAGGAATCCAATCCGGAAGATCTCAGGATCAAGGACTATGCTATCGGGATTGATAAGCTTTACGAATCTGAGCGTGTGAAAAAGGCACTGATGGATTTTGAGCATGATCTCTGGTCGTACTAAATCAACGCTGACAGGGTTTTAAACCCTGTCAGCGTTATTTTTAAAATACTCCAGTAAAGAAACAACCTGTTTCTTATTCAAGACCTGCATCAATTCTTCCTCTGTTGCCTCCCTGATCTTTTTGACAGATTTAAAATGCCTCAATAATTTTTCAGCCGATGCCCTTCCGATGCCCTGAATGTTTTCCAGTTCGGTTGCCAGGGTAGCTTTATTCCGTTTTTTCCTATGAAAAGTTATTCCAAAGCGGTGCGCTTCATCCCTGAGCTGCTGAATGATTTTTAAGGTTTCGGATTTTTTATCGAGGTACATCGGGTATTGGTCGCCGGGATAATAGATCTCTTCCAGCCGTTTCGCAATGCCAATAATAGTGACCTGATTGCTGATACCCAGTAGTTTAAGGCTCTTAATAGCTGATGAGAGCTGCCCCTTGCCGCCGTCTATAATGATCAGCTGTGGTAAAGCCTGCTCTTCGTCAAGCATTCTCCGGTACCTCCTGAAAACAGCTTCTTCCATAGTCGCAAAATCATCAGGTCCTTCCACTGTTTTGACATTAAAATGCCTGTAGTCTTTTTTGGAAGGTCTGGCATCCTTAAAAACCACAATGGCAGATACCGGAAATTTGCCCTGGAAATTTGAATTGTCAAAACATTCAATATGCCTTGGCAACTGGTTCAGGCGCAGATCCTTCATCATCTGATTTAGCAGGCGGTCGGTTCTAATTCCGGGATTTAATTTTTCATACTGATCCAGTTTGTCGCGCTTAAAGAAGGCTACATTCTTTTGTGAAAGTTCCAGTAGTTTTTTCTTTTCACCCAGTTTGGGGACTGTAAATTTTATTCCTTTATCGGGAAGTTCGAGTTCAAATGGGATAATGATCTCTTTTGAGCGGCTATCGAACCTGGTTCTGAATTCTGTAATGGCGATGCTTAATAACTCTTCATCGCTTTCATCAAGACGCTTTTTCATTTCCAGGGTCTGGGTTTGAATAACGGTGCCGTTCATCACTTTCAGGAAGTTAACGAAAGCATGTTTTTCATCCGTCGCTATGCTGAATACGTCAACATCCGTAATGGATGAACTTACAATGGTTGATTTACTCTGATATCGGTCCAGCAGGTCGCACTTGTGTTTCAATTTATGAGAAAGTTCGAAGTTTAATTCTGCTATCGAATCATCCAGCTGATTTTTTAATCTCCTGATCACTGAACTCGTTTTCCCGTTCAGGATATCTTTGATCTCAGAGATATTGTGATCGTAATCTGCTGCGGTTTGATAGGCCTGACAGGGCCCCTTACAATTGCCGATCTGGTATTCAAGACAAACCCTGAACTTTCCGGAATTTATATTTTCATGCGTTAGAGGCAGATTGCATGTTCTTAAAGGATAGATCTCTTTGATCATCCCTAAAATCGTATGCATCATGCCTACTGAAGCATAAGGCCCGAAATAAGTTGAACCATCACGTACGATCTTTCTGGTCCAGAATATGCGCGGAAACTTTTCGTTTTTAATGATGATCCAGGGATAAGTTTTGTCATCCTTCAGCATGACATTATACTTAGGCTGATGTTTTTTGATCAGGCTGTTTTCCAGCAGCCAGGCATCGATCTCGGTATCAACCAGGGTAAAAGTTATTTTATTGATCTTGCTTACCAGCACACGGGTCTTGGCATTTACCCGGAAGTTATCTTTATTAAAGTAGGAGGAGACCCTGTTTTTAAGATGTTTTGCCTTACCGATATAGATCAGCTCTTCTGTATCAGACCAGAACTGATAAACCCCGGGTTTTGGGGGAATATTCTTTAATTCGGAGCGGGGATCAAATTTTTTCATATCCGGATGCAGGTCAGTGATGCCGGTCTTCCGGTATTCTGCAAATCTATAATACAGGCATTCATGTGGGATTTAAAATCCAAGCTTTTTATCCAGTTCGGTTTCACCTGACTGCTGCCTGGTATAAGCGCCGCAATCGAGGGTAGTGGTAACTCCGCCCTTAGGCAGAGGGAAATCACCCCTGGAATATTTTAATTTCGGGTCTGCATAAACTTTTTGCATGTACAGGGCAAAAATGGGGAGTGCAGTATTGGCGCCTTCTCCAAAACTGGTCGTACTAAAATGAATGGCTCTGTCCTCAGCACCGGTCCATACGCCGGTTACCAGTTCAGGCGTGATACCCATAAACCAGCCGTCTGAGTTATTCTGGGTTGTGCCTGTTTTTCCTCCTATCGGATTGTTGAGTTTATATTTATGACCTAATCTAACCCCTGTACCTTCTTTAACTACAGCTTTTAACATGTCGGTCATCACATAAGCTGTTTGCTCATCCAGAACCACTTTAATTCTTGGCCTGCGTTCGTAAATGACATTCCCGTTCTTATCCTCGATACGTAAGAGGTATATCGGTTCAGTCCAGACGCCGTGATTGACGAATACAGAATAGGCGCCGACCATGTCATAAACCGAGGCATCAAATGAACCCAATGCAATGGAGGGATAAGCCGGCACCGGACTGGTTACACCCATGTTTTTGGTCAATGTGGCCACTGCTGTCGCACCTACCTGTTTCATCATATAGGCCGTAACATAATTCTGGGAGTGTGCCAGTGCCTTCTTTAAAGTTAAAGTACCTGGTATTGAATTATAGGCTCTGGGGGTATAGGTGGTTCCATCTCCTGCATCAATGCTTACAGGTTCATTCGCAACGGTATAACAGGGCGAGTAACCTCCATTACCGATAGCTACGGCATAGGTAAATGGCTTGGCGGTTGATCCAACCTGTCTGGTCCCCATCTTAACCTGATCATATTTAAAATGCGTATAGTTGATACCGCCAACCCAGGCACGTACATACCCGCTTTGCGGTTCCATCGACATGACGGCATTCCGGAGCATCATTTTATAATACTTGACCGAATCAAGAGGCCGCATCAGGGTATCAATTTCACCCCTCCAGCTAAAAATGTTCATTTGGGCTGGAGTTCTGAAGTTCTCCAGAATTTCTTCCTCCGTTTTTCCTTCTGCTTTCAGCTGCTGATACCTGTCTGAACGGCGTATTCCCTGATCGATCAGGCTTTTGGCCTCTTTGAAGTTAAATGGATCACGTCCTTTCCAGGACTTGTTGAACTGAACCTGCAGTGTTTTAAGGTATTCCTGCTGTGCCTGTTCGGCATAATTCTGCATGCGGGAGTTTAAAGTGGTATAGATCTTCAGGCCATCCCTGTCGAGATCATAGGGCGTACCGTCTGCCTTGTAAATCGAATTCTCTTCAAAGGTTAGCTGTATATCTCTTTTTAGTACGGCCCTGAAATAAGGTGCCGATCCAACATTATGATCCGAAGGATTGAAGGCGAGCTTAACTGGCAGTTTTTTCAGGCGTTCTGCATCAGCATCACTGATATAGCTGGCATGATTCATATTCTCCAGTACCGTATTCCTTCGCAGCAAAGCCCTCTCCGGATTCCGGTGCGGGTTATAAAGTGAAGGGCCTTTCAGCATCCCGACCAGAATGGCTGCCTGTTCAGGCTGCAGCTTATCAGGGCTGGTGCTAAAGTAGGTTCTTGCGGCAGATTTTATGCCGTAGGTATTATAGGAGCCAAAATCCACTGTGTTGAGGTACATGGTAATGATCTCCTCTTTGGTGTATTGCCGTTCCAGTTTTACGGCTACGATAAGTTCCTGAGATTTCTGGATCAGGCGTTTAATGAAGTTTTTTGAGCGGCCTTCTTTCGAAAACAGGTTCAGGGCCAGTTGCTGTGTGATCGTGCTTGCTCCCTGCCTCTTTCCGATCAGATTATAAAAAATAACGGTAAATGTTCGCTTGAAATCAATTCCGGAATGATTGTAGAAACGAATATCTTCGGTAGCAATAAGGGCATTAATTACATTTGGGGAAATTTCATCATAGCGAACATTCGAACGGTTCTGAACATAATAGGTACCTAAAACTACATTGTCGTCTGATATGACCTCTGAGGCCTGGTTGCTCTTCGGATTTTCCAGGGCACGCAGATCAGGCAACCTGCCAAACAGGCCAAGACCGATGCTGAAGATCAGGATAGCTCCAAAAGCAATGATTCCGATGATCCATTTCCAAAACCGGATGGTATAGCGATTCATGTCCTGTTGTGTCAAAGGGGTATTCATATTCCTGTATGGTTAATAATTCTTTTTATAAAACTCAACATAACGGTCAAGCGTTTCTCTGTCACTTATCTTTTCCAGGTTTTGCTGGCTTATAAAGAATATACTGTATTTACTGACCGGGATCTTCATGATCTCTTTCATCAGTGGATTAATTGTATTGAAATAAGCTGCCGCCGCCTCCTTTCCTGAAAGCGGGCCTACAAATATCAGTTGATTTTGGTTACTCACAGATTTTAATTGATGTTTAATTTCAGTACCCGGTAAATTGACCCGGTTAAACTGTCCGATCCCAAAACGTGAAGAGCTTAAATTGACTGAAGGGTCTGAAACATTCACAACGAAATAATACAGGGCCGATTCTTCCTTTGTAAAGAAACTGTTTTCAGCCGGAATTTCAGGTTTTAAAGCCTCCGCTACAGGCTGGCCTGCATTAATTGCAGTGACAGCGTCTTGCTGATCCGCGTTTGTAATCGCTTCAAATCCAGGTTCTTCAATAAATCTGTTCGCCTCAGCATCATGATCGAGTAAGGCGAAGATACGATCTGACATGGATATTCTGTTTGAATCAATAAAAGTCAGATGCTGCTTCACAAGCGGGACTATCAGCTTATCATCCGGATTATTACTTACAATTTCTTTAAAGGCATCCTCGAGCTGAGCCAGTTTCTGAGTATGTCCGAGGGCGAGTGATCTTAAATAGGCCAGTTGTACGGGCAGGCTTTGTCCTCCGCTTAGCGGCACGGACTTTTCAATGGAGCTGAGAACCTCCGTGTATTTTTTATTGATGTAAAGATCATAGGCATCATTATAGAAACGGTTGAAAGCGATCTCCTGTTCATCTATTTTCTGGCTGTAGCCCGGATCTGAAATGGTTCTTGCAAAAGGAGATTCGGGATACTGGTTCAGGAGCTTATTTTTGTACTCATCTGATCGCTTCGGATTTACGAATTGGTATAACCTGTATAAATTATAATAAACAGCCAGTTTATTTGAATTTTCGGGAAAGCGATTTAAAAGCTGTTCATAGGTCTTAACCGCTTCGGCAGTATCAACAGATACTTCACGATAATAATTGGCAATATCGTATAAAGCTGAAGCGATCCTCTCATCAGAAAGGGATCTTTGTGCGCTTGTTAAGGGAATAGCTTCGGCAATTGATTTTCTTAAACCCTGAATATCCGGTGTACCGGCATTTTCTGCTATTGGCTGAAAAGGGTTGCCGGCGATTGCCTGATCGGGAGATATTGCATTTGTCATATCTGAAGCTGATTTCTGACTTCTCCGCCAGTTATCCTCCAGCTTCCTGTTTCCCCAGCGCTTTTTAAAATCAGCCATGCCCTGGTTCAATGCGATAGAATTATTGAAATAAAATCTGCTGTCGCCGGCCGTACCGCTAACAAGCTGAACGGAACTTCCTGTACTTCCAATTTCAGTCCTGCCAATTGCTTTTTGGGCCTGCTGACGGGCCAGTGCACCTATCCTGAGTTCACGATCGGCTTCGGGCAAACCGGCCAGCATCTGCAAAGTGTCCTCTCTGGCTATAACAGAAAGCCTGTCGGCCAGTAATTCCAGGTTATCTGCTTTCTTTTTGATCAGCTGAAAATCGGGGTGATCCGGAGGCAGGGCAAGCAGGGTGCTGTCATAATAAGATTTTGATCGTAAAAATTCTGATCTTTTAAAATAGATATCTGCCAATTTAAGGTAGGCCAATCCTT
The DNA here is from genome assembly GCA_036677005.1 of Pedobacter sp. Classification (GTDB taxonomy): domain Bacteria; phylum Bacteroidota; class Bacteroidia; order Sphingobacteriales; family Sphingobacteriaceae; genus Daejeonella. The sequence goes on from JAKFBV010000073.1 coordinate 18,313, forward strand.
TCTGGGTTTGATTTTTACTGCTCCTTGATATGGCAATATTATAGTTTTCAATGGCTTTTTCAGGATTGCCGGCATCGGCATAGCTATTCGCTATTTGAAAATAGATCTGATCGGTAAAATCTCTGTTCTTATCATCTTTAAGTAAGGCTTTGATCTCCCTGGTTCTGCTGCTGGTATCCCCGCTAATCTCATTTTTAAGACTGATCCGGCTAAGATTAGCATTAAAAGCCATGTCGAAGGGGGCATTGCTCTTTAAAACCCGCGAATAATTTATTAAAGCATCCTTCTGTTTATCATTGATCTCCTGAAGCTGCGCAGTGAGGTAGATCCATCTGATCTTATTTTGTTTATTTACTGCTGATTTGATGGCCTTTTCCAGTAAAGCGATTGCCTGATCATCTTCATGAGCATAAATATGCAGCTGTGCGCGGGAGGCATAAATATCAGCAACTGATTTCTTTTCAATGCGGATGTTTTTCAGTGCGGTATCAAGCGCAGCTATGGCTTCTTCAAACCTGCCGGAAGCGATAAGCGATCTGGCCTTCCATGCGAGTGCGGCCTGCCTGATCTCTTTCTCCCGGGGATAGGAATTATACACATAGATGAAGAATTCGACGGCATTGTAAAAATTTGATTTTAAATGGTTGGCTTTGGCTATCAGAAAATAGGCATCATCAACATATTTACTCAGCGACTTTTCATTGGCAATGGTATTGGCTTTAAGTATGGCCTCATCCAGGTTCTTCATTTCTGCCTGGGAGAGGCTTTCGTTCGGTTCCTTATAAACACTGATTACCCTGTCGTAATTATCAGTATAAGCAAGCTTGATATTCCGCTCGCTTTCATTGATCAGTTCTTTCGCATTATAGAGTATATTATAATGTGCCGTCAGGTTCTGCATACCCCGGCTCGCCACATTTTCTTTCCGGGAACTGCATGAGAATAAACAGAAGCTAAAAATGCAGTTAAGAGATAAATAAAAAAATACGGCCAGAATGTTTGATCTCAAATTAATCAGAGCTAGAAATTAGTATAACAGAATCTTTTCAAAGTTATTTTATAATGATGGATTTGTAGGGGTAAATATAAACTCTTTCTGCCAAAACTAAACCTGTCGGGCCCATGCGAAATTTTGCAGCTTATAATTATTTTCCCGAATGCAGGGTATATTTGATAATTTTGGCAACTAATAATTAAGAAGATGCGGCAAGCCGGTGAAAAGCCCGAAACGGATGAAAATCAGAATTCTGAAAAGGATGTAATGGGCAATTATGCAAAATACACAGGACTGGCTTTTCAAATGATGGCCATAATAGGTGCTTCTGCATTTATAGGGTATAAGATCGATGAGTGGTACGGGCATAGGACTCAATGGGTTACCGCTATGGCATGTGTTTTTGGGGTATGCCTTTCCATTTATCAGACCATCAGACAATTAAAGGCATGAATATTACACGATTTCTGATCTTTTTCATTTTTTTTATTGCTGTTCTGGCTGCAGGTCCCCTGCTGGCTCAGTTATATTTCCCTGAATCAGAATTAATCATTCCGCATTTCTGGACTTTGTTTCTGACCTTTGGTTTATTGACATTCAGCATCTATTTATTCGCCTACTGGAGGATGAATATCAGTAACCGGTCCTCCGGTCAGGCTTTGCTCGGGAGTATCACTTTAAAGCTGCTTATTTGCATGATAATAGCCTTTATTTACATTAGTGAAAACAACGTTGCCCCGGCTAAATTCATGCTCAATTTTTTTTATCTATATTTCTTTCATACAGTGTTTGAAATATATTGTTTGTTATGTAACTTGCGCAACCAAAAATTTAAGTAAATTCCTTATAATAAATGGATTTGAGCCGCATTTTCACTTCAAAAAAATTCTTAAACAGATCATTTTGTGCCGTTTTATTTTCGTTTTTGAGCTTTTCCGCTTTCTCACAGGAGCATGCAGCAGCAGATACTGCACAGGCCTCAGGAACTGAAGCGCATGCTGCCAAAACAGAAAAGAGTGAAGATATATCTCAGACAATTCTGCATCATATTGCAGATTCTCATGAATGGCATTTTTTTGGCAATGTTTCTCTTCCCCTGCCTGTTATCTTGTGGACAGACAAAGGACTCGTTACCTTCCTTTCGGATAAATATGGTCATAATGATCACGGGACTGAAGTTTTTGAAGCGAAGGGTGCCAGCCTTGTTAATTATCACGGAAAATTTTATTATCCGAATGAAGTTAGGAGTGAGGACGGAACATTAATAGCCCATGATAAGACCGGAGCTGTGATCAATAGAAAACCGCTTGATATCTCGATTACCAAGAATGTGGTATCTCTGCTGATATCTGTTACCATTCTGCTGATCGTATTTATAGGAATTGCCGGAGCGTACAAGAAACGTGAAGGAAAAGCGCCCAGGGGTTTGCAGTCTGTACTTGAGCCCATTATTCTTTTTGTTCGTGATGATATTGCCAAGCCGCAGTTAGGTCACCGGTATAAAGGCTTTATGCCTTATTTATTAACGGTGTTCTTCTTTGTATGGTTAAACAACCTGCTGGGCCTGGTTCCTTTCTTCCCGGGAGGTGCAAACCTAACCGGAAATATTGCAGTGACCATGATGCTTGCCATGTGTACTTTTGTTTTAACGACAATTAACGGGAACAGAAATTATTGGGGTCACATATTTACCCCCCATGTGCCATGGTGGTTATATCCTTTAATGATACCTGTTGAGATCATTGGTGTATTTGTTAAGCCGATAGCCCTGATGATCCGATTGTTTGCAAATATTACAGCTGGCCATATCCTGATCCTGAGTTTGATCTCATTGATCTTTATTTTGAAATCAGTGTTTGTGGCGGGTATCGCAATTCCGTTTGTATTATTTATCAGCGTGATTGAATTGGTTGTGGGCTTTATTCAGGCATTCATCTTTACCGTTCTGTCGGCCCTGTTTATCGGGATGGCAGTGGAAGAGCATGCCGGGCATTAATATGAATTTATTGTTTGTTTAATATATATTTAAAAATCAGATTATGATCGTTGGAAGTATCGCTGGTATTGGTGCAGGATTAGCTGCAATCGGAGCTGGCATTGGTATCGGAAACATTGGTGGAAAAGCTATGGAAGGTATGGCCCGCCAGCCTGAAGCAGCATCTAAAATTCAAACAGCTATGTTAATCGCAGCGGCATTCGTTGAGGCGGTAGCATTATTTGCTGTGGTTGTTGCGTTCTTAGGAACAGGACAGGTAAACTAAAAAATAAGGCTTGTGCGATTGGCACCGGCCTTATTTTATTATTTTGATTGATTTATTAAATAATAATATAATGACATTACTGGCATTAAATCCATTAGTTTCTCCGGATCCGGGCTTGTTCATCTGGTCAACAGTAGCTTTTTTAATACTGTTCTTCCTCTTAAGCAAATTCGCATGGAAGCCTATTGTAAAAGCTCTTGATGAGCGGGAACGTTCTATTGAGGATGCTTTAACAAAAGCGGAAATGGCTAAAGCAGAAATGGCTAAGCTGATCAGCGAGAACGAAGACCTGTTGAAAGAGGCGCGTTTAGAACGCGACAGTATCCTGAAGGAGGCCAAGGAGATCAAGGATCAGATCATCACTGATGCGAAAGACCTGGCGAAGATCGAAGGTACAAAGCTGATTGAACTGGCAAAACATGAGATCACTAACCAGAAGCTTGCTGCCATGGCAGAGATGAAGAACCAGGTTTCCAGTTTATCATTGGAAATTGCAGAAAAAGTATTGCGCAAGCAGTTCGAGGATCAGGATAAGCAGCAGGCTCTTGTCAATGACCTCTTAAAGGAAGTTAAACTTAATTAAGTTGACAATTGACAGTTGAGAGTTGACAGTTTCAAAAGAGGATACTCTATAACTAACAACTAACAACCAACAACTAATACCAATTATGTCAGAAATACAAGTTGCATCGCGTTACGCAAAATCTTTAATCGACCTGGCGGCAGAACAAAATGCCGTTGAACAGGTGAAGAAAGATATTGTGCTGTTTCTCGATACCTGCAGGGCAAACCCCGAGTTGCAGGCAATTCTCAAGAATCCGATCATCAGTCTTGACAAAAAAGCCAATATTCTGGATGGCCTGTTTGGAAATAAGCTGCATAAAATGATCCTGTCATTCTTTAAAATAGTGGTAAGGAAAGGGCGTTCTGAAATATTATATGCAACAGCAAAAGAATTTATCAGCCAGTATAATGTTCTTAAAAATATAGTAAAAGCGACGGTAACATCAGCTTCCCCCCTTAGCAAGGAAAATATAAGCCAGATAGAAGATGTGGTGAAGCAGGCTACTAAAGGTGAAGTGATCTTAACGGCTCAGGTTGATCCTGACCTGATCGGCGGTTTTATCCTGAAAATTGGTGACAAGCAGTTTGATACCAGTTTATCCGGTAAGCTGAATAAGCTGAAAAAAGAATTTGAACAAAGATAATTAACCCCAAACCCTTTGCAGGGCTTTTTATTGCTTCCTAAAGGGGTGGGGGGCCTAAGATTTACAACATAAAAATAAAAAATACTACTATGGTAGAGGTAAGACCAGATGAAGTTTCGGCGATTTTAAGACAACAACTGTCAGGCTTTAAATCGGAGGCCGAACTCGAAGAGGTTGGCACCGTGTTACAGGTGGGCGATGGTATTGCCCGCGTTTACGGCTTAACTAAGGTTCAATCAGGAGAGCTGGTTGAATTCGATAACGGTTTACAGGGTATCGTTCTGAACCTTGAAGAAGATAACGTGGGAGTGGTTTTACTTGGCGCTTTTGATGAGATCAAAGAAGGCGACACGGTAAAACGTACCAATAAGATCGCATCCATCAGGGTTGGTGAAGGTATGCTTGGCCGTGTAGTTAATACTTTAGGTCATCCGATCGATGGCAAAGGCCCGATCCTTGGCGAAACGTATGAGATGCCTTTGGAGCGTAAAGCCCCGGGAGTTATTTACCGTCAGCCGGTTACTGAGCCCTTACAAACTGGTATCAAAGCGATCGATGCGATGATCCCGATAGGCCGCGGACAGCGTGAGCTTGTGATCGGAGATCGTCAAACCGGAAAAACTGCGGTTTGTATCGATACGATCATCAATCAGAAAGAATTTTTCGAAGCAGGAAAACCTGTATTCTGTATCTATGTAGCAATCGGTCAGAAAAATTCTACCGTTGCCCAGATATTAAAAGTGCTCGAAGATAATGGTGCTTTACCCTATACAGTGATCGTAGCTGCTTCGGCAGCAGATCCGGCTCCAATGCAGTTCTATGCTCCTTTTGCAGGTGCTGCAATAGGTGAGTTCTTCCGTGATACAGGCCGGCCGGCATTGATCGTTTATGATGATCTTTCAAAGCAGGCGGTTTCTTATCGTGAGGTATCTTTACTATTACGTCGTCCTCCGGGCCGTGAGGCTTATCCTGGTGACGTTTTCTACCTGCACAGCCGTTTACTTGAGCGTGCAGCAAAGATCAACCAGAATGATTCTATTGCCCAGGCAATGAATGATCTTCCTGAATCGATCCGTCATATTGTTAAAGGCGGCGGTTCCTTAACTGCATTACCTATTATTGAAACTCAGGCAGGTGACGTTTCTGCTTATATTCCAACCAACGTGATTTCGATCACAGATGGTCAGATCTTCCTTGAGTCGAATTTATTCAACGCAGGTGTGCGTCCGGCTATTAACGTAGGTATTTCGGTATCACGCGTAGGCGGTAACGCTCAGATCAAGTCGATGAAAAAGGTTGCAGGTACCTTAAAACTTGACCAGGCACAGTACCGGGAGCTTGAAGCATTCTCTAAATTCGGTTCCGACCTTGACGCAGCTACAAAATCTGTACTTGATAAAGGCGCCCGTAACGTGGAATTATTAAAGCAGGCACAGTTTTCTCCGGAGACAGTTGAAAAGCAGGTTGCTATATTATACGTAGGAACCAAGAACCTGATGAGAAATGTTCCGGTGAACAAAGTGAAAGCTTTTGAAACCGAGTTCATTCAGCAGCTTGAGCAGCGTTATCCTGAAGTATTGCAGGGATTAAAAGCCGGTAAGCTTGATGATACCATTACCGCCGCACTCGAAACAGTGGCGAAGGAGCTGGGGAATAAATATTAAAAGATATTAGTATTTAGTACATAGTATTTAGACCGTTCAAATCTAAATACTAGGTACTATGTACTTTGTACTTAGTAAAAATGGCAAATTTAAAAGAAGTAAGAAACCGTATAGCATCAGTCAGCTCAACTCAGCAGATAACCAAGGCCATGAAAATGGTTTCTGCCGCTAAGTTGAAACGGGCTACCAGTGCCATTGTACAGCTGCGTCCGTATGCGAATAAGATGAGAGAGATCCTGGCGAATCTTTCTGCCAGTATGGATGAATCCAACTCTCCTTATATTCAGGAACGTGAGCCGAATAAGGTATTAATTATTGCTGTTTCTTCTAACCGTGGTCTGGCCGGTGCATTTAATATGAACGTGATCAAGACCACCAATAATCTGATCGCAGCAAAATACCCTGAGCAATTCAAAAAGGGTCATGTTCATATTGTTGCTATCGGTAAAAAGGTGCAGGATTTCTATGAGAAACGTAAATACACTGTAATAGGCAATAATAATGAACTGTATAGTGCATTAAGTTTTGAAAATACTTCCAAAATAACCGACACAATTATGGCCGGTTTCGCCAGGGGAGAGTATGACCGGGTTGACCTGGTTTATAACCAGTTTAAAAATGCGGCTGTTCAGGTTCTTACCTCAGAGCAGTTATTGCCGGTTCCTAAATCGGAGAAACTTGCAGACGGCAATACCCAGGTTGATTATATCCTGGAGCCCTCACAGGAAGAAATTGTGGAGCAGTTAATCCCTAAATCCATTAAAACCCAGGTTTATAAAGCTGTTCTGGATTCTCATGCTTCCGAGCATGGGGCCCGTATGACAGCTATGGATAAGGCTACTGAAAATGCAGGTGATCTTTTGAAGGCCTTAAAACTTTCATACAACCAGGCCAGGCAGGCAGCCATTACAACTGAGTTAACAGAAATTGTGAGCGGTGCAGCAGCATTGTCCAACTCATAAATAACTCAGTTCAATTTTGAACTGTAAAATAGATTTGTAAATTTATACTTTCTTAATTAATGGAAATGGAAGACACATATAATAAGAATAAGGCTACTGTTGAAGCTAATGATCCGGTTCATTATTCCCAGATCATTATAGGCATCGTAATCGGTTTGATAGGTATCTTTTTACGTTTTGCCGGCTCATGGCCGATGATCAGTATTGTGTCAAATGTTCTCTGGGTTATCGGAGTGGTGATCTGTTTAAGAGCAGTATTGAGAATATTAAAATAATATCAACTACTTATAAAGGAAAGGCTCATAACGATTTGGTTATGAGCCTTTTTTGGTGCGCCGGGCATGGCGGTCAGCTATAGGGTGCAAGTCCCGAACCCACTTTGCAGTAGGAAGGGTTAGCCAAGAGCAAGGGTGTCGCGGGTGACTGCGAATCCGAAGGAAGCTGG
>JAKFBV010000074.1:0-8411 GCA_036677005.1 Pedobacter sp.
AGGTACCAAATGAGTAACCAGGTTATGTAGTTAGCCTGCTTCTTATTGCAAGTTAAAACACGTGCACAAAATGTCATTCCTATATTTTGATTTTTCTTAAAATGTGCCTACTCGAAATGACGGCAGCCCATGAACACATAACTATCAACAGGCAACTGACAACAGACAACTAACAACAAACCAACCAAAATTCGTATTTTTGCAAAATAATGCCGGATACCCTAAAAACAGATATACGAAGTTTATCTCCTGATAAGCTTAAGGAACATTTCATCTCGCTCGGTGAGCCTGGCTTCAGGGCGAAACAGGTTTATGAATGGCTCTGGGAAAAATCATGCACCAATTTTGATGAAATGAGTAATCTGTCAAAGCCCTTAAGGGATAAACTGAAAGAAACATTTGTCATCAACAAGGTTGGTATCCATCAATCGCAGTTCAGTTCCGACAAAACCATAAAAAATACCTTCAAATTGTATGACGGGAATATTATAGAAGGAGTGCTGATCCCGGCAACCGACCGCATGACCGCATGCGTGAGTTCGCAGGTAGGCTGCAGCCTGACCTGTAAATTCTGCGCCACTGGTTATATGGACAGAAAACGAAACCTGAATGCTGACGAAATTTATGACCAGGTTGTTCTGATCGATAAACAAGCCAAAGAAAATTATCAGATCCCTTTAAGCAATATCGTTTATATGGGCATGGGCGAACCCTTGCTGAATTATGCGAACGTACTTAAGTCGATCGAGCGCATTACAGCAAAAGACGGGCTGAATATGGCTGCCAAACGAATTACCGTTTCCACTGCAGGAATTGCAAAAATGATCAAAAAGCTGGGGGATGATCAGGTGCGATTCAATCTGGCTTTATCCCTCCATGCTGCCAATGATGAAAAGAGAAACACCATCATGCCCATCAATGAGCAGAACTCATTAAAGGCACTGGCTGAGGCACTGAAATATTATTACTCCAAAACCAAAAATCCGGTTACCTACGAATATATCGTATTTAATGACTTCAATGATACTATTGAAGAGGCAGAAGAACTGGTCAGATTTTGCAGACATATCCCATGTAAGGTGAACATCATTGAATATAACCCGATCTCATTCGCTGATTTCGAGAATGCGGGCATCGACAAAATTGAGGCTTTCGCCTCATATCTCAGAAAAAACGGGATCAATACCAATATCAGAAGAAGCAGGGGAAAAGATATTGATGCCGCCTGCGGACAGCTTGCTGTAAAAAGCTGATACGCAAATTGCCTAAGAGGAAATATTGCTTTGAGAATTAGCTAATGAGCTAATGAGTAAATTAGCAAATGGGTAAAGTCGTCCCGGGTGCAGAGAGGGATCTTAGCCAAATTAGCAATCAATGTCTTGATTCCTGGCTCCTTGATCTGTTGTCGGTTGCCAGTTGTCTGTTGTCAGTAAATATTACTAAATGTCAAATGAACAGAAATTGTCTTGGTTCTTGGTTCTTGATACTTGGTACTTGATACTTGATACTTGATACTTGATACTTGATACTTGATCCGTTTCTGTTTAAAAGCAGCTAAGCTCTAACACAGCAGCTCTGCAAACGTATAGAGTATTACATAAAACTCCGTAATACCGTTCCCTAAATAATCCCGCACACCATAATCCTTATCCACCAATACCCCCTAACTTGAGTTCATGAAGAAGATCCTTGAGTATTTCAATGACCTGTTTTGCCTGTTCTTTCCCGAGCTATGTGCTGCCTGCGGCAGGAATCTGTACAGGAATGAAAGGGTGATCTGTACAGCCTGTATCTATCACCTTCCGCTGACGCATTTCCATGCTGATCCCGGCAACAAAATGTCGAAACAACTCTGGGGTAGATTTCCTTTTGTCCAGGCAGATGCCTTTGTCTATTTTCAAAAAGGGAACAGGGTTCAGAATTTAATGCATCAGCTAAAATATAATAAACGACCCGACGTGGGTATCAGAATGGGCGAACTTTATGCTTATGAACTGATCAGATCTGGAAGCTGGAAGAAATCGGATCTGATCATACCCATCCCCCTGCATCCTTCCAGATTTAAAAAGAGAGGTTATAATCAAAGTGAACAAATTGCCATGGGATTGGCCTCGGTTTTGAATATTCCTGTCAGCAGCTCCAATTTAGTTCGTATTGAAAACACAGAAACACAAACCAGGAAATCGCGTTTTGCGAGGTATGAAAACCTGAAAGGAGCGTTTTTTATAAGAGACCATTCAGCGTTTTTCAATAAACACATTTTGCTCATAGATGATGTAATGACTACCGGAGCAACTCTGGAGGCTTGCTGTATAGAATTACTCCAAATCGAAGAGCTGAAGATCAGTATCAGTACACTGGCTTATGCGGAATAGGGTATCCCTATTCATGCTTACCGCTCAGCCGGATTTGAAATCCCGATGCGGTATTAACCTGCGGATTACCATTCCGAAGGAACAAAGGCTTTCAAGTCAATATCCAAAAAAGGTTATTTTAATACCCGCCGGAAATAATTTGAATTTTCTGAAACTTTAGCTGAAACTTTTCGTAATAATATCCGAGAGCGTTAATTTAGATTGAAAAAGCTGGCGGCCTTAAGGGCACCAGCTTTTTCTTCTGTTTTCTCAGCCCTTAACGCTGAGAAAGGATTTAATCTTACTGTAAAGTTCATTCGGAACAAAAGGCTTCATCACATATCCATTCATTCCGCATTCAGTAATAATTTCAAGTTCATGCGAGAATAATGAAGCTGTCAAAGCAATTATCGGCACTCTTGCATAATTTCCTTCCATCTTTCTGATAGCTTTTGAAGCCTCCATCCCATCCATCACGGGCATATGAAGGTCCATCAGGATCAGATCATAATTGGCCTGAATTACTTTTTCTAATGCGACTTTTCCATTCTCTGCAAAATCCACCTGCAGTCCCCACTTTGAAAGCACCTTGCTCGCAAGGATACGGTTGATCTCATTATCATCAACTACTAAAATGGAGCCCGATAATTCCTGAACCGGAGTTTTATTTTCCACCTGCATAAAAAATTCTTCTGAACGATGAAAGTCAATAATAAAACTGAATACTGAGCCAATACCTATTTGACTTTCAACATTTATCCTGGAATTATGAAGCTCCAGCAGGCTTTTAGTTATAGCTAAACCAAGTCCGGTACCGCCATATTTACGGGTAGTATCCGAGCTGGCCTGGGCATAGGATTCGAAGATATAATCAATTTTATCTGGGGGGATCCCTATACCGGTATCCGAAACTTCGAAACGGACCTTAACAGATTTCTTATTCTCTTCAATCAGGTCAAGTTTTAATTTCACTTCACCTTTTTCAGTAAATTTAATAGAATTACCCAATAAATTTATCAATATCTGATACAAACGGGTATTATCACCTCTTACATAGGTGGGAATACGATAATCAATTTCTGACTTTAAAATCACCGCCTTATCCGCAGTTTTAAATTGCAGGGAATTAAGGGTTTGGGATACCAGTTCTTTCAGATTAACATTGACGCTTTCAAGCACCATATTACCTGTCTCAATTTTGGTAAAATCCAGAATGTCATTAATTAAAGTCAGGAGGTTCTGTGCAGAAAATCCTAATATCTTCAGGTTTTCAATTTGCGATTCAGTAGGGTTGTCATCCATCAGAATATGAGACATCCCGATCACCGCATTTAAAGGTGTCCGAATTTCGTGACTCATTACTGACAAGAATGTTTCCTTGGCTTTGCTGAGCTGCAGGGCTTCCTCACGTGTTTTGATCAATTCCTGTTCTGCCAGCTTTCTTTCAGAAATATCATTGATAATTTCAACCTGCTGATCCAGGCTCCCATCCTTATTAAAGGTCGGGGTATTAGATATGGATAACCATATCGTGGTTCTGTCTTTCTTGTAGCTTAATAATTCAATATTCGATGGAATACATCGTGAGGCCAGATCTCTCGCGGTTTTAAGCAGTTCCCTGTCAGTCCCCTCTCCGGCAAGCAGATCCCCCGGGCGGGTATTTTTGAAATCTTCCAGAGTATAACCTGTTAATTCTTCGAGTGATTTATTGACCCATTTAATTTTACCGTCACTACTGCTGATAGCGACTCCATTAATGGTTTTGCTGGCCACTAAGGATAACAGAGTGAGCTGTTCTTCAGCATATTTACGTTCTGTGATATCATTAATTATTTCAACCTGCCGCTCTATTTCGCCTTTATCGTTGAGAATCGGGGTCGTTGAGGCATTCACCCAGATCTGGGAACCATCTTTCCTGTAAACCAGAAGGTCTATATTATATGGTCTTTTTTCATTTATAGCCCGCTGTGCCACTTCAAGGGCAAAGGCTTCTGTCTTCTCGCCTACTACAATCTCACCCAGGCGTCTGCCTTCCAGCTCGCTGAACTTATATCCAAGCATGTTTTCAAGGGCTGTATTAACCCAGGAAACCATTCCCTTGCCGTCACGAATTACAATACCGCTTGATGATTTACTAGCAACCATGGATAGAATTTCCAATTCCTGCTCGGATTTTTTCCTGGCTGTAATATCAATGATCACTTCAACTTCCTTATCAATATTCCCTTCATTATCCAGAATGACTGTATTGAGAACAGATAACCACACCGGGCTGCCGTCTTTTTTATACGCAAAAAGATCGATTGAAAAGGGCTGTTTATTTTTTGTTAATGCCCTGGCTTTCCGGATTACTTTAAGGTCGGTGTCTTTACCCTTTAAAATATCCCCCAGCTTTCGCCCCATCAGGTCTGAAAGATTATATCCGGTAATTACCTCAGTGGCCTCATTAGCCCAGATCACATGGCTCTTGTTATCACTGATAATTACGCCGTTATTAACCTTGTTTGCAACAAGCGATAATTGTTCAAGTTCCGCGATCATATTCTTCTGATCACTGATATCGCGTCCGCTTGCATACCATTTATCATTTTTGACGGTAATAGACCAGCCCATCCATTTGGTTGTACCATCACGCAGTTTGATTCTGCCCTCCAGTTCAAATTGCTTTTTCCCGCTTCCAAGCCCTTTTTCAAGTAAAGGAATCATGGCTTTCATATCCTCCTCATAAAAAAACTCCCAAACAGGATGACCCAGCACTTCTTCAAGGGTATAACCAAGTAATCCTTCCACTACATTATTCATTACCCGGATCTTCCCATCCCGCTCCAAAATACAATGCAGCTCGGCCGAACTGTTAAACATGGTGTTGATCTCCTCATACTTGAGGATCAGGTCGTTTAATACAATATTTTTCCGCCTTGCTTCCAGATGAGACATAACCTCATCTGCCAGGGTAGTTAAAGCCTGTTTCTGCCTTTCATCCAGTTCTCCGGGGACAATATCAATAACACATAATGTTCCCAGTACATACCCCTCAGGGCTGATCAGCGGAGCCCCGGCATAGAACCGGACATTAGGATCACCTGTAACACAGGCCAATCCGGAAGAACGGGGGTCCTTCAGGGTATCCCTGATCTCAAGGATCTGCTTATCCTGTATGGTTAACTGGCAGATAGAACCTGTAAGACGAGATTTTCCGCCATTCATCCCAACCTGCGATTTAATGAATTGAAATTCATTATCGAGAAAGGTAATGGTAGATATAGGCTTATTGCATATGTAGGAAGCCAGGCGCGTAATGGAATCATATTCCTTCTCCGGTAAAGAATCCAGAACCTGATACTTAAACAGAGAACCCAAACGGGAATTTTCACTTCCGCTTCTTACAATACTTTCAGACATGTATTTTCAATGCGGGCTAAATTTATTTAGAATATAAAGGATGTTTTTCCATCATCTCATTCACCTTTTTTCTGACTTTTCTGGACCCTGACACACTTTGAGGATTTGTAATCACTTCATCTATCAGTTCAACGATCTTTTCCATGTGTTTTTCTTTAAGCCCCCTGGTGCTGACAGCTGCAGTTCCCACACGAATACCAGAGGTTACAAAGGGAGATTTATCATCGAAAGGAACCATATTTTTGTTGACGGTTATCGCAGCCTCACCCAAAGCATTCTCAGCATCCCTGCCGGTAATATTTTTGTTCCGCAGATCGATCAGCATCATGTGGTTATCAGTACCCCCCGAAATGATCTGATAACCACGGGAAACAAAGGCAGCGGCCATCGCTTCAGCATTTTGCTTTACCTGGATAATATATTTCATGTAACCATCACTCAGGGCTTCACCGAAAGCAATTGCCTTAGCAGCAATAATATGCTCAAGGGGTCCACCCTGTGTACCAGGAAATACTGCCATATCCAATACGGAAGACATCATTCTTAATTCGCCTTTTGGAGTTTTCTGGCCCATAGGATTTTCGAAATCCTGACCCATCATGATCATACCACCTCTGGGGCCTCTGAGCGTTTTATGAGTCGTTGTAGTCACAACATGACAATGAGGAAGCGGATCGTTCAACAAGCCTCTTGCAATCAGGCCAGCCGGATGAGAAATATCTGCCATGACCAGAGCCCCGATCTGATCGGCAACAGCTCTGATAAATTTATAATCCCAGTCGCGCGAATAAGCAGACGCACCGCAGATGATCACTTTTGGCTTTTCTTTTAAGGCGACTTCCTCTAATTTTTTATAATCGATCAAACCGCTTTCGCGGTCAACACCATAAAAATGCGGCTTGTATAATTTACCCGAAAAATTTACCGGGGATCCATGAGTCAGGTGGCCTCCGTGAGAGAGATCAAATCCTAATATTTTATCACCCGGATTGAGAAGACCCAGCAAAACCGCGGCATTTGCCTGGGCGCCTGAATGGGGCTGTACATTAGCCCAGCTCGCATTAAACAATTCTTTAGCCCGCTCTATGGCAATATTTTCAACCTCATCAACCACTTCACAGCCTCCGTAATACCGTTTACCCGGTAAACCTTCGGCATATTTATTGGTCAGTACTGAACCAGCAGCTTCCATAACCTGCTTACTTACAAAATTTTCTGACGCAATCAACTCAAGGCCGCTTTCCTGGCGCTCCTGTTCTTCATCAATCAGGCTGAATATAAGTTTATCTCTCTTCATGGATGTATTAAAGTATTTATATAGAATGTATTAAAAAATATATTGTCGTGTAAAACTACGAATTAAGATTCGAATGAACTGATTTTAGCTTCAATCCAGAAATTATTAAATCCAATTCCTGTTTGAATGGAGATCAGCTCCTGCTGCAGCATTTCGAGCATAGCCAGAAAATTATAAACAAAATGAACCTTATTTTCAGAATTTGACAATAAAGCCTTAAAATCAAGTCGCTTATTAACTGAAAGAAGCCTGGCGATCACCTTTTTCTGTGCTTCAATAGCGTAGGGATATTGTTCAACAATATGCTCCTGTTTATTATCACGATACAAACTCCGCTGCATCGTCTTATGAAAGGTCAGCATCAGTTTGTAGAGATCGAATGATTCCAATTCTTCACCCGGATCGGCGACCAGGGCCATTTGCTGCAGGTCGAAAGCGATATTTCCCCGCTTTTCCTGTTTAAACCGTTCATTTTCGAACTCCCTCAGATACTCTGCAAGCTGCTTGAATTTTTTGTATTCGATCAGCTTCATGATCAGGTCGCGCTTCAGGTCTATCTCATTGCCTTCATCATCCAGATCAGGACGCGGCAAAAGCATTTTGGCCTTTATCCGCATGAGCGTGGCAGCAACGAAAATAAATTCGCTGGCAATTTCAATGTCCAGGGAACTCATCTGATGCAGATATTCCAGAAAATCATCGGTTATTCTGGCAATCGGAACATCCTGAATATCCAGTTCATCCCGCTCAATAAAAAACAAGAGCAGATCAAATGGGCCCTCAAACTGTGGAAGCCTGATCTCGAAATTATCCTGGGAAATCATATGTATGTTCAAAAGTACGTTTTCAATTGACAATTGAGAATTGAGAATTGAGAATTGATAGTTGAGAATTGAGAGTGAATTGGGAATCCGCTAACAACTAACAATCAACAACCCAGATGGGAATGCAGCTTTCCATCATGCGTCATGTCGAGGAGCGGAATCTATTTTGAATTTAATGTGATTGTGGTGCGAGGAGAGATCTGTTGAGAATTGAGAGTTGAGAATTGAGAATGGGATGAACTGCCTTGTTCCCATAACTCAGTACCAGTAACTCGTAACCAACAACTCATAACCCATTGCTGTCTGGTTAAAAGTTTTTGTTCTTCGACCCCAATTGGCCGTATGTGTGAATTTCAAATACTTGCGGCCACATTCGGGCGATGTCATTATTTAAGTCATTCAAGATTTCCGTTAGATATTCTTTGTCCATTTGCCCTATAGGGACAACATGTCATACTATATCTTCGACCCCGAAGGCGGTCGAATGTTTATAGAAACGCCATACAATCCCGTTTCCCGACCCCGAAGGTGGTC
>JAKFBV010000075.1:0-1973 GCA_036677005.1 Pedobacter sp.
GTGGCTGAAATATGCCCTGCAGAATGTCATGAGCATTAATCACAAAAACATTCGCGACCTGTACCCCCAGAATTATAAGAAATTAATCGAAACTCAAAAGATGTAGTTGCTCGGGCGGATACTCCCAACCAATACTTTTCAATTAGTGCATCATTAGGTGTGGATGCATATTGATCTATCAATTTTGAGTCAGCTCTATGGAATCTGTGGATGTATTTAACCACAACAGGAGATATAATAAAATTCTTCTTAGTACTAAACATATTTTGAAGCATTACCCGTCCGTCAAGATCGTTAGTAGCTAAAAATAGACAAGCTAATCTACTTGCGGCGTTAGGAGCAATTACACGTCTTACTCTTTCAAAATCGACTTCCAATTGTGCGATGTTGTGATAGTGATTTGTCTCGTTCTCTGAAAGGAATTGCTGCTGTTGTCCTTCTCCCATCGTTAACCGATAACCATTCCTGGCAACCTTGGAATACTTTAAAATTGCCAGTCTTGGGCTGGCAAACCCAATAGGTTCATAATCAAGGTCATGTAGTAATCTATCAAGATCACAATCATATAGTGGATACTCCTCTTTATAAGTAATTACATGATAAAGCGATGGACTCACTAGTCCATTTGTTCGAATTAAATTCACACAAACCAGTGGGTCGTTTAGATCTATAAAATAGATAAAATCTTTGGGGAGAAGCATACAAATTTAAAATATGAATGCTGTCAGCGTCTTCTTTTAATTGATTTTCCCGAATCTATCTCATCATTCTGAAAAAAGTTGTCTACAATTGTAATTCCACCCCAAATTGCTAAACCAACTGTTAGGAGGTTACCAAATTCTTTTGAAGACTTAGAATCTTTACGTTCTTTAATTAGTGTATGTGTGTTCTCTAACAAGTTGCCTATTAGGGGCCATTTCTCTTTTAAATCCGTGTCTTCACCATTGAGCACTACATATTCTGTAATATTTGGTAGAAAACTGCCAACATGTGTCCCTTCTTGAACAAAAACTAATACTGGCTTTCCAGCCATGTATGCCATTCCGGTTTCCACATGTACCATTTCGGAGAGTCCATAACTAATTTGCTGAGTTTGGAGATCTCTTTGTAGATACCTAGGAGTTGCTATAATAACGATGACATCTGCTAATGGTATATTTTGTCTCATGTGCTCAGCCGGATTCATAGGGGCTGAGGAATATCTTCCAACTGTTCCAAAAGGCTCAATGCCATGTTGTTGAAGGATCCCCTCCACTAACTCAATGAATGCCCTGTCCTCTTGACGAAGGCTGCAGCTTATAAAAGCGCGTGCAAAATACGATGATTCCTCTCCCATTATAGTCTTGATTTTAATATAATTTGAATTGGAATTTAAGAATAATTGTACATTTTTCTGCTTCTAAAGAATAGATGACAATGAATTATGGTAATTCCTTTATCTTTGTATAACAAACCTTCGTCATGCACATCATGTTTTCACATATCGGTAAGCAATTAGCCACCCGCCGGGCCGGTTCCGCTGTGCGTAATACTATTATAGAGGGTATTGAAAATAATGAGAATATCATTTTTGACTTTTCCGGAGTTGAAATAGTTTCCAATTCGTTTGCTGATGAATGTTTCGCGAAACTTATTTTTCACTTTGATCTCCCAAAAGTTAAACAGCATACCACATTTCAAAATGCCAGCCCTTTTATAAAAGCAGTCATTGCCAATTCCTTTATAGAACGGTTACAATCATTACATACTGCCTAAACAGTATTTTCCGGGTTCAACGTAAAATATTTATTGGGTTTATATACTTGGTATTTTGATTTCCCGAGATAGTCGGGTTATTTTTAAGCTCCAATTAGATATTCCGACGAAAGTACGCCAGTGTTCCGCGATAAAGTACCCCATTTATTCCGGAGCAAAGTACGCCAGCCAGACCGGCCTGCAACATCACTAAGCTAGCGTGATAATATTCAAACCTA
>JAKFBV010000076.1:0-24906 GCA_036677005.1 Pedobacter sp.
AGTGGCTGAAATATGCCCTGCAGAATGTCATGAGCATTAATCACAAAAACATTCGCGACCTGTACCCCCAGAATTATAAGAAATTAATCGAAACTCAAAAGATGTAGTTGCTCGGGCGGATACCTTGTAAAAATGTAGTAATTGTGCCTCTTGAATATTGACCTACATATTTTGGGATGTCTGCCCAAGGTGGGGGATTGTAAGTTTGCTTTTTGACTGATTTGGTCATATAAGTATATCGGCCTTCGATAACTCTAATTAACGCTATACCATGTTCCTCTGCAAACCTGTATGCTCCAGATTGAAAGCTACTTGTAGAAAATATCATACCTTTTTGTGAACCTGTCGCTCTTAACTTGTCGTACAACAATTGAACAACCTCTCTTTTAATATCATTTTTATTTGCATTCGACTAACACTTTAAAAGTTGCTCCTAGTACTTCAAATTCCGCATAAACATCAATTTGATATTCCCCGTCACTTTTAGCTAAATGAAGATTATGGACAACCTTAAAATCTTTTAAGTTCTTTCCTACGCTTTCAAGAAACTCTTTTACCAGTAATTCAAAATCTGTGGGAGATATGTTAGTGTTCATTTCTTGTGTCGGTAAGTTCATAAACTCTGTTTGGGTTTTGCGGAAAACCTGTTGTCAGTGGCTGGTTTATTCATGAACGTCATTTTCACAGTTTTGAAACGTCTTGTTAAAATTTCTTACTCTTCTGGGGTTGCCTTCAAATCCTTGTTCTCTATTTATATATTCTGCCCAATACATTACATCTCTTGGGTCGTTTATGGCATTGTTAATATACTTTGTTAGGGTTTCAAGCTTTTTGTCCATTAAATAGATGATGCAGCGAAGTAATCGTTCGCTATTTATATAGTCATGTTCGGCAATCGCTTCTCTAAGTGTTTTAATCACTGTTTCCGCATTGTCTCCAAAGTCGGTATGAATTTTCTCTTTAATGTCAGGAGTTTCTATAAAGTCCTTTTGAGACATGGGCTTAAAATTTTCGAAAGGTTATCTAAAGCTATGTTTATCATACTCGCTTTTCGTATTTGCTGTGTCGGTAGTGTCTTGCGTTAGACTTGCCGCTAACTAATGGATTGAGGCATGTTCCAAGTTTATCTGTTTATAAACGAATATACCCGTTTATTTTAACACGAAATCGAACAATTTTCATTATGAAACGAGAAACAAAATTCTCATCTAACTCCCTAAATGATAAAATATCTTTAAATGAATAATAGAACTCGTTGCAGGGTAAGCCTTCAAACAAAACATTTTCTCAGATCCGAAACGGTGTTTTAGGTTTGTAAACTAAACAACCAACAAAGTACAGAAAAAGCAGGAGCAGTGCCAAATTGTTATCCTACCTAAAGTTGTTTCACAAATTCTTTCATTGCCCTACCCGGATCTTCTTCCTTCATAAAGTTCTCACCGATCAAAAACCCGTCAAAGCCCGCATCCCTTAATTCTTTAATGGTCGCAGGGTCACTGATACCACTTTCAGATATCTTCAGAAATTTAGAAGGAATATGGCCAACAAGATCATAAGAATGCTGCACGGATACTGAAAAATCTCCCAGGTTCCGGTTATTAACCCCTACCGCATCGAGCTCATCACACAAGCTTCTGTCTAATTCTTCCCTGTTATGAACCTCAAGCAGCACATTCATCCCCAGGTGCTTAGCCAGCCTGGCCATTTTTAGAATTTCGGGGGGTGTTAATATGGCAGCGATCAGTAAAATAATGTCTGCCCCAAGTGCCTTTGCCTCAATGATCTGGTATTCATCGAGCATAAAATCCTTCCTTAGAATGGGCAAATTATTAGCCTTTCTTGCATCAATGAGGTCTTGTTTCCGGCCTCCAAAAAAACTTTGGTCGGTCAATACGGAGAGCGCGGATGCTCCTGCTGCTGCATAGGCATTGGTGACCTTTTTTACACTCAGCTTATCATTTATAATTCCTTTTGAAGGGGATTTTCGTTTAAACTCGGCAATGATGCCGCTCAGGGCTGGATTCAGAATAAAGTCACGCATGGAATAACATTCACGTGTAAACAATTCTGATTCTTCCAGCCTGATAACCGGTGTTTTACGCCTTGCGATCGCAATTTCTACCTTTTTTCTGGCAACGATCTTATCCAGGATATTCCCCTGAGCATTTTGAGAAGGATTGGTGTCTATTTTCTTCATTTCGATTTGAATTCAGAAGCTCAGCTCAGCCAGTTAGAAATCAGCAATTTTCCATGCTCGGTCAAAACAGATTCAGGATGAAACTGTACGCCCCTTACGTCAAGGCTGCGATGTCTTAAAGCCATGATCACGCCATCCTGATCGACCGCAGTCACCTGGATCACCCCGGGAACATTGTCGTTTCGAACTGCCCATGAATGATAACGTCCGACCTTGAAATTCTTCGGGCAATTCAGGAACAGTTTTTCATCCTGATCAAGAACGGTGATCTCTGTGGCTCTTCCATGTACCGGACGTGAAAGATTGTATAATTCAGCCCCGAAAACTTCTGCAATGGCCTGAAGGCCAAGGCATATGCCCAGGATACTCTTAGAGGCTGAATAGGTGCGGATAACATCAAGCAGAAGGCCCGATTCGGATGGGATCCCCGGACCGGGAGAAAGCAGGATCTTTTCAAAATCATTTACATCGGCAAGTTTAAACTTATCATTTCTCCATACCGTCGCTTCATGTCCGGTCTCATTCAGCAGATGTACCAGATTGAAGGTAAATGAGTCGTAATTATCTATAACTAAAATATTCATCTATGTATTAATTTGTCTGTATTTTTTAAATTTGAGGTTTGAGGTTTGAGGTTTGAGGTCTGAGGTCTGAGGTTTGAGGTCTGACATCCGACATCTGACATCCGACATCTCACATCTCATATCTCCCCCGCCATTTCCAAAGCTTTTCTCAGGGCCATGATCTTGTTATTTACTTCATTCAGTTCACTTTGCGGGTCTGAATCTGCCACAATACCTGCACCTGCCTGATAATGAAGAACATTATTCTGGCTCAGAAAAGAACGGATCATGATCGCATGATTAAAATCACCATTGAAGCCCATAAAACCAATGGCACCGCTATAAAATCCCCGTTGCTGTCCCTCAAACTTATCAATAAGCTGCATAGCCATATATTTTGGGGCACCGCTGAGGGTCCCCGCCGGATAGGTATCGCCAACAACATCAAAAGGATCAACAGAATCCTGCAATTGCCCGGTAACCTTAGAAACCATATGGATCAGATGAGAATAGTACTGGATCTCTTTAAATGACCTTACCTCCACTTTATCACAATGCCTGCTCAAGTCATTTCTGGCCAGGTCAACAAGCATAACATGTTCTGCGTTTTCCTTTACATCCATTTTCAAATTCTCAGCTAATTCGGTATCCAGAAGATCATTTCCGGTTCTTTTAAACGTGCCGGCGATAGGGTAAATGGTTGCCTCATTATTTTTAATGGTCAGCTGCGCTTCTGGCGATGAACCAAATAATTTAAAATCCCCGTAGTCAAAATAAAACAGATAGGGCGATGGATTGATCGACCGCAAAGAACGGTAAACATTAAATTCATCACCCAAAAATGGTTTTGAAAAGGCCCGGGAGGGTACGATCTGAAATACATCCCCCCGATATATATGCTTTTTAACATTGACTACCAGGTCTATAAACTGCTCATCAGTAAAATTAGACTTTTCTTCCCCATTCAGGCTGAATTTATACTCCGGGAAGTTCTTATTCTGAATGAGGTACTGAATCTTTTCAAGACCGTCGGGAGCATTCTTTTCCATTCGGTGTTCCAGCAGGAATAATTCATTCTTGAAGTGATCGATCACAATGATATACCGGTAAACATGGTATTGCATAAGCGGTATATTCCTCCCCGGGGCAGGCACCGAATGAAGTTTAATATCTTCAAAATGTTCTACCGTCTCATAGGCAAAATATCCAAATAGTCCGTTTGAAATGAATTTAAAATCATTGTCGGACGTTGATTCAAACTGCTTTCTGAAATCAGAAACCTGCTTCTTCAGATCAAGCTCCCTTAATGGATACTGTTCTCTTTTCCCATCCGGAAAATAGGTTTCCAGTTTATCCCCTGTTAACACAATGCCGGCTATCGGATCGCAGCAGACATAACTAAGGCTGTTTTCACGGCTATGATAGTCAGAGCTCTCCAGTAAGACACTGTTTGGAAAAACATCGCGTAAACGAAGGTATATACTTACCGGTGTCGTGGTATCGGCAAGGAGTCTTTTGTGGGAGGTGTATAATTTATAATGCTTCATACTGTTTTATTTGCCTGACCTGGTATCATCCGGCGGGTCAGGGCCATAAAAAAACCCGACGGGTTGAGGCGTCGGGTTTCATATTATTTAGGTTTTAGTTGATTAAATTTTATCAAAATACCTGTCCCGGGCGCTAAGTTCTGAAGGGCACCACCAATTACCTGTATTTTGTTTCATGTTCATCTTTCACAAAAATATAAAGAAATTTGACATTCCAAATTTTTTCAATAATAAACAGCTTATTTTAAATGCTGGGAAGCCTGCCTGGGTCGGGTATGCTTCTGCCGTATCAATCCTACAATTATGACATTCCAAACAGCGGGCGGCCGCTTTGGTAAATAGCTACCACAATAACCAGAATGGCCAGGCCATAATACAGGGCGATCGACCTGTGTTTATTAAAGGCAGGGCCGGTCTTTTTGGAACGGGAATGACCTATGGTGATCAGAATGATTGCGAAAAGCATCAGTACGGAATGTTCCACGGTCCAGTAACGCATCATTGCATTTTTCATCGCTTCAGCCATATGGGCATAATTTACCTGCGGACTGAAAAAATACAGGATCAGTCCGACAAGAAATTGGGTATGGGTGAAAATCATCGCAAATAAATTAACCTTACGATTAGTTTGTGTATAGGCTTTCTTGCCAAATAAACCTATAATAGCCAATAGTAATGCCAGGGCCAATAACAACAGGACTATATAACGCAGTCCGGAATGCAGGCCTAATAAAGTATCATACATAATTTTCCAATTTATATTCAAAGTAAAGAAAAAACCGGGATTAATAACAATCAAAATTATTCCTAACGTGCATCCAGATAGATATCCTCAGGGCTGGTAGTCAGATCCGCGGTTAATGCGGGGGCGACATTACCGTTATTGGTAAATTTGAAAACCAGTATTTTACGTCCTGCTTTTTCTGCAATATAGATCAGGTCTTTGTCTGTCCTGTCATCCCAGGCCACATCCACCGGATTTCCCAGGCCTGTATTACTCCCTTTTATGGTTTGGGAAGGGATAACTGCAGTACCGGCAGTAAACCTGGCATTTGCACCTGCAATAATATAAACAGATCCATCGGAATCGAATCCGGGCAATACCGGCTCGCCAATATCTGTTAATATCAACACATCCCGCTCCGGCGAATAAGTAATCCCATGAAGGCGGGTAGCTCCTGTTACTATTATTTTTTTTGTGGGGATAATTGTTCCAACTACCAGGTCAGAAGCCCCTTCAAATAACTGAACCTCAGCCCGGTTCTGATCTATTACGACAAAAAGGCGGTCGTTATCAAGGTGAATTCCCCAGGGCTGCCCGTTAAGTTTCAATTTCTTGCTGGCGCTTACTGTACCTTTCAGGGTACTGGCTTTCTCATAAACATAAATTGCACTGTCTGCGTTACTGGCTACATATAGTATGTCAAGATTGCGGTTAAATGCCATTTCACGGGCGCTGGTTAAACCCTCATCAATGAATGAATTTTTATTGGCCAGGCTGCCATCAGTCTTTACTTCAAAGGTCTTTATGTTCTTATTCTTCCGGCTTACCTGGAAAACAGTACCCGAATACGGGTCAAAAAATATTCCGTTAGCATCCGGCAGCAGAGAAATAAACTTATAGGGCTCTTTAAATTTACTTTGATCTGCAGGGTCGTAAATTAAAGTATTGGATACCGAAGCATCCGTATCGGCATTTGAAACATATAATCTGGAAACGGTACTCTGTGGCATCGGCTCATTATCATCCTTTGTACAGCCAGATAAGATGATTAATGAAAGGATACAGATTGCCTGAAGTAAGTTTTGCTTTTTCATATTATTAGCCCAAAGTTAAGAGTTGAAATGAATAAATGCTTATCCAAATTTCAGTGGCGGCAGAGTATGAGGCGGCAGAGATGGAATAAATTTAACAGAAATAGTATAAATCAGGGGTGCTGGCAAGCTGCATATCCATTCCATTCGACATCCTTAAAACCATAGACAAAGATTTGCCGAAAAATTTAATGTTAAGCCGGTAATTGCCGGAGGAACCGAATCTTATCTGGAAAAGATGCGACCTTATTTATTTCAGCCGGCGATGCTCCTGATATGCCGGGGAATAAAGTTGAAGCTGCATTTATACAGGGAAGAACTATTAACCCGGATAAGCTGCTTAAGCAGGTATATAAGAAGGTCTGTGAAAGATACGGACTGGATTAAGATTATGAAACTGGTTTAACCGGTGGCTGATATGATTTAAAGGCTTTCATCACAACCTCTTCAAGCTGGCTGATACTGAATGGCTTTGCCAGTGTATAATCGGCACCTGCATTCTCAGCAAGCTGATTGATATCCTCACTGGCAGTAAAATAAACCACGGGGATCGATCTGTGCAAAGGATGATTCTTTATAGTTTGTGTTGCCACAACCCCTCCTTGTGTCGGGATCTTGTTATCCATAAAAATAAGGGATGGATTTAATGACTCGATTTTTTCGATAATATTATCGCAATCCGGAATAGTATATACTTCTGCCATATTACTATCAACCAGGATGATAGCAACAACCTCTGAAATAGTAAGGTCATCATCACAAACTAAAACTTTTCTCATTGGGAGGGTTCTAAAAAAATAATTATACAATATTTAGGCCGTTTTTCAGCAATCAGTAAAATTTAAAGCAATATAAATTTGGGGATGTTTTAAATAAAATAAGCTCCTGATGGGCAGGAGCTTATTTAAACTAACCAATTATAAACCTGTTGAATAAGGTTTGCTGTAAGGGAAGGAGTCGAACCTTCACGAAGCAGTTATTTTCCTTTTACGGTATTTCCCAAATCTTCGCCACCGAGACGAGGAGGTGTGTCTGCCAAATTTCACCACCTTACAGTGTGTAAGCAATTTATTTCCGATTGCTTGATACAAATGTAAGTAAAGACCTTATTCCTTGCAAATATTTTAATGATTTATTTTAATTTTTATGTATTTATTAATAATATAAACCTACAGGTGTGAATATGGCAATTTATTGGAAAAATAGATATGCTAAATTTCAATATTGATAACACAAATTTGCCTTGTAGAAGCTCAAGTCATGAAATGGAGGTTGGGTTGTAGAATATGATGATTTTTGGCAATAACATTTTAATAATTTGTAAAGCATTGATTGTGATTCTTCGGTTCCGGCAGCCGGGCTCTACCCCCGGACCTGATCCGGGGTGCCGCTTCGATCCCATTTAGATAGCATGACTGGTACTGCTATTAAAGATTTTGAAATGGGGGTAAATTGAAGATACTAATTTTAAGCTTTACTGCAGGACCAGCTTTAAAAGCTTCTGTTCCGGGTAAACTAAATCCGATAGCAGCAGGTAGCCTTTGCCACCTAAGATTTTAATTAATAATCCAAAATTTGATGGCAAAGCTACATGCGAAGAGCGGGACTGCCAAAGCATAAGAACAACAGGTCCTGCTTTCCCAAAAAAATAGCACCAGAAAATCATCTCTAAAATCCTACTGTTTATATTAAATTTCCAAAAAATTGAATGGTTAAGCAGGTCTCAATCCGAATAGCGGGATCATCTCCTTCTCCTTACCAACATTCCCCAAATAAAATAAGCTCCTGATGGGCAGGAGCTTATTTAAACTAACCAATTATAAACCTGTTGAATAAGGTTTGCTGTAGGGGAAGGAGTCGAACCTTCACGAAGCAGTTATTTCCCTTAACGGTATTTCCCAAATCTTCGCCACCGAGACGAGGAGGTGTGTCTGCCAAATTTCACCACCCTACAGTGTGTAAGCAATTTATTTCCGATTGCTTGATACAAATGTAAGTAAAAGCCATATTTGTTGCAAATATTTTAATGATTTATTTTAATTTTTATAAATTTCATAATATTTATTTATATATGGTATAATATTCGAAATTTCGATTGAAAATAAAGGTTCGAAATTTCGATATTGATAACGGAATAAGAGTAGTTTGATCTGTTAATTTAAGATGATTGGATGGTCTAAGAATATTCAATATTTATTAAAGAGTAACGATTTGGAAAGCTGGGTTTGTGATTCTTCGGTCGATTCAGCCGGGCTCTGCCCCCGGACCTGATCCGGGGTGCCGCTTCGATCCCGTTTAGATTGCATTGATTATGCTGGTATTATTGTCAGTTGAATCCGATATAGATGGAAATTGTCTATCCTAAACTGTGCAGGCTGCCGCAGCTAAGAAGTTCTGTACTGAGTATATAAACCGGATCGCAGCATTAGCCTTTGCCAGCAGATAATTTCATTCAAATAGAATGTTTATTGGCAAAGCTAAGCGCAGAGCCGGACTACCGGGACAGAAGAGGCACAGGCCCTGCTTTCCTAAAAAATATACTATAAACTAAATGATATAAAACTAAATGTTCCTCTTCCCAAAAATCTATATATTGATTTTATAAAATTGGTAAGTTAGTCGGATGCCAACCATAATCTAAAAAATAAGCCGCATATTTACTTCAAATATCCCCTAAATAAAATAAGCTCCTGATGGGCAGGAGCTTATTTAAACTAACCAATTATAAACCTGTTGAATAAGGTTTGCTGTAGGGGAAGGATTCGAACCTCCACGAAGCAGTTATTTCCCTTTAACGGTATTTCCCAAATCTTCGCCACCGAGACGAGGAGGTGTGTCTGCCAAATTTCACCACCCTACAGTGTGTAAGCAATTTATTTTCGATTGCTTGATACAAATGTAAATTAATCACCTATTCCTTGCAAATATTTTAATGAAGTATTTTAATTTTTATATAAATAATAATTATATTGCGATATTATTAATAATTCTCTAATTGAAAATGGAAAACCGCAGCCAAAATTTCGAACTTGACAATCTGGACATACAAATTTTATCCATCCTGATGGAAGATGCAACCATTCCTTACACAGAAATTGCAAAGAAACTGATCGTTTCGGGGGGTACTATTCATGTCAGGATGAAAAAAATGCATGATTTAGGGGTCATCAAAGGATCCCATCTGATCATCGACCCTCAGAAGATCGGCTATGATATATGTGCCTT
Source organism: Pedobacter sp. (assembly GCA_036677005.1). Classification (GTDB taxonomy): domain Bacteria; phylum Bacteroidota; class Bacteroidia; order Sphingobacteriales; family Sphingobacteriaceae; genus Daejeonella. Next base: position 9,348 of record JAKFBV010000076.1, read on the forward strand.
TTTAGGTATTTACCTGGAAAAAGGCTCCCAATATAAAGATGCCGTAGAAAACCTCAGAAAAATAAAAGAGGTGGTTGAACTACATTACACCACCGGTTCATACAGCATGTTCGCCAAGATCATCTGCAGGGATACCAATCATTTAAGACAGGTACTTAATGAGGATATCCAGGGGGTGAAGGGCATTCAGCGAACTGAGACCTTAATCTCACTTGAAGAAAGTATAAAACGGCAAATCACTCTGGAATAAATCCGGGAGGTCATCAAATAAGAAAGGGCTATAGATGATCAATAGCCCTTTCTTATTTCATCCGTATTTTTTATGCTTCTTTATACAGTACGCTTTTTACTGCTTTTACTACACGTTCGGCATTTGGAAGAGCTTCCTTAATCAATGTTGATGCATAAGGAAGGGGAACATCGGCACAGGCAACGCGCAGAACCGGTGCATCCAGATAATCAAATGCATCTTTCTGAACTTTAAATGCAACCTCAGTGGCAATAGAGCCTAATGGCCAGGCCTCTTCAACAAAGACCATCCTGTTAGTTTTTTTAACCGAGTTAATGACCGTTTCATAGTCGATCGGACGAACTGTACGCAAATCGATTACCTCAGCATGGATACCTTCCTTTGTTAATTCTTCAACAGCCGGCATGACCACCCTCGAAAGCATTTTTCCAAATGTTACAATGGTTACATCTGTACCTTCCTTCACTATATTTGCTTTACCAATCGGAATATAATATTCTTCTTCAGGAACTTCCCCCTTGTCGCCATACATCACTTCCGATTCCATGAAAATTACAGGATCAGGATCAATAATAGCTTGTTTCAATAAACCTTTCGCTTCATAGGGTGTTGATGGAACGACCACTTTCAAACCCGGGCAATTGGCGTACCAGCTGTCAAAACTCTGAGAATGCTGTGCACCCAGCTGACCCGCATTTCCTGTCGGTCCGCGGAAAACGATGGGACATGAAAACTGCCCGCCGCTCATTGATAATACCTTTGAAGCAGCATTTATAACCTGATCAATAGCTACCAGAGAAAAATTAAATGTCATGAACTCCACAATAGGAGTTAGACCGTTAATAGCCGCGCCAATACCGATGCCAGTAAACCCTAATTCTGCGATCGGAGTATCAATAACCCGTTTAGGTCCAAATTCGTCGAGCATACCCTGACTCACTTTATAAGCTCCATTATATTCGGCAACCTCTTCACCCATTAAAAAGATCGTTTCGTTTTTACGCATCTCTTCATTTAATGCTTCACGAAGTGCTTCTCTGAACTGTATTTCTCTCATTTGTAAAATCAATTTTTGGAACGCAAATATAAGGCTATCAATTATGAATTACGAATTATCAATTACGAATTACGATGTATGAATTATCAATTATGAATTATCAATTACGAATTACGAATTACAGATACCGGCAAATAGATAAATAGTAATTTCCAAATATGAATGACGAAATTTCGGTAATGAAAGAATTATAGAATTAAAACTGAAAACGTAATACAAACAAAAACTTTTGCATTTGCAATTCGAATTGTAAATACAAGTAAATTTTTAAAAAATGAAAAGCATGAATTTATTCTTTCACAACAAATGCTTAGAAGCGGAACTTCCATCGGAGCAAATGTTGAGGAAGGTATAGGAGTACAATCGAAAGCTGAATTATTTCAAAATTTTCTATAGCATATAAGGAAGCCAGAGAAACATCTTACTGGCTACGTTTGCTGTTTGCTACAAACTACTTATCAAAAGAAATGAGTGATAGTTTAATTTATGATGCAGAAGAGATATGTCGGATAATTGGAAAAATTCAAATAAGCTCTAAAAGAACATAATATACACATCACCCGTAATTCGTAATTAATAATTCGTAATTAAATCCATCTCCGTAATTCGTAATTGAAAATTCATAATTAACACCTTTACCTCTGACAGATCCCTTTAAACGGACAATACTTACAGGCATCTAAATTTGTGGTCTGCCTGAAAGGAACTGAGGGGTCAAACAATTCATTAAGTTTTTCTTTCAGCCTGCCTTCAAACTGATCTTTAAGACCGGCCAGATTTTCATCAATCAGTTTTAAGGATGCCCTTCCCCTGGTGTAGAATAAAGTCCCGCCTTTGAATTCCTTTACGGTATAAAGATGAGGCTCCACATGACTTACATTCCTGGCTTTCTCATAAACGAGGGTATAAAAGAGGGTTTGCAGGAGGGCTTTATTCTGATCTTTTCCCTCTTCTGAGAACAAGCCCTCAAAATCTTTGTACTTCAGCTGGTCCTTACCGGTTTTATAATCTACTATCCGCGTCTTATTTTCATGGACATCAACCCTGTCAATAATCCCCATTAACCTGACCTGCTGTTCTTTGCCATCAACTTCGATGGAAAATAATGGGGTATAGGCCTCCTTTTCCTCCAGTTCCCTGATCACAAAAGGCGCTATTTTTTCATCATGACGCAATACTTTTTTAGCATATTGCTCAATCACCCGAATGATGATCTGCTGCAGGGCACTTTTCTGTAGTTCATTGGCCTGATCAAGCTTAAGCTCCCTGACCATCGCAGTTTCAGACATAGCGGGCAATAACTTTTCCCGCTGCCTGATGTATTCAGCGCTCACCTCTTTCCCCACCGAATCGCGGTAGAAATTTTCCATGACGGAATGAAGCATCGTACCAACGGTATGCGGCCCGATCTGATCGGGGAGATCATTTGGCTCCGATAATCCTGCGATTTTTCCAAAAAAGAACTTCAGAGGGCAGGAGATATAATCGGTAAATGCAGAGGCTGATATCTTTTTATCATATTTAAGCTCAGAATTTCTTTTTAAATAACGCTGCAGCTTATCCAGAACGGGGCCATTCTTTTCGACCTCAATAATCTGATGCCCTGAATTATCTATAGGCTGATCCTGCTGTAAAACATGTCTGAAGTTACAGGACGTTTCAAACTCCAGCTGTTTGATAAACCTGCTTTCTTCACCACTGCTTTTTTCATCGGTGATCCCGTTATATACCATAGTTATCTTTTTTGCACAGTGCAGCAGGCGATAAAAGAAATAGGCGAATATGGAATTCTGATTTTCCAGAACAGGCAGGGCAAAGGCCCTCCTCACATTATCAGGGATAAAAGATGGCGTGATGCTGACCTTGGGCAATACTCCTTCGTTCATACCCAGCACAATGAGTTCATCAAAATCAAGACAGCGGCTTTCAAGCAGGCCCATCACCTGCAATCCCGACAGAGGTTCGCCGTCAAAAGGTACCGAAAGTCCTGCCAAAGCCCTCCTGATCGTTTTTAGCACAAACCTGGCATTTATTTCAGGCATAGCCGAACTCTTTCCCAGTTCTTCAAAACTGTCTGAAAGTACATTCAGGGTTTTAACCGCTTCAGTGATCAGTAAACTTTCCAGTTTGCGCAGATCTGCAATTTGTTCGGATACCAGCAGGAGCAAACTGCCCAGGTTCCGTATGGAGTGTGCTGGATTGTCAAATGGGCTGAAGCTGAGTTCAGCGATCTTCCCGTATTTCCTGAGCTCCTGCAAACTGAATCTCGACTTCTTTTCCTCAATGATCTGTCCGTGTATTTTATTCCTTTGATCAATTCCCGGGGCGATCAAAGGATTGTATATAAACCTAAGGACTCCCGGATAGGCAATTGTGATCTTGTCACCTGAGGCGATCTCCTCCTGGATACCGAGCCAGAGATCGCATAAGCCAAAAACGGCCGACTGCTCGAAAGGGTATCCCATGGTTATATTGAGGCTTTCGTCATCAACAGTCTGCAGTACAGGCAGTAACAGGCTTTCATCAGCCAATATGATCGCTTTGGAAGAGGGGTCCTCCTTATCCTCCTTTCCGGATAGAAGTTCGTTCAGCAGTTTCCCCTGCGCAACTTTACCCAAAGCCTGAATAATTGTAAATTCCTTTTCGGGGGTATCAATGCGGTTCTCATCCATCGGAAATTGATTTTTGAGGCCGATGGTATTTATGTTCCTCCTGATAAAATGCCCGGCTTCCTGAACAGGATCAGCGAAATAATGTTCATCCGCATCAAAATAAAATGAACAGCGCCCTTCATCCTGCCAGGCTTTAAACAAGATCTCTTCCGCCTTTGAGAGCGCGTTGAAACCCACAAAAACCACATGGCTGAACTGATCTAAAAATCCAGGGTCACAATCCCTGCCCTCTGCCAGATTACGGTACATCTTCGCACTGCTTACCAGGTTTTGCTCCGCCAGGCGCGCATGGAAATTTAGATACAGCACCGGCATTCTATGCCACATTTCAATAAATTTTTCCTGGATCTTGCTCTGCTTTGTCGGTGAAAAGGAGGACCAGAAACTTTCCATGAAGTCAAGTTGTTCCTTTTCGAAATTAGGGAACTGCAGCTCCAGCTCTGCAATACTGCCAATCAGGTTAAAAACCTTATCCGGATCAGCCATGTAATAATCGATCTGAGCAAAATCAGAAACTATGATCTCTGCCAGGGGATAAAATAAATCCGCACTGACCGGTTCTTTTCCCTCCTTTAACAGCAATTGGTTGTATTCAGAAAAGAGAATGAAAAACTGCTTCAGCTGCGAGGCGCAGACAAGGGAGGCTGATTCGGAAAAAAACTGCTGAATGGTATAAAAGCGAGGGCTCCAGATAGGTTTTCCGCTAATCTCTGCCAGATATTTCCTGAGAAATAACTGCGGTCTTTTATTATTGAAAATGATCGCAACATGCTGCAGCTCTTTGCCGAAACGATTCAGGAGGTCTTCGGCAACCCGGTAAAGAAATTTATCTGATGAATTGATCTTCATAATCAGACTTTCTGTAGTTTACGATCCTGCGCATACCATAAATAGGCATCCACCAGTTCAAATTCGCCCATTTTCATCAGATTGTCCCGGTAAAGACTAATATCCGCCATGTATTTATTGTTTGCTGCCCCGAATTTAAAATCCAGCAGCACGGCACGGTCAGCGAGGATAAACAGTTTATCCGGTCTTTTTACTGTACCTGAATCGATGATCATATCCTTTTCGCTGATTACCGAACGGGCAGTCCTGAACCAGTGACTAATTTCTTCCTGCATTAATACGTCGGATACAGCCTGCCTGATCTCTTCCCTTTCCGTTTCACGTATGAGCCCTTCCTGCACCTGTTCTGAGATCAGTTTATCCAGGTTTTCAGTTCCGGTCAATGTTTCCAGTAATTTATGTAATACCACTCCCTTTCTCTGCCGGGCGTTGAACCAGGAATCTTCATTGATGCTGTTCCGCTTAAAACGCAAAGTGAGCTGCTCATTTACATGATAGGTACGAATACTAAGCAGTTCATGCTCAGATAGTACATCGTCTTCTGTACCACTTGCCGGAAGTTCCCCCAGGGTAGAGGTATTGTTATCCGATACAAAAACAAGGTCTCCCGTATCTCCACTCAATAATAAATCAGAAAGTATGGTCTGGAGATTGTTCGGCGGACCAGCTTTATCATCCCTTTTCTTTAGCGGTACTTTCGGGCATATAATACACAGGTAATCCTTCGCCCGGGTTGTAGCTACATACATGGTATTGATCACATCCATATATCCCAGCATGACTTCTTCAAAATAATCGCCGGCAAATACGGTAGAAGCCAGGCCTTTATTAAGATCGACCGGGAAAGATCTGAACTTTTCAAAACCAGCAGGTTCAGCCCCTACCCATAAGTACTTTCTCCTCGTACCGGTTGAAGATTCACTGAGATTCCAGCTAAGAAAAGGAATAATCACCGCCTTGAATTCCAGACCCTTGGATTTATGAACCGTCATCACCTGAACCGCATCCTGGCTTTCGGAGGAAGGCAGCGCTTTCCCTGAACCTTCCTTATCCCACCATTCTAAAAATGCAGCAAGTCCCTGATCACCTGCAGATGAGAAAACTGCAACCTGATCGCGAAAAGCCAGGAGGTAGGGGATCAGGTTTTCTGAACCGATGGTTCCAAGCCGGTACATATTGATCAGTTTTTCTGTCAGTTCAGCTACGGGCAGGTGCCTGAAGGAATTCAGTCCGGAGCAAAGTGCTTCGGGCAGAAGATCATCCATTGATGAGAGAGGCCCTGAAGCAAAATTCATCCAGTCCTTGCTGCTTATCCCGACCTTTTCATTTCCGGGATTTTGAATCTGATACCGGAGTCTTGCACATTCGGCTTTATATATTCCTGTTTCCGATTCATGTCCGGTAAGAAGCCGGAAGGTGCAAAGCAATAGCTGCACGGCAGGATTATTCATGATCCTGAGAGCCTCTCCGGAAATCACCTGAAAGGATTTTCCAGCCGACTCAGTAAGGAGATCCTGGTTCGTTTTCTGAAAGATGCAGTCAAGGATCGCCACAGCTTCTGAATTAGACCTTACCAGAATACCAATATCCTTCATGGGAATGCCCTGCTTTAAAAGTTCAGCCAGTTTTTCTATAGTATAGGAAGCGGCAGCGGCATGATCTTCCTCATCCTCAGATTCATCCTCTTTCGTAAAAAATTTCACCTCGATTTTACCCCCGGGCAAGGTATTTTCTGTCAGTTCCTGACTGCTGCCCTCATAAGCCTTTTCGATCAGACTGCTGTTTTCTTCTTCCCACCAGTCATGCAGGTACTCCGGGGCTGATCCTGAAAAAATCTCATTCAGGTTTTGCTGTAAAATAGCGGGCAGCTTACTGTACAGGAAATTATTAAAACGGATAATATTTCCGGAACTTCTGCGGTTAAAGGAAAGACTTTCATCACTCACATTCTCTGCCCGCAGATCTTTTTTCAGATTGCTGTGCAGGATTCGCCAGTCTCCGTTTCTCCATCGGTAAATGGATTGCTTCACATCCCCAACCACCAAATGAGCGGATAGCCCGGCACCATAGCCTTCGGCAATCGCATTTTTTAGCAGGGGCAGAAAATTCATCCACTGAAACGTACTGGTATCCTGGAACTCATCAAAAAGGAAATGTTTATACTTATTGCCTGTCTTTTCCCAGATAAATGACGGATTATCGGCATCAGAACCAGTAATTCCCCGTAAAAGCTGCTGCGCATCAGAAATCAGCAGGGCCCTGTTCTCTGATCGGTAATCTTTCAGCAGGTCGGCCATGCCCTGCATCAGCCGCAGATAGGAACTGTTTTTGCTGATGGCCAGATAGGTGGAATAAATTTCAATACCCTCCTCATAATAACTGATCAGTTCGTTCAAAAGGGGATTAAGAGTGTCGTACAGTTGCCTGACCGCTGATGTATCTTTCAAAGTTCCGTGAGGCCACTGATCAAAATCATTGCATAGTTTAGCCAGGGAAGGAACATGCTCAAAGTTTTCATCATGGATCTTCTGTAATTTATATAATGGATTTCTTGATTTACCATTCAGATCATTCTGATCTATTCCCGAAGAATCAAACAGCTCCTTCATTTTACCTGCCCGGCCAACGATCTCTTTACTGAAGGTCCTGATCCCATTTTGGATCCGGTCGCGCATGGCCTTAAATTCTTTGGCCTGGTCCCTGCCCATGGCAAGCATCGCTTCCTGGAATGGGTAATACCGCTCTTTAAATATCTCCCCTGCCAGCTCTTTTAAGGTCCTTTGGTAATCCCAGTCCTGGCCATCACTAATACGGTCAACCGCCAGATTCGTAACCCATTCCAGGAGCTCAGGATCTTTCTCAAGCTGAAGGTTCAGAGCCCCGGCAAGTTCTTCCTTTACTTTTTCATGGTTCATCTCCAGCCGGTAACCGCTGTCCAGGTTTAACTCAAAAGCAAAGCTCCGGATCAGTTGCTGAACAAATCCGTCAATAGTGCTTACTGAAAACCGACTGTAGTCGTGGAGAATATTGCTGTATATCCCTGATGCCTTTAAACGGATATCCTGATCCGTCAGCTCCGGATAACTGACCTTCAGGACAGAACTGAACTTTGATCTCTCATAACCCGAGTTTGCCAGTTCTTCAAGGGCTCCCAAAATACGCTCCTTCATTTCGGCCGTGGCCTTATTAGTAAAAGTAACAGCCAGAATTTCGCGGTATTTGCCTGTCCCGCTGAAAAGCAGAACCAGGTAATGCGCTGTCAGGGCAAAGGTTTTTCCCGAACCGGCAGATGCACGTACTAATTTCAGGGCTTTTTGCTCGGGCATATTTATTCGGGTTATGGTTTAAAGGTGATTATTACGCTGCATATTCCCCTTCAGGATTCAAGAAAATACTAAAATATTGAATTTCCTCACTAGTTCTGTGACAGGCCGTCCCCGTTTTTAAACCAGGAATTAATAGTGACGGGCAATTTGCCATTAGCCTTTAGTTGACCTTTTACAAGCCGTGATGAAGCATTCTGAGCTTCGGCCGTATTCTGGTAATTAATAATTATAGTTTTGGCCGCTTCGATTCCCGGCAGGCCTGCAATAGTATAAGGATTAGCGAAGACAGCAAACATGCTGTTCATCTGCACGATATCGGCAATCAAAAGTTTCATACCCGCATTATAATCCAAAACCGGAGCCGGACGCTTGCGCAAATCATGAATACTTACTATGATCTGATCATAATTTTTCAGCTCAGCTTTAACATTTGCAATATCGCTTTCAGAAGCATCTTTAGGCAGAATAAAATTCAGGGAATTATTGAATTCTGGTTTCAACGCCTTTTGAAAGGTACTGATATCGGCTGTACCCATACTAACCAGGGCTGTTTTTTTATTCGGGTTAAAATTTTTGATCTGTATATCACTATTTAAAATAGTTACAGCAGCATCGGCCAATCTCTGGTTTAATACCAGGGCTTCGGGACGATTAAGGTCTGAAATGATATTATTGGTTTCAATTTCCTGCTGATTGCTGAGGCCAGACCAGTATTTTGCCAAAAGGATCTTTTTAACGCTTGTATTTACCCGCTCCCAGCTAAGCCTCTTTTTCCGAATGGCCTTTCGTACCAGGCGGACAGCTTCGCGGGTATTTCCGGAAAGCTCGATAACATCAAGTCCGGCAATTATACCCAGAACATCAGCTTCTCCCCCCGGAAAGAATTTCACAACCCCTTTCATCTCCATCGCATCCGAGAAAATAAGCCCTTTAAAGCCCAATTCTTCTTTAAGTAATCCGCTGACAATCGGGCGGGATAAGGTTGAAGGCAGATTGGGTGTATTATCAAGCGAAGGTATATTCATATGCGCCACCATCACCCCCGAAGCACCCTCTTTGATCAGTTCCCTGAAAGGATATAATTCAAGCGAATCAAGGCGCTCGCGTGTAAAGGGCAGCTGAGGAAGGTCATGATGAGAATCAACATCAGTATCACCATGTCCGGGAAAGTGTTTTACGCTAACCAGCACGTTATTATCCTGAAGGCCCTTCATATAGGCACTTACCTTTGCTGCAACATTGTATTTATTGTCGCCAAATGAACGAATCCCAATAACCGGATTCTTCGGGTTATTATTTATATCTGCCACAGGGGCGAAATTAACCTGCATTCCGATCCGCTTAAAATCAAGGGCAACCTGCCGGCCCATTTCGTAGATCAGATCATTGTTCTGTATAGCTCCAAGCGTGAGCTGATAAGGATACGATTGGGTACTGTCAAGACGCATCCCTAATCCCCATTCTGCATCCATTGAAATAAGCAAAGGCACTTTACTGATCGACTGGTAACGATTGGTCAGTGCGGCCTGCCTGGCGGGACCTCCCTGGAAGAAGACCAGTCCGCCGATATGCTCTTTTCGAATCACCCCTGCGATTGAATCTTCAAAGGCCTTACCTTTATCAGTATGTGCCCTGACCATGAACATCTGGGCAATCCGCTGCTTCCTGCTTAATTTTTTGAAAACTGAGTCCACCCAGGCATTAGGTTCATTTAATGCCCCGATAAAAGAATTTTGAGTTTGGGCATCCGCAATGAAGGGACAGAGAAAGGCAATAAATAATATACTATGTTTTAATTTCTTATACATGAGAGGCTGGGGTCAGTAAATTTTTGGTGAAATTATAATTAAGAAATAAATTATCCCTAAAAATAGCCGGTACGTCTGTAGCCGTTTTAAAATGTATAAAAAAAAATACAGCTACAAAAATTCCAGCTACAAATTTACCAAAGTAATTTTTATACCTGTGCATATTCGATTGAATTACCGCATTTATTTAAATGATTCGCCTTACTGGCATCATTTTTTCTTAAGCAGGTTCATAAATCAAAAACACGATCATGAAAAAATTAATAATTTTAGCCATAGGCGTACTGTTTGCAGGAGCTGTAAATGCACAAACATTTGGTGTTAAAGGCGGTTTGAACTTCTCGAATATTATAAAAACCAATGATGAGAATTTCAATACAGAAATTAAAGCCGGAATTAATGCCGGTTTATTTGCGGAGATCCCGATCATTAGCAGTCTGGCATTTGCCCCCGAACTGATGTTCTCTCAAAAGGGTTATAAGACCTCCGGTACCAGTCTCCTGGGCGGTGCCAATGAATACTCGGTGACCACCAACTTCATTGAGCTCCCGATCCTGGCGAAGATCAATGCAAGTGATAAGTTCAGCATTGTGCTTGGACCACAGGTTTCATTCCTAACCTCTACCAAAGAGACCTTTAAACAGGGATCAGACTCCTACCAGAACACGATCAGGGAGGAAAATGACCGTCTGAAGAAAAGCCTTTTTGGAGGTGTTGCCGGCATCGGACTTGATCTTACCCAGAAAGTGAGCCTTCATGGACGTTATGCAATCGATTTTCAGAAAAACAATGAAGACGGAACTACCGAAACACCAAAATATAAAAACCAGGTATATCAGGTTAGTTTAGGTTTTAAACTCTAAACCAAAGCGTTTAAAACTGATTCCGGCTTGCAATACAAGCCGGAATTTTTTTTAAAGCATGCTTTTACCGGGTATGAACAAGCTAAAATTAATTCACTGAATATCAGTAATTAAGACCCTTTCGATATGTTAAATTAGTTGAAAAAAGGCCTTTTGGCATGATTGTTTCATGTAGTCCGGTAATTAAACAAGAAATGAACACTATGAAAAAAATAATGATTTTAGGCGCTGGTCTGTTATTTGCAGGCTTCGCTCAGGCACAAACCGGTACGAAAACAACAGGAACTTCACCTTCATTTGGTATCAAGGGCGGACTTAACATCGTAAAGTTTGCGGGAGATCCGGATCCTAAAAGTGAATTTAACACCGGCTTTTCTGCAGGTTTCTTTACTAACATCCCTATATCTGCGGGCTTCTCATTTGAACCTTCAGTAGAGTATTCACAAAAAGGTGCTGAATATACCACTCTGGGAAATTCAGAAGTGAAAACAAAGATCTCTTATGTTGACTTACCATTGATGGCGAAATACAATGTGACTCCTGCTTTTGGAATTTATGCAGGTCCGCAGGTAGCCTTCTTTGTCGATCAGGAAACTAAAGTTGTAAATTCAAATGGCGGTACCACAACTTTTGAAGGAGACAATGAATCTTATAGCAAATCATTGGCAGGCGGTAAAGCAGGTATCAGTTATAACTTCGGTTCTGTGCTGCTGAATGCAAGTTATGCTACTGACCTTCAGAATCTTTACAAAGAGAATTCAGGTAACCGTGACCTGAAAAACCAGGTTATCAATGTTGGTTTAGCTTATAGCTTTAAATAATTAAAGCGGCAACCATAAAAAAAGCCCTCCGGTAAGGGGGGCTTTTTTTATGCTGTTCCTAAGAAGAATAAACTAATTTTGGTTTATAGATATCTCTGATATTTGCCAGCCATTGTCTGATTTTTTAAACTTAAGATTAAAGAGGTAAGTGCCCGCAATATCCATCATATTACCATTAACATTACCGGTTCCCTCCACATTAAAATCTGCTGAACCATACGCATCGGCACCATCGATCTTAAATACCTTTTTAAGTGCCGAGGATTTACTGACATTGTAAATACCTTCAGTGAAGGTCCTGATTATACCAGCCCTGTCAAGGGTATTACCTGCAGGCTCATACATTTTGCAGTCCCCGCTCAGATTTACAGCCATCCAGGCTTTATCCTTTTTTACCATGGCAACAGAAAAACTATCGAGCAGGCTGCTCAGCTGATCTTCGTCGCCAGATTGAATTACAGTAGAATGAGCTTCTGAAAAGGCAAAAGCCACAAACAGCAGGAGAATGATCTTTTTCAAAAGCGCTATTTTATAAATATTTAGTGATCTCGGGAGACATTGGAGTAACTGCAGAACGGAATCTATGGATCAATTGCCCATTCTCATCAATGAGGAATTTTTCAAAATTCCATTTGATATCCCCGGTAAAATCAGGATTTTCTGCTGTAGTAAGATGTTTGAACAGGGGATTGATATCGTCACCTTTCACACTGATCTTTTCGGCCAGCGGGAAATTAACTCCGAAATTTTTCTCACAAAATTCCTTAATATTCAAATTATCACCAGGCTCCTGTCCGCCAAAATTGTTTGCCGGAAAGCCAATAACAACCAGTTTACCTTTATAAGCATCTGCAAGCTTCTGAAGTTCTGCATATTGTTTTGTGTAACCGCATTTGGAGGCAGTATTTACAATAAGAACCTTTTTCCCCTTATATTTTTTCAGATCAAGATTTTTACCATCAATATTCTGAACCTTAAAGGTATAAATTGAAGGCGGCGCCGATATGAACATGGCGAGGATTAAGAGTAATGTTTTCATAGTTTAAATTTAGTGTATAAAATCTTTAAGTATTCAAAAAAAATATGTTAAGACATCAAAACTAACAATTGTCTGACAATAAGGGCTTAAGATCAGAGTTTTAAGAATTTGCATGCTGTACAGGATCTCTGCGGCAATCCCCAAACCATAAGTATGATATGAATTCCGGCAATTCATAAAATCTATTGATTCAACAGGCTATTCGGGATGTTCCGCAGGGCATCCCGAATATGCGGATGATACGGGTTTCAAACCCGCATTGTTCAGCTTAAGGGTATTTAAAACAAACCTGCTTTACACTATCCCTTAAATCTCTATCATGCATTTTTGCGGGAAAAATTGGCAGGAATAATAGAAATATTCGCTTGAACGATTATTCTGGATTGAGAGAAGGATTGAGAGGCTGACTTTGTGCTATTTTGGATTAGAAATCCAAATTATCTATGTGATCGACATGCCCTGCGGAACATGTCGAACAGCGGATTCAGTAATTTCTTTTATATACTCTTTGAGTTTGTCATCCCAATTCCAAACCATCCAGTCCATTTCAGAATTTGGTCCTGCAATGAAGCCGTCAATGCTCATTACGACCTGGAGTTTTAACTTTCTCATTGTCGTTTTAATTTTTGTTTTATTGTTTGTCCATTCCTTATTTTACGAAAAAAGCTGGTGTCATACTCAAAATTATGTTCTCTTATTTATTGCAAATAGCAATGCCGAAGAAATAATACACATGACTAAAGCAGCAATGATAAGTGAATTGTTTTTTTGTGAAATTCCTATAAAGAAGTCGCCAACAAACATGACTAAAAAGAAAATATATGCGATTGTCAGCATAGGACCTGATCTTTTAAATGTCGCAAAAGCAAAGATAAAACCAAGGGCAAATTGCCGGACAGCCCACATATAAACCAGGTAGTCAACGCCTTTTGCCTTCAGGTCAACTGTCTCCAAAACCGATTGCGGTGAAAAGCATAATGATATACTGACCATAAGTTCCATTAATGCAAAAAGTCCAGATACGATAAGTATCCATTTTGGCAATGATTTTTGTGCTTCTGTCATCATTTAAGTTTGTTTTTTACCTGTTTTTATGTTGTCTCCCGATACTATCGGGATTGATGTTTGCACTGAGGGCCGATACAATGACCGCTAATGGTTTGCCGCTTTGCGAATGAGGCGTTTTCAGCACTAAACTTCATTAGAAGCACAAAGTTTGGATTTAGCACTTCACTTTCATAGAAGCACGAAACCCCCGCTTTTGCAAAAAGGCTGTTACAGGCTGGCTTTTTTTAAAATGTCTTAATCTCTCCATTCTCTAACCAATCAGGTATTTCAAAATTTCTTGCTTTTGGGTGTTGGTGAAATATATTCCTTAAATTTCTGAGCACAGAATATACTTCGTTCATAATTGCTTTTTGTTTCTCAACAAGCTGTCTGTCGTATTGATTTTCATTTATTATATGAGCTGGGTTTTGCCTTTCTCTTCTAATTTTTTTCAGTGGTTTGAATAGTTCACTAACAGTTCCGTCACTCTTAACTTTAAAAACAGCTGTAAGCCATTCTTCAAAAATTTGAAGTGTCCCTTTCGATTGTCTTTCAACTAATCCTTTTTCTAGTTCTTTGAATTCAAAAAAATCAACCTTGCCTTCAAAAAAATCTTTATTAATATTCTCGGAAATCATTTTGTCTAATAGCAATATGAAATCGTTATAGTTTTTTAAAGTCGGAGTGAAGAAAAAAGTAAATTCCTTCGGTCTATTTTCTTTATCAAATGTTTTTCTGAAAAGGGGTTTGCCAAAAATAAATTCGGTTAAGTCGTTAATACATTTTTGCTCCCCTAAAAATCCTGAAAAAATTGAATATGAAAATGTCCAATTTCCTTCAATTGTATTTTGATGATATTCTTCTAGCATTTTACAATTGCCTGTTTTTTCTTTTCCTTTCCAATATACTTGATGCTCACTTGTTAGGCCTTTAAGATATCTTAAATATGCAACTGCTAGTCTATTTCCACTTTCGTCAAAACCCAATCCGAAAGTTTTAAGGAAAACGTTATCTTCTTCTCTTAAGATTGGATTCTCGTTTTCGTCATATTTACAAGAAATACGACCAGAATAATCTTTAAATTCAAATTCAAATCTTGGGTCGTTAAAATATCTATCTAATACTTCTATCTCAAAGAAAATCGGTTTTAAATGCGGTTCTCCAAGTGCAAGTTGTTTAGTATAGACTGCATTATTGAATTCAGTTAAATCTCTTTTTTCATTTATGTATTTTTTACTTGGGTATAGACAAATTGGAAACTCCGTATCTTCAGAAGACATTTCTATTCCTGCGAAATTGTGTATTGTTTCTGTAGTTTTTTTTGCTTCTTCCAAAATATGAACTTGACTGTCAATTCGATAATGTTTGAAACCTATTATATGTGGATTGGTGCTCGATTGAATTGAAATAATGTCTTCGATAACAAGTTCCTTAATCAAGTCAATTGAATCTTCATAGTCAATATTTAGTTCTTTGGAAATATTTCGCAATGGAATTCCATTGAAGTCTGATGACTTTACAAAGAAGCTGTAAACTTTATTTTCGATTTTACCTTTCAATGTCACTGTGTCTTTTAATCTTGCCTGTAACGTTTTGCAGCTACCCGAATGGCGGGGCGTTTACCACAAAACTTGATTTGAAAAACTAAAGTTTGATTAACCATAAAACTGTCTTTGGAACACGAAACCCCGCTTTTTGGGTAGGTGCTGTGTGTGCCTTGAATGGTAAATATAGGATAAAATCCTAAAAGCTAGAGGGTTAAAGTCCCTTATGTGCCGGGGTAACGCCCGGAAACATTAGTAAGCCGCAAGGTGGTTTATCGTGAGA
>JAKFBV010000077.1:0-66093 GCA_036677005.1 Pedobacter sp.
GTTTTATTCCCGTTTTGTTTGGGACTGCAAAGGTAGAAAACTTATCCACTCCTGCAAAATTTATTTTAAAGTTTTTTCGAATGACCATCCCCTTTCTCCTTCCTCTCTCTCAACACCGATCCCTATCTCTAAAACTACTCAAACAACATCCCACATCTCTTTCGTTGCGGGTTGCAAAGGTAATAAAATATATCACGCTGCACAAGCTATTGGCAGAATAATTTACAGAATACTGCTAAGTGACTGTAAACTAAACACTAAAATATTTATAGGTATTTCATTGCCCCGCCATATCAAGTATTCCTGTATTTTTGATTCAATTATGACAAGCAAACTTCCTCCTGCACTTATACGATCTTTAATAGAACAATATCATATTGAAGACGAAGCATTTATTGCAACTCATACAAACGGAGAACAACTTACTTCTATAAGACTGAACCCTTCCAAGCCTTCAAAAGCATTTGCAAATACAGAGCAGGTGCCCTGGTGCATGGAGGGAAGATATCTTACTGAACGACCTTCTTTTACTGCTGACCCATTGTTTCATGCCGGCTGCTATTATGTACAGGAAGCTTCATCGATGTTTCTGGAACATGTTCTGAAGAATACTGTTGACCTCTCCGAAAACCTGAAAGTGCTCGACCTCTGTGCAGCACCCGGTGGAAAAAGTACATTAATTAGTTCCTTAATAAACAGAAACAGCTTACTGCTGGCCAATGAGATCATTAAAACCAGGGTACCTGTACTTTGTGATAATCTGAACAAATGGGGACAGGAAAACACATTTGTCAGTAATAATGATCCAAAAGACTTTAAAAGACTGGAAGGCTATTTCGATGCTATTGTAGTTGACGCCCCTTGCTCAGGCTCAGGAATGTTCAGGAAGGATCCCGCTGCAATAAATGAATGGTCGGAAAGTGCAGTCCTTCTCTGCAGCCAGAGACAACAGCGCATACTTGCCGATGTCATAGAAGCACTAAAGCAAAACGGGACACTCATTTACTCTACTTGTTCCTATTCAAAGCAGGAGAATGAAGAAATATCGGACTGGCTTTTTGAAACATTCGATATGGAAAGTATCAGGGTCCCGATAGAAATTGAATGGGGAATCGTGGAAACACAATCTGATAAACACAAATGCTATGGGTATCGATTCTATCCGCATAAAGTAAAAGGAGAAGGCTTTTTTATTGCAGCCTTCAGAAAAAAATCAACAAGTGCCTTTCCTCAGATCAGGAGGGCCAGGGAAAATACGGTCAATACAAAGAGCGGGGAAATTATCAAAAGATGGCTGATAGCCTCTCCGGAGATCAGAATAATCAATCTGCAGGAAGAATATTTTGCAATACCTGCCCGGCTTGAAGCTGACCTGCAGTATTTGCAATCCAGGCTTTATCTCAAAAAATCAGGTGTAAGAATTGGAAAGGTAATGGGTAAGGACCTGGTTCCGAACCATGAACTTGCTGTCAGCCTCCTGATCAGCCCTGAACTTTGCAGGATCAACCTGAACCGCGATCAGGCAATTTCCTATCTGAAAAGAGATGAACTCAGGCTTGATTCAGGTCATCGCGGATGGGCATTGATGTGCTATGAGAACCATCCGCTTGGATGGGCGAAGATCCTGGACAACAGGCTGAATAACTATTTTCCAAAAGAAATCAGGATAGTAAATCAGAGTATAAGTTAGGAGGGTGTGTAGTATTGCCAAATGAAAGTTCAATCGGTATATAGCTAAGGGCTCCCACAAGAGTTAGATCGATTTATGTTATTTGGGGGTTGCCCCGTTGTGCGGGGCCGCGCTTTACG
Organism: Pedobacter sp.; assembly: GCA_036677005.1. Classification (GTDB taxonomy): domain Bacteria; phylum Bacteroidota; class Bacteroidia; order Sphingobacteriales; family Sphingobacteriaceae; genus Daejeonella. The sequence continues at coordinate 1,810 of JAKFBV010000077.1, forward strand.
CTGCAATCTTTTCTCTGTAAACAGAAAAAAGGATTTTTGCTCCAATCGCTAACCTAACGCAGTGTTCGTATTGAAATTAATATTAATCTAAAAATTTCTTTGTTAAATCAAATTCCGCTCTCTCGAGTATTCAGCACAGACCTGGGTAATCTAAACCGGGGCGGCAGGAGTAGCTTTTGCCGCACGGAATTTGAACTAACCGAAGAATGACTTTGGCAAAACTACTCCAGAGCACCGGACTAGATTAGCCTATGAAACACAAGTCCTGCTTTCTAATAAATACTGAACGATTACCGCTAAATTAATAAAGATTATGCAACAAACCTCTTCTCTCCTGACCAACATCTACTCTTCGCAGTAAGATTAACGAGGTTAATCCTAATCAATAACCTAATACTGCCCGGTAGACAGCATCACCAGCGTACAAGCCTCCAGCGTTTCAATACCATTCTGTTCTGCCAGACTTTCCAATTCAGGATTTTCAGTTCCGGGATTAAAAATGATCCGCTTAGGTTTTGATTTCAGGATATAATCATAATATTGGGGCTGGTTTTGGGGTCCTAAATATAAAGTAATGGTATCAAGATCTGAATGTATCTGATCTGCTGTTTCGATCGGAACACCCGCAACCTCTCCCTGCCTGATACCAACATTAACTATCTGATGTCCATGTGCTACCAGGCGATGCGCCGCAAGATTGGAATAACGCGATGGGTTGGAACTTGCTCCCAATATGAGGGTCTTCTTCATTTCTCCTGTATAATACTATTGTTCAATAATGCAATCTGCCCCGAATGATATATATGATGTTGAATTAATCCTCTGATCAAAGCTTCCTTATTTACACCTGTTCCCAATGCAGGATCCCTTGTATCAATTAACGGCTCTTTAAGCGACCGCTCATCCAAATTAACAATTGTATCAAGTAAATGTTCGCTGGATAAGCGGAACAATCCCTTGAGTTCGGGCCAGGTATAAACCGCCGGATCGGGCCAGTCGCCACGGAGGGGCTGAGAGGCAGGTTTTCCGGCAAGGCGGGCCTGAGTTTCTTCCGTCCATGCTATCATATGCAGCAGGATCTCAGCGATAGTGTGTGAATTCCCAATCCTTATAAATACCAACCGGGGATCCATAGCTTCCAATATCCTGGTAACAGATGAACCATGCCAGGGATCCCCTGATACTATTTGTTCCAGTTCCCTGGTCAATTCAGCCTGTTTCATCGTGCTAATTTAAGGATTTGAACACTGCATCCGCACAGTTCATCCCATCAATAGCAGCGGAAACTATACCTCCGGCATAACCAGCTCCCTCCCCGCAAGGGAATAATCCGGCCAAACCGGGGTGCTGCAGCGTTTCTTTATCCCTTGGGATCCTTAAGGGTGAGGAGGTACGCGACTCCACTCCAACCAGAATGGCTTCATTGGTATAATATCCGTTCATCTTTCTGCCGAATGCAGGCAAAGCTTTTTGTAAACGCTGATAAATGAATTCCGGCAATACCGTTCGGAGATCGGCACTCCTTGTACCGGGAATATAAGAGTTCGAAGGCAGATCGTTTGATAATCTGTTATTCACGAAATCAACCATACGCTGCGCCGGAGCCACCAGATTTCCACCGCCCGCAAGGAATGCAAGTTTTTCTATCTCCGCCTGGAACTTTAACATTTTGAACGGGTCATCAGCACTTCCCCGAACATCTCCGAGATTGATCTGCACAACGGTGCCTGAGTTCGCGTAGGGATTGTTCCGTTTGGAAGGAGACCAGCCGTTTACAACGATCTCGTTCTGATCGGTAGAGCAGGGTGCAATAATGCCCCCCGGACACATACAGAAAGAAAATACCCCTCGTTCATCGATCTGTTCTACCAGACTGTAATAGGAGGGAGGCAGATAGGGCCCCCGATCCCTGCAGTGATACTGAGCCTGATCGATGATCTCCTGAGGATGCTCTATCCTCACTCCTAATGCGAAAGGCTTGGCTTCTGTTAAGATCTGATGCTTTTCAAGCAGGGAATAAATATCCCTTGCAGAATGCCCGGTTGCCAATATCAGCCCATCAGCTTCAAACTTTCTTTCACCCGCCAATACCCCCTTCAAGGTATTCCCTGAAATTACAAGGTCAGTAACACGGCAATTAAAAATAATCTCACCTCCCGAATTCAATATGCTGTCGCGGATGGAAGTGATTATCCCGGGTAATTTATTCGTTCCTATATGAGGCCTGGCATCAATTAAAATATCTTCAGTAGCGCCATGCGATACAAATACCTTTAAAACATACTGGATATCTCCCCGCTTATTAGACCGGGTATAAAGCTTCCCGTCAGAATAGGTTCCGGCCCCACCCTCCCCAAAACAATAATTTGAATCAGGATCAACGATGCCTTTCTTATTGATCAGCGCAAGGTCTCTCCTTCTTTGCTTAACCTCTTTACCACGCTCCAATACGATAGGCCTAAGCCCGAGTTCAATACAGCGCAGGGCGGCAAATAAACCTGCGGGGCCTGCCCCGATAATTAAAACCGGCTTTTTGTCGCTGACATTTTGATATTTTACTGAAAATATTTCAGTTATGGGGATTTCATCAATAAATACATTGACCTTTAATCTGTAAACAACCTTCCGGCTGCGGGCATCGATCGAGCGCTTGAGAATATGAACGTGCTTTATTCGTTCAGGGCTGATGTTTAATGACTTGCATACCGAATCTCTGATGAGGGTTTCATCACTTGAATGTTCGGGCAGGAGCACTAATTCAATCTCTTTGATCATATTTTTGCCGGGTATTATCCCGGATATGTAACAAAGGTATGAAAATTGATTCCTAACATGTAAATTTATAGAAAAGTAAAGATCAATTATGAAAAGAATAGTATTCACTGTCATTGGATTTTTCGCTGTGCTTTCATTAAGCTCCTGCGGATATAACAGCATGGTTAAACTGGATGAACAAGTGACCTCACAATGGGCTCAGGTTGAAAATGTTTATCAGCGCAGGATAGATCTTATCCCTAATCTGGTGGCTTCCGTTAAAGGAGCGGCCAACTTCGAACAGGAGACACTTACCCAGGTTATTGAAGCACGCGCTAAAGCGACATCGATCAATGTTGATCCCACCAAACTAACTCCGGAGTCAATTGCACAGTTCCAGGCAGCACAGGGTCAGCTGAGCAGTTCATTAGGACGCTTACTGGCTACCGTTGAGGCCTATCCTGAACTGAAAGCCAATCAGAATTTTCTGGAGCTGCAGTCACAGCTTGAAGGAACAGAAAATCGCATTACTGTTGAACGTCAGAAGTTTAATACGGTCACTCAGGAGTATAATTCCAAGATCAGGACATTCCCGAATAACCTGACTGCCGGAATGTTCGGCTTTAAGGCCAAAGGATACTTCCAGGCAGAAGCAGGGGCTAATAAAGCTCCTAAAGTTGAATTCTAAGAAAAGCTTCTCCTATTTATTTAATTACACTGATCGCCGGAATTTATTTCCGGCGATTGAAATTTAAGCCATGGCAATTTTTAGTGAAAAAGAACAACAGCTTATCAGTGAGGCGGTTGAATCAGCAGAACGATTTACATCCGGTGAGATCCGTATTTGTGTAGAGAAGACTTGCACTGAACCGGTTCTGGACCGGGCGGCAAACTATTTCAAAAAACTAGGGATGCATAAAACGACTCAAAGGAACGGCGTTCTTATTTATATAGCCATACAGGATCATCAGTTTGCGATCATCGGGGATGCAGGTATCAACCAGCTTGTACCGCACAATTTCTGGGACAGCACCAAAGAAGCCATGTTAGGCTATTTTAAAAACGGAGACCTGGCAGGGGGCATAACCGCAGGGGTGAAACTTGCCGGAGAACAGCTTCAAACTTTTTTCCCTTACCGGGATGGAGATGTCAATGAATTACCAGATGAGATCTCTTATATGGATGGCAAATAATGGGTTTGAACAAAAATAAAAGCAAAAAACTGCAGATGAAATTTAAATATATACTGCTAACGATCATACTTCTTTTGTCGAGCAATCTGCTTCCGGCACAAACTTTTCCGGCAAAACCTGATCGTTTAGTAAATGATTATACCCAAACCCTCAGCTCTGAACAGATCAGCCGGCTGGAGCAAAAACTGGTCGCATTTGACGATTCAACATCCACCCAGATAGCTGTTGTCCTTATAAAATCACTCGAAGGTTATGACATTTCCGATTATGGGGTCAGGCTTGCAGAAAGCTGGGGTATAGGCGGGGTGAAAAATAATAACGGGGTCCTTGTACTGGTTTCTCTGGGCGACCGGAAAGTTACCATCCAAACAGGATATGGGGTTGAAGGGGCATTACCGGATGCGATCACCCGTCGGATCATTGAAAGGGAGATTACTCCAAATTTCAAAACAGGGGACTATTTCACCGGCCTGGACCAGGGAACAAATGCGATCATCTCTTACACAAAAGGTGAATATGTAAACGATGCTCCTAAAAAGAAAGCTAAGGGGCGTGGTATTGGAGCCGGATTTATCATCTTCATTATCATTATCATCATCATGGCTATCCGAAAAGGCGGCGGTGGTAATAGTGAAGTGATCGGAGGCCGCGGAAGCGCAAGCCCCTTCTGGTGGCTGTTAATGGGTTCACAACTGGGCAGAGGCAACAGCGGAGGTGGATTCGGAGGATTTTCAGGCGGGGGCGGCGGCTTCGGTGGTGGAGGCGGTGGTTTCGGAGGATTCGGCGGCGGAAGTTTTGGTGGCGGAGGATCCAGCGGAAGCTGGTAATTTGGGTTAAGATTAAAGGGCAAAGATTAAAGCTCAAAGCAAAAAGATTAAAGCTCAAAAAAGAAATAATCATGGGTAATCTCGACTGGGAAAAACTCTCATCAAAATATCTTGTCAAAGAAAACTGGGCGACCTTAAGGGCTGATACATGCCGAATGCCTGATGGTACCATCATTCCGGATTATTATGTACTGGAATACCCTGATTGGGTGAATGCAGTTGCACTGACAGAAGACAATAAGGTCATTCTTGTAAAACAATACCGGCATGCTGCCGGAGAGACTATTCTTGAAATCCCCGGAGGTTGTATGGATGAAGGAGAAAGCCCGGTGCAAGCCGTCAGAAGAGAACTGATGGAGGAAACAGGTTATGAATTTGAGGAGATTGAATTTTTGTCGAGCCTGTACGCTAATCCGTCCACCGCAAATAACAAAACCCATTGTTTCATTGCCAGAGGGGGTAAACGCATCGCAAAACAGAAACTGGACCGGGGAGAAGAAATTGAGATTGAACTGGTGAGTTTGGACCGGTTAAAAGAATTACTGCTAAATAATCAGTTCGGGCAGGCACTTCATACCAGCGGAATTTTTTATGCCCTCTTAAAACTGGGAGCACTGCACTAAAAAATTCTTTTCCTTGTTAAAGCTTATTTTTCAGGTAATGCAAAGGCAACATAGCTATCCCCTGATTTAGTTCCCAGCTTACCTCCGCCGCATGCGATAACCAGGTATTGTTTTCCACCGATCATATAGGTGGCCGGAGTAGCGTAACCGGCAGCCGGCAGCCTGGCTTCCCACAATAACTTTCCTGAATTCTTGTCAAAAGCCCGGATCTTTTCATCCAGTGTGGCTGCAATGAACACCAATCCTCCCTTAGTTACAACGGGACCTCCATAATTCCGTGTTCCGGTAGGCTTCATTCCCCTCTTCATTAATTCGGCATATTCGCCCAGTGGCACTTTCCATAAAAGCTTACCGCTATTCAGATCAACCGCATTCAGGGTACCCCATGGTGGTTTGATACCCGGGTATCCATCCTTATCAACGAAACGGTTATATCCGGTCATGACATAAGGGATCTGATCCTCTTTTCTTTTTGCATCATTCTCAGGATTTTTTACGGATTTTGATTCTGTTTCAAGCAAAAAGGCCATTAAGGCATTTCTGTCCCCCTCAGGTACATGTTTAAATGAGGGCATCCTGTTTCGTCCCTGCTGAAGGATCTGGCTAAGCCGGGGCATATTATATTTCTTCTTCAAATTAAGCAGAGAAGGGAATTCAGAACCACTTCCTTTTAATTCAGGTCCATGGCAGCTAATACAATGTTTGTTATACACTGCATGGCCGGGATCATCATTAAGCGGTGCATCGATCATTACCTGGGTAGAAGGCACTTCATTGCTGTTCACATAAAGAATTTTCGATTCCATATCTACCGCGGCTCCTCCCCATTCACCGCCACCGCCAAAATCAGGGAACATCCAACCCCCTTCTTTGGCCGGAGGTGAGTAGTGGACCCTATTTTTGATTTGCATATACCGCTCCATCAGTTCTTTATGAGTTTCAGGGGTAAGATCACTGACATCCTCCGGTGCAAATCTCTGGCGTGAAAAAGGCTGCGGAAGTGTCGGCACAGGCTGTGTAGGCCAGGGTTTTTCACCCGGCAAGGCTTGCTGTGGAACAGGAACCTCAGGGATCGGGAATATCGGCTTGCCGTTAGTACGGTCTAAAAGATATATATATCCCTGTTTGGTGATCTGCGCAAGCGCATCTACCTTCTGCCCATTGTGGTTTATTGTAACCAGATTGGGATTGGCAGGCAGATCGCGATCCCAAAGATCATGATGGACCACCTGGTAATGCCAGATGTATTTTCCGGTGGCCGCATCTAAAGCTAGGATACTGTTGGCAAAGAAATTCGATCCCTTTCTCGTACCTCCGTAAAAATCAGGGGATGCTGAACCGGTAGGCACATAGACAATACCGGTTTTTTCATCAAGCGACATTCCTGTCCAGTTATTGGCACCACCAATATTTTTCCATGAATCTTTATCTTCCCAGGTTTCATAACCCAATTCTCCGGGCTGAGGAATCGTATGGAATATCCAGCGGCGCTTTCCGCTGCGAACATCAAAAGCCCTGATATGTCCGGGCAATGCATCTGCCCCTTCAGACAGGCTCATACCCAGAATGACCAGATCTTTATAAATTACACCGGGAGTTTTGAGAAGTAAGGAGCCATCCTGCGAATCCGGAATATCGAGGCCTTCTTTCAATGCAATGGATCCATTAGTCCCAAAATCTTTAACCGGCTGACCATCTTCGGCGTTTACAGCGTAAAGCCTTGAAGCCGCCCCATACAGAATTCGCTTATCCCTTCCCTTTTCATTCTGCCAGTACATCACCCCGCGGTTAATACCAAAACCGATCTTTTCATCACCAGTTGAAGGATCAAATACCCATTTTTGCTTCCCGGTAGCCGCGTCCAGTGCATAAAGCTTCAATTTTGCACTTGTTACATACAAGGTGCCGTCGATGATGATCGGATTGCACTGCATCTCACTCCTGTTGGCAGTATCCCGGTCTCCTGTTTTAAATACCCATGCTTCCTGTAAACCGGATACATTCCCTATATTGATCTGATCAATGGAAGAATAACGGTTACCATCCTTTGTTCCGGAATAGGCGGCCCAGGTGCTATAGTCATGTGAAGCCGAATTACTGCAGGAATTGAGGCCTATCAGTATGACAGAAATGATACCCGACAGAAGTTTAGGAAAAAATTTCACAGGATCCTGAATACAAATTTGATTTGTGTTAAAGCAAATAAAGGATTTTTATTAAAAAGTGCAAGAAATCCTGTCTATAATATCGGGCTATATTTAATAACAGCCCTAAGGGGGCAGGCTTTAATACCTGCAACTTTCGAACTGACCGCTAAATCGGCCGGACCTAAGGAAAACTATTAAATAACCTGAGTTGGAAATTAAAAATGCAAAAGGTATTAAAAATAAGATTTTGGGCGTTTTAACACGCTGTCCGCTATATCTTTTTGGCCTCAAAAAGCCAAAAAGGATGCCGCTGCCATCGTTAACGCAGCCGGTACACTAAATATCAGCCTGAACAGGAATATAAGCAAAAAACAATGATCGAATTCAGCTAAATAAATATTCAAAAAAGGAAGACGATCGGGATCAGTATGGAATCTAGCTCATTTTCAGCTTCTTCTGGATATCGGCAACATAGCCCTTGAATTTCTTATCCGTATCGATCAGGTCATCTACAGTCTGGCAGGCATAGATCACCGTTGAGTGATCGCGGCCGCCAAAAAAAGCACCAATAGATTTGAGTGAGGTTTTGGTATGAAGCTTGGCCAGGTACATGGATATCTGACGTGCCTGAACGATCTCGCGTTTCCTTGTTTTGGACTTGACCATTTCTATGGGCACCTCAAAATACTCGCAAACGAGCTTCTGAATAAACTCCATAGAGATCTCCTTGCTTGAATTCTTAATGAAGTTCTTGAGCATGGATTTAGCCAGGTTCAGATCTATTTCTTTTTTATTCAAAGTTGACTGGGCAAGAAGGGAAACCATAGCACCTTCCAGTTCCCGCACATTATTGTCGATGTTATGCGCTACATATTCGATCACTTCAGAAGGCAGTTCAATCCCGTCTGAGTACATTTTTTTATTCAGGATGGCCATGCGGGTCTCCAGATCGGGGATCTGAAGATCAGCAGATAATCCCCATTTAAAGCGCGAAAGTAATCTTTCTTCAAGACCCGACAGATCTTTAGGCGGTTTATCTGAAGTAATGATCAGTTGTTTACCGGATTGATGAAGGTGATTGAAAATATGAAAGAAAATATCCTGCGTTTTCTCTTTACCTGCGAAATTATGAACATCATCCATAATGAGGACATCCATCGCCTGGTAAAAATTCACAAAATCATTGATATTGTTATTTTTGAGGGCATCTACAAATTGCTGCGTGAATTTCTCGCAGGAAACATATAGTACCAGTTTGTCCGTTAAATTACGCTTGATCTCATTACCAATTGCCTGTGCCAGGTGAGTTTTCCCCAGACCCACACCACCATAGATCATGAGCGGGTTAAATGAGGTGCCTCCGGGCTTGCCGGCAACTGCGTAACCTGCCGAGCGGGCAAGCCTGTTGCAATCACCTTCAATGAAATTTTCGAAAGTATAATTCTGATTTAACTGAGGGTCAACCTGCAGCTTTTTTAAACCCGGAATTACAAAAGGATTTTTGATGTCCTTATTCAGGGAAATAGGCATCGGCATAGACTGGTTTTTACCCTCAGCTCCATTGCCATTTGAAGGCATATTAGTGGTATATGGAATATTGTTCGAAGACTTTTCCACAACGATGTTATATTCGAGTCTTCCCTCCTCTCCTAACTGCTTTTTTACGGTCTTTCTGAGCAGGCCTACATAATGCTCTTCAAGCCATTCGTAGAAGAATAAACTTGGTACCTGTATAGTTAACACGTTACCCTCCAGACGTAAGGCTTTTATCGGCTCAAACCAGGTCTTAAAACTCTGTGCCGGGATGTTATCCTTAATAATCTGGAGACAGTTATTCCATACATATGTACAAGTTTTTTCCATATAATTTTACTAATAATCTGATTTCCAATCAATGCCGAAAGAAATGTTGGTAACTCTTTGGAGTATCGAATATTCGGAAAAAAATTGGATTAAAAAACTAATTTTTGAAATAAGTTTTAACTTGCTGCGAAACAGAAGAATAAGTTATTTTTTGGTGATTTTTTTCCTGAAATCATAATTTTATTTTGCCTGAATTTATATTTCCACATTCAGGTGAGAAGCGGCTGTTTCAGGTAATTAATTATCGGAATTTAAGTATTTATCTCCTCAAATTCTGTAACGAAAAACAATCTTTCACCTTATTGATATGCAATTAAAGCAGTCCATTAAGCGAAATTTTTAATACTCCCCGAATTCTTTCCTGAAAGTATCTGCAATTTCACCCAGTGTTGCATAAACTTCCACAGCTGAGATAATATAAGGCATGGTGTTCAGGCCCTGTTTAACCGCATCCATAAGCGCGGACAAAGCCTTTTGAACAGCCTGCCCATCCCTTTCGGCCCGCAGGCTGACCAGTTTATCGATCTGTAATTTGCGGATAGAATCATCAACCCGAAATCCTTCAGGTTTTAAACCTTCAGCATCAACATATTTATTTACCCCCACCAAAATACTTTCACCGTTTTCAATATCCCTTTGGTATTGATAGGCCGAACTGGCGATTTCATTCTGGATATATCCTTCCTCAATGGCGGCTACAGATCCGCCTTTTGCATCGATAATATCAATATACTTCCATGATGCTGCTTCGATCTCATCTGTCAGGGCCTCTATAAAATAGGAACCGGCAAGCGGATCAACAGTGTCTGCCACCCCGCTCTCAAAAGCAATGATCTGCTGGGTTCTTAAAGCCACCTTGGCGGCAGTCTCAGTAGGTAATGACAGCGCTTCATCAAAGCCATTGGTGTGGAGTGACTGCGTGCCACCCAGGACTGCAGCCATAGCCTGGTTTGTTACCCTGATAATATTATTGAGGGGTTGCTGAGCCGTTAATGCAGAGCCTCCGGTTTGAGTATGAAAACGAAGTTTTTGAGCGGCAGGATCAGTAGCACCCAGTTCTTTTGTGATCCGGGCCCACATTCTTCGTGCAGCACGGAATTTTGCTATCTCTTCAAAGAAATTATTATGACAATTAAAAAAAAAGGATAATCTCCTGGCAAATACATTGATATCCAGGCCTTTCTGAATAGCTGCCTGAAGATAGGCCTTGCCATTAGCTAAAGTAAAAGCCAGTTCCTGTACGGCTGTTGAGCCCGCCTCACGGATATGATAACCTGAAATGGAAATGGTATTCCATTTGGGAAGCTCCCTGCTGCAGTATTCAAATACATCCGTGATCAGACGCATGGATGCCTTTGGCGGATAGATATAGGTACCGCGGGCAGCATACTCCTTTAATATATCATTCTGAACAGTTCCGGAGATCTGCTTCAGGTCGGCGCCCTGTTTTTTAGCCAGGCAAATATACATAGCCAGTAAAATCGGAGCGGTGGCATTAATGGTCATTGAACTGGTCACTTTTTGAAGATCTATTCCTGCAAAAAGTATTTCCATGTCCTTTATCGAATCAATGGCTACGCCAACTTTTCCAACCTCCCCTTCAGACATGATATGGTCTGAGTCATAACCGATCTGTGTAGGCAGATCGAAGGCCACTGACAATCCGGTTGTACCCTGTGAAAGAAGATAATGATAGCGCTTGTTTGATTCTGCGGCAGTTGAAAATCCGGCATACTGACGCATTGTCCACATTCGACCCCGGTACATATCCTTTTGAATACCACGGGTAAATGGAAATTCTCCGGGCAGTTCTATACTTTTCGACTCAGTATAAACCTCTTTTATTTCAATGCCTGAAGTTGTTTTTATTTTTTTTTCACCCATTCCTGTTAAAATAAAGACTGTATATCTCTCTTGACGATATTCAATGCCACATCATAAGGATTTTCTGTTTCGAGATTTGCCAGATGGGTCAGTATCGATTTACTCAGATCCATTGAAGAAGCATTTTCGGGAAGTCCATTTGCAGCACTGCTGATGATTCCGATCGTATCTTCCATGATCTTCTTTACAACAGTCCATGCCCGGTCACTCATGTAGATCTGTTGAGAAATATTGTGCTGATACTCAGCACGAATATCAGAAATGATGATCTTTTGCATATCACCCGCACTTATTCCCGGAACATGAAGCCTGACAAGCAAACTTGAAGGATTTATTCTTTCCAAAAACAGAACAGCTCTTTCATAGGCCTGGAGCCTTAATGGCAGGGTATGTTTCAGCGATGCTTTTTTGAGTTCCGAGCTCCGGAAATCAGATCTTTCATTGAGATAGGCCCTGACAAAAAACCAGCCCGTAAAGAATACGATCAGTCCGGCAAGGGCAAATTTAATAATATCAAATAGGTATGTAAGCTCATTCATGGTTTTGCAATTGTTAACAGATGGTCAAAATGCCTGCGGTCAGAACAAAAGTGAGCAATTTCATGTATATTTGTTATATCATTTTAAAAGAATTATGAGTACAGATATTGCTACTTCAGCTGCTCCCGTTACTTTAACGGAGGGGGCTAAAAAAGAAATAAAAAAGCTTATTCAGCAACAGGAACTTGGAGTGGATTACGGCCTGCGCCTGGGTGTTGAAGGTGGTGGTTGTGCTGGAATGAACTATGTACTTGGCTTCGATCAGCAAAAAGATGGCGATCAGGAATTTTTTATCGATGGGATAAAAGTTTATATGCATAAAGCACATGGCTTGTATTTAGCCGGGATGCAGGTTGATTTTCAGGATGGATTAAATGCCCGTGGTTTTACTTTCAGCAACCCGAATGCCAGCAGTACCTGCGGCTGCGGCACCTCTTTCTCAGTATAAAAAATAAATTGTAACATTTCATGAAGTCCTGCTGTCAAACCAGCAGGACTTTTTATATTTATACTATGGCAGCTAAGATGAGTTATTCTGAAAATGTTAAAGTAGCTATGCAATCCGTAAAGGGGAATAAGCTGCGAACATTTTTGACTGCTATAATAATTGCCATCGGTTTAACAGCACTCGTTGGAATTTTGACCTCAATTGATGCCATAGAGGGATCCCTTAATAATACCTTCTCCAGTATGGGAGCCAATTCATTTACGATACGAAACAGGGGAATCGGGATACGGATCGGTGGTGGCGGACAAAGGCCAAAACGTTATAAATCAATTAACTACCGTCAGGCAACCGAATTCAAAAGCAGTTTTAACTTTCCTGCCATGATCTCGGTCAATACATTTGCCTCCTTTGGAGGCACCGTGAAATACGGAAATGAGAAGACTAATCCCAATATTTCTGTTTTAGGGGCAGATGAGAATTATATCCAATCTGCAGGATATAAACTGGCATCGGGCAGAAATTTCTCCCAATCAGAATTAGAATACGGTACCAGTGTGACAATTATCGGAGATGAGATCAAAACACGGCTCTTTCCGAATTCAGATCCGATAAATAAGGTGATCAGCATTGGTAATAATAAATTCCGGATCATCGGCCTGTTTGCTGCCAAAGGTTCGAGTGTGGGTTTTGGCGGTGATAAGATCTGTGTCATACCTCTCCTGCGTGCCAAACAGGTAATGACCATTAATAATCCATCCTATACCATATCAGTAATGAGCGATGATCCCGCACAAATGGATGCCGCAATCGGCGAGGCTACAGCCTTGTTCAGGAATATAAGAAACTTAAAGATCGCCGATGATAACAATTTTGAGATCACCAAAAGCGATGCGATCGCACAAACTCTGGTTGATAATCTGAAATTTGTTAGAATTGGCGGAATAGTTATTGGTGCGATAACTCTGATAGGTGCAGCTATCGCCCTGATGAATATAATGATCGTATCAGTTACAGAACGGACTCGCGAGATCGGTATCCGTAAGGCGATTGGCGCCACACCATTAGTTATCCGAAGGCAGTTTCTGATCGAAGCCATTGTTATTTGCCTGATGGGGGGCATTACAGGTGTTTTCCTGGGGATCCTGATCGGCAATTTACTTTCCATGATCATGGGAGGATCATTCATTATGCCATGGGGCTGGACAATTCTCGGCTTAAGTCTTTGTGTTGGTGTCGGACTTATTTCAGGGCTCTATCCGGCGGTTAAGGCCTCCAAACTGGATCCGGTTGAGTCGTTGAGATACGAGTAGAAAAGGGATTTGGCAATTTGATGATTTGATGATTTGATGACCGCTCAAACAAATTCAATCTATTATAAAAATACTATCCAAAATTATATCATCATCAAAATCTACGTAATGGGTAGCATTTTCAAATCACCAAATTTTCAAATCATCAAATCTTTACTCCTTTCTACCTGCTTCCGTACTGATCTTCGTAATAGCTCTGATAGCTCCCTGAAGTAACACTCTGTAGCCAATCTTCATTCTCAAGATACCAGCCAACCGTCTTTTCAAGCCCTTCTTCAAATTGCAAACTTGGAGTCCAGCCCAAATCAGCCTGAAGTTTGGAGGAATCGATCGCATAACGCTGGTCATGTCCGGCCCGGTCAGTTACAAATGTGATCAGTTTGGCTGAGGTACCGGGTTCGCGCCCAAGCTTTTCATCCATGATCTTACATAGCAAACGGATCAGGTCAATATTCCTCCATTCATTATGCCCACCAACATTGTAAGTACTTCCGCTGGCAGCATTGTGAAAGAGCACATCAATGGCACGGGCATGGTCTTCAACCCATAGCCAGTCGCGGATGTTCTCACCCTTTCCATAAACCGGTACCGGCTTATTGTTCTTAATATTATTTATTGCCAGGGGGATCAGCTTCTCAGGAAAATGAAATGAACCATAGTTATTTGAACAATTGGAGATCACAGTGTCCAGTCCGTAGGTATCATGGTAGGCCCTTACAAAATGATCAGAGCTTGCTTTGGATGCAGAATAAGGACTATGGGGGTCATAAGCCGTTTGTTCCGTAAATAATCCTTCTTCGCCTAAGCTGCCGTAAACTTCATCAGTTGAGATATGACAGAAGCGGTGCTGCATATAATCGTGTTTCCATTGACTGCGGGCTGTATTAAGCAGGTTTACAGTACCCACCACATTGGTCATTACAAACTCGATCGGACTGCTGATCGATCTGTCAACATGCGATTCGGCCGCAAGGTGGATCACCGAATCGATTTTCTCCTCAGAAAATAATCTGTCAATAAATCCGGCCTCAACAATGTCCCCTTTGATGAACTTATAATTGGACCTGTCCTCAATATCCTTCAGGTTCATGAGATTCCCGGCATAGGTTAACTTATCAAGGTTAACAATCTGATATTCAGTGTAGTTATTTACAAATCGCCTGACCACATGTGAACCAATGAAACCTGCTCCTCCGGTAATCAATATTTTCTTCATTCCTAAATCATTCGTTAATTTCAGCTTGCGGGACTATCTTGTTCAACATATTTTATCTGGAAACGCAGGGTCGATTTATAATGGATTTTGTTTGATATATTTTTCCCATTCCCATGCCGAACTCATCATTTCCTGAATACCCAGATCTGCTTTCCATGACAATTCCCTCTCTGCCTTACTTACATCACCATAGATCTGTTCGATATCTCCCGGCCTCCGCGGTCCGATCGAATAGTTCAATTTCTGACCGGTGGCAGATTCAAATGCATGAATGACCTCCAAAACAGAATTTCCCCGGCCGGTACCAATATTATAAATATCAAAGCGTTTACCTGTTCCTTTAGCTTCCATCTGCCTTATAGCAGCAACATGTGCCTTTGCAAGGTCAACCACATGAATATAATCCCGGATACATGTTCCGTCAGGGGTATTATAGTCATCTCCAAAAACACGGATATCTCCCCGCTTTCCAATGGCCGCCTGGGTAATGAAGGGCACTAAATTCTGAGGAACACCAATAGGAAGTTCACCGATCAATGCAGAAGAATGGGCCCCTACCGGGTTAAAATACCGCAGAGCGATCACCTTCAAATTCTCATTAACACCGGCTGTTTCATTCAGGATCTCTTCGGCGATCTGTTTTGTATTTCCGTAAGTAGATTCAGCCTTTTTTACCGGAGCTAGTTCATTGACCGGTAAGCTGTCAGGCTCACCGTAAACCGTACAGCTTGAAGAAAATACCAGATTAGTTCTTCGCCCGGAAAAAGATTCAAGAAGATTGATCAGAGAATAAATATTATTTCTGTAATACTTTAAAGGCTCCTTTTCGGATTCTCCTACACTTTTATATGCTGCAAAATGGATGAGGCTTTCAATATCTTTGTGTTCTTTAACAAAATCAAGAGTTGCCTTTTCATCGCATAGATCGAAATTGTAAAATCCGGGCTTTAGCCCCGTGATTTTCCTGATCTGATCAATGATCCGTTCAGTTGAATTAGATAAATTATCAATAATCACAGGTTCGAAACCTGCATTGATCAGTTCAACAACGGTGTGAGATCCGATATAGCCGGTACCTCCGGTAACTAAAATTTTCTTTCCGGACATTATCTGATATTGTAATAGGTAAAATCTTTATGATTTATCTCCTGCTCGGGTAAGGATTTAAAATATTCATAGGTTATTTTTAAACCTTCAGCACGGTTTACCTTCGGCTCCCATCCCAGTATTGTTCTGGCCTTGCTTATATCGGGGCGTCGCTGTTTGGGGTCGTCTGTTGGCAGGGGTTTAAAGATCATTTTTTGTTTGGTTCCGGTCAGCCTGATAATCTCTTCCCCGAACTCCCCGATTGTAATTTCATCCGGGTTACCGATATTAACAGGTAATGCATACTCAGAGAATAATAAGCGAAATATTCCTTCTACCAGATCATCCACATAACAAAAAGAACGGGTTTGAGATCCATCTCCAAATACAGTCAGGTCCTCGCCCCTAAGAGCCTGCCCGATAAATGCCGGCAATACTCTTCCATCATTCAGGCGCATCCTCGGACCGTAAGTATTGAATATTCTGGCAATCCTTGTCTCCATCCCATGAAAGGTATGGTAAGCCATGGTCATTGCTTCCTGAAAACGCTTAGCTTCATCATAAACACCCCTGGGGCCAACCGGATTTACATTTCCCCAGTATTCTTCCGGCTGAGGATTAACTGTCGGATCACCGTAAACCTCTGAAGTAGAGGCAATCAGAATACGGGATTTTTTGGAGCGGGCTAAACCCAGTAAATTATGTATCCCCAGGGAGCCCACTTTTAATGTTTGTATGGGAATTCGTAAATAATCTATGGGACTTGCCGGAGAAGCAAAATGCAGAATATAATCCAAATTGCCTGCCACATATACAAATTTTGAAACATCGTGATTATAGAACTCAAAATTTTCGAGCGGAAATAAATGTTCAATATTCCTCAGGTCGCCTGTGATCAGGTTATCCATCCCGATCACGTGAAATTCTTCCTTAATAAAGCGGTCGCATAAGTGTGAGCCAAGAAATCCGGCTGCACCTGTTATCAAAATACGCTTCCTGGGGTTCATATTTCTACAGTTTTTCGGCCAATGCTATTATAATAAAACCCGCAATCGATCATCTTCTGCAGATCAAATAAATTACGCCCATCAAAAATCACTTTGCTTTTCATCAGATCAGCAATTCTGTCAAAATCAGGCGTTCTGAAAACTGACCATTCTGTAACGATCAGTAAAGCATCCGCATCTTCCAGTACATCGTATTGATTTTCACCATAAGCTATCTTATCACCCATGAGTTTCTTCACATTGTTCATCGCTTCAGGATCAAACACCTTAATGACAGCACCATCTTTAAGTAATTCGTCAATAACATAAAGGGCGGGAGCTTCACGAATATCATCAGTTTCCGGTTTAAATGCTAATCCCCAGATGCCGATCTTCTTTCCCTTAACATTTCCATTATAATACTTTCTCATTTTTTCAACCAACCTGATTCGCTGACTATCATTGACATCCATCACTGATTCGAGGATCTTAAAATCATAGCTGCTTTCTTTTGCTGACCTTGCCAGGGCCTGTACATCTTTCGGAAAACAACTGCCGCCATAACCCACACCCGGGAATAAAAAGCGTTTACCTATACGATCGTCCGAGCCGATACCTCTTCGAACGGCATCCACATCAGCGCCAACAAGTTCGCACAAATTGGCAATTTCGTTCATGAAAGTAATTTTTGTAGCCAGAAAGGAATTAGCCGCGTATTTGGTCAGTTCAGAAGAACGGGTATCCATGAAAATAATTGGATTTCCCTGTCTGACGTAAGGTCCGTATAATTCAGCCATAAGCTTCTGGGCACGGACACTTTCTGTACCAATAACCACCCTGTCAGGCTTCATAAAATCATCAACTGCGACCCCTTCCCGTAAAAACTCGGGATTCGAAACCACATCCACCTCAACCGGGGTGCTTTCTTTAAAGACCTTCATTACCTTATCAGCTGTACCTACCGGGACAGTCGATTTGGTAACGATGACCTTATATTCTTTGATGAGTTTTGCGATATCTTTAGCTGCTCCTAATACATAACTCAGGTCAGCCGCACCGTCACCGGCAGGCGGGGTGGGTAAAGCAAGAAATATAATCTGGGCATCCATCACAGCCTCGGCAAGATTCGTTGTAAATTTCAACCTGCCCTGTTCAATATTTCTGTGGAAGAGCAGGTCCAGACCGGGCTCATAGATGGGCAATTTGAATGCCTTCATCATTTTAACCTTTTCCTCATTTATATCAACACAGGTCACTGCATTCCCTGTTTCGGCAAGGCATGTACCGGTTACTAAGCCCACATATCCTGTACCAACGACTGCTATTTTCATTAATGTAATATTATTTTTTTAAAGCAATGAAACCTGCCAGAGTTTGCATTTACCTCTATTAAGCCTTTGGCAGGCAGATCAGCGGCAAACTCCTGCTTGTTTCATTTACAGACGAACTCGATAATTATGGATTAAATATTAACTTCGACGAAGATAAGAATTATATTCAAAATGCTTTTTTTGTACGATATTGGTATTCATTTATATATCCTTTTCATCCGTATTGCATCCCTTAAAAATAAAAAAGCTGCAGCATGGATCAAAGGAAGAAAGGGCATCTTTAAATTAATTGAAGGCAGTCTGGACAGAAATAAAAAGTACACCTGGTTTCATTTTGCCTCCCTGGGAGAGTTTGAACAGGGACGGCCCGTACTTGAAAAGCTGAAAGCCGATCAGCCTGCAGCAGCTATTGTCATCACATTCTTTTCACCTTCCGGATATGAGATCAGGAAAAACTATCCATTGGCAGATCATGTTTTTTATCTCCCCGCAGATACCCGATCAAATGCAAAGGAATTCATCCGGCTGATTAACCCGTCTGCAGCCATTTTTACAAAGTATGAATACTGGTATCATTATTTTGAAGAACTGCACAAAAACAATATTCCTCTGTACGTAATTTCCGGAATATTCAGAAAAGAACAGCCATTTTTTAAATGGTATGGAAGTTTACACAGGCAGATGCTAAAATGGGTTAACCATATTTTTGTACAGAACGAAAGCAGCAAACAACTTTTAAATAAAATCAGAGTCAATAATGTAAGCGTTAGTGGCGACACCCGGTTTGACAGGGTTGCTGATATTGCGAAACATCCCGTGGAAATCAGATCTGTGAAAGATTTCGTGTCTGCCAGCCAGGTTTTTATTGCCGGCAGCACCTGGCCCGAAGATGAAAACATAATAGCCGCACTGACAAGTATTTACCCCGAATGGAAGTTTATCATTGCAGCCCACGAAGTTAGTCCGGACCGGGTTGATGAACTTGCAGGACTTTTTCCGAACTCCTTAAAATATTCTTCCATTAACAAGCAGGAGTCAGATCATCAGCATGGCTCAGCGGAGGCCCGGGTATTGATAATAGATACTATCGGGATACTCTCATCACTTTATCAGTATGGACATATCGCTTATATAGGAGGCGGTTTTGGGGCTGGTATCCATAATACACTTGAGGCTGCTGCCTTCGGATTACCTGTAATTTTTGGCCCGAACTATGAAAAATTCATGGAAGCCAAAGAACTGATCAGCCGGGGGGCTGCATTTACTATAAAAAACTCCGGGCAGTTAAGGCTTTGTATGGAGACCCTGACACAGGAAAACAACAGAAAACAAAGCGGTTTAAGTGCCTTGGAATATGTCAATGCCAATACTGGGGCAAGCAGAACCATTCTGAATTATATTGCCAATAAGGCTCAGAATTGACTTAGCTTTTTACCAGGCCTTCCAAAGCATCTATCCATAATGGATGATCATTCAGGCTTTCTACCAATTGCACATGTTCACCGCCAAGAGCCTTAAATTCATCACCATATTCAACAGTTACCTCGTAGACTGTTTCAAGACAATCAGCAACAAAAGCAGGGCAAAAAACCAGCAGCCTCTTGATACCCTTTTTCGCCATTTCTTCTACAACAACACTTGTATAGGGCTGAACCCAGGGGTCTTTACCTAAGCGTGATTGAAAGCAGACCGTATATCTGTCCTCAGTCAGGGAAAGCTTTTTTGCGATCAAACGTGCTGTATCATGGCATTGGGCTGAATAACAAAATTTATTATCCTCTGTTAGTACAGAACAGCAGTTTTCAACCTTAAGGCAATGTTTTTGTGAATGGTCAGATTTAACAAGCTGCCTTTGGGGCAGGCCATGAAAGCTGAACAATATATGGTCATACGTTTCAGGTTTATATTTCCGCCCGTTATCGGCAAAGGCCTCTATCATCAGGTCATTATCATGAAAGGAATTGATAAAAGAGATATTGGGGATGGTTTGCCATTTTCTAACCAGCTCCATCACCTTTTCCATGACAGAACCGGTACTGGCAGAGGCATAATGCGGGAACATCGGCAAAAGTTTGATACTGCTGACCTGTGTATCCTTTAATTTATTTAAAGCCGACTCAATGGAAGGGCTTTGATAACGCATAGCCAGCTCGACCTGGTATTCATTGCCTAAGCGCTGCTGAAGAAGGTCTTTTTGAATCAGGCTGTAATGCATCAGGGGTGAACCGGTGGTATCAGACCAGATCTCACGGTATAATTTTGCTGACTTCGGCCCGCGGAATGGGACAATAATACCCTTGACAAGCATCGCCCGGGAAACTGGATTTATATCAATTACCCGTTCATCCATGAGGAACTCGTCAAGATATTTACGAACATTTGCGGTCGAAGGACTATCAGGAGTACCTAAATTAACCAGTAAAACACCTTTCTTATTCATATGCCTCTTAATTGTGCCAAAGATAGTCTTAGCAATCAAACAATAAAATCGATCTTTCACTTTGACTTTATAAAAACAAATCAGCTTCCTGAGTTCTTCATCTTCCAGAGTCTCCACCAGGGAGTTCCGGGCGAATCATGATGTTCATAATGATACCCAAAAAAATAACAGGAAAGAAAGGCGAATAAATGATTATTGCTCTGGGTACGGGATTGATGTTTATTATCGTGCTCACCATGATGAGGCAGCCAGGTACCGAAATAAAATAACTGAAGCGTACTGAGCAGGGATGGCAAAACCCAGAATAAAATCAGATTGGGCTCAGGTACCCATATTTTAAGAACATTATAGATCAGAGCCATCAGAATAAGCTGCCACCAGGAAATATATTCCTTTATGAAACTGAAATACCAGGAGAAAAAATTTCCCGGATGATAGTCAGGGTCCTGGCTGCTATGAACATGCCGGTGATGCTCATGATGTTTCCTGTTCAACCTGCTGAAAGGAAAACAGGCATATAGTGCCGTGCAAACCTGCCCGATCAGATCATTCAGCCTTCGGTTTGAGGATACAGTGCCATGCATCGCATCATGAGCCGTAATAAAAAGCCCGGTATATAAATGCATTTGGACAAGGATAAGCAGGTAGAGGAACGGATTGCTGAAACTAAATTCCCATTGAATCAGGGACAGGATACTAAAGCACCATGCGCAGATCACTGCCAGAGCGACAATTATCCCTGTATTAGATCGGACTTTAGGCATAAATATTAGTTAATAAGCTTCCAGGGCGATTTTAACCCTTTCCATTAACCACATTGGAGTGGAGGTCGCTCCGCAGATCCCTATTTTATCACCGGGATTAAACATTTCCTTATTTAACTCCTCCTCACTCGAAATAAAATGAGTGTTTGGATTGAATTTCTTGCAAACTTCATATAGAACTTTGCCATTGGAGGATTTTTTCCCTGACACAAACACAATATGATCGAAACCTTTTACAAACTTCCGCAAATCTTCATCCCGGCCTGAAACCTGTCTGCAAATAGTGTCATTTGCCTTGATGTCGTAACCCCTGCTGATCAATTCATCTTTGATCTGGTAAAATTTTGCGGTGCTTTTGGTGGTTTGGCTGTAAAGGGTAAACTTTTCGGGAAGATCCACATCTTCGAGTTCTGCTATATCCTGAAAAACCAGTGCATCGTTATTGGTCTGGCCCTGCAATCCGATAACCTCTGCATGACCATGTTTTCCAAATATCAGTACTTTCTCTTTGTTATCGTATGAATTTTTGATTCTGTTCTGCAGTTTTAAAACTACCGGGCAGGAGGCATCGATCAGAGTTATATTATTTTCAAGCGCTATCCTGTAGGTCTCGGGGGCTTCTCCATGGGCGCGAATTAAGACTTTCTCATTTTTAATGGTCAAAAGATCATCATGGGAAATTATCCGGAGTCCTTTCTCCTTTAATCGGCTAACCTCTTCATCATTATGGACGATATCCCCCAGGCAATAGAGGTAACCCTCATCCTCAAGGATCGATTCGGCCATGTCAATAGCATAGACAACTCCAAAGCAAAATCCCGAATCGTGATCAATCGTAACCTGAAGATTATATTTCATAGCCTCAAACCCTTTCCTGTATTTTACAAAAATACTAAAATGTTTCTCACAAAGCCCATATATTCAATACAACAAAAAAACTGAGCTGTGCAAATAACAGCACAATAGCCGCCTTGTTTTCCTTTTTAAAATCCATCCCCGAAAAATACCAGAACAGCAGGAATGAAACTATATACCAGCCAATATAGTTTTGAAGAGGAATATTTCCACCTGACCAGGTCCAGTAATCGAACCGCATGGCTACAGGCTCAATGAGAAGATCAAGCCCCAGCAAAATCATTGCTCCAAGTGCAGAAAACACAAACCTGCTTTTCAATTTAAACTGTTCCAAAAACACTCCGGTACAATAAACCAGGATAAGCCAGTTGACTCCGATCATTAGAGGGGTATCCCATAATTTAATACCCAATGCCGTTCCGTACGAATAGGAACCGAAAATAAAACCTGTATTTACCCCAATTACTTCAATTAAAAAGCCTGATAAACTGACCACAAGTGCAAGTGTTATTATTTCCAATGAGCTGTCATGCCCGGAA
Source organism: Pedobacter sp. (assembly GCA_036677005.1). GTDB lineage: Bacteria > Bacteroidota > Bacteroidia > Sphingobacteriales > Sphingobacteriaceae > Daejeonella. The sequence continues at coordinate 24,615 of JAKFBV010000077.1, forward strand.
ACAATAAGCAGGATAAGCATCAGTAATAAATGAAAAGGCACCAGGGAAATAAATAAGTTTTCAAGGGAAGGCATCAGAAAGCCGTACAAACCAACCATGTGAAAGAGTACAATAACAATACTGCAAAATGTTGTTCTGTTCAGCATCAGTTTCGTATGGTCCGGCCTTTCCAGGTGATGGTTTTGGTAAAATATTTTTTGACAGAAAGTACAGAAATTAATACCAGGCAAAACAATTGAACCGGGTGCAGGAGTATATTCTGCCATACACGCTGACCTGAAGCCAATGAGATCATTACTCTGCTTAAAATGATCAGAGATAAGGCAAACAACATTAACTCAAAACTCAGGATGGAGGCAATTGCTATCGGGCCAAGAACTACAAGAAGAAGATATAAAAACAGGCCTGCAACATTATAATTAAACCCAGCCAGAAAGTTTTTACTAAACCCATCAATTGCTTCAGAAAAGCTTTTGTACATACGGCAATAAATATACCCGTTAGCCAGTAAAACTTCTCCTCTGTATCCTAATCCCTTGACCTGTTTCATGATCTCAATATCCTCAACAACCCGGTTCTTCACTCGTTCATGCCAAAGATTTTCTCTGTAATTTTCAGCTTCAAACATCATAAACTGACCGCTTGCGGCAGAAAATACAGGGTTTTTTGAAAGCCTGACCAATCTGAGCGGCAATAAATTAAGAAGTACAAAATGCATCAATGGTACAACCAAACGTTCACCCCAGGTTAGCATGGTCTGATCAGTAAATAAGCTTAGCAGGCTGAGCCCGTGGAGCTTCATACGATGAATTGCGTTGTTAATCAGTCCCTCAGTAATAATTTCGTCGGCATCCAGAAAGATCAGATATTTCCCTTTTGCCGCCCCGGCCAGCTGGGAACAGGCAAAGTTTTTCCCAAGCCAGTCTTTCGGAAGCACCTCCCCTGAAAACACTTTAAAGCGCTTATTTTCAGAACAATAATCCTGGCAGACCTGCAGGGTATTATCCGTAGAATGATCATCCAGTATAATCACCTCGTAATTCTGGTATTCCTGATCACTTATAGAACGAAGCAGGTTTAAAATATCCTGTTCCTCATCACGGGCAGGAATGAGAATGGACACAAAGTCATTGTATTGCCTTAATGAACCTGTTAGTTTCGGATTGGATATAAAATTGAAAAGCGTAACTGTGAATCTCAGGATCAGGAAAAAGAAAATCAGGAAAATTAATATCATGCTTAAACTGTGATCGCGGTCTGCTTCTGCCGCGAAGTTTCATAATGTTTATTATAAGTGCTCTTAATTAATTGCAAACTGGTAAATTCTGCCCCTTCCCATTCCTGTAAATAACAGGTCAGAACAGGTTTTCGATGCTCAAAATAATCAGTAAAACAGGCTGCGAAAATATATTGAAATTTTTTCGAGGATGAATTGACCAGGTTCATTAATCCCTTTTGAAAATGGATCTCCTCAACATGGCCCGAGAAAAGCTTACCCTGTGGAAAGAGTAATACCAGGTTTCGGGGATCATCCAGTAAATGCCCGGCATATTCAAGGGTTTCGATCACACTGCGTGAATTCTTTTTTACTGAGAAACTCCCCAGATATTTCAAAAACCAGACTTTTCTGTAATTTTCCTCAGTGATCATCACATGGAAGTTCTTTCGGAAATAAAGCCGGTTGATCTGGAAGATCACAAAACCGTCCCACCAGGAAAAATGATTGGCAAGCAATAAAACGGACCTGCTTTTATCGAATTCGATCTTGTTGAATTTCAGATCTTCAAAATCGGATCTGATCATTCTGTTTATATACCAGGAAAAGAATTTATAGATTATTATATTCCGCCGGGGTCCAAGCATAAGTTAAAGATATCATTTTTGCAATCCTGAAAATAGCTTTTATCCTCCTGTATTCAAAGAAAATCTTTTATCAGGCCTTCCACAATTTTTGCCGAAAGCAATGCCAGGGGAATTCCTCCGCCCGGATGAACGCTCCCTCCCGCAAAATACAATCCCTGTACTTTTGAAGAAAAATTCGCATGCCTCAGGAAAGCCGAGAACTGGCTGTTCGAACTGCTTCCATATAATGAGCCCTGGTATGAAAAGGTCTGCTTATCGATCTCTTTCGGTCCCAGGACAGCTTCACATTGAATGAGCATGCTGATATCAACACCCAGATTGCCGGAGAGTTTATTAATGATACTTTCCCTGGCCTTTTTTATCAGTTCATCCCAGTCCTGGCCGGTATCCGAAGGCACATTGATCATGGTGAACCAGTTCTCAGATCCTCCGGGGGCATCATCCGGTTTATTTTTAGAACTTATACTGACATAAATGGTGGGATCATCATAAATGCTTTTTGCCTCCCAGATCTGCCTGAATTCTTCCCTGTAATTTTCTGTAAAAAAGATATTATGAAGGCCGAGTTCGGGAAATTCTGAATTGATGCCCCAGTAAAATATCAGGGCCGAACTGCTGCGCTCCTGCTGCCTGATCCGTTTGGGCATGGGCAGGTCCTTCAATAATTTCTGATAAGTGTACCAGACATCCATATTAGAGATAATCAGATCAGCCGCATGGCTTTCCCCCGACGCTTTTATTCCCCTTACCTTCCTGTTCTTAACGACAATTTCCTCAACATAGCAATTGTAATGAAATTTTACACCCAGGTCCATTGCCAGTTTAACCAATGAACTGACTATGGAATACATTCCCCCAACAGGAAACCAGGCTCCGAAATGCTGTTCAAAATGAGGAATTACGTTTAATGTAGCAGGTGCCTGATAAGGATTTGAACCATTATAAGTTGCATACCGGTTGAATAAGCGGATCGTTTTGGAATCATGAAATCTGTCTTCAACAGCCTCATTCATTGACCTGAAGGCGTCAATTTTTGAAAAGCGAAAAACTGACTTCAGAGTCCTGAAATTCAAGTAGCTGCGAATTTTATGTAAAGATCTTTCAAGGAAAACCGGATTGGTTATTTCATAAATCTCTTTGCTTTTATCGAGGAAACCTATGACGGAAGCTGCAGTGTCACTGGTTTTTGCTGCTATCTCTTCAGAGAACCTGATCGGGTCGGCAAAAGCATTGATACGTGTTCCATCTTCGTAAAAATAGCGGCAAATGGTCTCAAGCCTTTCATACCTGAAATAGTCTTTTGGATCCTTACCCGCAAGCCTGAACAGTTCATCGACATATTGAGGCATTGTGAATAAGCTCGGCCCTGCATCGAAACGATATTCACCAAGCCTGATCTCAGAAAGTTTACCCCCTGCTGCAGGGGAGGCCTCGAAAACTTCAACCTGATGACCTTGTACCGCCATGCGGATCGCGGAAGCAATACCGGCAATACCCGCCCCAATTACTATGGCTTTAGACATAGGACGAAATTAAGATATTTCATCCTATACTATGCCGTATGCAAAAAAAATTGACCGGCTCCTTATTTCAAAGGACCGGAAATTTTAGAAAAAAATCAAGCTATTTACCCTTATGATCTTTCATCCAATGGTCAACCGAATAGGGTCCCGAACCCACTATCCAAAAGAGGATAAGCAGCATGAGTACCATCAGCGATAACCAGAGTTCTGAATTAATCGAAGAAAAGCCTTTCGTTAAATTCACGAAAAAAACAGCTCCGATCAGGATCGGGATCTGCACCACTACTGCGAATCTGGTCACTAGACCGATGGTAATTAAAACACCCCCAACCAGGTGTGCCAGAGCGACTGTATGTACCAGAGCCATCGCCATCAGGCCGGAAAAGCCAAAGGTATTGTTCTGCAGGATCCAGTCTTTCTGAGCTTCAGTATCGCTGATGAAAGCAAGTCCTTTACTCAAAATCAGAAGACCCAGAACTATACGGATCATATCGAGCCACTTCGCGTGATGCACATCGCCCCAGTGCTCTATTTTTTGAACTAAGTTCATATAAACCTCCTTTTTTAACAGGCTGATATAATACAAGTTACAAATAAAATCCGAATCAAACTTAATTAAAACAGAGAGAATCTACTTAAGCACATTCAGGACGCCGAACATTTTCTGCCTCGCAGCAGAACTGCTTCCGTTATAATTATTGATGATAAAAGAAAATACCAGAGGCGTCCCGTTTGCACTGGTTTGAAAACCGGTATAGGCAATAACATCGCTGATACTTCCGCTTTTCATTTTCATATTATTATAAACCGGTAAACTTTCATAAAAACTGTCAAACCAGTTTTCCTGTTTTAATGACTGAAGTATCCTGGCCATGGCCATTGTGGTGACCCGGTTTGCCGGTGAGAGGCCGCTGCCATCGGAGATATTCAGTGCATTAGGATCGATAGCTAGTTTTTTACCCCAGAAGTCCTTTACAACTTCAACACCTTTGGGCGTTGTAATATCCTTGCCTTGTTTCCAGGCTAAAGTTTTGATCAGATGCTCCCCATAGAGGTTGATACTTTTTTGATTGAACCAGTACACGATCTTATCCAGTGCCGGAGATTTGTGAATATCAATGATCCTGGTTGCGGGTTGAAATACCTGTTTATTACTTTCAAGTTCCCTCGCAGTTATTGGTCCCCTGCTTACCTGTATGCCGGTTTGGGTTAATTTATTCATTAAACGATAGGCCAGATCATAGGCCGGATCGGGGACTGAAGCCGAAATCTTCTTTTTCAGATCTACCCCGTAAGTCCCTCTCAGGTAAATTACAGTGGAATAAGGGGCAGAATAGGCATATACATTATCGCCAGTCCCGGGGCTGCCTGTCTTTACCTCATTAACGATCTTCAGAAAGCTCATCTCCGGCTCGGTTCTCAGAAGCTCTGCCGGTTCCCCCACCCTCCCGGGTTTAAAGATCAGATCAAACTGATTTTCACGCCAGCTCAGCGAAGATGGGCCGGCACCATAATAATTTCCCATGTCCTGCCAGGTCCAGCCTCCTGGCATCGTTTCTGTGCCGAACAGGCGATCATCAGCAATGATAAACCCGGTAATATTTTTTATCCCTGATCTTGCCAGGGCATCAGTCCATTTTTTTAATATCAGTTCACTCTGGCTTTGCTCGTATCTGTCGCTCCCAAGGCTGGGATCCCCGCCTCCGCTGATGATCACATTTCCTGTAAGTGTCCCGTTGACAGAAATGGAACCGGAATACCCCAGACTTGTTTCCCATATAAAATCCTTGCCCAGTAAATGGTATGCTGTGGCTGAGGTTATGGTCTTCAGGGTAGAAGCTGTGGCTAAACCTGTACCCCCGTTTTTGGAAAATATTACAGCCCCTGTTTCAGCATTTAATACACTTAATGAACTTATTCCATAGGCCATCTGAGGATCTGTTTCAAATCGGGAGTAAGCATTTTCGATCTTTTGCTTCAGTGTTTGAGCCGAGCCGGCAGCTGTGATCAGGAACAGAAAAAGAAACAGGAAGTTTTTCATAAGATGCGTTTAGCCCGGATACCGGAGAGCTAAAATTACATTAAATACCTTTTGACAAGGAAAGAAACTTACCAATAACTACTGAAGTCCGTATTAAATTGGAAGCCGTAAACTTCATCGCAGTATCCAGATCAGTGGGCTGATTTCCAATAGCCATCAGGATATCGAAATATTTATCCATTTCAGGATTTTCTGTCATTGGCACTTTTCCTGCAATACCAATCACCGGGATCTTGTGTTCTTTAGCAATTTTCGCCACCGCATGCGGCCCTTTTCCCTGCAGGGTTTGTTCGTCGAGGCTGCCTTCCGCTGTGATCAGGAGATCCGCAGCTTTTATACTTTCAGAAAACCCGGTGAGCTTTAAAAAATGCTCCGCTCCATTGACCAGTTCTGCATTTAAAAATGCATACAAAGCTGCAGCTATTCCTCCGGCGGCACCACCGTGAATAACATCAGCCATCCTTTTGCCGGTCGCTTCAAAAGCGTGATCAGAAAGTTTTTTCAGTGCAGTATCAAGTACCGGGATATCCGCAGCTGAAGCACCTTTCTGAGGCCCAAAGACCACAGCCGATCCCTTTTCACCTAATAGTAAATTATCCACATCGCACAGAGCGATGATTTTACATCCCAAAACACGCTGATCCAGCTTTTTCAGATCAATCTGATGCAGATCATGCAGACTTTCGGTCAGGCCGGATAATTCATTACCTCTTTGATCCAGAAACCGGATACCCAATGCCCTCAATATTCCGGCTCCCCCATCAACTGTCGCAGAACCACCGAGTCCGATTATAATCGCATCCACCCCTCTGTCCAGTGCATCAAGGATCAGTTCACCCGTGCCGAACGAGGACGTTTTTAAGGGATTAAGTTCCTCCTGATTTAATAAGCGAATACCTGAAGCATCAGCCATCTCGATAACCGCTGTTTTTCCCTGATCAATTAAACCTAAGGGAGCTTTGATCAGGCGGCCTAAAGGATCATGGACATCATATTCATGCCAGGCACCTTCGTACTTTTCTACGATCAGACGGCCGGTTCCGTCTCCGCCATCGGCAATGGGAAAGCATTCGAAAGTGCAGTTAAGCCCGCTTCTTTTCAGGCCTTCGCGGATTGCATCAGCACTTTCATTGGCGCTAAGGCTATTTTTAAAGGCATTGGGGGCAATAAGTATATGCATACTAACTGATCACCTTAGTCCTCTACCTCCACTACCATTTCAATCTCTATGGCCCAATTTGCCGGAAGTGCGGCCATACCCACTGCTGAGCGGGCATGTTTTCCTTTATCGCCAAATACCTGTACCATCAGATCAGAAAATGCATTCATCACCTTAGGCTGATCCGTAAACTCGGGGGTAGAGTTCACCATTCCAAGCACCTTCACAATTCGCTTCACTTTATTCAGATCCCCGATCTCCGCTTTAAGGCTTGACAACAGAGCTATTCCGGTTAAACGGGCGGCTTCCTGTCCCTGCTCGAGTGTCAAGTCCGCACCAAGTCTGCCCAATACTCTTGTACCATCAGGCTTATCCGGTCCGTGTCCGGCTGTGAAGATAAGATTACCGCTTCTTACTGTTTTTACATAACTGGCCAGGGGTGCACTGGGAGCAGTTAATATGATATTCATTTCTTTTAAGCGCTTATCAAAATCAACAGTTTCGGCCTTCTGCTCCTTTTCTGGCTGTTTGCATCCCAGCAAAGCGACAGCGATGAGGGATAAAAAGAAATACTTCTTCATAATCTTTAGGTTTTGGTGTACTATTTATTAATTAACTTAAAAGCATCAGGAATGATTTCCTCTAATTCCCCGAAATCAGGTCCGGCTCAATTCCTTAAAAATGAGCCTGCATAGGTACCGGCAGACCGGTATGAAAAAATTAATGCTGATTTACTCATTCCGGAAGAGAAGTAGATCAGCATTAAAATTGAAATTTATGTTTTATAAATTATTAAAATATGAAATTTCTTAATCTTCAACCTCGACGATTATTTCGATTTCAATAGCAATATTACCGGGAAGTGCAGCCATACCTACAGCAGAACGGGCATGTTTACCCTTATCACCGAAAACAGCAACCATCATATCAGAAAATGCATTCATTACTTTAGGCTGATCGGTAAATTCAGGAGTTGACTGCACCATACCAAGTACCTTAACCACACGCTTTACCTTACTCAGATCACCGATTTCGGCTTTTAAGCTGGAAAGCAATGAAATACCGGTTAAACGTGCGGCTTCCTGACCCTGCTCCAGAGTAAGATCAGCACCAAGTCTGCCAGTTAAAGGACCCCCTTCTGCACGGTCAGGGCCATGACCTGAAGTATAAACCAGGTTACCTACGCGAACAGTTTTTACGAAATTAGCTGTTGGCGGTTTAGGGGTTGTGAGCTGAATATTTAATTCCTTCAGACGATCATCAATATTTACCTTAGGGCCGGAATCTTCCTTCTTTGCAGCATCATCCTGCTTCGGATTACAACTTAATAATGCGGCTGAAATGAGGAATAATAGAGTGTACTTTTTCATAATAATTTAAATTTTGGGTTTTATTTATTTACAATATTAACTGGATTACCATTCAGGAATGAAGATAAATTATTTTCTGCAATTCCCATCAATCTGGAACGCGCTTCTTTGGTGGCCCAGGCAATATGCGGAGTGATCAGGCAATTTTTGGCCCTGAACAGCGGGTTATTTGCTGATGGCGGCTCCACCGACAGCACATCTATTCCGGCACCTGCAATCACTCCTGCATTCAGGGCATCGGCAAGATCCTGATCCACCATCAGCGGGCCGCGGGAGGTATTCAGGAAGAATGCAGAACTTTTCATGAGCTTTAAGGTCTCCTTATTGATCAGTCCCTGGGTTTCAGGGAAGAGCGGGCAATGAATGCTGACCACGTCAGATTCGCTTAAGAGCTCATGCAATCCTGCCCAGCGGAAATTCTTACGATGCGTCTGATCGCTCTGCCTTCTGGATTGCCCGATGACATTCATACCGAAAGCTCCGGCAACATCAGCCACTTTTTGACCGATACTTCCAAATCCGATGATCCCTAAAGTTTTGCCTTCCAGTTCCACCAGCGGATGTTTCCAATAACAAAAATCCAGGGACCGGGACCATTCGCCCTCAAAAACAGAGTCGCTATGGCTTTGAACGTGCTGACAGAGTTCAAGAAGCAGTGCAAAGGTCATCTGTACAACAGAAGCGGTTCCATAACCCGGAACATTGGCAACCAAAACCCCTCTTTTTTTAGCATATTCAACATCCACCACATTATATCCGGTAGCTAAAACTCCGATATATTTCAGATCAGGCAACTGAGCCAGTATAGCCTCCCGAAGAGGTGTCTTGTTGGTGAAAATTATTTCTGCGCCCTGGCATCTTTCAACGATCTGGCTTTCCGGTGTACGGTCATGCACCTGCAGATCCCCGAATTCCTTTATTCCATCCCAGTTCAGGTCTCCGGGATTCAGTGTATAACCATCTAATACGACTAACTTCATGCTTGTTCTGATTCTTATATTCTTTTTTGGATTTTTTTTGCTTTTTGCTTTTTGCTTTTTGCTTTCAGCTTTCAGCTTTTTGCCCTTCACACCCGTGCCCAGGCCAGGTTCAGTACACGTTTTGCATTCGCAATTACGATATCTGCATCCTCATCTCCAAATGGCCTGATCTCAAAACTCACCACCGGTGGGACCTGGGTATTCAGGAAACCGATGTCAAGCAGTACTCTCAGGTATTCCACCACCTCATCCACATCATTCTCCCCATTAGGAAAACCAAACCGGGGATGCACATCTCCATAAGCAGCCATTTCCGGATTTTTTACAACACAATTACCAATATGGGCATGAACGATATAGTCCTTAACTGGCAGAATAGATTCTTCTATGGTTTCATGGATCAAAGGGATATGACTCAGATCAACCATCAGGCCGAAATGATCATGTCTCTTCCTGATCTCTTTTGCATAGCGTAAAGCCAGGTCGGCCGGACCGATCAGGCTTCTTTTATCCACATCATAATCAAAAACCTCCAAAGCAATTTTCAGATCGCCCTTGCTTTTTGCATAGGCGCAAATTTCATTGGTAGAGTTTACCAGTGCCTGAAAAGCCTCTTCCTTCCTGCTTTCTTCATAATTTCCGCTTAAAAATGCAAAGCTGGCGGCGCCGATCTCATAGGCCTCATCGATCCCCTGCTTCAGATTTTCAAGGGCACGTAATCTATCCTCCTCAACCAGACTGTTGATGTTCATACCCGTGGTGAGGAGGCGGGGCTGAGCGCCGTAAGCTACCGTCATATGCGAAGTTTCGAGCATTTTCTTTACTGCTTTACGCTCTTCAGGATCTTTGATCGTGGTGATCTCTATGGCACTGAAATAATCATCAACAGCAATCTTTCGGATCGTTTCCACAACAGGTCCTTCACCCTTAATGGTTGCCGGGAAAGCCATAAAGTGCACCAGGCCAACCCTCATGTATTTATATAGTGATTCGTTCATTTGGTGATAATTTAATTTTTATCAAAAACTATTATTTCTTTAAACTTTCTCTGATCGATCTGATCAGGTTAAGTGCGCGGCTTGACTCAGCCCTTAACTGATCATAAAGCTTATCCTCGATCACCGCTTTGGTGATCATCTTACTTCCGCCAACGGCACAAACCCCTACTTTAAACCATGACCTCAGATTATCTTCATTCAGCTCAATGCCTCCGGTCGGTAAAAATACAATATCGGTAAACAGCGCCTGAACAGCTTCAATAAAGGAGGGCCCCAGTGTATTAGCCGGAAAAAGCTTCACGATATTTACCCCGCATGTTTCTGCCCGTATAATTTCGGATGGGGTCATACATCCCGGTACACAAAGTAAATTGTGGCGGTCTGAAAGCTCAATAACCGACTCCAGAATACCCGGACAAACCAGAAATTCTGCTCCTGCATCTATATATGCCTGAGCCGATTCTGCCGTCTTTATCGTACCGATACCTAAGCGCATCCCCGGCATTTCCGCATCACAGGCTTTACGCATTTCCCTGAAATTCTTCATTGCCTTCTCTCCGCGATCGGCATATTCGGTAGTCCTGATCCCTCCCGCATAAAGGGCTCTCATTATTTCAATGCTCACTTCCGCATCTGCAGCATAATACAAAGGCACTATCCCCTGGTCTTTGATGAGCATTGACAACTCAGATTTCATATCCATTTTATAAAAATTTGTATTTTGAGGAATTTATCCTCTAGTTTCTGTCGTAATTTTAATTTATTAAAGTTTATATCCCTGACGGGCCAGTAACCTCCACTTTCCATTTTTCTTTTTCCAGACCATAATATTTCCGAATTTCAGCTCCAGGGGCCCCGCTTTATTCACCGCCTGAGCCACCACAATATTCCTGACTATGGCATTTTTACCGGCAAGTTTAAGCGTCTGGCCCTGCGGGTCTATGGATTTAAAAAAGGTAGGGCCATTCATAACAGCCGCAATAAATGCAGCCTTATCCTGGATCACCCCGCCTGAATGCCCGTAACTCAGTTCATCGCAGACCATATTATTTAAGGCCGTACTGTCGGTGTTGATGATAGCCTGATTAAAATCTTTTATCAGCTGAATGAAGCGTTCTTCATTTTTAGTCTGGGCATTTAAATTAAAACTGATCACAGATAATGTGATAAAAACATAGAAATATTTAAGCATGATATATTTGTTTTTGGTAATTTTTATTTCAAATTTATTTTCCTTCGTTTTCATCCGGCTCCCCGACCGGCTTGCGATGCCAGTAGGAAGCCAGAATCGATCCGCTGATATTCATCATCGGACCATAGATCATGGGGGCCAGGCCAACCGTTCCCAGTTTACCCATTCCATTAGCCAGGCCTTTTGAAAGGCCGGCATTCTGCATGCCCACATTAATGGCAATGGTCCGGCAATCTTTCTCATTCATTCTGAATAACCGGGCAGACCAGTAACCCAGCGTATAACCCATTAGATTATGGATCAAGACCAGTAAGATCAGCATCGGCCCGACTCTTAACAGGCTTTCTCTTCCTACTGCCGTGACAATAATGATGATGAAAGCGATCCCGAACATCGACACCATAGGCATCACCGAGTTTAACCACTTTATCTTATCCCTGAGCAATTCATTCAGCACGATCGCAAGGGTGATCGGCAGAATGACCATTTTCATAATGTCCCACATCATATCCAGCACATTGATCTCGATAAAAGAACCTCCCAGCAGCTTCATCAGCAAAGGGGTAAGAAAAGGTGCCAATAGGGTGGCAATGGAGGTCAGTGTGATCGATAAGGCCAGATTCGCTTTAGCCAGATAAGAAATTACATTGGCCGCAACCGCATTGGGAGCACAGCCGATAAGAATCATTCCGGCTGCGATCTCCGGCTCAAAATTGCTCATGCTTGCCAGCGCAAAGCCAAGCAAAGGCATTATTGTAAAATGGCTCAAAAGACCTACAAATACCCCTTTGGGAGCTTTAAATACCCCCAGAAAATCTCTGTAATTCATGGTGATCCCCATGCCGAACATGATCAGCTGAATCAGCGGGGTGATCAGGCCGGAAAGTTTATAACCATTGATCTCAACAAAATACTGCGGAAAGATCAAAGCGGTTGAAACAACACCCACGATCATGATCGGATAAGCAAAACCTTTAAGTGCAGAAACACCCCTGACCCCGAGTGCAAGGGATACGATCCCTGCTATCAGGAAAGGTTCCGCAAGTTCAGGTGCATGAATCAGGTAAAGTACCAGTGCTGCCAAAAAGCATAAGGCCCCCAGAGCCATCACAATTTTGAATATCGGTTTCATAGTTTCTTCTTAATAGGTCCTTTTTGACATGAACTGATCCAATTGTGCGCGTGTGATTTTTCTTTCTGATGGATTTCTTCCCAGCCACTTCAGGTATTCTGCCTTTATTGCATCGGTCCACTGAGTATCAACCTCATTTGCCTTATAAGTTCCATTCTTAATCATCTCATGCCCGAAACGATCTTTGGAAGCGATGAATTCTGCGGTAGAAATAACAAGCTCCGCCATATGTGCAGGAATGAATACTACGCCAGCCCGTCCAGCCAGTACCAGATCACCCGGAAGTACAATGGCCGTTCCGATCGTGATCGGCGTATTCAAACCCATCAGTACCACGCCCTGTAAAAACTGTGGTGCAAAATCCCTGACAAAGGCATTAAAACCCTTTATTTCTGCCAATCCGTCAATATCCCGCGCAAATCCGTCAAAAACAACCCCGTTACCGGAGTTCTTATAGATCACATTCCCCAGGTTATCACCCATCAGAGATCCAACCCGGCCTTTATTATCGGCCACATAGACATCTCCCTGAGTTAACATATTGATCGGCCAGTGCAAATGCCTTCCTGCACGGCCTTCTTTTGCTGCACGATCTGTAATATTCTTCTCCACATCCGGACGTATCGGCATGAACTGGGCTGTTAATGCCCTGCCCACCACCTTTACATCTTCATGCAGTATTTTCCAGTTCCTTTCATACTGATACAAATAACCTTCATTGTTCAATATCTGCCAGGCTTCTTCTATTCCAATTTCACGGGCTCGTTTCAGCAGATCATCGGGTATGCGCGGACGGCCGTCAGCAAAGCGTTCACCCTTCCAGGCAGAGGTCAGAAAGATCAATTCCTCCTTCGGAATGGTCTGAGAGAAAACAGATGCAACAGGATGAAAAAAACAAACTAAAACAAGGAATAGATAAAATCTATATTTCATATAATTATTATAAATAATATTGATAATAAAATTTACATCATTTCAAAACCGGGAGACGATCATTATTTTTTAGGAAACTTCCAGATACCCAGCGCATTCTTACCCATGATCAGATCCAGATCCGCATCTGTATAAAAATTACAATATTTATCCATAAACTCAAGTTCCTTATCCATCGGAAGCTCCCATCTCGGGAAAGGATATCCTGTTCCCCATATTATCTGCTTCGCACCGAACTCTTCATAGATTGCTTTATAGAACGGCAGAGTGTCTTCGTAAGGATACTGTTTTATTTCCGACATTTCATAAGGTTCTGAATTACTGATCCAGACATTTTTGAAACGGCTAAGCTTAAACATCTTTTTAAACTCCGGCCAGCAATCTGCAGCTTTCAGGTCCGGTTTACCGGCATGGTCAACTACTATTTTTACACCCGGAAAACGTTCTGCCATATCTGCAAGCATCGGCATCTGATGGGGAACAATATAGTAATTAAAGCAAACTCCAAGCTTTTCTGCTTCTTTCCAAAGCGGATAATGTTCGGGTGAATTTAACCAGGTCTCTTTAGGGTGATAGATCGGACTGAAACGCATACCCTGAAAACCATGTTCATTAACCCAATATCGCAGATTATCCACGATCTTAGGATCATGCGGATCGAGTAATCCATGGGCAACAAAATGCTTTGGATAGGTTTTAACATTATTGGCCATATAGGAATTATCCCAGCCATAATAACGGGGATTGATCAGTACCCCATAGGTCAGGCCGAAATCTTTCATCTGCTTCACCTGATTTTCGATCGGCGCCTCAATCTGAACCTTTAAATTAGGGTTCTCAGGATGCTTGAAAGGGAATCTTGGATCGAAATTCCAGGTCTCCACATGGGTATCGATCACCAAACGCTTTTTCTTAAATTTCTCCGGCATTGAAGCCAGTACTGAATCAATAGGATTGATCAAGCCCAATAAGGGCATTGCTGCCATACCTTTAATGATGTCTCTGCGTTTCATATTACAATGCTTTTTAATTGTTAAAAATCATCTTATCAGGTTGCCAATGGCTGACCACCCGGAATCATTACTTTTTGTTTCGGAAGTTTAGTTGTGTTACGTCTGGCCGTGAATTTAGCAGTCAGGTATTCGCCCATATGGATATCTCCGGAAATAATATCTCCATTCACTTTTCCTGAGAAGAGGTAGATAATGATGTTCCCAACAATCGGGATCGTGCTTCTGATCTTTACCTCATTTCCATCTATCGTACCCACCATATTTTTTGTGTCGAGATCTCCTTTATGAGTTCCCTGAATCCAGTTTCCATCCTGCTCAATCACAAATGAATGCATACCGGTACTTAAAGCATACTGTACTTCAACATCCCAGCGTCCGTTAAGATTAGCAGCAGGTGCAGCCATTTCAGGTTTGAAATTTCGTTTTTTTGACAACACCTCATAAAGCCGATCAGCAACTATTTTCTCTTCACCCGGCTGCATATGTCCCGGAGTAATCTGTATTGAAGTAGTTCCATCAGCTTCGTCACGATTCCCTAATGCAATCCTTGGCTTATTCCTTCCTACTTCTTCAGCGATCTCATAACCCGTCACGGGATACTTTGCAGGATCCCAGATAATATGAAGGACCGGATATTTATTATTCAGATTTACCGGTTCAATAATTTTTGTGCTTATTCCGCTGATACCCGATACCCGTTTCGAAATTACATCAAGCCAGGCAAGCCATCTCTTCCATTCCGCATCATGATCACGTACGAGCCAATCCTCAACTGCAGCCACCATACCAACTATTTCATCACGATCCAGCTTATTATCACGGCCGGGCCCATGGTGCGGTGCACTTGCCTGCCAGGCTGCAAGTAAGATATTTTTTTTGCCAAGCATCAAACCTGCCGACTGAGGTCCGCGAATAGTTTTACCTCCGCTGTAAGCAACAATATCCGCCCCTCTTTTCAAATGTACAGGTGGAATTGTGAGACTTTCTGCTGCTGCATCCATCAGAATCGGAACATTCTTTGGTTTCGCAATTGCTGCGATAACTTCGAGTGAAAGTGGCTGACCGGTATCCGAAGCAGCTCCAGGAGTTCCGGAGGTCAGATAGATCATTGCCGTTTTGGGATTGATTGCTTTTTCAAGCTCAGCTGCCGTCGAAACTGTTATGATCTTGACCCCAATATTCCTTACGGCATGATCATAGTGCTGACGTGAATATCTTGGTATGATTACCTCAGTTTTCTCAAATCCGGTAAGGTCAGGGATTCGGATCAGCCTTTCCGGACTTCCACCTGTAACACAAGCTGCTGTAATGTGTTTAACTCCGGCTGCACATCCGGATGAAACCATTCCCCATTCTGTTTTTGTGAGTTCAGAAAGTCGCTTACCAGCCGCTTCTGCGAGTTCGTCGAGCTGAACGAAATTATTACTGGCCGCATCGAGTGCAGCTTTGACTTTCGGAAGTTTGATTGAACCACCAATGATAGTAAATGACCCCCTGCAATTAATAATGGGTTCAACGCCCATCGATCGATAAATATTCTTCTCGTCCAGGAATGAACTTAAAGTTGTTTCTGCTAAACTTTCCAAAGATCCTTGTAATTCACCTGATTCTGCTGCTTCAACAGAAAGAATATTCCCGGCTACCGGAAGTAAAGCAAGGCCTTTGATCACACTTCTACGCTTCATTTTATTTATATGTATTTGCTGCCAGTCCATTCAGATCCCATACGACCCTGCCGGCACGAACCGTTAACTCTGCTTCCAGCTTACGGTCTCCTTCGATCCGGTTTTGGCCGGAATCTACAAAACCGAATTTGCCATTGGCAATACTCAATACGGCAATATCTGCCACCGAACCTACGGATAAATTCCCCAGATCCTCCCGCTTAATTGATTTGGCCGCATTCCAGCTTCCGCGGGCTATGACATCGGGAATACTCATCCCAATTGCAAGATACTTTGACATGACATTGAGCATATTCTTCATTCCTGAATTCATACTGGTGCGGTGTTCATCTGTGCCAAAGGAGTTTGGCAGGAGGCCCTGCCTGAAGGCGGGAATTGCCTGATTAAACCAGAATCCCGCTCCGCCATGCCCCACATCAAACAGCACACCCCTCTTCTGAGCCTCCAAAACAAAAGGTCTTACCGTCCCCTGTTCATCAACTACCGTCATACGCTCGGACACATTCTCGAATGAATGAGTAATGATATCACCGGGACGCATTTTATTTAATTGCTCCTCAAGGGTGTAGGCAGGCATATGGCACTCCACAAAAAGCGGAACATTGGCAATACGTGCAGCTTCGGATGCTCTCTCAAACGGAAGCCAGCTTTTGCCCTTATAATGGCCAACCCGTGTACCTACAATAAGATCTCTATACTTCTGAATGGTCTCGGCGGTCCTTTGAACGCTTACCGTATTCATATCAGGCTCAAATCCGGAACCTGAGCTGAAGCCGGTTTCAAAAATATTCAGAAAAGCAAGAACCCGGGTAATTGAAGGGTCGATCACTTTCGCTTTAAATTCAGGAAAAGTTCTCCAGCCTGTGGTTCCCGCATCTACAACTGTGGTTATTCCTGAACGTATCGCAAAAGCATCGGGCAACTGGCTGGATTGACCATCATAAAACCCCGGATTGCTTCCTGCAAAAACATGAGTATGGATATTGATCAAACCGGGAGCTACCAGCATTCCGCTTACATCCAGCACTTTTTTTGAACTTGATGAAGGAATATCAGCCGCAACCCGATAGATCTTACCATCCTTTACTGCCACATCCATTTTGGCATCAATGCTATTTTTGGCATCGACCACCCGGCCTCCTTTTAATAAGAGATCGATCTCCTGCGCCTGTAATAAGTAAGGGCTGAACAAAAGAAGCATCACAAAAGATGCCGTTTGAATAGACATCATGACCCGATTCCTTAATTCAACAAAGAATATACCCATGATCTTATACTTTACCGTTTGCTCTAAATTGCTTTTCATAATGATCTGTTTCAATGATCTTAATCTTTCCAGGGCTGTCCGCTGATTCCGTTCAGATCCCACATAATTTTTCCGGCACGAAGAGTTAACTCCGCTTCCAGCCTTTTTGTACCATTTACACTCACCTTTCGTACATCCGTAAATCCAAATTTTCCCTCACGCACACTGAAAACAGCAATATCAGCCTCTGAACCAACACTTAAATGTCCAAGATCAGTCCGTTTGATAACCTTTGCCGGAGCCCAGGTTGACCGACCGATCACATCCTGCAATCGCATACCCAGGGCAAGAAACTTGGACATCACATTGGTCATATCCTTCATTCCGGCATTCATACTCAGATCGTGCAGGTCTGAACTGATCACATCAGGCAGGAAGCCCTGTCTGAAAGCGGGAACAGCCTGAGCCCAGGAAAATGCTCCGCCACCATGGCCCACATCGAAAATAACCCCGCGTTTCTGCGCTTCGAATATAAATGGCTTAATCTTTCTGGTTTTCTCATCCACTATCGATTCGCGCCCTGCACTGATCTCTGAAAAAGTATGCGTGAAGATATCACCCGGCCGAAAATGCTTCAAAAACAGCGATTCGATAGAATTTGAAGGGATATGTTCTCCAAAATCTACCATGATCGGAACATCGGCAAGCTTGCCTGATTCTACTGCCTTATCTACTGAGGTGAAATCACCCCAGTAATGAGCCGATTTAATTCCCACAAGAATCTCAGGAAATAATTTCTTAATCATATAAGCATTCATTTCCGGATTCATATCGTTGATATCCTGCTCTTCAAATCGTCCGATCATTCCGTTTCCGATCACATTCAGAAAAGCCAGAATACGGGTTTGTGATTTATCGATCGACTGAGCCTTGAAGGTGCGGAAATTTCTCCAGCCTGAGGTACCTGCATCCACCATAGTCGTAACACCCGACCGGAAGGAAAAAGCATCTGCATTCTGGCTACGGGAAGAATTAGCTACTGATGTACTGTTTTTGTCGGTTCCCTGAAAAACATGCACGTGCATATCTATGATACCGGGAGTTACATATAAGCCGCTAACATTTACAGTCTTTTTTGCAGAACTCTCCGGAATATTTTCTGCTACCCTGAATATTTTATCCCCAACAATGGCAACATCCATTTTTGCATCGATATTATTCTTAGGATCAATCACGTGTCCGCCTTTCAATAGAATATCGATTTCCTGGGCATTAACTGTCTGAATTGTCAGCAAAAGAGAAAGAACTATCAGGGTAACTCTCTGATAGCAAAATAGGTATGAATTAAATTCTTTTAACGATGTCATTCTATTTCTCTCTAATTTTATTCGACCATTCCTCTAAATTTCAATAGGTCAAGACCCGTATAGGATGCTATGCTTATTGAAATTTAAGAATCCCAAAGAACTGCGGTAAATGAAACTGAGGTTTGTCATTTTTAACTTCGTTCCAGGTTATGTAATGAGGGTTTGAATTAATTTCGGCGATTTTATAGAAATTCGCCCTCCAGGAAACACCCGGTTTAGGACGAACTACATTTGTATATTTTTCAAGCATACTTAATGGTATCTTAAAAGACATGGTCCAGGTAACCGGATCGGTAATCTCCGGATCGACAACCTTTGGTAAAGAAGCTTTGATCTGAATTTTCTGAATATCCTCCAAAGTAGGCCTATTCTTTTTGTGATGAAGTAAAGGAGTCCCTCCACAATTAATCTCTAGATTAAAATAATTAATGGGATTATCGGCCTCAGGTGAGAAAAAGAACTCAACAGCAGAGTCTCTCCATACAGGTCCGTTTATTTTTTCAGTAATACTTTTTACATAACGATCCTTCACTCTGTAAATAACATAAATATAATCATCGTCATAAGTCATTTTAACATCCGCCCTGGGCTTAAATGCAGGAATTTTGCCCATATAATTTCGAATTTTGATGGACTTAACTCCTTTCCATCCAGATTCATTCCATTTATCATTCACATCAACCGTTTTAGCCGATCTTTTAACATTAAAAATCAAAAAATCAGACGAACTGTTCAAGGAACTTTCCTGAGCGCTAAGCATATTGACAAAAAATAGCGAGAACAGGAGAAAAAGAGAAAGAATTTTTATTTTTTTCATCAATTTGATTGTTATTTAATCGAAATAAGGGTTCAATAAGGCATTTAGAAAATTAATATTCAACTCAACAGGTATAGCTGCACCTAAATCTCCCCGCCGGTTTCTATCGATCTGAAAGAAACCGGCAGGACGATAAACCATTAGGTTGCCAAAGGCGGACCTGCCGGGATCTGAATTCTTTTCCTTGCGGGTTTGGATAAACTGCTGCGGCTTGCAGTAAAAGTAGCGGTCCGGTATTCCCCTAAATGAATATCTCCCGACATCGTATCACCGTTCACGGTACCCTGGAACAGGTAATTGATATTATCAGCAATGATCTTTATTGTACTTTCAAACCTTACCTTATTTCCATCGATCGTACCTGTAAGATTTCTGGTATCAAAATCTGCTTTGTGAGTTCCTGAAAGCCAGTTACCATCCTGCTCTATACTAAATGTATGCTGGCTGGTACTGCTGAAAAACTTCATGCTTACATCCCAAAGTCCGGCAAGATTCGCTGCAGGTGCAGACATTTCAGCTTTCGGACTTCTCTTTTTAGAAAGCACTTCATGCAGCCTGTCTGCTATGATCTTCTCCTCACCCGCCTGCATCTGCCCGGTGGTTATACTGATAGAACTGATGCCATCCGTTTCTCCACGGTTAGCCAGGGCAATTCTTGGCTTATTTCTTCCAAGTTCCTCAGCAACCTCAAAACCGTTAACGTGAAGCTGTGAAGTATCCCAGCTTACGTTCAATACAGGAGATTTATTGGAGAGGCCTGCAGGTTCGTGAACAGCAGTCTTTACTCCCTGAATCGGAGCAAGTTTTTTGGAGATGGTATCCAGCCAGCCTAACCACTTTTTCCAGTCGGCTGCATGATCGCGTTTCACCCAGTCCTCAACTGCTGCCATCATTCCGATCATTTCTTCACGGCCTACCTTATTATCGCGTCCCGGACCGTGATGCGGTGAACTTGCCTGCCATGCAGACATCAGAATTGATTTATCACCTAACATTAATCCGGCACATTGAGGTCCGCAGATAGCCTTTCCGCCACTGTACGCTACAAGGGTAGCTCCTCTTGCCAGGTGTACAGGAGGAGTGGTCAGATTCTGAGCTGCAACATCAATCAGAACCGGAATGTTTTTAGGCTTTGCATAGGATGAGATCACTTCAAGAGAAAGAGGCTGACCGGTTTCAGAAGCTCCGCCTGCAGTCAGGTAGATCATGGCTGTCTTTGGATTAATGGCCTTCTCAAGTTCTTCAGGGGTAGTCACATGGACAATTTTTACACCGATATTCCGGATCCCGTGATCATATGCATTCCTTGAATATCTTGGAATGATCACCTCGTTCTTATCAAACCCGGTCAGATCGGGGATACGGATCAGTTTCTCAGGATTACCACCTGTTACACAGGCAGCTGTGATATGTTTTAGTCCTGCAGCACATCCTGCCGAAACCATGCCCCATTCCGCACCTGTCAGATCAGCTAAACGCTGGCCAATTGCGTCTGCCAGTTCATCATACTGTACGAAATTATGAGCTGCAGCTTCCATTGCTTCACGAACTGCCTGGCGCTCAATAGATCCTCCAATGATGGTATAGGTACCCATACAGTTAATTACAGGTTCTACACCTATTCTGCGAAAAATATTTGTTTCGGCCATAAATGAGGCTTCCGTTGTTACTGCTTCTGATCCGGCTAAAGCGGCAGATCCGCTTTCAGCAAGCGGACTTGCCAAAACCGATTTAGATGGAAGAACCGCCCCTGCGAGAGGCAGCATCGCTAATCCTTTGATTACGTTTCTACGTTTCATTATATTCTATTTTTGATTTTTTTACTTAAAATTATTTCTGATATGTACTTGCAGACAAGCCATTCAAATCCCATATAATCCTGCCGGCACGAACGGTCAGCTCTGCTTCAAGCTTACGATCACCCTCGATCCGGTTATTACCTGAATCTACAAAGCCAAATTTCCCTTTTGAAATACTCAATACGGCAATATCTGCCACTGATCCTTCAGATAAATTACCGAGGTCCTCACGTTTGATCGATCTGGCAGCATTCCAGCTTCCTCTGGCTATGACATCAGGAATGCTCATACCCATATTTAAGTACTTGGACATCACATTCAGCATGGTCTTCATACCTGAATTCATACTTGTGCGATGCTCATCTGTTCCGAAAGAGTTTGGCCACAGGCCCTGCTTAAATGAAGGAACTGCCTGGTTAAACCAGAACCCTCCGCCACCATGACCAATATCAAATAAAACCCCTCTTTTCTGAGCCTCCAGGACAAAAGGCCTTACCTTTCCCTGCTCATCCACTACGGTCATCCGTTCTGAAACATTTTCAAAGGCATGGGTCATAATATCTCCCGAACGCATATGATTTAACTGGTCCTGAAGTGAATATCCCGGAAGATGGCATTCTACAAAAAGCGGCTTACCGACTATTCTGGCAGCTTCTGATGCACGCTCAAAGGGAGTCCACTCTTTTCCGTCATATCGCCCGATCCTTACACCTACCAGAATATCGGGATACTTATTCACGGTTTCTACAGTCTTCTGCACATTCATGTCATCGATATTTTCCTGGGCATTATCCACCGAATAACCGGAGGCAGCAATACTCAGGAAAGCCAGAACACGGGTTACAGAAGCATCAATAACCTTAGCTTTAAAATCAGGAAATGTTTTCCATCCGGAAGTACCGGCATCTACAACTGTTGTAATTCCTGAGCGGGGGCCAAAGGCATCCGGCAACTGACTGGATGTGCCATCGGTAAATCCGGGTTTACTTCCTGCATAAACATGGGTATGCATATTGATCAGTCCGGGCGACACCAGCATCCCGCTTACATCAATAACTTTTTTTGCTGTACCCGCAGGTATGTTTGCTGCAACGCGAAAAATTTTTCCCGCTTTAACTGCCACATCCATTTTGGCGTCGATGTTATTCTTTGTGTCGATAACACGGCCTCCTTTTAGCAATAAGTCGATCTCCTGAGCATGACTCTGGTAAGTACAAATAATAAGAGTTAGCCCGATCAATACAGGAACTGCAAAAACCGATGACAGTACCTTTTTATAGTTTAACATGCTATACATAATGTTATGATTTTAGGGTTTCTTCAAATAAATATCAGTTAGTAATGGCCGGCATTTCCCATGCAGGAACGCTGATCCCATTCAAATCCCATACTACGCGCCCGGCCCGGATTGTTAATTCTGCTTCAAGTTTTTCTGTACCGCTGATTTTTGTCCTCCGAACATCCATGTATCCGAAATTTCCCTTCTTTAAATTAAATACAGCGATATCAGCCTCTGTACCCACACTTAAATGACCCAAATCGGGACGTTTAATTACCTGTGCAGGATTCCAGGTTGTTCGTAAAATAACGTCCTGAAGACTCATACCTATAGCCAGAAATTTGGACATCACATTACTCATATCCTTCATCGCTGCATTCATACTTAAATTGTACAGGTCTGTACTGATCGTATTTGGCAGGAAGCCTTGCCTGAAGGCAGGAATAGCCTGATTAAAATTGAATGCGCCGGCACCATGTCCAACATCAAATATGATCCCTCTTTTTTGAGCAGCAAATACAAAGGGCTTTACTTTTCTGGATTTTTCATCAACAATAGATTCCCGTCCTCCATTAACTTCAGAGAAAGTATGTGTAAAAATATCACCCGGTCTGAAATGCTCCATGAATAAAGATTCAATGGAATTGGTTGGTGTATGCTCGCCGAAGTCAACAATAACCGGAACATTAGCCAGTTTACCCGATTCGACGGCCTTATCCACTGAAGTAAAATCACCCCAGAAATGTGCAGACTTTAGTCCGACAATCAAATTTGGATACAAGCGCTTTATCATATAGGCATTCATTTCCGGATTCATGTCTGTCACATCCTGCTGATCAAAACGGGAAAGCATCCCATGGCCAACAACATTCAGGAAAGCTAAAACCCGGGTCTGTGCACGATCGATTGACTGCGCTTTAAAAAGAGGAAAATTCCTCCAACCGGAAGACCCTGCATCAACTACAGTAGTTACTCCCGCACGAAAAGAAAAGGCATCTGCCTGCAATCCACCGTAAGAGTTTGCGGTCATGCTATTCGGATCAGTGCCATGAAAAACATGGGTATGCATATCAATAAGACCCGGTGCAACATATAAACCGCTTACGTCAATCGTCTTTTTCGAAGTGTTTGCCGGGATATCTGCCGCAATGCGAAATATTTTATCCCCAACAATCGCAACATCCATTTTAGAATTGATGTTGTTCTTTGGATCAATCACATGCCCGCCTTTCAATAAAATATCTATCTCCTGTGCCCGGATAGTCCCTGAAATACAAAAGAAGATTAAAAGCAATAGGCATACAGCAATTTTTCTCAAGTCAGTTACTTCAAAACATGAAGGTGATGAAATTGAATTTGTTTTAATCCTCTTTTGCATATCCATATCTTTTATGATCATTTATCTGGCAATCTGATCGGGAAGAATTATTTTACAGCATCCCATTGTGGTCCGCTGATTCCATTCAGATCCCAGGCAACCCTGCCTGCACGAAGAGTTAACTCGGCTTCCAGTTTTTTGGTACCGTTCAAAACTGATCCGCGTGCATCCATAAAACCGAATTTCCCGTCTCTGATGTTAAATACTGTTACATCAGCTACTGCCCCTTCACTAAGATGTCCTAATTCAGTATGCTGGATCACGTTTGCAGGATTCCATGTTGAGCGCAGAATCACATCCTGAATGGACATTCCCATATTTAAAAACTTAGACATTACGTTTGCCATATCCTTCATGCCCGCATTCCTGCTGTTTCTGTACAGATCAGTACTAATAGTATTCGGTAAAAATCCCTGTCTAATGGAGTTGATCGCGGTACTCCAGACAAATGCACCACCTCCATGACCCACGTCGAAGATCCTTCCCTGTTTCTGCGCTTCAAAAATGAAAGGTTTCACCTTGTTATTACCATCTACAACAGATTCACGTCCTCCCGGCATGGCTGCAGTTGCAGCAGAGCCTGAATAAGTATGTGTAAAAATATCACCCGGACGGAAGTGCTTCATGAAAAGATCTTCAATGGATAATTTTGGAGTACTTGATCCAAAATCCACCATAATCGGCTTACCGGTGAGTCTTCCGGCCGCAATTGCACGGTCAACCGGAGTAAAATCATGCCCCTGGTAATGATGTGCTTTAATTCCAACGATAATGTCAGGATATTCCTTCATTATGAAAGCCATTGCGGTAGGATTCATATCCGTCGTATCCTGTGCATGAACGGTACCCAGCATCCCGTAACCGGTCATACTTAGAAATGCCAGAACACGGGTTTGCGAGTTATCGATCGTCTGTTTTTTGAAGGTATTAAAATTTCTCCAGCCTGATGAACCGGCATCAACAACTGTAGTTACTCCTGAACGGAAAGTAAAATCATCCGGGGCAACGCTGCCGAAGCCGTTTGCTATCCCGAAGCCTGTATAGCCGGGTTCCTGAGCACCTGCAAATACGTGCACGTGCATATCAATAAAGCCCGCGGAAACGTACAATCCCGTGGCATCTACCGTTTTCCTGGCTGTGTTTGCAGGAATGTTTGCTGCTACCCTGAAGATCTTTCCATCTTTTATAGCGACATCCATTTTGGAATTGATATTATTCTTTGGATCGATCACATGTCCGCCCTTAATTAACATATCAATCTCCTGAGCCTGCAAAGACGATTGAGAGATCAAACATGCGGCAAAAAAAAGAATACCTGCATATTCTCTGATTTTTATCATTACGCTTTTATTCATTACATCTATTTATTAAAAGTTAAAATTCAATTTAGGCAATTTATATTAACTTGCAAGAGGTGCTCCTGAAGGAACAAAAATTGGTTTTTTAGGCGCCGGTTTTTTATTTTTTGTGGCTGTGAACTTCGCACTGCGGTATTCGCCCATAAATAAATTACCAGACATCTGATCACCTGAAACCTTTCCGGTGAACGTATAAATGATCGAGTCGCCTATCAGTCTGACGGAGCTCTGCAGTTTGACCATATCACCTTCGATAGAACCGGTCATATCATTCAGGGCAAATCCGCCCTGGTGGGTTCCCTTGATCCAGTTACCCTCCTGCTCAATAAACAATTTATGCTTACCCTGACTGTTATAGAACTTCACATCAACATCCCAGGAACCTGAGAGACTTACCAGCGGTGCTGGCATCTCCTTAGACTTAGGGCTTCTTTTCGTTGTTAATACATTATAAATCCGATCTGCGGCAATCTTTTCTTCGCCGGCCTGCATTCCGATCGTAGTAACAGCAATCCCGTTAATATTTGGATCCTTTCCTCGTCCGCCTCCGCTGGCAACAGCAATCCTTGGTTTGTTTTTACCAAGTTCATCGGCCAATTCAGCTCCCGTTATATTTAATTCATCGGCGTCCCAGGTGATGACCACCTCAGGGGATACATTTGACAGTCCGGATAAAGTGGAGGGAACATGTACCATGGTCTGTACGCTTTTTATTCCGGAAACTTTCTTGATGATATGGTTCAGGTAAGAATTCCATTGCTTAAGCACCGCCTCATGATCCATTTCTTTCCAGGTTTTCACTGCGGCAACCATACCAAACATCTCATCGCGGTCAACTTTATTATCCCTGCATGGTCCGTGGTGCGGAGAACTGGCCTGCCATGCAGCCATTAAGATATCCTTTTGGCCTAAAATTAATCCGCAGGATTGCGGGCCGCATATCGCTTTTCCGCCACTGTAGGCCACAATACTTGCACCACGCTTCAAATGTACAGGCGGGAAGGTCAGAATTTCATTGGCCGCATCAAACAAAACAGGCACATTTTTGGCTTTGGCAATGGCTGAAATATTCTCCAGCGACATTGGGGCCCCTGTCCAGGTTCTGTCGCCATTCACCATATAGATCAGCGCTGTTTTGGGATTGATTGCATTTTCCAGCTCTTCAAGTGTAGATACATTCACCATAGTTACTCCAATGTTTCTTATGGAATGATCATATGCATTTCTGGATGTGATCGGAACGATAACCTCCGTTTTTTCCAGTCCATCCAGGTCCGGAATACGAACCAGTTTCTCAGGGTCACCTCCGGAAACAACTGCTGCTGTTACCAGCTTAAGTCCGGCCGCACATCCTGCCGAAACCACACCCCATTCAGCGCCGGTAAGATCTGCCAGAGTTTGGCCGATACCATCAGCCACTTCATCCATCTGCGCAAAATTATGAGATGCCGCTTCCATGGCTGCCTTTGTCTGAGGACGTTTTAAGGAACCTCCTATAATGGTAAAAATACCCCGGCAATTAATGATCGGTTCAATTCCATGGGTTCGGTAAATATTATTTTTGTCCAAAAACGACTCTAATGTGATCTCAACCGGTCCTGCCGGATTGAATGGCGGAGTATGTGAGTTTCCGGCAATTGGTGATGCAAATATCGAATTCAATGGTATGGCGCTACCTGCCAGGGGCAGAAGAGACAAGGTCTTAAGAACATTTCTACGTTTCATTTAATTTGGTTTATAGGTTAATATTTTAAGCAAAATGATCCCAATCACAAGTGTCTTTTAATAATAAATGATTGAGGTAATTTCATCGCATTATGATAATATATTAAATGGTAAACTATCCTGAAGCTTAGCTATTTTGCAGCATTCCATAGTGGTCCGCTAATTCCATTCAGATCCCAAACGATCCGGCCAGACCGAAGGGTAAGTTCCGCTTCAAATTTCTTCGTCCCTTTCATCACGGTTCCCCTTGCATCCATAAAGCCAAAATTGCCTTCACGGACATTAAAAACGGCAATATCTGCCTCCGAGCCAACACTCAAATTGCCCAGTTCAGGTTTCTGAATTACTTTGGCCGGATTCCATGTAGATCGCAAAATGATATCCTCAACGGATAATCCAAGCGCAAGAAACTTCGACATAACATTGGCCATATCCTTCATCCCTGCATTTCTGCTTGAACGGTAAAGATCGGTGCTGATCGTATTTGGCAAAAATCCCTGATTTATGGCATTCGCTGCAACGTGCCATTGAAAAGCCCCAGCGCCATGACCTACATCGAAAACCCTACCACTCTTCTGAGCCTCTAAAACAAAAGTTTTTAGTTTATCATTTTCATCTACGATAGATTCACGTCCCGGCAATGAATATGCAAAAGTGTGAGTGAAAATATCTCCGGGACGAAGATGCTTCATAAAAAGTTCCTGGATAGATAAGCGCGGGGTACTACCTCCAAAATCAACAATAACCGGCTTTTTGGTTAAATTACCTGCTTGTACTGCCCTGTCAACGGGTGTAAAATCATGGCCGCGATAATGATGTGCTTTAATACCTACGATGACATCAGGGTATTCCTTCATTATGAATGCAGTTGCAACAGGATTCATATCGCTCAGATCCTGGGCATGTACTGTTCCTAACATACCGCGACCGGCGATACTTATAAAGGCAAGAACCCGGGTCTGAGAGTTATCTATGGTCTGTTTCTTGAAGGTGTGAAAATCCCTCCAGCCGGAGGAACCCGCATCTACCACCGTAGTTACCCCGGCACGAAACGTAAAATCATCGGGAACAACACTCCCGAATCCATTATTAATTTCAAAACCGGTAAAGCCAGGATCCTGTGTACCGGCAAATACATGGGTATGAATATCAATAACTCCAGGTGTAACATAGAGGCCCCTTACATCGACAGTTTTCTTAGAAGTATTTGCAGGAATATTTACTCCTACCTGAAATACCTTGCCATCAACTATGGCAACATCCATGATGGCGCTGATATTGTTTTTCGGGTCTATTACATGACCCCCTTTTAATAGGAGATCAATTTGCTGAGCTTTCAGGAAATTTGCAGAAAATAAACAGGCTGCAATCATTAGAATACGCAAACAGCTGGTAACCCGCCCTGATAATATTTCTGTTCTTTTCATTTCTTGTATTGTTATATTTTAATCCTGGTTACCTGCAAATTTTCATATAAAAGAGTTCCCAGCTCTTATTTCATAGCTATGATCAATTTAATATCCATTTTAATCCTGTTTATCTTCAATTTTCCAGTTACGATATGAGGGTATTATTACTTCTCCGTAACCTGACGGATCACCCGAAGCCAGTTAAGGCCGAGGATCTTTCTGATCCTTTGTTCTGAATACCCTAATTCCTGCATCGCCTTTGTCATTTGTGGATAATCACTGATATCTTTGATCTGCCTTGGTAGTGGCGGACCGCCGTCGAAATCTGAGCCTAAAGCAATATGATCTTCTCCCACAAGCTGTACCCCATAATCAATAACCCTGGCAAGCTGGTCAACCCCCATCCAGTATTCATCCGGTATTACCTCGTTATTGACAAAGGGAAGTCCTTTGGCAACCTGCCTATCGACCTCTTCCAGTGACAAGAGTTTAGTTTCTTTTGGAATAGCGGCAACAGACGTTCCAGCCTGGCGCTTAGAGCTTACCCACTTGGCATATTTTGGGTTATTAAAGCTGCTTCCGAATTGAATTCCCATTACGCCGCCTTTAGTGGCAATGGCTTTTGCTCCTTCGTCTGTAATACACCTTGGAGTATTAACGATACTTCGAAAACCGCCATGACTATAAATAATCGGATGCTGACTGGTCTGAGCTGCCTGAAGAATAGCATCATCAGATGCATGGGCAACATTGATCACCATTCCAAGCCTGTTCATCTCCTTTACCACCACGCGGCCATGATCGTTTAATCCTCCCCAGCGTTTTGCTCCATAACAGGAATCAATAAAGCCATTCGTTTCATTATGTGCCGTGAGCTGGACCGAGCGTAATCCTAATCTATAAAGTGCCCTTAACAAGTTTAAATCACCATCCAGATCGAAACCTCCTTCCAGATCAAGAAAAGCTGCCATCTTTCCCCTTCGATTTATATCCTCAATTTCGGATGCTGTCCGGGCAAGTTCAATAATCTTATTGTTCTTCCCGATCTGATCTAAAGCCAGCTCCACAACACGAAAAGTGTTTTTTACTTCCAGCCTTCCCGGATAATACTGTTCAGGGGTATAAACAGAGAAGAAAATGGCATCAAGGCCTCCTTCAATAGCCCTTGGTATATCGACATGCCCATCCGGATACCGCTGACCAATATCAAGCCCCTGCAAAAGCTGCCGGGTCATCATATGGGTATGGCCATCCATTACAAATGCCTTTCTGTGCAGATCAGGATCTGCAAAATGGCCCGGTTTTGATGTAAGAGGATAATTATTCCCATCAATAAGTGAGGCTCCGAAATAACTAAATGGAGAAAAATCAATTATTGGCAGAAGGGATAGTCCTTTAATTACATCTCTTCGTTTCATAGATCTGCAGGTATATTAAATTAAATACAAAGCTCCGTTTAATGAATTTTGAAATTATTGAATATTAAACAATCCTCCATAACCAACTCATAGCGAAGAAACTGACCAGAAACAAAAACCCTGATAAATCAATTTCCTTAGTTCTTCTCCTCTGAAAAGAATTTCCGAAATAATTCCGGTCAAAACAAAATACTGTAAGATAATGTGACCGGTAACCAATACCGCCGGTGAAAAAATCAATAATGGATGCTATGAAAATCATTCATAGCATCCATTGGTATTCATTGGAGCAGGTATTCTACCAGCCAGTGTTTTGTGTCAGTTTAGGATTGATGTCTATCTCAAGCTGAGGGATTGGGAATAAGGCATGCTTGGCAGTGTACCCCAATGGGCCTAATTCCTGCTGTGCTAAACCCCATCTTCTCAAATCATTAAACCGGATGAATTCAAACATCAACTCTACTTGCCTTTCCTTATTAATGGCAGTGAACATGGCTGCTTTTGTTCCTGTATCGGTCGCAGTTAATGCAGGCATATTAACTGACGGTCTGGCACGAACCTGATTGACAGCAGCTCTTGCCTCAGTTAACTTGTTTAGCTCATTTGCAGCTTCAGCATACATTAGTAATACATCAGCATAACGAATAATCGGATAGTTTATACCATTGCTATTGACGTACATAATAGGCCACATACCTTTTTTCACAGCATAGCCAGTAGCTGACCAAACCGGACTAAATGTAGCCAGAGCTGCACTAACATTCGGAGCGAAGGTATCACCCGATTTGAAAATTGACATGCCCCTGCGCGGATCTGCCGGATCAAATGCATCAAATGCTCTTTTAGTAGCCAAACCTGAACCAGTAGCTCCATTCACTGCTGGAAGATAACTTCCGTTTCGACCATTGGTACCACTACCACCAATATCGGCAAATTGAACCTCAAAAATGGATTCCTTATTATTCTCGAAACTACGGTGCCATACTTCCTGGAAATTATCCATCAAACCATATTTTCCTGAATTAATTACCAGTAAAAAATACTTCTCAGCATTGGCATAATCCTTATTATACAGATAAACTTTACCCAGCAATGCCTGAGCCGCACCTTTTGTTACTCTTCCCAAATTATTTCCACTGTGAGAAACAGGCAGACCTGCTTCTGCTGCCAATAAATCGGCAATTATAACTTTATACACATCGGCAACCGGAGTTCTTGCAATCAGAGATGCATCAGTATCAGGCAATGGTTGTGTAACCAATGGAACTGCTCCGAATAAATTAACGAGATCAAAATAAAAAAGAGCTCTTAGGAATTTAGCTTCTCCTACATATTGATTCTTTAAGGCATCTGCCATATTAATTGCAGGAATATTCGCAATGGCAATATTTGACCGGTATATCCCTTCATACAATCCTCTCCAGGTATCATGAATCTGATTCAGTGCCGGAAAGTAAGTGAAATTATTATACTCCAAAGGAACGGTATTGGAAAGTAAAACCTCGCCGGATGGAACATCATAAATCCTCTGAAGATTGATACTCCAGGCACTTTGAAGGGAAACATATACTGCATTTACGCCCATTTGAGCTCTTTCTGCGGAGTTATAAAAACCATCTTCCGTCAATGCATCCGGTGGTGACTTTTCTAAAAACTCCTTCTTACAACCTGCGAACAACAACAGCATTAACATGGTTGATATACCTAATTTTAGATTTTTCATTTTCTTGTATTTTTAATTTCTTAATGAACTGATTAATTAGATAATTCTACGATCTAAAAGATTAGAAAGTCAAATTAACTCCGAATGAATAAACGCTAGGGATAGGAGTTGAACCTGTATCTACTCCAAAACCCAGTGGACTCATTGAGTCATCATTGAAACCTACTCCTCCCAAGGTATCCGCATTGTAGTTAGGATATTTGGTAATAGTAAATAAGTTTTGTCCATTAAAATAAATTCTGGCGTTTCTGGCACCCACTCTCTTAATTATACTTTGAGGAAGTGTATAACCAATCTGGAAATTCTGCATTCTTAAGAAATCTGCATCCAATACATAGTCTGATTGACCACGATTATTCTGATTGGTATCACCACGCACTGCACGAGGAAGAGTATTAGATGTACCAGGTCCTTTCCAGCGATTTAAAACAGTGGTTTTATTATTCCACTCGCCCTGCATCGTTTCAAGATAAACACCCTGAGCATCATACAATTGTTTACCACTGGTTCCATAGAAGCTCATGTTGATATCAAAACCTTTCCAACTGGCATCGGCTGCAAACCCATAATCAAAATCAGGCCATGGATCACCAATATTGGTTCTGTCATTGGCATCTACTTTACCGTCACCATTAATATCCTTAAATCTTCTGTCACCTGGCTTTGCACCTACCTGAGTTGGATGTGCATTGATCTCTGCCTGAGTCTGGAAGATACCATCATTAATGTGTCCATAGAAGTGAGACATAGGCAATCCTGGCATAGTACGAACAAAAGTTCCTGAGTAGTAAACATTCTCCACCAGGTTGATGATACTTGTACCTGTACCTAAAGAAATCACTTTATTACGCACAGTGGATAAGTTACCTGAAACACCATATTTCAGTTCACCGCTACCACCTCTGTAACCTAACAGGAATTCCATACCCTTATTCTGCAATTGAGCAGCATTTTGGAAAGGTCCTGCATCACGTGCAAATCCGGTCACTGTTGAAATTGGTGTCCGAACCAGGATACCGTCTGTATCTTTAATCCAGTAATCGGCAGTGAAATAAATTTTATTCTGAAGGAGGCTTAAATCTACCCCGATATTGGATTGAGTAGTTTTCTCCCAGCGAAGATTTGGATTACCTAAGTTGTTAACCACAGCTGCGGGAGCTAATTGGTCAGCACCAAAGAAATAACGGGCATTGGTTGATACTACTGTTTGATTACTATAGTTACCTATATCCTGATTACCCAACTGTCCCCAGCTCGCTCTTACTTTTAAACCGCTGATCAATTTGGAATCCTTTAGGAAATTTTCCTGATCGATGTTCCATCCAACAGCCAATGAAGGGAAATTTCCATAACGATTGCTGGCACCAAATCTTGATGAACCATCACGACGGATAGTGGCAGTAATCAGATATCTGTCGAACAAGGTAATATTTGCTCTACCCAGGAATGATCTCAAGGCCCACTCATTTTCAGTTCCACCAACGGTAAACACCCCTGTACCTGCACTCAATACCTGAATATCATTACTTGGAAAATCTCTTCTGGAACCATTAATACCATTACCGAAATAATTCTGCTGAGTGAAACCACCAAGTAAATTAATCCTGTAATTTTCTTTTATTACCTTATTGTATGTCAGGGTATTTTCAACAAGATATTCGTAGGACTCATTCAAACTTGTGTTTAAAGATCTGGTATTACTTCCCCTGTTATTCATTTGAAACTGAGGTACATAATTTTTGAATCTTCTTTGACCCATGTTCAAACCTCCATTCAACTTATATTCCAGATCAGGAAGAATCTTAAATGAAGCATATGCACTACCAATTATTTTATTGTTAAAGGTATATGCCCTGTTCATATCGCGACGGCCGAGGATATTATCCCTGTTATTCACGCCGGTTGTGGCTGGTTGCGGACCGGCATAACCGCTATTATTATTAGGATCATAAATAGGCATGGTTGGTGCCGCACCCATCATGTAAGCTAAATCCAGGTTATTACCGAAATTCAAATTCAGACCCTCATCTTTACTCGCAATCAATGATTGCCCAATGGTTAACTTTCCGATCTTAAACTCAGTTTTTACCCTTGAATAATACCGCTTATAGGTACGGAACGCCAACACACTTTCCTGGTCAAAAACACCGCCTGAAATTGAATATTTAGCATCCGGAGTACCTCCCGAAACTGTAAGTGAGTGATCCTGGATAGGAGCCGGATTAATGGCTGCATCCTGCCAGTCTGTATTGGTTTTAAGGTTATTAGGATCATTCATCGCCGGTTGTAATGGGTAGAAATTCCCGTTAACGTGAGCTTCATTGATCACATCAGCCATTTGCTGAGAATTCAGTAAGGGAATGAATTTATTGAAGGACTGAATACCATAGTAAGAATTAAAGCTGATTGAAGGAGCACGATTTGCACCACTCTTGGTAGTGAGTAGGATTACACCATTTGCAGACCTGGAACCATAAATCGCTGCGGCAGATCCATCCTTTAAGACCGTAGTGGATTCAATATCATTCGGGTTAATAGTGTTGATATCTGCTGCCTCCATTGGCATTCCATCAACCACATATAATGGACCAGAACCACCAAAGGTATTGAGCCCTCTGATCCTGACATTCACACCCTCTCCCGGGTCTCCTGAAGTACTTGTAAAGCTTACCCCGGCAACTTTTCCCTGAAGGGCCTGATTAATATTGGAAAATGCCTGATCCTTAATATCTTTCGAGGTTACTGAAACAACAGAACCGGTCAGATCACTTTTCTTTTGAGTTCCATAACCTACAACGACTACCTCCTGAAGCGATTCTGAACTTTGTTCTAACTGAACATTGAGGCTTGTACGACCGGAAATTGATACTTCCTTTGTAGTATAACCCACATAGGTAAAAACTAAAACAGTTGAACCATCCGGAACGGTAATTGAATAACGACCACTTACATCGGAACTTACCCCGATAGCGGTTCCTTTGACCTTGATACTAACACCAATCAAAGCTTCTCCTTTTGCATCAGTTACCTGGCCTTTAATTTCGGTTGGAGGTGCCTTTTCAGTCAGTCCCTTTATATCTATGAGTGGAACCGGTAATAAATTTGTAGATTTCCTTTGAACAATGATCGTATTATTACTGATCGTATATGTTAAGGATTGATTGGAAAATGATTTTTCAAGCACATCTCTGAGAGATGCATTATTTACGTGAATACTCACGGGCTTAGCCTCATTGATTAAGGGTGTAATATACACCAGATCATAGCCTGTTTGAGTGCCAATCTCCTTCAGTACAGTCTCAAGTTTAGCATTCTTAAACTTTATACTTACTGTCTGAGAATATGAAGCAGCACTGCTTACTTGAAGTAGGGCTGTGATCAATAAAACAAAAGTTAGTTTTATCATCAACAATAGTTTTATTATGTAATCAGAGGGCCTACATATGGTTAATGAATAGAATTTCATATCTTTGCGCGTTTGGGTTTAGTTTATACTTGTTCACAACTATTTAAATTAGTAACCCGAATTAAGCCAGGAGCGTTGCAACCGCTCTTGGTTTTTTTTGATTACCATTTTGCTTCATTTTGTCTGTTTCATCGCATAACGGTAATCCTCCTTCCTTCAACTTTAAAATGGACGGCATTAGTAAGCTGAAGTACATCAAGTACTTCGGCAATATTTTTGGATCTTGAAATCTTCCCGCCAAAACCTACATGAGGGATATCGCCGCTATAGCTGATCTCTACATTATACCAACGGGCAACCTTTCTCATAATACTTTCAATATCTTCATCCTTAAATAAAAAATATCCATTCTTCCATGCAATGACCTCCTCAGTAACTGCTTCAACAACTTTTACATTTGCAGCATTTGGCTGAAATTGCTGTCCGGGCTCCAATAAAACAACCTTGTCTTTATAAATGATTTTTACAGAGCCCTCTATCAATGTAGTTTTAAAAGTTTTCTCGTCAGAATAGGAATTAATATTAAATTGGGTACCCAATACCTCTACGATCTGATCTTTGGTGATCACCTTAAAGGGCTTATGTTTATTTTTAGCCACATCAAAATAGGCTTCACCGTTCAATTCAACCTCACGTGTATTACCTGTAAAGAGTGCCGGAAAACGAAGTGATGAAGCAGAATTCAGCCAAACCTTACTACCATCGGGCAAATTCACCTGGTATTTGCCTCCAACCGGAGTTTCTATTTTATTGTAAACTATCTTCTCCGGTATTTCTGAAGAATTTAAATTATCCGAATTGGAAAATGCATAAAGTAATTTACCATCAGAGGTTTTTTGAATACTAACTCCTGCCTGTTTAGCTAATACTCCGTTCTTTGCATGGTCTAATATGATTTTTGAACCATCAGAGAGAGTTAATACAGCCTTATCACCCCCCGGAGTAATTATTTCCTGCTTCTTTAGGGGTGCAATAACTGCAAATATATCAGCAGAGTTTCTGTTTGAATAAAAATACAGTCCGATGGAAATCAAAAGCAGGATACTAGCTGCAATACTAACCTGGTAACCTAAACTAAATATCCGTCTTGTAAATTTTTCGGCTTTTACTTCCTCATTCTGTTCAAAACGCTTATCCGTGATAATATTCTGATAAATAAGCTCTTTTTCTTCAGTACTCAGGGTGCCATAGCTTTTCATCTCACTGAATACATGATCAATCGCTCTGTTTAAATCCTCATCTTCAGGATTTGATCTGATATACTCTAATAAGCGATCATACTCAAACCTGCTAATCTCTCCTTCAACAAAAAGACTTAAAAGTTCTTCTAATTTATTCTGATTCATCATCCTTATGCTTTGTGGCAGAATAGTTATAATATACTAATACACCCCAATGGAGCAAGAGGACTAGTTATTCCTGAAATAATTTAGAAAAAATTGCCCGGAAACGATTCAATTAAGATAAAAAGGATAGCAAATGCTTTGTGAAACTGGGTCCGAATTGTTTTAAGAGCTGCTACCAAATGGTTTTTTACGGTATTCCTGGATATATTCAACTCCGCAGCTATTTCATCATAGCTAAGTTCCTGTTGCCTGCTCATCCGGAATACCAATTGCTGTTGTTTAGGAAGTTTAGTCAAAACCTGTTCGGTAAACCGGGCAAGATCATCCAGAAAAACATGTTCTTCAGTTTCGTTACTTACTTTTTGGGTATTTGACCACATTTTATCAATTGCAGACTGCGTATTGGCAACCTGTCGTAAAACATTTAATGTTAACCTGCGGGTAATAATATAGAGATAGGGAGCAATGGGGTATTGACAATCAAGTTTGGCGCGGTTTATCCAAAGGCTCAAAAAAACTTCCTGTACTACCTCCTGGCATTGCTCCTTCTCTTTCAGGAAGCGAAAACTGAAATAATAGAGTTTACTGGAATATAATTCAAAAACAATGCGAAATGCAGATTCATCCCCCTCTTTGATGAGGGAAATCAGTTCAAAATCAGAAATCTGCGCTTTTTTCACAAACAAATCAAATTATAAGGACTAAATCCATTTTAAATATGACAAAAATTATTTTACCAATCAATGTTTTTTTGACCCGGAATACAATTATGAGAAATTTTAAGCATTTTGCAATAGTTTATCAATGAAGTCTTTACATAACCTTTTTATTTAAGAGACGAATCAAATTTAAATAGGCAGATTGAACCACTTAATCAGAAATTTCTGCATCTGATTCAGCCAGGCTGAAGAAGGGAAGCAAATGTCATAAAAAAAAAGGCCCGGCAATATTTGCCGGGCCTTATCAGATCCGATAATGATCAGATCAGTTTTTTATCACGAAGATATTCTGCTATCTGTACTGCATTGGTTGCGGCACCCTTACGCAGATTGTCGGCAACGATCCAGAGATTTAATGTTTTATCCTGGGATTCATCCCTGCGAATTCTGCCTACAAAAACCTCATCCTTTTCGTGGGCATCCATGGGCATTGGATATTTTAAGTTGGCCGGATCATCAACAACAATAATTCCTTCTTCTTTTTCAAGCAGCGAACGAACCTCATTAAGATCAAAATCATTCTCAAATTCAATATTCACCGATTCAGAATGCCCCCCCATTACCGGTATTCTAACCGTAGTGGCCGTTACCCGGATTGAATCATCACCCATGATCTTTTTGGTTTCAAGGATCATCTTCATTTCTTCTTTGGTATATCCGTTATCCTGAAAAACGTCAATCTGAGGGATCACATTCAGGTCGATAGGATAAGGGTATGCCATTGGGCCAGCTATTCCTTTACGCTCATTCATCATCTGATCAACAGCTTTTACCCCTGTACCGGTAACAGATTGGTAGGTTGAAACAACAACCCGTTTAATTTTATATTTATCATGAAGCGGCTTCAAAACAACAACCATCTGAATAGTTGAACAATTCGGATTTGCTATAATTTTATCCTGAGCTGTTAGCACATCCGCATTGACCTCGGGCACTATAAGCTTTTTCCCCGGATCCATACGCCAGGCTGAAGAATTATCAATAACTGTTGTACCCGCCTCTGCAAAACGCGGTGCATTCTCCAAAGAAGTACCACCTCCCGCAGAAAACAATGCTACATCGGGTTTCATCGCGATAGCATCATCCATAGTCACAACAGTGTACTTCTTTCCCTTGAACTCAATCTGTTTACCGGCACTCTTTGCAGAGGCTACGGGGATTAATTCACTAACCGGGAAATTGCGCTCTGCTAAAACTTTTAACATCACCGAACCTACAAGGCCGGTAGCGCCTACTACTGCGACTTTCATTTTTTAATTGCTTTTTAAAAATTTGTAAATAAAAATATTATATCAGCAAATATCGAAAATTGTTTGGGGTTTTTACTCATTTGCTCCCTATACCATGTAAATCATTACAAAATATGAACTTTAGGTTAAATTTTATGGTATTTACCGATTATACTCCTTCTATATACCGGATACTCATTTCATTTGATTCAATTGCTGTAACATTCTAACTTAAATCTGCTTCTACCAGGGCAGAAATGAAAAACGGCTTAATAATCTTACTATTATTTTGCAGTTGCCTGAGTTATGCTCAGTTAACTGAAGACTTTAGCGACGGAAATTTTAATTTAAATCCGGTCTGGGCTGGCAGCAATTCAGGCAGTGA
Source organism: Pedobacter sp. (assembly GCA_036677005.1). Taxonomy (GTDB): domain Bacteria; phylum Bacteroidota; class Bacteroidia; order Sphingobacteriales; family Sphingobacteriaceae; genus Daejeonella. The sequence continues at coordinate 63,168 of JAKFBV010000077.1, forward strand.
CTTTATTGTACTTAACAATCGCTTACGATCCAATTCAACACTGGCATCCTCAAATTTTTATTTAAGCACCATAAATACACTGGCGCTCAACAGCAAATGGGAGTTTTGGGTAAACCTTCAATTCAGTACTTCAGGAGCGAACTACGCTGATATTTATTTAATATCCGACAAGGCGGACCTTAAAAGCAACCTGATCAATGGGTATTTTGTCAGAATAGGTAATACGGAGGACGAGATCAGCCTGTATAAAAGGTCAGGCCTAACGGGCAGCAGTATCAAAATAATTGACGGTGTTAACGGGTCGGTAGCATCGGCTAATAACACCATCAAGATCAGGGTCAGCCGAAACGATTCGGGCCTGTTTACCCTGGAAAGAGAAGTTGCTGGCAATTCCTCCTATCAGACAGAAGGCACTATTATCGATCTGTCATTCACTCATTCTTCCTATTTCGGGATTTTTATACAACAATCAACATCTTCCTTTTTTCAGAAACATTTTTTTGATGACTTCAGGATTGAAGCCCTGATAACCGACACCATTGCACCGAAATTAAGCAAAGTAAACGTAATTGATCCTGTAACACTGGAAGCCATATTCACTGAGGCTATGGATAGCCTGAGCATTAAAAATAATGAAAATTTTAGCCTGAATAACTATTCAGGGAAGATCGCTCAGGTATTAACAACAACAGACCCTGTAAAATATAAAATCAGATTGTCAGATCCACTGAATACAGGCACCTATATTCTGACAGTAAACTATGTAAAAGACAGGACAGGGAATATCATAAATTCCGGCAATACAGCTGCATACAGCTATATCAAACCTTATACTGCCAAATTCCGGGATGTAATCATTAATGAAATATTTTCTGATCCGGCGCCCCAGATCGATCTCCCATCGGTCGAATATGTAGAATTGATCAATACGACAAATGAAATTATATCCTTAAATAACTGGAAATTCAGTGATGCTTCCAGTGTCGCTGCCCTGGGAAATATCAATATCCTTCCAAACTCCATTATGGTCTTATGCGCTAAAGCAGATACTGCTGAATTTAAAAAATTTGGAAATGTTCTGGGAGTTTCACCCTGGCCGGGATTGAATAATGCCGGAGATGCCCTGATATTGAAAAACTCTGCGAATGCACTTATCGATTCCGTTTCCTATTCGGATCTCTGGTATAGGGATCCTGTCAAAAAGCAGGGAGGCTGGAGCCTCGAGCGCATCGACCCCGGCTCTGAATGTGAAGGGCTTTTCAACTGGATAGCTTCAAAAGACCCTGCCGGAGGAACACCCGGAAAACAAAACTCGGTTTATATTTCCGGCTATGACAAGCTGCCGTTGAAAGCGGACAGCCTGTCGCGGCCGAGCGATTCTACACTGCTGGTTTATTTTAACAAGCCACTGCATCCGGCAGCGATCGTGAAAGAAAATTTTTCACTGCTCCCCGCATCCGGGCAGATCAAAATAAATAATGACCCGGGCTTCAGGCAGATCACTTTGACCTTCAGCGCAAAATTCATCCCCGGGAAAACCTATAAACTAAGCATCTTCAATGTGCAGGACTGCAGCGGAAATAGTATAAGCAGCAGCTCAGCCCCCTTTAGTTTTAGTTTAGCAGAACTTCCTCCCCCTCCGCCTGAAAAAATTGATACCGCCCGGATCTTCATTACCGAACTATTTGCTGATCCTTCACCCGAAGTGGGTTTACCCCTGGTGGAATTTATCGAGATCTATAACCCGGGAAAAGATACCCTTGACCTGGAAGGCTGGAGCATCACTGATCCGCAGACAAAAGGACTCCTGAAAAAATCAAGCCTGCCTCCGAGGCAATACCTCATTCTTTGTCCGGCCGCAGACACAGCCCAGTACAAAGGCTTTGGCAGGACTCTGGGGATCTCTCCCTGGCCTTCCCTGAATAACAATTCAGATCAGATCGTTTTGAAGAGTTTTAAAAACCGGATCGTGGATTCCATTGCTTATTCAGATCTCTGGTATGGGGATGCTGTAAAAAAACAGGGGGGTTGGAGCCTCGAGCGCATCGACCCCGGCTCAAAATGTGAAGGTCTTTTCAACTGGATAGCTTCAAAAGATACTTCCGGAGGTACGCCCGGGAAACAAAACTCAGTTTATATTTATAATTATGACCTGCTGGCGTTGAAAGCGGATAGTTTAATCCGGCGATCAGACTCTACACTGCTTATCTATTTTAATAAACCGTTCAATAGCGCCACGATCCTTAAGGAGAATTTTTCTCTTCTTCCCGCATCCAGCGTGATTAAAAAAATAAGTGCGGATTCCGACTTTAAGCAGTTGATACTAACATTCAGCGAGAAATTCATCCCGGGCAAAACGTATAAATTAAGCATCTCAAGTATAAAGGACTGCAGCGGGAATACAATAAGCAGTGCCTTTGCTCAATTTAGTTTTAGTTTGCCTGAACTTCCTCCCCCGGCGCCTGAGAAAACTGACACCGCTAAAATCTATATCACTGAAATATTCGCAGACCCGTCGCCGGAAGTAGGTTTACCGCTGGTAGAATTTATCGAGATCTATAACCCGGGAAAAGATACCATTGACCTGGAGGGCTGGAGCATCACCGATCCGCAGACAAAAGGACTCCTGAAAAAAGCAAGCCTGCCTCCGAGGCAATACCTCATTCTATGCCCAGCCGCAGACACAGCCCAATACAAAGGCTTTGGCAGGACCCTGGGGATCTCTCCCTGGCCTTCCTTGAATAACAGTTCGGATCAGATCGTTTTGAAGAGTTTTAAAAACCGGATTGTGGATTCCATTGCTTATTCAGATCTCTGGTATGGGGATCCTGTCAAAAAGCAGGGAGGCTGGAGCCTCGAGCGCATCGACCCCGGCTCAATATGTGAAGGGCTTTTCAACTGGGCGGCTTCAGAAGACCCAGCCGGA
>JAKFBV010000078.1:0-1579 GCA_036677005.1 Pedobacter sp.
TGTAAAAGGAATGCTTCAGCATAGCAGAAGCGGTACCGGTAAAAAAGAACCTACAGACCTAAACCTGCTTGCGGACGAATACCTGAGACTCGCTTTCCATGGACTGAAAGCAAAAGACAAAACCTTCAATGCAGACTTCAAATCTGAACTGGATGAGACCATTCCGATCCTTGAAATAAATACCCAGGATATCGGCCGGGTAATTTTGAATCTGATCAACAATGCCTTTTATACAGTGAATGAGCGGGCAGCTCAATCAGATGCTTCCTACAAACCAACCGTCACCGTCAGCACGTCTCATACTCCGGACATAGTATACATCCGGGTGACAGACAATGGCAAGGGAATTCCACAGGTCATCATCGATAAAATCTTCCAGCCCTTCTTTACCACCAAACCTACCGGAAAAGGAACCGGACTTGGTCTTTCACTCAGCTATGACATCGTGAAAGCACATGGAGGGGAAATAAAGGTGCAATCTGAAGACGGAAAAGGGACCGAGTTTATTATAACTTTACCTATTAGTTAATTTTTGAAGTTTTCAGAATCATTCACAAAAAGACGGAAAACATCTGGCCATGGGTTTGAATATAGTTGCGCTGATCGTCCTTAATTACCTCCGGAAAACGCTGAAAAATTCATCGAATTTTCTTCAATGGAAATGGATAATCGACATTGGGATTATTTTGGCGATAGCATTTCTGGTTATTGAGTCCACGGGGTTAGCGAGTGAAAAATGGGTGGACATCCCTTCTATTGGCTTGGTTTCAGCGATTTTTTACGGAATATTCCGTTTACCCCAGTTTCAATTTGGGAAACCGCTAGCTTATGCCTGGCTGCCTTTGGCAATCATCCTTACCATTGGGGATTTGGTCAAAATTATAAGTTCAGATTTTTTTGAAAGATGGGAGGAGTCGTTTGACACAGCAGTAGTATACTCTATTCTTTGGGCGATTGTGATATGGATTGGCGGGAATAAGAGAAGGAAAGCCCAGGAGATTGAACGTACCATTGCAGAGCAGCGAGAAAAAGAATTTCAGCTTTCCGAATCTATGAAAGCTAAACTAGAAGTACAGGTAGAGGAAAGAACTGCCGAACTGACCAAGCAAAAGGAAGAACTCGAGGAAGCTTTGCTGGAGTTGAAAGCCACACAAGTCCAGCTGATCCAGGCGGAGAAAATGGCTTCACTCGGAGAGCTCACAGCAGGAATCGCCCACGAGATCCAAAACCCGCTGAACTTTGTCAACAACTTCTCCGAACTGACCAACGAACTCATGGATGAGATGAATGAAGAAATCGATAAGGGCGATTATGAAGAGGTGAAGACATTGGCAATTGACATCAGGGAGAACCTCGAAAAAATTAACCATCATGGAAAGCGGGCTGATTCTATTGTCAAAGGAATGCTCATGCATAGCCGAACCAGCTCGGGCCAAAAGGACTTGACTGATATCAATTCGCTTGCAGACGAGTTTCTCCGTCTATCCTTTCATGGACTTCGGGCTAAAGACAAAAGCTTCAATTCGGACTTCAAAACTAACTTTGAACCAGACCTTCCTAAAGTAGCTGTCATCCCTCA
>JAKFBV010000079.1:0-3064 GCA_036677005.1 Pedobacter sp.
AAGGGTAGCCCCGCTATCCAATTAGCCCTCATTCGTGCCTCATGATGGGCTGCCGTTCCTATCGGGTTTATTTACATCTGTCGTCGCTTATACAGTCAGCCTGATAGCATGCGAACTAAATACATCATCCTATAAAGTTAAATCCATTGAATGCTTTAATTTCATAGTATTAAATAATTTGTTATTTAAAAATTTTCTTTCGATGGTTTTCCAAAGTTTCCATTATGTCAGCTTTTTATTTATTTTAGAATATGGCTTAATTGTTGATAACTTGTTACATAAGCCTCGGGTCTATTAATCCAATAATTAATAGCTTAGGGCGTTAAAACAACAGAAAGGTAATATAATGGAAGCTAAATTTTCTCCCCGCGTCAAAGACGTGATATCATATAGCCGCGAAGAAGCCCTGCGTTTGGGGCATGATTATATCGGAACAGAGCATCTGTTGCTTGGTCTCATAAGGGAAGGAGACGGAATGGCAATAAAAATTTTAAAGGGAGCGGGAGTTGATACAGCCAGATTACGTAAGTCGGTGGAAGATTCTGTAAAAGGAACATCCAGCACAACGGTCAATCTTGGCAATATTCCCCTGACCAAACAGGCAGAAAAAGTTCTGAAAATAACTTATCTCGAAGCAAAGATCTTTAAAAGTGATGTTATTGGTACTGAACATTTATTATTATCAATACTAAGGGATGAGGATAATATAGCTTCTCAGATCCTGCAGCAATATAATGTCAATTACGATATTTTTAAGGCTGAGGTAGAGAACAATAAGGAAGGTTTCCGCGATGAAGCACCCGGCTCAGCGGCTGGTGATGAAGATTTCAGAGAAGATGAAGGGTTTACACAGCCGAAGAAAGTGTCGGATATCAAATCTAAAACTCCGGTTCTGGATAATTTCGGCCGCGACCTTACCCGTGCTGCTGAAGATGGTAAGCTCGATCCTATTGTGGGACGTGAGAAAGAGATCGAAAGGGTATCCCAGATCTTATCCCGTCGTAAAAAGAATAATCCGATCCTGATCGGTGAACCCGGTGTGGGCAAATCTGCCATTGCAGAGGGCCTGGCCTTACGTATTGTGCAGCGCAAAGTTTCGCGCGTACTTTTTAATAAAAGAGTAGTCACCCTTGATCTTGCCTCATTGGTTGCCGGTACCAAATACCGCGGTCAATTTGAGGAAAGGATGAAAGCGGTCATGAATGAACTGGAAAAATCTCCCGATGTTATTCTTTTCATTGATGAGATCCATACCATTGTCGGGGCAGGAGGAGCTTCCGGATCACTGGATGCTTCCAATATGTTCAAACCGGCATTAGCAAGGGGAGAAATTCAATGTATCGGCGCCACCACTCTGGATGAGTACCGTCAGTTTATTGAAAAAGATGGAGCGCTGGACCGTCGTTTCCAGAAGGTTATGATCGAACCTGCCACTCCGGCTGAGACCATTGAAATTCTGAACAGGATCAAAGAAAAATATGAGGAGCATCACGGGGTTACTTATACTGATGAAGCTATAAATGCCTGTGTCAGTTTAACTTCCCGGTATATCACAGACCGTTTCCTTCCAGATAAGGCAATTGACGCGCTGGATGAATCGGGTTCACGTGTTCATTTAACCAATATTCACGTTCCGCAGAATATTATTGATGTGGAGCAGAAGATCGAAGAGATCAAAATTGAGAAAAACAAGGTGGTTCGCAGTCAGAAGTATGAGGAAGCTGCCAAACTCAGGGATACGGAAAAGAATTTGCTTGAAGAGCTTGAAAAAGCGAAAAGTGAATGGGAGGCTGAAACCAAGACCAAGCGTTATACCGTAACGGAAGATAATGTTGCAGAAGTAGTTTCGATGATGACCGGTATTCCTGTACAGCGGGTTGGGCAGACTGACAGCGTTAAGTTGCTGGGGATGTTTGATGCGATAAATACCAGAGTGATCGGTCAGGAAGATGCGGTTAAAAAATTAACGAAGGCAATACAGCGTACACGTGCCGGATTAAAGGATCCTAAAAAACCAATTGGCTCATTTATTTTTCTTGGTCCGACAGGCGTAGGTAAAACTGAATTAGCCAAAGAACTTGCCCGATTTATGTTCGACACAGAGGATGCACTGATCCAGGTTGATATGAGTGAGTACATGGAGAAATTCGCTGTTTCCCGACTTGTCGGAGCGCCTCCGGGATATGTTGGTTATGAAGAAGGCGGACAGTTGACGGAAAAGGTAAGAAGAAAACCATATGCCGTGATATTGCTTGATGAGATCGAAAAAGCTCATCCGGATGTATTTAATATTCTCTTGCAGGTGCTGGATGAAGGTCAGCTGACAGACAGTTTAGGCCGTAAAGTTGATTTCCGGAATACGATTATAATTATGACATCTAATATCGGGGCCCGTCAGTTAAAGGATTTCGGTCAGGGAGTAGGATTCAGTACTGTGGCAAAATCTTCACAGGCAGATACCTTTTCCAGAGGTGTTATTGAAAATGCACTTAAACGTGCCTTTGCTCCTGAGTTTTTAAACAGGGTGGATGATGTGGTTGTGTTTAATTCATTAAGCAAGGAGGATATATTTAAGATCATTGATATCGAACTTAAATCTTTATTTGACAGAATTCATGGCCTTGGCTATGAGATCAAACTTACTGATGCGGCCAGAGAATTCATTGCTGAAAAGGGATACGATATCAATTTCGGAGCCCGTCCTTTAAAACGCGCCATCCAGAAACATCTGGAAGATCCAATTGCCGAAGAGATCCTGAAAGGGGAGTTGGTAGAGGGGGATACGATGGAAGTAGATTATGATAAGGAAAAAGAAGAGATCCGGATCATTGGAAAGATCAAGGCAGTGAAGAAAAAGAAGGAAGAAAAGAAAGAGGAAAAAAAAGAGGAGTAAAACTCAATATATTTTTCATGAACGGGTAATGCTTGCAACCATTACCCGTTTTTTGGTGCGCCGGGCATGGCGGTCAGCTATAGGGTGCAAGTCCCGAACCCACTTTGCAGTAGGAAGGGTTAGCCAAGAGCAAGGGTGTCGCGGGTGACTGCGAATCCGAAGGAAGCTGGC
>JAKFBV010000080.1:0-8615 GCA_036677005.1 Pedobacter sp.
TCCGTCCCATTTGACCGCTCTGGAACCCCCCCAACATTTTCGAGCCTCCTATCGGGATCGAACCAATGACCTACTGATTACAAGTCAGTTGCTCTACCAGCTGAGCTAAGGAGGCGAAATGTTATAAAACTTATTCTATAATGATCTTAAAGAACCAACCCATTCAGCTTAAGTTATCCTCCAGGAATAACCCCCCTCTGAAAGGGACTGCAAATCTACGAAAATTTGGAGTTGGACAAAATTTTTTAGAAAAAAAATTCGGCAGCCATTTTGACTGCCGAAAAATCATCTTATTATAAGGTGTTTACGCTTTTAAAAATTATAAAATTTCATCAGTCAGACTAGCTTCCTTATGATTGCTCAGGTGCGAACGCACCTTTTCTTTACGTTTTTCAATTTGTCTCCTCAAAGACTCGATAGATTTATCGGTAGCTTCTTCAAAAGTCTTGCATTGTTCCTTTGCAAAGAGGTCATTCCCAGGAATGTTCAGCTTTATCTCTACGATCTTATTTGCTTCATCATCAGTGTTTTCCAATCTAAGGAAAACTTCACCACTTATTATCTGGTCAAAAAACTGGTCCAGCTTATCGGCCTTTTTCTGAATAAAATCCAACAACTTAACGTCTGCTGTAAAATGGATCGATTGCACTCTGATTTTCATGTTGCCTCCTTTGATTTATGTATATATATAGTATTAATTTGCTCGGTGAATTTACTCAGGATCAAATCCGGAATGAAAAATAATTTAAATAATTACATAATAATTATGATCATTGATTTAAGCTTTTGGATGGGCCTGTTTATAAATTGATTTTAACTTTTCAACGGAATTATGGGTATAAACCTGCGTTGCCGCCAGGCTGGAATGCCCTAATAATTCTTTAATAGCATTCAGATCAGCCCCCCTGTTTAATAATGAAGTGGCGAAACTATGCCTCAAAATATGAGGACTTTTTTTGTCGTGGGTTGAAATAAGGGATAAAACTGACTTCACAATTCGATAGATAAATTTCGGATAAGCATCTTTTCCTTCATTGGTAACGATTAAGGAGGATGCTTTGTTGTCAAAATTTTCACTTAATTTTTGATGTTTATAATCCCCGATCAATTTCGTAAGTGACCTATTGATCGGAATGATTCGTTCCTTGTTCCGTTTACCTAAAACTTTGATCTGCTGCTCATAAATATTAATGTCCTTGTCATTCAGGTTAACAAGCTCAGCCAATCGTATTCCGGTACCATAGAGCAGTTCGATGACCAGGCGGTCGCGTAAACCCGGAAAATCATCGCTGAATACATCCCCTCCGTCAAGCAGAATATCCATTTTCTGCTCTGTGATCACCACCGGCAGGCGCTTTGGAATTTTCGGAGCCCGGATATGGGTCATCGGATTATTCTCTATCAGGGCTTCCCGCTGCAGGAATTTATAATAGGAACGAAGGCTTGAAATTTTTCGGTTGATTGTCCTGGCTTCATTTCCCTGATCCATAAGTTCTACCATCCAGCTTCGTACCTGCTGATGGGTAATAGTCATACTCTCCGATCCAGCGGAAGCTAAAAAATCTGAAAACTGATCAAGGTCTTTTTGATAGGCTGTAACGGTATGAGGAGAGAACCGTTTTTCGAATTGCAGGTACCGTATAAAGCGCTCTATAAACATCAAAAACTATTTGCACATCCAATTAATTGAATATACAAATAGTTTTAAGATTTTATATTAAAAATTGAAATTAAACCGATTCGATGTTTAATCCCTGCTTATAAATAGCTTTCTTAACCTGGGTACGGCGGGTAATCGATTTTTTCTCGTAGGCCTGACGGCTGCGAAGTTCTCTTAATACACCGGTTTTTTCGAATTTCTTTTTAAAGCGTTTTAGTGCTTTATCCAATGATTCGCCGTCTTTTACATTTATAATGATCATAATATACAGATACCCCCTTTCGGATTTGGATTGCAAATGTACAAAAAATATTAAAAATTAAGATTCCTTAACAAGAAAAATTATCCGGCATGTCCAAAACCAGATCAGCTCTGCCTATTAAAAGAACAGAACAATACCGGCTTCTGCTTGTTCAACTTATAAAGAGGTAGAAATTATGGAAAATTTAAAAATCAAACCGGAAAGAAATGAAGGATCCGGCAGTATTTTCGGTCAGACCGGTAGGCCTGCTAATAAAAAACAGAAAACCTATGAAGAAATCACTTCAGGCCCGGTGATCCCGGAAAAGGATGAAGTGAAAAACGCTGAAGAAAGAATGCGGCAAGAAAAAAAGAAATAAAAAGGCCCTTCTGAATTTTGAGAATTCAAGAGAAACCGGCCTTATTCCAGGTCAGGACAGGCTAATAATATGCCCATCAAAATAATAATACCGGATCAGTAAAAATCCGGATAAAAAACTGTAATATTTCCTATCTCTATACTGATCCGGCTTCTTTTTATTTTAAAAGTTCCCTGGCTATAACGATCTTCTGTATCTCTGATGTGCCCTCACCTATCGTACACAGCTTGGAATCCCTGTAAAATTTCTCCACCGGAAAATCTTTTGTATAGCCGTATCCGCCGAATATCTGTACAGCTTCTGTCGCCGTCCTGACACATACTTCAGAGGCAAAATATTTAGCCATTGCACTCTGTTTGGTTACACTTTTTCCCCTGTTCTTAAGATCGGCGGCCTGCATAATAAGCAATTCAGCTGCTTCGACTTCAGTGGCCATATCGGCAATTTTAAATGAAATTCCCTGGAAACTGGAAATGGGCTGGCCGAATTGATACCGTTCTTTTGAATAATTTACCGCGGCCTCGAGTGCTCCTTTTGCCATCCCCAGGGATAATGCAGCAATAGAGATCCGCCCCCCGTCAAGTATATACATGGCCTGCTTAAACCCTTCACCTTCTTTACCTAAGAGGTTCTCTTTCGGTACGCGGCAATTATCAAATATAAGTTCAGTTGTTTCAGAAGCTCTCATTCCGAGTTTATTCTCTTTCTTACCATGTGTAAAACCGGGGGTTCCCTTCTCGATCACAAGAACAGAGATACCTTTTGAATCTCCCTTATCTCCGGTTCGTACCATGACCACGGCAACATTACCCGACTTGCCATGCGTAATCCAGTTTTTAGAGCCGTTTACTACATAATGGTCTCCGTCTAAAACAGCGGTCGTATTCATTCCCATAGCATCAGACCCTGTATTCGCTTCGGTCAATCCCCATGCCCCTATCCACTCGGCGGTAGCCAGTTTAGGCAGCCAGCGGCGCTTCTGATCATCATTGGCGAAAGCCAGAATATGCCCGGTACATAATGAATTATGAGCGGCAACTGATAAGCCGATTGAACCGCAAACTTTAGAAATTTCTGCTATCACACTTACATATTCGAAGTATCCTAATCCCGATCCCCCATACTCTTCAGGAACCAGGACCCCCATTAAACCCAGTTCACCTAATTTTTTGAAGGTCTCAATTGGAAATGTCTGTGCTTCATCCCATTCCATTACATGAGGGCGAATATGCTTTTCAGCAAAATCGCGCACCATTCCGATGATCATATGCTGATTTTCGGTTAAATTAAAATTTATCCCGTCTTGACCGGGAGCTATAATTGATTGCATAAAATAATTGGTTATTTATGCAAGTATAGCAATTATAGAACCAAAATGAGCCCTGAAATGTCCAAAGGCAAACAGAACAAAGCGGTTCCGGGTTCAATTCTTAGAATGATTTAATCAATGGTCATGATTCAAGCCTTCGTTCAGATTATTTATAGGATACCAGTGTGATAATATTCTCAGACACTGTACTTAATTTTTCCCTTGCGTTCAGAAAATCCAGGCTAATTACAAAAGAATATCCGGCCACCACCCCATTTAGTTTCTGAACCAGGCGGGAGGCAGCGCTTACCGTCCCCCCTGTGGCAAGCAGGTCGTCATGAATTAATACATGCTGTCCGGGCAGGATCGCATCTTCATGCAATTCAAGAATGGCAGAGCCGTATTCCAGTTCACAGGCTTCCTGTATCGTTTTGAATGGTAATTTACCCTGCTTTCTAATGGGGACAAAGGGTATCTGCAAACGGTTTGCGAGCATCAAACCAAATAAAAAACCCCTGCTCTCTATTCCGGCAATAACATCTATATGAGTGCCTTCCAGGCGGCTCACAAATTCCTCAATGACGTCAGCACATAGCCTGGCGTCTTTCAGTATGGGTGTTATATCTTTAAAAATAATTCCCTGCTTCGGAAAATCTGGAATATCCCGGATGGCACTGTCTAATCGTTTACTGATCATGAATTAAAATTCTAAATAAGGCTCAATTTTACGGATAATTTCCTCATTCATGATCGCTAGTTTCTTTAAATCATCAACTGATCCAAAAGAATTGTGTTGTGTGCGATATTGCAGGATCGCATTCATTTGTTTATAATGAAGATAAGGATGCATTTTTAACTGCTCAAAAGTCACTTTATTCAGATTTATCTTTTGAATGAGTGCGGTGTTTACCTCCACATGATCCTTTAACCGGGAGTATTTTAATGAATCAAGTCCGTAAACCTCCCTTAATTGTTCCTTCTTATAAAACCCACCCAAACGGTTCCTGTAACGGATTATTCTGGACGCAAATACAGGTCCTATCCCACGAATACTTTCAAGCTTTGCCGAATCCGCTGAATTCAATTCGATAAAGGCTGCTATGGGTACCAAATCTTTTTTTGCAGGCTTTTCCCGGCTTTCGGGCTTTCCGGACCTGGTCTCAGCATTCCTTGCAGCAATACGAATATAGGGTTCGAGCGATGCGTATTGGGCCGCGGATATGGAATAGATCTTCTTCAGGTCCGCTTTCCTGTAAAACCGGCCGCCCTTAGCTTCATAATTCAGGATCACCCTGACCTGTTTGGATGAAAGTCCCAATCTGCGCCATTCCTTTTCAGCTAATCCGTTCGGATCAAACTCAAAATAATCGCCTTTCAATGCAGCTTCTCCAGTATTTTCCCTGTACCCCTTATATTGTTCAGATCTTTTGACCGCCAGTGCCTTAAATTCTGCGGCTTCCCCTTGAAAGGTTTTAAGGTCATAAACCTCCTCTTTACTGTAAAAATGGTATAAATAAGGAACCATGGTAATGACAAAGATCAGAATGCAGAGCAGGAAAATGCCATTCAGTTCCTTTTTGGAAAAACTGAAATATGCGCGGAGCAGCTTTTTCAAACCTGACATATCTGAAATTACATTTTACAACTTTGTAGATTTGCAGGTCTTCTGATTGCCGGTTCAGAAATTGCGGCATTGGGGATTTCATCAGTTACAGATCTAACCTAAATATAAAAAATATAATTTGGATTTCTTAACCTGAATTCCTCAAATTTGCACAAAACTCCGGTTATAAACCCGTATATTCAGGCAAAACAATAATCTTTACGAATTATTGAATACCAGAATTTCTTATGAAAATCATTACCAAAGAAGAATTTTCTAAAGCCACCAAACTTGACAAATTATACGTGCCTGGCCTCGCCTCACTTCTGATGGAGGTCATGAAAATAAATGAAGTAAACCATCTTTTCGAAAAAGCCGAACACCTTAAAGGCCCAGCCTTTATAGATAAAGTTTTGCAGATTATCGGAATTTCAGTTGAATTTGATGAATCTGAACTCAAAAATATCCCGGCAGAAGGAGCATTTATTGCGATCGCTAACCATCCTTACGGGGGAATTGAAGGTTTGGTTCTTTTAAAGATACTGAGTATAGTAAGACCCGATTCCAAACTCATGGCAAATTTTCTGCTCAAGAAGGTTCCTAACCTGAGCGATTATTTTATAGCAGTAAATCCTTTCGAAAATGTGGAGCATTCATCCAGTATCAGCGGAATCAAGAATACAATTGAATTACTGCGATCTGGCATACCTATTGGAATATTCCCTGCGGGAGAAGTTTCTACTTACAAACTTGAAACCCAGCAGATCACTGATAAACAATGGCATCCGGTGGTGGGAAAGCTGATTGCCAAGGCTAAGGTACCTGTTATACCGGTTTATTTTCACGGGAATAACGGCTTGCTGTTTAATTTACTGAGTTTTATCCATCCGGCTCTGCGGACCGTTAAATTACCATCCGAGCTTTTTAATAAACAGGGTCAAAAGATCAGGCTCAGGATTGGCAAACCGATCAATCCGGTTGATCTCCCCTATCAGAATAATACCACGAAGCTTCTCGGCTTTCTAAGGGCAAAAACCTATGCTTTGGGGGCCGGACTTGAAAATGAAAAGAAGATATTCCTACCCCGGAATATTTTCAAGATCGAGAAAAGACCGAAACCTATTGCAGAGGCTGTCTCCCCCCATCTGCTCGAACAGGAAGCGGGTAAACTTTCTGAATATAGAATCTGGACGGAGAAGAGCTATGAAGTTTATATTTCACCCACATCGGCTATACCCAATATTATTAAAGAGATAGGGCGTTTAAGAGAGGTCACCTTCAGAGAGATCGGGGAAGGAACCAACAAACAATCTGACCTTGATGAATATGATATTTACTATAATCATCTGTTCATATGGGACAGGAATACGAAAATGATCGTAGGAGCCTACCGAATAGGAAAGGGCGATGAGATCTTTTACAGTATGGGTATCCGGGGTTTCTATATTAATGAACTTTTCAAGATCAGGGAGAAGTTTTATCCAATATTAGGTCAGAGCCTTGAATTGGGCAGATCATGGGTCAGAAAAGAATATCAGCAAAAACCGCTGCCCTTATTCCTGCTATGGAAAGGAATTCTGAAATATCTAATGGAAAACCCGCGCTACCGTTACCTGATCGGACCGGTAAGCATCAGTAATAATTTTTCGAGACTTTCGAAATCCCTCATTGTTGATTTTATCCGCAAATATCATTTTGATCATGAACTGGCAACATATGTAGAGCCGCGAAAAAAATTCAAGGTCAATTTTTCGAAGATCGATAAAGACCTGCTGATTCAGGATGACAAAACCCTGAAAAATCTTGACAGTCTGATCTCGGATATTGAAATAACTCATATGAAGATCCCCGTCCTGCTCAGGCAATACCTGGGATTGAATGCTAAGATCATCTGTTTTAATATCGACCCTAAATTCTCCGACTGCCTGGATGGCTTTTTAGTAGTAGATCTGGAGAAGATACCTTCAGAGATATTGGAAAAAGTAGGCAAGAACTTCTGAAAAGAACAATCAGTTTTATTAATTTAACATTACTTTTATGTAAATTTAATGTTAATTCAATAAGAATTGAGGTCCCCTATAGCCCGCTTAAGTTTAAAACTGTTTCTGATACTGGCACTAGCTGTATCATGTAGCCGTGTTATGGCTAATAATTTCAGCTTTGAATTTTATAGCGGTACCTTTAATTTCGAATTAGACCCATCATCAGAAATTGATTTTTCAGGTCCGCTTTCTGATCAGGCAGTCCGGGATTTTTATAACAAGCTGAACCAGAGCAAATATCAATCTATGGTCAGTTCGCTTCTGGCTTATAAAGAAAAATATCAGCTAAACGATTGGATCTATTATCAGCTGATCAGGAAAACAGCCCAGCAGATCAGTCCTAAAGCGGAGAACTATCACCGCTATACCCTCTATAAATGGTTTTTCATGACTAAATCGGGTTATGATGCAAGGTTATCTGTCGGAAATAATTTATTGATATTTTATATCAGAAATGATGAAAACATCAATGATATCCCCTTTTTCAATATCGATGGCAATAAGTATATGTGCCTTAACTATCATGATTATGGCAAAATTGATTTCCAGAAAGATAAAATATATCCGGTAAACATTAATATCCCCGAGGCCAGACAGCAATTCTCCTACAAGGTAACCCGTATGCCCGACTTCAGGCCAGAAACATACAGGCAGACGGAGATCCAGTTCAAATACAGGCAGCAATCCTATCATTTTCAGGTGATGCTGAACCCGGAGGTAGAAAAAATATTCGCGAATTATCCCGGAGTAGATTTCGAATCCTATTTCAACATTCCGCTCAGTCATCAGACCTATAGTTCTTTGATCCCTTTACTCAAAAAAAATATTTCGGGAATGAATCAAAAGAAAGGGGTTGATTACCTGATGAGGTTTACCCGTTATGCCTTTTTATATCAGAGCGACGAAAACAACTTTGGCAAGGAAAAACGTCTTTCGCCTGAGCAGACCTTATTTTCCAAGTACAGTGATTGTGATGACCGTGCCGCCCTCTTCTTCTACCTGGTTAAGGAAATCTACAATTTACCAATGATCGCGCTTCTCTACCCTACACATATCAGTATGGCGGTTCAGTTTGATAAACCCTTTGGCAATTCAATTATCTACAAAGGGGGAAAATATTCTATCTGTGAGCCCACTCCTCAAAACCAGGATCTCAGGATCGGACAAATAGCTTCTAATCTACGGGATGTTACTTATGAAGTGGTTTATCAGTATAATCCTTCAGGTAAATAAGAACCTGTACAATAGTATAGACCAGTTAAATAAAGAAGAGGCTGTATCATAAATCATGATCAGCCTCTTTTTTTATTTCATAATTTCATATTTTCTGATTTTAAGTGATTTAAGTTACTATTCCGTTGTCTTTTATTTGGGTTAATCA
>JAKFBV010000081.1:0-7834 GCA_036677005.1 Pedobacter sp.
AAAAGGCTGAAGGCCTTTAATCTTAATAGCCATGGGTGAAACGAAGTGAAACCCATGGTAAAAAAAAGAGAAAAACCCATTGAACCCGGCCCGGAATCAATTTGGGTATTAGAAGGTGAGTGCCGGGTATGGAGACGGTTGTTGTTGGGTCGGATTGAAAGTCCTATGATAGGAAGTTCGACATTACAAATGTCCAACAGCGAATTAATTGGTTATTGGGTTATTGAGAAATAGAGCAGAAAAGGCTGAAGGCCTTTAATCTTAATAGCCATGGGTGAAACGAAGTGAAACCCATGGTATAAAAAAAGGAAAAACCCATTGAACCCGGCGCAGAATCAATTTGGGTATTAGAAAGTGAGTGCCGGGTACGGAGACAGTTGTCGTTGGGTCGGATTGAAAATCCTACGATATGTAGTTCGACATTACAAATATCGAACAGCGCAGAATCAAAAGGCTGAAGGCCTTTAATTTTAATAGCCATGGGTGAAACGAAGTGAAACCCATGGTAAAAAAAGAGAAAAATCCATTGAACCCGGCCCGGAATCATTTGGGTATTAGAAAGTGAGTGCCGGGTACGGAGACGGTTGTTGTTGGGTCGGATTAAAAATCCTACGATATGTAGTTCGACATTACAAATGTCGAACAAGGGAAAGAAGAAAGGAGATAAGAGAATAAAAAGAGGGAGCCATTGCTGATTCCCTCTTTAGGGTGTATAAGCTATTTAACCGGGCACTGCAACTTTCCTTGATTTATGAATTTAGAATATTGGGAACTAAAAAACAAGTATTAATAATAGATAAAATAGGGTTTAGTTGAAATCATCAATTAAATCCACCAAATCATAATGCCCCGTCTGTCTCCGTGGCTGGAAGTGGAGACTCCGGCCAATACTGGACTGGGCATAAAGGGAGAAGCCGAAAACCCTGAACAGAGTAGGCAAACAACCCAAACGGTTTACCCTTTTTTGATCTGTTAAAAAAAGGGACATGAACATGAATAAATTAATCAATAAGCTGCCTATACTGGCATTTGTGCTGGCAGCATTTGCAGCAGTGGCGTTTTCGCCAAAAGACATGGCTATGAATGTCTATGGCGAATCCGCGGGACAATGGTACAATGTCACCGGAATTACTCCAGGACCAAGTACCTATACCTGCGACCAGCAGGAGGATGTGGAGTGTCTCCATGATGCTCCAAACGGAAATCCGATCAACATCGGTGAAGACAAAGTCTTTGTAAAAAGAGGAACTCTTCCACCTGCCAGTTAATCGGAAATCAACCTATGGGTTGGGCCCGGGAATTTCTCCCGGGCTTTTTTTATTCCCCCTCCAATTCCAGTTCGAGTGTGGGTAATTCCAACACAAATTGAGTTTCGTTCATCAGCATAAAGGAATCAGCTCCGATTTCTCTGGTGATGGGAAGCTTCAGCTCTCCAAATGCAGCCAACCTTTTCATGTCCGCCCATCTACTGCCCCTGAAAACCAATTCTTTTCTTCTTTCCTCCAATACAGCTAGTAAATCAGGATTTCCAGTTTCCTGTTTCCATAGGTCTAAATCCAGATACCGTTTTGTTGCCAATTCCGTCAACAGCGCTTTTCCCACTTCCAACTTCCCTGTACGGAAAGCTGCCTCTGCCCCATTTAGGAGTATTTCAGAGACGCTTAATCCCGTAAACAGATTAAAGTCCCCCAAATAAGACCCCTTAAACAAGGCATTTCCCTGACCATCAAGCGTAAAAAAGAGTTCTTTTCTTAGATCATTATCAGAATAAAGTCCATATAGATCTTCATTGATATAAGTCGCTGAACTGGCAGTGACCGAAAAGCTGCTAGTCACTCCATGGTAGAGTGTCTCTTCATTAAACAACTTAAAAGGATAGGGTGAATCAGAATTTAATTCATTATAGTTCATCAATCCTTCATTGGGTTCCAATACCTGTTGGGCAGCTTCCAATGCCTTTTCATAATTCCCCATATACAAATACAATCCTGACAGGAGACCGTTGGCAGTCCTTTGATCCGGACGATTGGGGTGCCCTGCTTTTTCCGGCAATAATTCCAGGGCTAAAGTCAGGTCCTGTTCAACCCTCGTCAGGACTTGCACGATATTCAAAAGCTCACTTTTCTCACTGACATTAGCGGTAAATCTGACCGGAATTGTAAACGTGGTAGCTTGGGAACTTTGGGGATGCGGTAAAAAAAGCTGCGCCAATTGATAGAAGGCCAAGGATCGGACAAAAAGAGCCTCCCCCCTGAGATTTTCTTCCTGAATCGAATTGCTCTCGATCTTGTCCAAAATCTCCAAACAATTGTTGGCGAAGAATATTTTCCGATGCAGTCGCGAGTAATCAGTAGATCGCTCCAAAGGACCAAATATTTCAGTTTTCCATAAGTATGAATTTTGCTCCCAAGGTTGAAGGGATTCCCAATTAGAAGTTGGAGTCATCCAGTCATCCGAAAGAATAAAACTGATCAGTGTATTTTCATTTAGTGTGGTATAGTTGTCGAGAAGGGCCCTGACATCTTCCAGGGTACTTGGAACCAAGATGGACTTCACTGGCTTTTCATCCAGAAATCCTTCGCATGAAATCGCTAAAACCCAGATCAGGGTTAGCAGAGTGTATTTTAGTGTCTTTTTCATAGTTATCAAGTAGGGTTAAAGAAGAGGTGACAGTATGTTTTCTGCCGGGAGGAATTTTGGGTTTATCAACTGACCTTATGAAGAAAGCTCCTCCTTTTACCCCTTCAATAATGATTAGAAATCCATTTTCAGACCGGCTGAAAATGAGCTTAGAGGTTTGGATGTTTGAAAATCGGGGTCCAGCTTATCATCGGAAGCTTTCCAAATCAATCCCAGATTGCCGGCATAAGCATAAAGCTGTAGCGTTTTAAAAGGAAGTTTCGGAAGGTTAAGCTGATCCCAGGTATAAGAGAATCGGATGTCCTTGAGACGAATGTGATCGCCTCTCTCTACTAAAACCGCTGAATTGGAATAAAAAGAATTTCTGCGGGTATCTGCAGCCACAGGCAAAGATGGAATTTGGGTAAATGCCTCGTCCCCTGACTGCTGCCATCTGCTGTCAAAATCTCCATGTCCGATTTCCCCTCTGAGCAGTGTGAAATAATCAATGGACCGCCGTTTATAATAGTAGCCAAGCCGGTAGGAAATATTGACTGATAATCCGAATCCTTTGTAGGAAAAATCATTCCGGAAAGCACCGAATGAAGTGGGTCTGGATGGTCCGTGGTATTTAAGATTTTCAATGGTTGCTGCTCTGGTTATGGCCAGGTAATCAGAGCTGGGTTCCCCGTCCAGAATTCCCCTAGGATTACCTGTCTGGGGATCCAGACCACCCCACTCGTAGGTGTAAATTCCGTAAAGAGGCCGCCCGACAATGGGCTGAGGATTGGAAGAAAATGCAGTTCCCAAAAGATTTGAAACTGTTGGTTTCCTTTCGAAATCCAATACTTCCTCCCTCATTCCGCTGTAGAGAAAGGTTGAAGTCCAATTAAACCGCCCTTTTAATTGCCTCAAGCTTAGGTTAAGATCCACTCCATTGACTTGGGTTTGGGCGAAGTTGCCGGTGAAGCTTGTCAGTCCAAGGGATGCAGGTACAGAATATTCACCCAAAAGATCTGTCCCCTTCTTGGAATAAAACTCCAGGGAACCGGATAAAAAACCATTTTGGGTTTCCAAATCCAGAGCCAGGTTGGTCGTATTGATTTTTTCCCATCTCAGTTCCGGGTTGGGAGGATTGACAATCCCCGCAGCCCTCAACTGGGGCAGGACATCAAAAAACTGAAAGGAAATATATTGGGCGGTCACATCAGCCGAAAGGCTTTTGTCCACATTTCCTGCTGAACCATAAGTTGCCCTTAATTTCAGAAAAGGCATTTTGGATACCGACTTAGCCAGTGTTTCTGAAATGATCCAACCCCCTCCCACGGACCAAAGTGGAACTCCACGGAGATTGGCGTCCACTCCGAAAATATTCGCCTGATCCTTTCGCACACTTGCCGACAGAAAATAGCTGTGCTTGAAATCATAGCCAAGATTGGCATAATAGGATACAAACCGGTCGACTCTACCTCCCAATGAATTTCCCGAAAGGATAGTCCCTTGCTGGCCACGGTTAAAATAGAAAGGAAAACGGGTAACCATATCCACCGGAATACTGGTGCCCATATCATCCCTGTACCCATAATACCGGGTACTCCAATTCTCTGCCTGCAAATCCCTGATTTCGCCACCTGCCAGAATATTGAAAAAATGATTTTGCTGCCAGGCTTTCTGATAAGTCAACTGTGGCCGGAATGTATGTGAATACATCTCAGAATTACTCACCGAAAGCAAATCCCCAAAGGGAACAGGGTAACTGAGATTTCCGTCCTCACCTACCTGCGTGTACTTATTGATAAGGTCCCTGGTTGAAAACAGGCTTAAAGGGTCCCGATTATCTGAATTGGAAAGATTTCTCCAATATTGGTAATACAGTCCCAATTCAAGTCCCTCCCCAAGCCTGATCTGCAGAGAAGGACTCACCCGGAAGTCGTAAGATTCAGTTCGGTAGTCAAGCTGGCCAATCTCCTCCAAAGGGGTGTAGGTCCAGTCCAACAATCCTTTGCCCTGAATGGATTCGATGTAGCGTGGACTGTAGGAATTGGCGATACTCAGGGGATTGCCTTCCTGATCGGCCAATCGGTCGTAGGCATACCCAAAAGGCAAGGACGTACTGGAGGAATTGCTCTGGTTGGAAAAATTGACCTGTATTCCTGTTTTCACCCTGTCATTTAGAAAATTCCATTGGTTTCCAGAGGCCAGAGTCCAGCGTGAACCGCTGTTACCCACGATGTCAGGATGGATCTGATCATAGCCCAAAGAAATGTTATGGGATGATCGTTCTCCTCCTCCACTGATGGAGAGGGAATACTGCTGGTTATTTCCAGGCCGCAGATAATACGAATTAATATCCCTGCGAATATCGGAATTGCCATAAAGCAGGATTCTTTGATCAGCCTCCTCCTGGGATATTTTCTTATCCCTGAGGGCAATGAAGGTCTCAACAGCCGGGGAAAGCTTAGGCTTGTTGGCATTGTTTTCCAGACTCCGGTAGAAGTTTCTCCCAAACAGGTATTTCTCAATTCCGATAAAATCCGGGATCGACATCTGAGGCACATAAAACAAATCCCGTTGCTCGGTAACTGTGAAGTTGGAGTTGAGGCTGACAGTTAGTGCTTGGTTGGTCCTGCCTCTTTGTGTGGTAATCACAATCACCCCGTTTCCTGCCCTTGCACCCCAAATGGAGGCAGCTGCGGCATCTTTGAGCACAGAAATACTGACCACATCATTTGGGTTAATGTTTTCAATCGGACCGTCATATGGAAAATTATCCACAATGATCAGCGGCGCGGTGTTTGAAAAAATTGTTCCTCTACCCCGGATGGAAATAGGATCATTTGCCGCTTGGGGACCTTTGTTGAAAATCAATCCCGAAGTCACATCTTCAAGCCTTTCCAATATACTGGTACTTACTTTTCGCTGAACCAATTGACTGTCCAAAAATGCAAATGATCCTGTCGCACGCTCTTTAGGCAAGATTTGGTAGCCTGTGGACACCACTTCCACAGACTCCAAATCCATTTCATCAGGGCTTAGGATGATTTTCAGCTCATTATTCAATGGAATAGAAACTTCCATTCTTACTGTTTCCATTCCGATGTAGGACACCATTAAGCTGTAATTTCCCGCAGGAACAGTCAACCAGAATCTGCCTGCCTCATCAGTCACTGTTCTGAAGTCGGTATCGGTCAGATAGATCAAAGCTCCGGGAAGGCTGTGCCCCTCGGTGGAATAGACCGTTCCCGAAAGTTTTTCCGCCAGGGTCTGACGGGAATAAGATGCCTCCGACAGCCCAACCAGCGCAAGGAGAATAATTAATAGTTTTTTCATAAGGTTAAAGTTTGAGTGGGGAAAAGGCTGTCTTTGTAGAATTGGATACCGTTTCCAGACGAATGGCGAGGTCTTCTGCCTCCATGCGATCGATGGACTGGAGCTTAACTTTCCCGTCAGGACCGACGATCATTTTTTGTGGAAATGAATGAATCCCATAGGTATCAAGAACTCCTGTACCTTGAGGCACCCAGATATTCAACCCCATCGGAGAAGTATAATCTCCGCTTGCCAAGCCTTTTTTCCAGGTTTGGATATCGGCGTCAGCATTTACAGTCAGGATTAAGATATCGGGATCGCCCTGAAATCGGGCACTGAGTTTTTCCATCACCGTTTGATGATCGTAGTGGCAAAACTTGCATCCGTTGATCCAAAAGTGGATCAGGAGGGTTTTTCCCTTTATCATTTCCGGATCCAGTCGGCTACCATCTTCCATCACCATTCCCACAGCCTGAAAATCTTTTCGCCCGGTTTCTACCAACCCATTCAGGCGTTCTCTGATCCAGGGTGACTGGACCATAGGAAGGTTTTGGGATATGATTTCAGGGAGACGATCCTCCATCCGGTTGAAGTTGTCCAGGATGTAAAAGGCAATGACCTCTTCCCGAAGGGGATTGGGCAATGCCTGGAATACCTGCTGGATGGGCTTTTGGAGAGCCATGGCTTCCATAAGGGTCCATTGATATATTCCTTGGGCCAATAATGGGTGGGAATAGCTAAGGTCATTGAGAAAAAAACCATCTACCCACTCTCTGACTTTCGCCAGTTTGATCGGATCTTTTTGAATCAGGGGCCAGGCCAGTTCTGCCTTGTTGATTCCCTTAAACAGAATCTGACCCTTGATTCCTGTTTCGACCAGATCCAGCCGATCGGAGGAAAGCACGGTCACATATCGGTCCAGCACCTGAACAGCGGGATGGTTGAGCCAGGAAGTAGCAATGAACTCTTCAAATTCCTCCCAAGCTGATTCCGGTGTAGTGATCAGTTTCATTTGAACATAAAGGTCCTCTGGCCGGATTTGGGATTGCTCCCAAAGGGTCGCTGTGAGGGAATCCTGGAGGAATGCCTCCGAGGTTGAGGAAAACAGGACAGGATCTGAATTGAACTGAGCCTCTCTGAAGGATAGGTCCACTTCGTATTGAAGGCGGTAGAAGTCTGCGTCCGGGCCTCCAAAAACCAGTGAACCGGAGAGCAGGTCCGCACGTAGCCTTACCCTATCTGAAGGAAAGTATACCCAATGTTTTCCAAGGGTATTTTTCCCTTTTCCGATGGAGAAAAAGCCAAAGGGGTTTGCGTGGGGAAATGCAACATTGAACACGTAATAGTTACGGCTACCTTCAAACATATTCCCTTCCCCGGCAGGAACAGCCATGGGTATTCCGGGAGTGACCGTCATTCGGTCAGAGACCAGGTGATCCCAAAATCTCAGGTAGAGTGAGTCAGTGGGAACCGCGGTGGCCAATTCAAGGTAGAGCATTCCCTCCTTGGGAACAGGAAGGGAACTCCCCTCCTGCCCCTGAGGACTAGGAATAGCAACTAAACTATCCCTGGGTGAAGCAACTTTACTCTGAACTTCACTTCCGAAAAGACATAGTCCTCCCAGGAAGCATGTGAATAGAATTTTTTTCATGTGCTTTTGGTGTTTTTGAAGCTGGATGACCAATGACCGATGAAGAAAGAGATATGCTGAAGCGAAATACACTCCTCGTGCCTCGGAGTGAAATAAGCTCCCTTCGGTCGTGAGATAGTTGCGTATCCTTTATCGCGAAGCGTATTTCGTCCTGCGCGAGCAGGACCTATTTCAATTGTATTTCCCATTAGAAATAGCCAATACTCTTCCTCCCTGACAATAAATCATCAAGCAATCAACTGATTAAGAAATAAT
>JAKFBV010000082.1:0-22619 GCA_036677005.1 Pedobacter sp.
TGGTACAACAACAAATTCTTATTATGACGCTTATGAATATGATCACTCATAAGACAAATATAACGCTTACTTTACTTACCCAACCCCGAAGCAAAGCTTCGAGGAATTCTTTTGATTAAAAGCCGAATTCCGCTTCCCCGCCAAGCCCCAAACCCCTGGAATCCCCTCCTGATCCGCCCCCCTTGTTAAGAAAGATATCCCCTGAGGCCAGCCCGGACATTAGTTTATGAAAGCGAATACTCTTCCTTCATTTCACATTCCGCAGAAAGGCCAGATAATGCCCTCTGCGGAATATTATGAGCAAGCTTGTTGATAATTCCCTGCGGAATTAAGACAGCCTGCTCAGTTCACTGTTATCCTGGGATGAAATGATCAGAGGCACCCTTTCAATGGTCACAAAACTGATATCAAGGCCAAATCCCCGCTCTTCAGAAAGCGAGAGCTTTTTCAGAATAAAGTAATAATCCATAATAAACCTATCCCTGAAGCTAAGTACATTGGAACGCGATATGACCTTTTCTAAGACAACGAACCTGAAATCACCGATAATTTTATGCTTGTTCAGTGAAGTGTATTTGCTGGTAATATCAACTTCCTTATTTTTTACCAGCTCCTCCACCACTTTCCTGAACAGAATATTTATCTGCTGCTCCACGCGGAAGCCCAGTTTAAAATCAATCCGGATAAGCTTATTCGGAATGAGGAAATCAACTTTATAATCTCTTGTAAATGGTTCATCAGTAACATCCACATGGACCAGCCAGTAAACATCTGCCCGTTTAGGCTGCTTTTGCAGGATGGAGTACATTATTTTCGATTCGATCTCCGAATTAAAATTGGCACTGGTTAAATACACTAACTGGGAGGCATATTTAGGCACTGATTCATCCTCGCTTAATTCCTTAATGATCGGATAGTAATCGTCGATCTCAACAAATTTGACAAAGCGGTTTTTGATCTTCCTTGCTGAGGACCAGGCCCACATGACGGATAATATGAATGAAGCTAACACGATAGTAAACCAGCCACCATGAAGGAATTTAGCCATATTGGCAATTAAAAATCCTATCTCAATCAGGCCATAAATGGAGATAAAGATCACAATCAAATAATCCGGGACTTTTTTACGTTTCAGAAAAGCAGCCACAAGGATGGTGGTCATCAGGAAGGTCAGGTTGATAGCCAAACCGTATGCACCTTCCATATTCGCTGATTCACGGAAGATCAAAACCACTATGATACAGCCTATCCATAATAATAAATTCATTGATGGGACATATAATTGTCCTTTTTGATTACTGGGATAGTTTATTCTAACCTTTGGCCATAAGTTCAATCTTACTGCTTCAGAGATCAGGGTAAATGAACCGGATATTAAAGCCTGACTGGCTATAATTGCTGCAGCAGTTGCAATGCTTATACCTGCGACAAGAAACCAATCAGGCATGATGGTGTAAAAGGGGTTGTCGTCAACACTTAAGGTACTTCCCTGATGCTGCCACAACCATACCCCCTGCCCAAAATAATTGAGTAAGAGACAGGTCTTTACATAGATCCAACTGATACGGATATTGGCACGCCCGCAATGTCCCAGGTCAGAATACAATGCTTCCGCTCCCGTAGTACACAGAAATACTGCACCCAGGATAAATAAGGCATTTGGATTTGATGATATTAAAACAAACGCATAATAAGGGCTGATGGCTTTCAGAATTTCCGGAAACTGAACCAGATAAAAACTACCCAGAACGGCCAGCATGCTGAACCAGACAAACATTATCGGCCCGAATGCTCTACCTACAATGGAGGTTCCGAATTGCTGTATGAAAAATAACAAGGATATGATCAGAATAACGATCGGAACAGTTGGGATATCCTTATAAAAAATCCTCAATCCCTCTATGGCCGCAGAAACTGTAATAGGCGGAGTGATCATCCCATCGGCCAGCATGGCTGAGCCTCCTATCATAGCCGGAATGACCAGCCATTTCGCTCTCTTTTTAACCAGAGAAAAGAGCGAAAGAATTCCGCCTTCCCCCTTATTATCGGCACGTAACGTAATTATCACATACTTTATTGTGGTCTGCAGGGTAAGCGTCCAGAATATGCAGGATAAGGCTCCCAAAATAAGATCGGTAGTAATAATCCGGTCGGCTACAATAGCCTTAAATACGTATAATGGGGAGGTCCCGATATCTCCATATACAATACCTAAACTGATTAATAATCCCGCGGCAGATAGTTTATTGAGGTTTTTTAGCTTTGACACATCGAAGAATTTAGGGGACAAAAGTACATCTAAAATACAATAACACAACTGTATAAAAATTGTATTGATTTTCAATCATTTTTTTTAATTTTATACTAACATTTATTACAGATTAACGTATAGGAAAGAATTTTAGTTAAAATTTGTTAAAAACATTAATGAACTCTGCTGGTATATATTAATATGCCTTATATTTATAGTATTATTGAACTTGCGTATGATGAACGGTTACCTGCGGTTTTTAGTTTTATTCTTAGTGCTGGGCATAATTATGCCGGGCAATAGCTATGGATATAACTCATCGCAGGCAAACGGACCAGACACTTCAAAAGTTAAAGCGAAGGTTTCTGCGAAAATTACCGATACCAGGGTCAATAAACCGGCTTATCTTAAGAATGGGGTAAAAGTAAATTTTATACCCTTTAAGCCCGGCAAGGATGCTTTCTTTGGCAATACTACGATCATGGGATCACCAAAGCCGGTCGCGGTCAGCACTGAAAAGATCCTGAATAACGTCAAGGTTTACCCCAACCCCATTTCCGATTACCTGAATTTAACTTATTCGATCAATAGGGATGTCAATGTGACCATCAAGATCATGGATGTACTCGGCAATGAAATTACTACCTTATTTGCCGAAAGACTTACGGAGGGAGAACACAGTAATTCATTTAGTATCGCCTCCCGCATCACGAGCGGTTTTTATTTCATCCGGGTTAGTGTCGGAAGCGAGATCATTACCAAGCGAATTTCGGTTCTTTAACAAAAGCCGGATTTCCCCCCTCTCCTTTTAATCCGTATTTATATATTCGCTGAATGAAAATAATTGCAATCGGCCGTAATTACGCAGAGCATGCCAAAGAATTGAACAATCCGGTGCCCACTGTGCCTGTTATATTCATGAAACCCGATACGGCGGTTTTAAAGGATAATAAACCATTTTACCATCCGGAGTTTTCCAATGATATCCATCATGAAATTGAACTGGTCTTAAAGATCTCAAAGGAAGGAAAGCATATTGCTGAGAAATTCGCATCGAACTATTTTGATGAGATCGGGCTTGGTATCGATTTTACTGCCAGGGATATACAACAAAGACATAAGGAAAAAGGTCTTCCCTGGGAGCTGGCAAAAGCTTTTGACAATTCTGCACCTGTCAGCAGATTTATTCCCAAATCTAATTTCAAGGATCTTTATAATTTAAACTTAAGGCTTGACCTTAACGGAAATACCGTACAAAGCGGTAATACAAAGGACCTTCTGTTTTCTTTTGAATATATTATTGCCTTTGTATCTCAATATATCAGCCTGAAAAAGGGTGACCTGATCTTTACAGGTACACCAAAAGGTGTAGGAAAAGTTAAAATCGGCGATCATTTGGCAGGCTATTTGGAAGAAGAAAAATTACTGGATTTTGATGTCCTTTAATTAATTCTCTCCAATGTTGAAATATTGTACTGCTTTAATCTTTTTGTTGCTCTCTAACCTGAGTTTTAGTCAGAACGTTCAGGAGAATACGTACCCACAGGACTATTTCAGGCCGCCGCTCGATCTTCCTCCGGTTATCGCGGGAAATTTCGGGGAGATCCGCTCGAACCACTTTCATTCGGGACTTGATTTCAAGACCAACATGCGTGAGGGATATCCCGTTTTCGCAGTCGCGGATGGTTATATCTCCAGAATAAGAGTTCAGATCGGAGGCGGAGGCAATGCACTCTATGTAACCCACCCCAATGGATTTACATCCGTTTACATGCATTTAAAAAGCTATAACGATCGGATCAGCCAGTCTCTTAAAAATTATCAGTACCGGATTGAAAAATTCGATGTCGATTTCCCCCTGCTTTCTGTTGAAATTCCTGTAAAAAAGGGCGAGGTCATCGCCTGGTCGGGGAATACAGGAAGTTCGGGCGGACCACATCTGCATTTCGAATTGCGGGATACCAATACCGAAGAAACGATCAACCCTCAATTGTTTGGCATCACTATTCCCGACAGGGTCAAACCCTCCATCTCAGGGCTATACCTTTATCACCTTAAAGGAGAGCCCTTCAGTGAACATACCCCTAAGCAGGTTTTCGCGGTAAGCGGTACTGCGGGGAAATATCAGCTGAGCGCGCAGACAATCGTCACGATCGGCGGAGAATCAGGTTTTGGCATTGCGGCTTCGGATAAAAATTCGGCTTCCGAAAATCAGAATGGCGCCTACTCGATAGAACTCCGGATAGACGGTCAGATCATTCACTCCGCAGTCTGGGAAAAATTTTCATTTGAAAATTCACGTGGGATAAACTCCCATGTAGATTATCCGGCTCAGATATCCACGGGCAGAAGAATTCAGAAAAGTTTTATTGAACCCGGAAACCCCTTAAAAATTTATAAAAATGTGGTCAGCAATGGCCTGATAAATCTTCCTGATCAGGAGATCCATGAGGCCCAATATATCGTCCGGGATATTGCAGGTAATGAAAGCAGTTTAAATTTCAAGGTCAGGTATAATCCGGCATCACTGAAAGCTTCTGAAAAAATCGAAGGGCATAAGTTTGCTTTCAACCAGGTCAATCAGTTCGATACGACGGGCCTGAGCATCAGTTTGCCTTTAAATGTCCTGTACAGCGATCTCAATTTTGTTTACTCCAGCTCCCCGAAACCAGCCGGTGCCTTTTCGGCTGTCCATCATGTTCATAACCGCTTAATTCCTGTACATGGGGCATATAGCCTTTCGGTAAAGGCTGATGAAGAACTTAGAGAGGCTTTGCAAAGCAAGGCACTTTTAGTGAACAGCCGAAAAGTTGCCCAGGGAGGAACATTTGTGAATGGCTATGTCAAAGCAGAGCTCCGAAATTTCGACAGCTATTACATCACGGTTGATACGATTGCCCCGAGAATTGTTCCTGTAAATATCAGCAATGGGCAGACGATGGCGGCTGCGTCCAGAATTCAATTCCAGATATCCGATAATTTGTCAGGCATAAACACCTTTAATGCAAGGATCGACGGCCGCTGGATTTTAATGGAATTTGATGCTAAAACAGGTTCCTTATGGCATCGTTTTGACGAACTCATCGCGAAGGGGAGGCACGATTTTCAGCTTATTGTCAGCGATATGAAATCTAATACAAGTACCTATCAGGCTGTTTTTTTTCGCTAGATCAGTCTAATTCAGAATATTATCTTTAGGATTATAAATTTTGCTAATTTTAGCACCATAAATCCGCATATAAATGACTGAACTAAGTGAAGGGCAGAAAGCTCCTGATTTCACTGCAAACGATCAAAATGGGAAAATTATCAGCCTGAGCGACCTGTCAGGCCGGGATGTGATCCTGTACTTTTATCCAAAAGATGATACTCCCGGCTGTACTGCCGAAGCCTGCAGTTTCAGGGATAATTACCAATCTCTGCTGAAACAGGGCTTTGAAGTTCTGGGGGTAAGCACCGATGATGAACGATCGCATCAAAAATTTATCGCAAAATATGATCTGCCTTTTTCCCTGATCGCTGATACGGATAAAAAAATTGTTCAGGCTTATGGCGTATGGGTTGAAAAGAATATGTACGGCAAAAAGTACATGGGCGTGGCCAGAAAAACCTTTATAATCGATAAAAAGGGCCTGATCAGAAAAATTATCGATAAGGTGGACACCAAAAACTCCTCCGCTCAGATAGTAGATTCCCTTCAGTAATTTTATCAGAACCAATTCCGGTAAATGCATCCGTGCCATACCGGCGTATTAATTAATTTCAAATTAACCTCATCTCTTTCAAACAACATGGCTAATTTAGCAGGGCCATTAAGCATTAATTATGACTCCAGATATTGATAAATTAAAAAAAGTAGCCTCACAGGTCCGCCGTGATATACTAAGAATGGTCCATGCATGCCAGTCGGGTCACCCGGGCGGTTCACTGGGCTGCGCTGATTATATTGTCGCCCTATACTTCCATATTTTAAAGCACAACAATAAATTTGATATGGATGGCAAAGGTGAAGACCTATTCTTTCTGTCAAACGGACATATTTCACCGCTTTGGTACAGTGTATTGGCGCGTTCAGGTTACTTTGAGGTAGCTGAGCTGGCTACCTTCAGAAAGATCAATTCCCGGCTGCAGGGACACCCGGCCACCCATGAAAATTTACCAGGGATCAGGGTTGCCTCAGGCTCATTGGGACAGGGTATGTCGGTAGCTATTGGTGCGGCCATTGCAAAAAAACTGAACGGTGACAACAGGCTGGTATTTTCATTACATGGTGATGGAGAATTGCAGGAAGGTCAAACCTGGGAAGCAGCGATGTATGCCAGCCATAACAAAGTAGAAAACCTGATCTCAGCCATAGATGTAAACGGACAGCAAATTGACGGGCCGACCGATGCCATACTTTCCTTAGGAAACTTAAGAGCTAAATGGGAAGCATTCGGCTGGGACGTGCTTGAAATGAGCGGGAATGACATGGCTGACGTGGTTCGGGTACTGGACCTGGCCGTCTCAAAAACATTCAAGGGGAAACCAATTATGATCCTGATGCAAACCATTATGGGTAACGGAGTTGATTTCATGATGCATTCCCATAAATGGCATGGTGTTGCTCCGAACGACGAACAACTTGCTGTCGCCCTGGGACAGTTGGAAGAATCTCTTGGTGACTATTAATAATTTCTAAATGGAAGATCTGAACCAATCAGGATTTCAGAAAACGCTTTAAATTAAATCAGGTCTGGTTTTATCAGGCCCTTTGCATTGTTATATGAAGAAATACACATACACTGAGAAAAAAGATACACGTTCTGGTTTTGGCGCGGGTTTGCTGGAAGCCGGAAAAAGAAATGAGCAGGTAGTGGCCTTATGCGCTGACCTCATCGGTTCTTTAAAAATGGATGCTTTTATTAAAGAATTTCCGGAACGCTTTTTTCAGATCGGGATCGCTGAGGCGAATATGATGGGAATTGCTGCGGGATTGACCATTGGGGGCAAAATTCCGTTTACCGGCACATTTGCCAACTTCTCCACAGGCCGTGTATATGATCAGATCAGGCAGTCTATAGCCTATTCTGATAAGAATGTGAAGATCTGCGCCTCGCATGCCGGACTTACTTTAGGTGAAGACGGGGCAACACATCAGATCCTGGAAGACATCGGTATGATGAAAATGCTTCCCGGAATGGTCGTGATCAACCCCTGCGATTATAATCAAACAAGGGCCGCTACAATAGCAATAGCTGATCATCATGGCCCGGTATATTTAAGATTCGGCAGACCTGCGGTACCTGTTTTTACAGACCCTGATCAGGTGTTCGAAATAGGTAAGGCATGGATGGTCAATGAGGGCAGCGATGTAAGTATTTTCGCTACCGGACATATGGTCTGGAAAGCTATTGAAGCAGCGGAGAAACTTGCAGAAGAAGGTATCTATGCCGAAATAATTAATATCCACACGATTAAACCATTGGATGAAGCAGCGGTCTTAAAATCAGTTGCTAAAACCGGCTGCGTTGTTACTGCTGAAGAGCATAACCGCTATGGCGGATTGGGTGACAGCATTGCCCAGGTACTCACCAGAAACAATCCGGTACCGCAGGAATACATTGCGGTAAATGATAGTTTCGGAGAAAGCGGCACCCCTGATCAGTTGATGAAAAAATACGGATTGGATACCGTGGATATTATCAATGCAGCAAAAAAGGTAATTAAACGTAAATAATGCCTGTCTGCTTGCCCGGGTTCTGAGTTTTAAACGATATATGCAGGTAGAGGATTCCGAAATTTTAGAAAAATTTGCCCGGGAAAGCACCCGTGACGAAGCATTCAATCTTTTACTGAATAAGTATCAGCAAAAAATCTACTGGCATATACGAAGGCTGGTGATCGATCATGATGATACGGATGATCTGGTTCAGGATGTATTTATTAAGGTTTGGAAGGGCCTGGCTAATTTCCGAAGCGATTCTCAGTTGTTCACCTGGCTTTACCGTATAGCCACTAATGAAAGCATCTCTTTCTTAAATCGCAAAAAATTAAGGAACAGCGTATCCTTAGATGAATCGGCCGGTAATGAACTAGCAGAGACCCTGGCAGACAGCCCGTATTTTGATGGCGACAAAGCTCAGATGAAGCTTCAGAAAGCCTTGCTGACACTTCCTGAAAAACAAAGGCTGGTGTTTAACATGAAATATTTTGACGATCTGAAATACGAGGAAATATCCGCGATCCTGGGAACAAGTGTCGGGGCTCTGAAGGCCTCCTTCCATATTGCCGTAAAAAAGATCGAACACATATTATTACATACAGATTAAACCTTTTAATAAGCAAAGTATCAAAGGATTATGGAATTAGGGGATACAGATATGGATTGGCTGAATGAAGCGCCAACTCTTGCTGCAATAAGGAGGGATACTCCTTTTTCTGTGCCTTCCGGATATTTTGAAACTTTGTCTGAAAGTTTAAAAGCACAGGCGTTGCTTGAATCAGTACGTTTCGAAAATGAAGAGGCGTTTAAACTGCCTGAAAATTATTTTGAACAGCTTCCCGGACGAATTGAAGACCTTATTTCAGTAGAGAAAATACAGTATCTTGTACCATCCGAAGGATATACCGTTCCGGATACTTACTTTTCTCAGCTCAGTGTACGCATCCATTCCAGAATAAAAGAGGAAAGCTCTGCAGTAAAAAGAAAAACAGTTTTTTCAACCTGGGCCAGTTATTCGGCAGCAGCAGCTATTACGATGCTGGTCGGAACCGTGATCTATTTCAACACTACCGGATATACCTTAGGCAAACAGCTTTCGGATGTTCCTGAACAGGAGATTATCAATTACCTGCAGATTCATAGCACGGTCAATGATATTCCTTATATTATGGAGAACATTAACCCTGAAGGTCTGAAGCAGATAACGAATGATGTAAGTTCAGATGAATTAGAACAATATATTAACAGTACAACATTATGAATGGATTTGTAAGGAAGGGGATATTGATTATTGTGATGGGCTTTACACTCTCATTTCCTGTATCAGCACAGGACCATCGGGAACGCTATGAACAGATCGAAGCGATCAAGGTCGCATTTATCACCAGCAAGCTGGACCTCAATACGGATGAAGCCCAGAAATTCTGGCCGGTTTACAATAATTACCAGAAGGAATTAATGGAACTGATGAAAAAGCGCAGGGAAGACCGGCAGAAAACGAATATTGATCCCAACGATAAAATAAATGCAGACCTCGCCTACGAGAGCCGCATGCTTGATCTGAAAAAAAAGTACAAGAAGTTATATTTAAAGGCTATACCTCCCGAAAAGATCCTGCTGCTTTACCAGGCAGAGCGCGAATTCAGAGAACATCTGATCAAGCAATTGAAGCACCGCAGAACAGAATAGAATTTTATTTTCTGGACATTGATCCAATAGATTCTCTTTAATTTAAAATCTCAAAAATCTCATTTAGGGTTTATAATCGGATCTTACTTAGCCGACATGCATTGGCGGTAGTGTCCCCCGCAGGCGGGGGAATAAAAGGGGGTGGATGAAAAAGGATTTTCATTAATTGAGCAAGTCCTCCCCCTGCCACACACAAGTCCAAACGCGCCCCCCTCCGAAGCTACCGTGTACCCACATCTATTTGCCAGCTCTTATTTTTAATTGCATTGCAATGACCCGGAACGGGTCAAATGTTTATAGAACATCATTTTAGTCCGAAATCCCGACCCCGAAGGTGGTCGCATGTAACAAAGCGGCACATGCGACCACCTTCGGGGTCGAAAAATTCATCAGGAATGCCTTTCTATAAACATGCGACCACCTTCGGGGTCGGTTGGATGCCAGATTATAAGAGATAAAATTTGTGGGTACACGGTAGCCTCCGAAGGGGGATAGCATGGTGACTAGGTAATTTGAGTTAATTGCAAAATATTTTCCTTAAGCAATATGTCTGGGCGCCAGTATCCCCCGCCGGCCTTTAGATCTGAGACATAAATTTTGCAGGCATTCATCCAAATGCCGGCAGTTTATTTATGTATTTTTGCATATGCTTAGTCCTC
Source organism: Pedobacter sp. (assembly GCA_036677005.1). Taxonomy (GTDB): domain Bacteria; phylum Bacteroidota; class Bacteroidia; order Sphingobacteriales; family Sphingobacteriaceae; genus Daejeonella. Next base: position 10,304 of record JAKFBV010000082.1, read on the forward strand.
GCCAGCTTTTTCTGCTCAATACCGCACAAACCTCCCCTTTTCCGCGTCTGCTTGAAATTGAAAGCGCCGAGGGAATGTATCTTTTTGATCATGCCGGAAAAAGCTATATGGACCTTGTTTCAGGCTTTGCCGTGAGTAATACCGGTCACAGGCATCCCCGGGTTGTTCAAGCCATCAAAGACCAGGCTGATAAATACCTTCACCTGACGGTTTACGGCGAATATGTACAGTCCCCGCAGGTTAAGTTCGCAGAAAAATTAAGCTCCATACTCCCCTCTTCTTTAAGCTCCGTTTATTTTGTTAATTCGGGTGCAGAGGCTACAGAAGGCGCAATGAAATTAGCCAAGCGATTTACCGGTCGATCTGAAATTATCGCCTGTAAAAATTCCTATCATGGAAGTACTCAGGGCGCATTAAGCGTGATGGGGAATGAATATTATAAACAAGCCTACCGCCCCCTCCTTCCTGGGATCCGGTTTATCGAATTCAATGTTCAGGCAGATCTTGAGCAGATAAACAGAGGCACTGCCGCTCTGATCATAGAAACCATACAGGGCGAAGCCGGTGTACGCGTACCCGATCCCGGATACATGCAGGCTTTACGCCGGCGCTGTGATGAAACCGGAACTTTACTGATCCTGGATGAGATCCAGACCGGATTTGGCCGAACAGGCAAACTGTTTGGTTTTGAGCATTTTAATATTATTCCCGACATTTTACTATTAGCCAAAGGGATGGGCGGAGGGATGCCCATAGGAGCTTTCATTTCCAGCAATGAGATCATGGGAGTTTTGAAAGAAAACCCGATGCTGGGGCATATTACCACTTTCGGCGGACATCCGGTAAGTTGCGCCGCCGGACTGGCTAATCTGAACGTTATTCTGGAAGAAAATCTGTTTGAGGATGTTCCGGCTAAAGAATTACTCTTCAGAGAATGCCTGAGGCACCCGGGGATCAAAGAGGTACGCGGCAAGGGACTTATGCTGAGCATTCAGTTGAACAGTTTTGAACAGGTTGAAAATATAAGCAGGCGCTGTGTCGATAATGGGATCATCATCGACTGGTTCCTGCATTGCGATACGGCCATGCGTATTGCACCACCCCTCATTATTACCGAAGCAGAGATACGGAAAGCATGTACGGTAATTGTGGAGGCGGTTGAATTTTATTGTCAGGATTCAAAAGATTAGACGGTACGGGTTTCAAATTGCATGATTGCTTTCAGTAGAAAAGCTCCAAAACCAGGAGCCACTGCATCAAAATAGCTTTCTTGTTTAAGCTTTAATGAAATTGCTTTTCCTCAAAATTTTGTACAATTCCTGCAGCAACATATTCTCCTTTTAAAGCCGTACCTTTGCGCCAAAATAAAATTGCTGGTATTTTAAACAGCATTGTAAAATCAATACATGTCATTCGAAAATTTAAACTTAATTGAGCCTATACTAAAGGCTTTAAAAACAGAAGGTTACACAACTCCTACTCCTATCCAGGAACAAGCTATCCCGATCGTATTAGAACGTAAAGACCTTTTAGGCTGTGCACAAACCGGTACCGGAAAAACCGCAGCATTTGCTATTCCTATACTTCAGATCCTGGATGCTGGAAAAATATATGATAAAGGCCCAAAAGCCATTAAATGTCTTATTTTAACCCCTACCCGTGAGCTTGCCATACAGATCGGCGAAAGTTTTGCAGCTTATGGCCGGCACACCGGATTAAAACATACAGTCATATTCGGCGGAGTTTCACAGGGTTCACAGGTTTCGGCCCTTAAGTCGGGAGTTGACATTCTGATCGCAACCCCTGGAAGATTATTAGACCTGATCAACCAGAAGTTTGTACACCTTCATCATCTGAAAATATTTGTCCTTGATGAGGCCGACAGAATGCTGGATATGGGATTTATTAATGATGTAAAAAAAGTCATTACCAAGATCCCTCAGAAACGCCAGACCCTGTTTTTCTCGGCTACTATGCCTCCTGAAATTCAAAAACTGGCCAATACCATATTAGTTGACCCGGTTAAAGTTGAGGTCACACCCCCCTCTTCAACAGCAGATACCATTGATCAGTCGCTCTTTTTCGTTGAAAAAGGAGATAAGAAAAAATTATTGATCCATATCCTGAACGATAAGGCCATAAAATCAGCCCTTATCTTTACCCGTACCAAACACGGTGCGGATAAGATCACCAAAGATCTGGTAAAAGCAGGTATCAAAACAGAAGCTATCCACGGAAATAAATCTCAAAACGCAAGGCAAAAAGCTTTGTCCAACTTTAAAAACGGGCAAATAAAGGCTTTAATTGCCACCGATATTGCCGCAAGGGGAATTGATATCAATGAACTTTCGCATGTGATCAATTATGAATTGCCAAATGTTCCGGAAACCTATGTTCACCGGATCGGACGTACCGGCCGTGCCGGCTTCAGCGGAATTGCTCTTTCTTTCTGTGATGAAGAGGAAATGGAATATCTGAAAGATATACAGAAGCTGATCGGGCGCGAAATTCCGGTTACGGAAGACCAGCCCTATCATATGCGCGCAGCTTCACATCTGCTGGCCCAATCGACCAAGAAAAAAGGCGGCGCAGCCAAAAAGCCGGGATCATCTGCAGGAAGTGCGGGGATGAGCGGCAACCCCAACAGACGTTTTGGTAACAGAAGAAGATAATATTCCGGTCTGCAGCTAAACCTGTCGGCAGATTTTTTATTTCCCGGAAAGGGCTTTCAGCATAAGGTCTGCAACCAGTTGATTTCCCGCCGGGTTTAAATGAACCCTGTCTGTTGTCAGTATGCCGGATTCTTTATTCTCCGGATTATTCTTCAGATTATATTCCAGAAATGCTTTCCGGAGATCTACCAGGCCGCATCCGTATTTTGAGGCCAGATCACGTATGATCTGGCTGTAGCGGTTCAGGTCTCCATCCTGGGCATTACTGAAATCGGTTCGCTCTCCGATAACAGCCGGAGTACAAACAATGATCTTTATCCCTGCAGCCTGCATTTTTTTGATCAGGGCAGTATAAAAGGCGATGAACTTATCAGGATCAGTGCCCGTTTGGCTGCTTTGTTTATGCCAGACATCATTCACCCCAACATAAATGAACACAATATCCGGCTTCTTACTCAGAACATCATCTTCCAGGCGGAGAAAGAGATCGTAAACCTTATTTCCGCCAATTCCGGCACCAATCAGTTCCTGTTCAGGTAAGCGGTCCTTCATCAGGCTTATATAACCACCGGGTTTAACTCCTGCCTGGGTAATTGAATCTCCAAAGAACAATACCTTATCCTTTTTTTGAACCTGCATACCGGATAAGATCAAAAATAAAAGGAATGAGGTCAAACAATATATATATCTCATGGTTGAATGATTAATGGTGTAAGAGAAAATTAATAAAAATAATTTACTCAAGCTAAAAATAAAACTGAACAAATCCTCAGTTTCAGAGCGAAAATCCAAAGACGTTTTACTGAAGGTCTGAGAAATATTTTACCTAAGAATTCAATATTTAATTCCTGAAATAATGAAAATTGCTTATCTGTCAACCTATCCCCCCCGAGAATGCGGAATTGCTACCTTTAATTACAACCTGGCCAGAGCAATTAATGCAGGAACTCCGGGTTCCCTGGAGGGTTTTGTGGTGGCCATGAGCGATTCGGATGATCAGAACGAGTATGATTATCCCGAAGAGGTTAAATTCGAGATCAGACAGGAATATCAGGAAGATTATATTAAAGCTGCTGAATTTATAAATAACAGCGATGCAGATGTTTGTATTCTGGAACATGAATTCGGCATCTTCGGAGGTGAGAGCGGGGTCTATATACTTCCCCTGATCCATCGCCTGGAAAAGCCTTTAATAACTATTTTACATACCGTTTTGAAAGAGCCTTCTTTCATGCAGCAGACCATCATAAAAGAAATTGCAGCCCAGTCTGCCAAAATGATTGTCATGAGTCACCGGGCAGTTGATTTTTTAAAAAATATCTATCAAATTCAGGAAGAGAAGATTCAAAGGATCGAACATGGAGTTCCCGACCTGGAACCTAAAGAATTAAATCCGGTAAATGCATTACTGCCTTTCCGGAACAAAACTGTCCTGTTTACATTTGGATTGATCAGCCGGAATAAGGGACTTGAAACAGTGATACGGGCTTTGCCCGAAATTGTTAAGAACCATCCGGATCTGATGTATGTGGTTTTGGGTAATACCCATCCGGGAGTACGGAAAAATTCAGGGGAAGAGTATCGCGACAGCCTGAAACGATTGGCAACAAGTTTAAATGTGGATCAGCATCTGACCTTTATTAATCAGTTCGTTTCAGAGGAAGAGCTTTTCAACTACCTGACAGCAGCCAAAATATACATTACCCCTTATTTGAACGAAGCCCAGATTACCAGCGGAACCCTATCTTATGCTGTTGGAGCCGGGGCCGCGGTATTATCAACCCCATACTGGCATGCTCAGGAACTTTTAGAAAATGGGCGAGGAATACTGTTTGACTTTAAAGATTCAGATGCTCTTGCAGCCTCAGTGAACTACCTTCTTGATCATCCTGAAAAACTAAAAGAGCTTAAGAATAAGGCTTATAACTATGGATTAAAGCTCAGGTGGCCGGCAATTGGCCTTGAGTATATGGATGTATTGATTGAAGCCGTCGGAAAACCACCTGTCTTAAAGGATAAATCGCGTCATATTATCGATCCTGCCATGATCCCTTCTTTTAACCTGGCGCATGTAAAAAGGCTGACTGATGATACCGGGATCGTCCAGCATGCAAAATACGGCATCCCGAACCTAAAGGAAGGTTATTGCCTTGATGATAATGCAAGAGCCCTTATCATGGCTCTTATGGCCTATGAACAGACCAAAAGCAAGGATGCCCTTCAGCTCCTGCCAATTTATCTGAGCTATATTCAATATATGCAGCAGGATGATGGAAATTTCAGAAATTTTTTAAGTTTCAGGAGAGAATATCTCGATGAGGTTGGATCTGAAGATTCTTTTGGCCGCACCATCTGGTCCCTGGGTTATTTGATCGCTTCAGCTCCTAATAATTCATACAGGGAGTTTGCTGAGGAACTTTTTCAGCGTTCTATTCCACATTTCAAGGCGCTTCACCATTTAAGGGGAATTGCAGATACCATAATTGGTCTCTCTTATTATCTTTCTGTACATCCCTTTAACGAGCCCATGACCGATGAACTCAATGAACTGACCGAACCGCTGATGAAAGCATTTAAAGACCACAGTAACAAGGAATGGCATTGGTTTGAAGATAAGCTTAGCTATGATAACGCCATCCTACCTATGGCTCTTCTATACTCTTCAGAGGTCACAGGCAATCTGAGAGTAAAGGAAGCAGCTTTGGATGCGATCAGGTTCCTGGATAAAATCACCTTAAGTAAAGGCTACCTGAGTCCGGTAGGAAGTGAAGGCTGGTATTATAAAAATAGCACGATGGCGATCTTTGATCAGCAGGCTATCGAGAGTATGGCAATGGTTCTGATGTATTTCAAAGCCTATGATGTAACTGCCGACAAAGAATACCTGAGTAAAATGTATTTATGTTTTCAGTGGTTCCTGGGAGAAAACACGCTTCGATTAACGCTCTACGACCATGAAACCAAAGGCTGTTGCGATGGTTTGCAGGCAGGAGGACTAAACCGGAACCAGGGAGCAGAAAGTACGCTTGCATACCTGATCTCCCATCTGACAGTTCTGAAAGGGATTGAAATGGAATCTGTGTATGGCGATGATAAAAAACTAAAGTTAGTTAAGGTAATGACCGATACGGAAGCAATTAAACAGGAAGATAGAAAGATTAAAACCGCTGCCAGGCCTAATCCGGCTTATTCGCGTAAGATGTTAATAAAGACTTAAGCGCTTTAATATTAAAAAGAATTTAATGCTCCCTATTTCCAATTTCTGGACTAAAGCTAATTTCCCTCAGAAACAATGGCGGCTGATCTAATTACATATATCTTACATCCTCCAATGCGGATGATTTACTCTTGAGCCTGTCCAGAAGATCATGTACGTCTACAAAGGCGAATGAAGAGCAATAATCAGACGATCCATAAGGGATGATCAGTGTATCATTATGAATAATTGATCCGCATGAATACAGCACATTGGGCACATACCCTTCCCTTTCATCCTTATTAGGGATTATAAGAGGTTCCGAAAGCCTTCCGATCTCAACCGTTGGATCATCCAGCTTTAATAAACTTGCTCCAAGGCAGTAGCGTCTCATCGGCCCTACCCCATGTGTGATAATTAACCATCCGTCTTCAGTTTCGATTGGTGAACCGCAGTTTCCGATCTGTATATATTCCCAGCTAGCATGCGGCTTCTGAAGCAGTACAGGGTGTTCCCAGATCTGTATTTTATCAGAATACATAATATAATTATTCCAACCGTCTATCCTCGACATCATAGCATATTTCCCGTTTATTTTACGGGGAAAGAGGGCCAGATTTTTATTCTGAGCGCCTTCACCATAAAGCGGGCAGACTTTAAAATCATAAAAATCGGTGGTCTGCAATAATTTTGGCATGATCAAATGTCCGTCAAATGCAGTATATGTAGCATAATATACCACAGACCCATCATCCTTGAGAAAGCGTACAAAGCGGGCATCTTCAATGCCTTTTCTTTCAAATTGGGAGATAGGGAAAATAACCCGGTCCGAAATATCTGTATCCCTTGAAAAACTGATATCATGAAATGAATCAGAAAGCCAAAGCACCTTTTTGAATTCCAGCTTCAGATCATTATTATGCTCCTTGTCCCTCAGATCCTGGATCACCTTCTGAAGTTCATGATATTCAAATTCATCACCCAGTTTTTCTTTAATCCGTTTCAGAACACTCTTATCGATCTGATTATCAGCAGCTTTCTTAAAGAACAGTGTTTTAACATACACTGCATTCCTTATAAGCTCTGCTTCATCAACATAATTCCCGGATGGCATAACAGTAAGATCTCCGTTATTTTCAACTATAGCCCTGCGGAAAACTATGGAGGATATATGACCTTCACCAACAGCCCTGAAGCTGACGATCATCCTTTTCTGCCCATCAACAAGTTCAGTCTGATCAGGATCCTCAATGATGGAGGGGTTAAAGAAGGCCGCCGATTCGATGGAATATTCATGAGTAAAATAGGAACCTATCAGCAATTTCCTGAATGGCTGGATATGATCAAAGTCAATTCCAAGATCAACGATCAGCCTTTTCACTTTTTCACAATGACGATTTAAGATCCGGGTAATATTTCGATGGCGTTTCGAATACTCCTGTAAAATCGGAGAAATTATACTGAAAACTTCCGCATCAGACAATTCCATAACCCGGCTGATCAGTTCTTTGGAACGTTCATCCTGAGTAAAAAAGAAACGGGCAATTACACGCTTAGGATCAGGGTAAACTTTAACCGCACTGCGTTCTATAGATAATCTCATAAAAATAATTTGTAACCGGTCATTGTTGAATAATCATATATTATACCATTTTGGCTCGCTTGATCAGATAAGAATGTAAAACCTGGTAAAATCCCGAGTGAATATCGGCATCAACCAGATCGATCTTATACTGCGCGCATTTTAATTTAAGTTCCTGATGATAGGAGTTTACGGCTGATTGGTATGCCTCCTTTACATTATTGGGATGTATTTTTAATTCTTCGCCATTTTCCAGGTCTATAAAATGATAAGGACGGTTTTCAAAATCAAATTCCAGTTCCATTTTATGATCCAGCACATTGAATATAATAACCTCATGTTTATTATATTTCAGGTGCTGCAGCGCCGCAAAGATTTCAGATAAACCATCTCCATATTCCCCTTCGAGCATGTCGCTGAAAATAATGACCAGGGAGCGCTTGTGTATTTGCTCTGCGATCTGATGAAGTGCCGGGGCAACCGCAGTACGATTACCTCTGCCCTTTCGGGTCATTACTTTTTCAAGTTCAGAGAATAAATATTTCAGATGAACTGCAGTGGATTTGGCAGCCGAGGAAAACTCCAGCTTGTCCGAAAAAAAGCTCAGGCCAAAGGCATCTCTCTGTTTCTTGAACAGATACATTAAGGATGCCGATGCATAGGCAGAAAATAAAAGCTTATTAAAATCCTTTTCGGGATAATACATCGATGATGAAACATCCAGCACGATCTGGCAGCGGAGATTGGTTTCCTCTTCAAAGCGTTTTACAAAAAGCTTATCTGTCCGGCCATATAACTTCCAGTCCACATTCCTGATCGAATCGCCGGTATTATAAAGCCTGTGCTCGGCAAATTCTACAGAAAAGCCATGAAACGGACTTTTATGAAGACCCGTAATAAAGCCTTCAACGACCTGCTGAGAGAGCAGTTCCAGATTTCCAAAATCCTGAAGGTCCTTATAATTTGTAAGATTGGGTTCCATGTCCTAAAATAGTATTATAAATAGTCTTATTATATAAATTTGTTAAAAAGAGCAGAACTAAGGAATACAGATAAAGATAAATATCCCGGTTGGGGAAGAGTTTGTTCCCGGCGGATTCAGCCATTTTTATCCTTCTATTTTAATAAAATCACTCGGGCTGCCTTCTTAACTCAAGCAGCAATTCTTTAAGGTTTACTTTAGCAACTCCTGTATATTTATCAGCAGCGCCATAATAGATATAAAGATCGTTTCCAAACAAGGCCTGACCGGTAGGAAAAACCACATTATCAACCACTCCATTCTTTTCCCATTGCCTGGAGGGAGAAAAAAGCGGGTATTGAAGCCTCGAGATTTCAATTTCGGGTTTATCTATATTTAACAAAGCCGCAGCAGCATGATAGATATTTCCTGCTGCAGTTTCCTGTACTCCGTGATAGATCATTAACCAGCCATCCTCTGTTTCAATTGGGGGCCCTCCCCCTCCAATGTAATTCACCTCGAAAAAATATTTCGGATCTATGACAATAAAATCTATTAGATTTTTAAGATAATCTTCCCAGAATGCCCTGGTTAAATCAGCCCATTCATTAAAATAAACAACCTGGATCCCCGGCCAGATACGATGCAGCATTGCAAATTTTCCATTTATTTTCCGGGGAAACAGGACAACATCTTTATCCCGGAGCAATCTGCTGTCCTCGGATACCAATCCGATCTGTGCAAAAAGATTATAATAATAATGATACTTGGGATTTAGTTTGCCTTTATTACAACAGGTCAATAAACATTCATATTCTTTGTAATTTACTGTTGGAGTAATAATTCCATGCTTTTCAAATTGGAACAGATCGTTGGAAGTGGCGAGTGCACCCATCGTGTTGATTCCATCATAAGCAGTGTAGGTCATATAGTATGTGTCTTCGATCTTAACAATTCTCGGATCTTCGGCTCCATGTTTCTCATAGTCGAACTCACGGTTAATTAATGGCTGATCATGCCTTTCTGTAATTTTTACCGGTCCGTCGGTTTTAGCATAACCAATAGTAGAATAATTTCCGTCCCTGACAGCCCTGTAAAAGATATGTACAGAATCGCCCTCCTGATAAATGCCGGGATTACATACTCCATTGTTTTCAAATTCCCTTTCCGTGGGGCTGAGAATAATCCCGTATTTTTCTATTGCGATCATGTTCAATTATTTTCGATTTTCCTGTTATTCTCAAACTCCTGAAAACATCATAATTAAAGAGCCGGGGCCTTAAAGTGGCATTCAGGAACGTCAGGATTGCCATGCATTATAAAATTACCTCGAAAAGCCCATTTGTGTTCAAAAATTATTTTCAAGGCCGGTTATTTTAAAAAGCTACTCGTTTGGAAAACCTGTTAATAAAAGTAGGGTAGAGACGCAAAATAAACAATGACCCTCATCACTCCGGAAACCTGAATATTAAAAAAGATTTTTACCTTCGATCAAATATAGAATCAATAAACAGGCTATGCCTCCCTTTCATTGATTGCATTAACCAAAATTCAAGTTCCAACAAATACACTAATCAAATGACGATCAATAAATTAAGAACAATTTTATTTTCGGGGGTCCTCGTTTTATCTTTTTCTGCTCAGGCTCAGCTAAAAGATCTGAGTTTCAGGGATATTTTTATCAGTCCCGTTAAAGACCTATTAAACCCTATTCCAGCTTACAGAGGCTGGGCGGATGAAACACATTATATAGAATACCGAACTGAGGGCCAGCAAAGCAAACCATATACAGTAGATGTCAGAACAGGTGAAGCAGTTCCATCGGCACCCGCCCAGGTAAATGAGGCAAGCGTCTATATTAAAAACAAAGATGTTTTTTATAAGGATGCCACAGGTACCGAAAAGCAGCTTACGCGGGATAGTATCCTTGAAAAAAATCCAACACTTTCTCCCGATGGTAAACAGGCTGCCTTTACCCGCAATAACGACCTGTACTCTATTAATATAATCACAGGTACAGAAACCCGCTATACCACAGATGGATCGGGTGTTATATATAACGGCTGGGCTTCATGGGTTTATTATGAAGAGATCTTAGGCCGTCCAAGCCGTTACAAGGCCTTCTGGTGGAGCCCCGACAGCAAACGCCTGGCTTTTATGCGCTTTGATGATTCACAGGTGCCGGTATTTCCCATTTACAATTCTGAAGGGCAGCATGGCTTTCTGGAAAACACCAGATATCCGAAAGCAGGAGATAAAAATCCGGAAGTTAAAATGGGATTGGTAAATACAGGTGTCAAGGGTATAATCTGGGCCGATTTCAATACCAAAGACGATCAGTATTTTGGGACTCCTTTCTGGATGGCCGACAGCAAAACCCTCTGGATGCAATGGATGAACCGTGATCAGAACAACCTGATCATATATAATGTTAACCCTGCAAACGGCAGTAAGGGTGTGATTTACCAGGAAAAGCAAAAAACCTGGGTTGACTGGTTTGACGGGATGTATTTCTTAAAGAACGGACAGGGTTTTATCCTGAAAAGCGACAAAAGCGGATGGGGCCATTATTATTATTATGACCTGGCAGGAAACCTGAAGAAACAGCTTACCTCCGGGTATTGGAGGGTGAGTGATCTGTTATTGGTGGATGAAAAAGACCATGAAATCTATTTTACTGCGAGGCAGGAGAACTCTACCCGCCACGATCTGTACCGGGTCAGCTTGAAAGGTGATGAAGAACCGCTTAGGTTAACCTTTGGAAATTATGATCACCAGATAAGTTTATCGCCTGAAGGAAAATATTTTATAACAACGTATTCCAACCTGTCAACAGCTCCGAAATCAGCATTGCTTGATAATAAGGGTAAACTTATCCGGGATCTTGCCGATTCCAAAGGTCCCGCCTTCGATTCGTATAAAATGCCCAAAACGGAAATAAGCTATTATAAGACCCGCGACGGCCTTGAATTGCCTATGACCATCACTTTACCCCTGAATTTTGATCCCTCCAAAAAATACCCGGTTTGGATAAGCGTATATGGAGGCCCTGATGCCGGAACGGTTTATGACAAATGGAAAAGCCCGCTCGATCTTAATTACTGGTGGGCCAAAGAGGGCATTATTCAGGTAAGTATGGATAACCGGAGTGCCGGCCATCTTGGAAAGACCGGGATGGATTTCATTTACCGGAAAATGGGTAAATATGAGATCGAGGATTATATGGATGCGGCCAACAGTCTGAAAGCGAAGCCTTATGTCGATGGTAAAAAGATCGGCATTACAGGCGGAAGTTTTGGCGGTTATATCACTTCAATGGCCTTAACTTATGGTGCGGAGGTGTTTACCCATGGAATAGCAAACTATTCTGTGACCGACTGGGCTTTGTATGATACCCATTATACCGAACGTTTCATGGGAACACCAAAAAACAATCCTGAAGGTTATAAACTGACCTCTCCCCTTAGCTATGCTGATAAACTGAAAGGGAGTTTGCGTATCGTTCATGGAACGATGGACGATAATGTCCATATGCAAAACAGTATCCAGTTCATTAACAAATTACAGGATCTGAATAAACATTTCGAATTCATGGTATATCCCGGTGAGCGCCATGGCTGGAGGGGGATAAAAGCAAAGCACAGCAGTCAGGAGACAGTTCGCTACATATACACGAACCTGCTCGAAAAACCCTTGCCTGCAGAATTTTCAGGCTACTGGAAGTAATCCTCAGCCGATGGTTGCGGGTAATACTCATCCGATGAATTGGGTTATCTGACGAGTAAATCGAGTAGGAAGATAGGGATTATTTCCCTATCTGTCCTCTCACACCACCGTACGTGCCGTTCGGCATACGGCGGTTTGTTAGAATAACTTCGTTTGGTGTTCTGTTTTCCAGTAGTAGT
>JAKFBV010000083.1:0-37539 GCA_036677005.1 Pedobacter sp.
TGCTACTCCATTATTGTTTGACCAATAGGGGGCTTACTTTTTAAATCAAGAAAATAGAATAGCATAGCAGGTTCCTGTACAGGATTTTTTCTAATAGTAAATTTTAACCGGACAACAGTGATTCCCCAATTTGCTAATTCACCTTTTACTAATTAATATTCCAGCGGAACCGCAGGTTCCTTCTTATTCGTTGACATGATCATCATGGTCTGGAAGGTCTTCACCACACTGATCTTGCTGATCTTATCCATGATGAGCCGTTCATAGGATTTTATATCCTTGACATAGGCCTTTAAAAGAAAATCACACTGTCCGGTAACATGATGGCATTCTGTAATTTCCTTAATTGCATTAATTTCTTCAAGAAAAACCTGTATGGTATTGTTCTTATGAAAATCAAGCTGGATCTGAATGAAGGTCTTTATGCCTAAACCGAGCAATTCTTCATCCACCAGGGCATGATAGCTTTTAATATAATGTGCATGCTCCAATTTTCTTACCCGCTCAAGAGTTGGAGCCGGTGACAGGCCTACTTCATGTGAAAGCTGCAAATTGGTTATCCTTCCGTTTTCCTGAAGAATTTTTAGAATTCTTAGATCTATTTTATCCAGTTCTATTGCCATAATTACAACAAAAATAAAGTTTAAAAAGGGTTAGCCAAATTTTATTTCAAAAAAGGCCCTCAAAATTAGCAGATATTTTTATTTCAATATTTTAGATTAATCTAAAATAATAATTAGATTTGCTTAATTTTAGACTATGCATTCATTTACAGAGGAAAATTACCTGAAGGCTATTTATCATTTAAGTGATGGAAATCACCGTGTTGTAAGTACGAATCAGATCGCTGAAATGACCAATACCAAGGCCGCATCGGTAACCGATATGCTTAAAAAGCTGGCCGATAAAAACCTGATCAATTATATCAAATACCAGGGTGTTACCCTGACTGATACGGGGCTCAGTGCTGCTGTGAATATAGTCAGAAAACACCGTTTATGGGAGGTTTTCCTGGTTGAAAAGCTGGGCTTTAAGTGGGATGAGGTTCATGATATTGCCGAGGAACTGGAACATATCAATTCAACCAGTCTGATCAACCGTCTGGATGATTTTCTGGGAAATCCGGCAGCAGACCCCCATGGAGATCCAATTCCTGACAGGTCGGGGACAATCCATCATAAAAAGCTGGTGAAGATCTCCAATATGAAACAGGGGCAAAGCGGCACCATATCAGGTGTAAGCGAACATTCATCAGTCTTCCTAAAGCTTCTTGAAAAGCTGGGGCTTACCCTTGGAACCAACATAATTATTGCTGAATTAATTGAATTTGACGGTTCAATTATGATTACAGCAGATCAAACAAAAGAACTTACTATCAGCCGTGAAGTGGCTAAAAATATATTGGTTATGTTATGAATAAAACTGGCGACGAATCCTTAGGGGAAGTTCATGGTACGGTAAGCACTTCCGGCAAAACCGGTTGGAGAAAGCTTATGGCCTTTATTGGCCCGGCTTACCTTGTCAGTGTAGGATATATGGACCCCGGGAACTGGGCTACCGATATCGCCGGGGGCAGTCAGTTTGGTTATAAACTGATATGGGTTTTACTCATGTCGAACCTGATCGCATTGCTGCTTCAATCGCTCAGTGCCCGCCTGGGTATTGTGCGCGGACTTGATCTGGCTCAGGCTTCCCGTAATACTTATCCCTCTTATATAAATTTTCCCCTATACGTTCTGGCACAGATCGCCATCATCGCCTGCGACCTGGCCGAGATCATAGGAATGGCTATCGGACTAAACCTGCTTTTCGGCCTTCCGTTGATCTGGGGTATCTCCATAACTATCCTGGATACCTTCCTTCTGCTTTTCCTGATGAATAAAGGGATGCGCATGATGGAAGTTTTCATCGTATCGATGGTATTCATTATCGGTGTTTCTTTTTTAACCGAAATGTTCATTGTCAGGCCGGTATTTGGGGAGGTAATCTCCGGTTTTGCTCCCTCCATATTATCCGGAAATGCCCTTTATATCGCTATTGGGATCATCGGGGCAACAGTGATGCCCCATAATTTATATCTTCACTCTTCCCTCGTGCAAACACGTAAAATTGAAAGGACTGCCCAGGGAATAAAGGATTCCTTAAAATATAATTTAATAGATACCACCATCGCATTAAACCTGGCATTTTTTGTCAATGCGGCGATCCTGATACTTGCAGCCACAGCATTTTATAAGAACGGATTATTTGAAGTAGCGGAGATCCAGGATGCTTATAAATTACTTGACCATATTTTTGGTTCGGTGGCGCCCACGATGTTTGCCATTGCACTGATCGCATCAGGGCAGAGCTCTACCATAACCGGAACTCTTGCGGGACAGATCGTTATGGAAGGGCACTTAAATCTGCGGATCCAGCCCTGGATAAGGCGTTTGATCACCAGACTGCTGGCAATCATTCCGGCCCTGGGTACCATACTTTTCTTTGGAGAGAATGCACTCGGCGGACTTTTGGTTTTAAGTCAGGTAGTACTGAGTTTACAGCTTGGATTTGCAGTGATCCCATTGATTCATTTTAATTCAGACCGCAAGAAAATGAAGGAATATACGATCAAAACCTGGGTAAAGATTCTGGCCTGGCTGAGTGCTTTCATTATTGTCAGCCTGAACGTACAGCTTGTTATTGAAGAGATAGGCAAATGGATACATGAAACCACTGTGGGAATTTGGTGGATCTATTTATTAGTAATTCCAGTAATTGCTGCCATTGTTGCTTTACTGGCTTATGTATTCATTATGCCATTTTTCTGGAAGCATGAAAGAAAACAATCCAATGTTCCACACGGCGAAGCTTTAGAATTAGGAAAAGTTGCACCAATCCGGTATAATAAGATCGGAATAACCGTTGATTTCTCGAAAAAAGACAGAAACACTTTCCGGCATGCCCTGATACAAGGAGGAAAGCGCGCTGATTATTACCTGATCCATATCGTGGAGACGGCCGGGGCCATGTATCATGGAGAAACAGTACTGGATCATGAAACCCAAAGTGATACCGACAATCTGGAAAAATATAAATCCAATCTGGAGGAATTAGGCTATAAAGTCCATATTTCAATTGGATATGGTGCCGCAGCAAAAGCGATCTCAGAGATCGTCAAGCTGCAGGATCTGGACCTGCTGGTCATGGGTGCCCACGGACATAAAGGGATCAGCGATCTGATCTTTGGAACTACTGTAGAGACCGTTCGTCATAATGTGGGTATTCCAATTCTGATCATCAAATAAGAAGCGGATTATTTATCTGAGCTGAGCTTCTTTAGAAGGACACTGAGGCCGGCAGGATTTAAGAACCCTTCATGCTGGTAAATAATTTCATTCTTATTGTTCAGAAAGCACAGGGAGGGATAAGCGATCCGCCCCCTGATCAGTCCCAGTTCCCCGGCAAGCTCATGAAGTCCGGTATTTAGTCCCGAAGGTCTGAATTTAAACCGGCGGCCTGAAAAAACAATATCCCTTTTTTCTTCTGCATCCAGGAATACCAGATAGTATTTGTCCGATAATAAAGCTGATATTTCCCCGTTCTTCAACAAGCTGTTTTTCATAGCATGGCAGTATTTGCACCAGCCGGTCATGATAAAAACCGCTACGGGCCTTGACTGTATTGCCTGTAAGCTTTTCAGTTCCTCAAAAGTAACAGGCCTGGCCTGGGCTCTTGCCATTTGCGGTGATATACAGATGAGGGACAATATAATAAGGATCCTGAACATGGCTATTTGATTGTCATCCTGAAGCCCAGAAACGCACGAATACCCTGATTGGGAGCATAAACATATCCCGGGTCGAAGCTTAATGCGTATGGATTCCCCGGGTCGGCGAGCACACGACCATTCGCATCTGTCTGAATATTTTTATTAAAAGGATCCCTGCTGCGCGCAATTAAAAAAGGTTCATTTTTACCAGGAGTCCAGTTCAGGAAATTTTTAACGCCTCCGTAGATCTCAAGCTTTTTTAATCCTCCATAGGTGAGCTGTATGTTTTGCAGGCCCCAGACGGGAGAGGATTCACTTCGCGGGTCATTGTCACCCAATCTGGGCAGGAGCATTTTACCATAAATATTTCCGGTATAATCAAGGTTCAGATCTGTTTTATTCAGCTTATAGGAAACTCCCCAGGTGCCGGTCCACCGCTCTGTAAGCAAAGGCCGGTTCTTTGGTCCGCCGCTGCTGGTGTTTTTAGAAAATACATCCAAAAATGATCCGCCTGCCAGGATCTTCAACCCATTGCTGAGGTCTATATCAAAATTCGCACTTATCCCTCTGGATACAGCATAGCCTTTCAAATTGCTGTAAATAATCTTATTGGGATCTGTGAGATAATCAGGAATGATCTGATTATTGAAATGAGTGTACCAGGCTGAAGCATCCAGACTAATGAAACTGCCGCTATTAAAATAGAATTTCCGGATATAGTTCAGGTTGGCATTATAGCTTTTCTCCGGTTCAAGTTCCTGGGTCACTATAACTTCTCTGGATCCTGTTAATGCCGCATGCTCCTCAGTGAACAGACTAACAACCCTGAAGCCGGTACCGGCATTGAAACGAAGAATATTATTATCATTGATGATCCATTTGTAGGCGAGACGGGGGGTTAAAATATGGCCGTGGACAGAATTATAATCATACCGCATGCCCAGGAGCATTTTATGCTTTTCAGATAAGGCGATCTCATCCTGTATAAAAATACCCGGAAGCCATACTCTGTCCGTTTGGTTTAATCCGCTCGGCAATGCAGTAGCCGGAGTATTATCATCATATAAAGTATAACGCAAAGCAGCGCCCAGCAACAGATCATGATCTTTTACTTTTTTATCCCAGCTTAGCTGACCGAAAGAGATCTTTTGCACCGCACCGTAAACCGTGCTTCCATAAACCGAATTCTGTGCATGATCGTTCAGTGAGAAGGCAAACATCACGGGCTCCTTAAGCGGCAGCTGATAACTGCCTAAAAGCTCCCATCTTTTGGTATATATACTTTCTGCATAACGTTCAGTACCACCCCTGAAGGATCTGTCCCATGTCATATCCCCTCCCCAGCGATCTTCATAGTTGTACCTTCCTGCGAGACTGAACTGCCTGTTTTTCTTTCTTAGGAAATTCCATTTTTGAAAAACTGAGATGCGGTCCTGAAGAGTTACATCCGTGAAATTGTCCTCATTATTATCGATCCGGTTACCATACTTGAAATAATTAATCCCTGTTAAGACTTCAGCCATTTTACCGGCTTTAAATTTAAAACCCAGATCGGTATTTACCTCTCCCCATGAAGTACTGAACACATCAGAAGAGAAGGCCGGCGCATTCTGAGGTTTTTTGGTGATGATATTGATCAATCCGCCTACAGCCTCCGAGCCGTAGAGCGAAGAAGCAGGGCCCTTTACAATTTCTACCCGCTCGATAAGCGCATTGGGTATGCCTGATAGTCCGTAAACTGATGATAATCCGCTAACGATAGGCATACCATCAATCAGAATCATAGTATAGGGTCCTTCCAGTCCGTTGATATGGATATCGCCTGTATTGCACACATTACAGTTCAGCTGGGGGCGAACCCCGTTCACATTCTGCAGGGCGTCAAACACCGATGGCGTTGGGTTCTTTCTGAAGAATGCCGGACTGTAAACTTCCACTGGAACGGGGCTTGCCAGGCGGCTGACCTCTTTCATCGTACCGGTAACTACAACCTCGTCAATAGAAGCACCGGCGCTCTGCAGGATCAGATCAAGCTGCAGGATCTGATCTTCCTGAACAAGCACTGCCCTCCTCACCGGGCTATATCCCAATGCCGAGAACAGCAGGGTATGTTTCCCTGGAGGGAGTTTTTCAATAATATATTGGCCAGCGGTATCGGTCGATGTCCCAAATCTGCTGTTCAGAACTGCGACACTGGCAAATACAAGCGGCCCCTCTCCTGAACTTACAATACCCCGGATGATGGCCGTTTGTGCCCATGCTGAAATTGAAATCCCAAATAAAACAATAAGTAAAAGGTAGAAACGCATAGATGTCAAATAAAATTAATCAATATTAGATTGACAAAAATACAATTTTAGATTAATCTAAAAAAATAATTTTATTATTCTCAAATATGAAAATTCCGGTTGTGGATTTTCTTTCGGATATTTGCGGTGTTATGGCAAGTGGAATAAATATTAAGAACAAAAGAGCCTATTTTGAGTATCACATACTTGAAACCTATACAGCCGGAATGAAACTGCTGGGAACTGAGATCAAGTCTATCCGCGAGGGTAAAGCTGATATCAACGATGCTTTCTGTACTTTTTTTGATAATCAGTTATATGTCAGGAACATGCAGATCGCCGAATACTCGCATGGATCATTCTATAACCATGAGGCCAAACGCGACAGGGTCCTGCTTCTTAACAAAAAAGAAATGACCAAACTCCGGAGCAAAATTGAGGAAAAGGGATTTACAATTATTCCATTAAAGATCTTCACTACTGAACGCGGCTTTGCCAAGCTGGAAATAGGATTAGCCCAGGGAAAGAAAATATATGATAAGCGCGAAACACTGAAAGACCGCGACGCGAAAATAGAGATGAGCAGGGCGATGAAAAGGTAATCGGTTGCCGGTTTTGTCTGTTGCCAGTTATCTGTTATCTGTCGTCAGCAATACTATTCTTAAATTGGTGCATTTTTCTCTCAACTCTCAACTCTCAACTAATTACCACGCTTTCTCCCCTACCAGCGGTACAAAACGAAAGGTATCCAGTTCGATCCTCTCATAATCTTTTTCGCTTACCCTCAGCACCGTGATCATTTTCTGAGAATTCTCATCACCGACAGGGATTACCAGGATCCCTCCTGTCTTTAATTGCTTAAGCAGTATCTCGGGAACCAGGGGTGCTCCGGCTGTTACAATGATCTTATCATAAGGGGCATGCTCAGCGATCCCTTTTGATCCGTCGCCGAAAAAAAACTCTGCCCGATAGCCCATATGAGGTAATACCTGGATCGTCCGGTTATAGAGTTTCTCCTGCCTTTCGATGGTAAAAACCTTTGCACCCAGCTCAATGAGAATACAGGTCTGATATCCCGATCCTGTACCGATTTCCAGAACTTTATCTCCCGTTTTGATATGCAAAAGCTCTGTTTGATAGGCAACAGTATAGGGCTGGGAGATCGTTTGGCCATCCCCGATCGGAAAGGCGATATCCTTGTAAGCTTGTTTCCAGAAGGTCTCGTCAAAGAAATAGTGCCTGGGAACTTTTCCGATTGCCTTTAATACTTTTTCATCTGCTATACCACGCTCCCGGAGTAACTCAACTAATTTTTTCCTCGCTCCCCTTTCACGGTAGCTATCGACTAATTTATGTGCCATTGCTTTTCAAAAGTAGTCTTAAGGGAGCATTTTCGGAAAATAATATTCAATTAAAAACGGGCCGCAGAAATCAATAAGGATCGACATCAATATGCATGTAAACCCCCTTGTTGGCAGGAATTGTATCAAAATTTATAAGAATCTGCTGTAAGGCCTCTTTGATCTTATGAACCGATACCCCCTCCTTCTCCACCTTGATCAGAATGGTCTGAATATAATAATTCCGGATACGACTGATCATGGGAGCTTCGGGCCCGAGAATCCGCTCTCCAAACTGTGATCGTAATAATTTACCGAGGGAGACAGCGATAATTACCAGTTTGGAAAGGTCCTTATGTTTTACGTCAAGCTGAATGAGGCGGTAAAGCGGCGGATAGTGAAAATTCCTTCGTTCCAGAATCTCTGTATTGAACATTTCTTCATAATCATTTCTGATCACCTGGCTGATTATCCGGTGGCTGGTATCATAAGCCTGAATGATCACTTTTCCTTGCTTTGCCCTCCTGCCAGCCCTTCCCGAAACCTGGGCAAGCATCTGAAAGCTTCTTTCAAAGGCACGAAAATCAGGATAGTTCAACATACTGTCTGCACTGATGATCCCTATGGTGGTCACATTTCCAAAATCAAGGCCTTTTGCAACCATCTGAGTACCTACCAGAATATCAATTTTGCCTTCTTCAAAATCATTCAACAGAACCTGGAAACTATTTCTCGTCCGGGTAGAATCAAGGTCCATACGGGCTATTTTGGCTTCCTCAAACAGTCGCTGCAACTCATCTTCTATCTTTTCGGTACCAAAGCCTTTCTGCTCTATCCGTGTTGAACCACAGGCCGGACAGGCGGTAAGAACATCCTGTTTATAACCGCAGTAATGGCAATGAAGCTTGGCGCTGCTTTTATGAAAGGTAAGGCTCACATCACAGTTAATGCATTTGGGGGTAAATCCGCAGGTGGTACACAAGAGAAAAGGTGTATAACCACGCCTGTTCTGAAATAAGATCACCTGTTCCTTACGTGATAGTGCTTCTTTGATCTCATTCATCAGAACCGAGGTAAAATGCGATTGCATGGTTTTCCTTTTTGTTTCCTCAGCAATACTCACTACCTCGATCAGGGGGGATTTTACTCCACCATAGCGCCCCTTTAGCGTGACAAGCCCATATTTCTTTATTTTTGCGTTGTAATAACTCTCCAGGCTCGGGGTAGCCGAACCCAGTAATATCTTCGCTTTATGCAGGTGTGCAAGATAAATGGCTGAATCCCTTGCATGATAACGGGGAGCAGGATCATACTGTTTATAGGACGATTCATGCTCTTCATCAACGATCACCAGGCCCAGTTCCTTAAAAGGAAGAAAAATAGAGGAACGGGCGCCCAGTATCATTTTATATTCGCCCTTCAATACTTTCTGCCATACCTCTGCCCGCTCATTATCGTTGAAACGTGAATGATAAATACCTACCTGGCTGCCAAAATGCTCGCGTAAGCGTTCTACAACCTGTGTTGTCAGGGCGATCTCTGGTAAAAGATATAAGGTTTGTTTTCCCTCAAGTAACATCTGCTCGATCAGCCTGATATAGATCTGCGTCTTCCCTGAGGATGTTTCACCATAAAGCAAAACTACATCCTTTTCTTTAAGCTGTTCCCTGATCCCAGCTAGGGCGATCTCCTGGGCATCATTCAATTTGAAGTCATGAAGCGTTTCGAGTTCTTCTGCACTTAAACGGCTGACGATCTTATCTTCCTGGATAAATACTTCTTTATCGATCAATGCTTTCAATGCGGAGGGGCCGCTCCCGCTGGTCTCAAGAAGTTCTGATTTGGCTATTTCGGCCAGCTGTTTTTCAAGCTTAAAGTAAGCCAGTAAGAGTTCCAGCTGCTTTGGCGCCCTTTCCAGTACCTCAAACAATGCCTTCCGGCTCGCCGCTTCTTTATACAGGGGATTTAAAGTAATGAATGATTTTTTACGGGGCTTGAACTTCTCGGATATCTCTTCAGAAATAATAATAATATTCTTTTCAAAAAGCCCCCTGAGTATAGGAAATACTGTTTTCTGGCCCAGCAATTTACTGATATCGCTCACCTTCAGTTCAGCATGCAGATCTAGGGCATCAACGATCAAAAATTCCTTGTCAGAAAGCAGAGCCTTATCGATCTCTTCCGATTGATTTAGTATGATGCGTGTTTCACTGGCCAGCTTCAGGGCAGAAGGCAGGGCCGCCTGCATCACTTCGCCCATATGGCATAGGTAATATTCAGACATCCACTTCCATAATCGCAGCTGAAATTCATTGACTATAGGTACTTCATCGAGAACATCAATAATATATTTAGCCTCATAAAGGGCCGGAGGTACTTCCGAGATCTGGTATATAATGGCTGTATAGATCTTACTCCTGCCGAATTGAACCACAACACGCTTCCCGATGCTGATCCCTGAGCTCATTTCCAGTGGTACCCGGTAGGTATAGGTTTTTGAGATAGCGAGAGGCAGAACCACCTCTATGAAAAGAGTTTTCCTTTCAATACCTTCCAGTTCATTAAATTCAAGCATCACTTATTCTTTAGAGTCGCAATAAGCAGGCTGATCCAGCCCAGGATAAAAAACAGTCCCCCTATCGGGGTTAGCGGTCCTATAAAAGAAAACTGATTCATGTTCAGCAGATCTTTTGCAGCCAGAAGGTATAATGAACCAGAAAAAAGGATGATGCCCAGGGCAAAGAACCAGGAAGCCAGATTGATAAGCCGGCTTCTGGACCGGGAGAAAGTGGACAGAAAAAGCAAGGCTAATGTGTGATAAAACTGGTATTCAACTGCTGTCTTCCAGACCTGCAGATCAGCAGGATCAAGCAGGGTTTTTAAGGCATGAGCACCAAAAGCACCTAAAATAACAGCAAGCATCCCAAACACCGAAGCGATAATAATTATGCGTTTGTTCATATTGTTAGATTAGATTGCTAAATTAACAAACATGTTTGCAATTCTTCTGCGATGACATAAAAATATAATTTTGTTAAAAGAGCTGATTGATGAAGAAAATAATAGGAGCTGCCACAGTTTTACTTATTGCCGTACTTTCCCTTGCCTATTTATACTTTTCAAATCTCAGTGTTAAGAGCCGCAGCAATGACCGGGTACTGTCTGAAATACCTGCTGATGCCGCGGTGGTTTTTCAGTACCCAAATGACAGAAGCCTGTATGATATATTCAGAGATTATACTGTTTTCGATACCATCGTTGGGACAAAGAACAAAGCTGAGCTTTCCTGGTTAAAGGATTTTCTATTGAATGATACTGAGCTTTATGCTGCTACAGCCGGACAGAAAATATTTCTTTCTTTTCATCCATCCTCCTCAGATAGCGTTCAATTCTTATGGTCAATACCCTTAAAAGAAGGTATCAGGCCCGAAGAGTTCAGGAGCATGCTGGAAAAGGAAGTCAAAAATCAGATCATAAGCAGCCAGGAACTAGGGAAAAGCGTACTGCAAATAAAAAATGCAGCCCTTGACCGGGCTTTTTACCTGTGTATTGACCGCGGCATAGCTCGTGGGAGTTTTTCACGTTCTGTTCTGATCCGCAGTATCGATAAAAATTCTGCGAAGATCGATCCGGCTTTCATAAAAATTATCAATGCCGGCAGCCGTGAAGATGAAAATGCCCTGGCCAATCTGTTTATCAATTATAATAAGCCTGGATTTTTAAACCCCTTTTTCAGGCAGAAACTGAATGGAAATTTTGAGCTTTTCCAGAGTTTTTCCGGCTATTCAAGTTTAAAACTGAATTATAAAAGTGATGCACTGATGTTTAATGGTATTACCGAAACATCAGGCGCTTCGGATAGTTATATCAGGCTTTTTCTTAATCAGGAGCCAATTAAAAATACGATCAAACGAATAATGCCTGAAAATACTTCCAACTCGGTTGCATACGGGCTATCTGATTACCCAGCCTATCATAAAGATCTGAGCAATTTATTTGAGAAAAGAAAAGAGCTCGACACTTTGAAGAAACAATTAAGCCTCCTAACCACCGAAACCGGGATCAATCCTGACCGGGATATTAAAAAATTATGGGGAAATGAGCTGATCACGCTGCAGCTTTCTACCTACGAATATCTGGCAATTGTCAAGGTCACGAATGGCCGGTCACTGCAGTTCTATCTGGATCCATTAAGTTCATCCTATACTGAACTGGTAAGAAAAATGAATTATGCCAACCTGTTTTACTTTTATTTAGGGGATCCGTTTAAAAGATATTTCAAACCATTTTATAGCATCACAGACAACCTGCTCATACTGTCAAATTCTCCGGGCACAGTGCAGCGCTTTTTGGAAGCTTATAATCAGGAACGCTTCCTTTACAAATCGGAAGCCTTTCATCAATTCGACCAGCTGGTTGCAGATCAGGGCAATGTTTCATTCTTTTTTCATTTCAATAATTCGGGCAGCCTTTTAAGAAGCTTATTAAAAAGAAGTTACAGTCAGAATTTTAACGGCAATAAATATGGATTAAAAGACCTTTATGCCTTATCTTACCAGCTGACAAGCAATAAGGAACATTTTTTTACTAATTTCTATACCGGATATAAAAATGCAGCCAGCCCAGCAGATCCTCTTTTAATATCCGTAGATAGTATTGACAATTAATAGTTTTTGAATGAGCATCAAACTGAATAATAGCATTTTTTTAATAAAAGGATCCATATTTCTGCTAATTCTACTGGCTTCGGTCAATCTGTCTTATGCTCAGCAATTCGCTCTGTATAATAGCAGGACTTTGTTTGACAGCTTTGAAAATCCATCTCAGAAAGCCTACCAGGTAGATACCAGCAAGCGATTCGCGTTTAATTTCTTCATCCCAACAATTACTGTTAACAGCAGTTTTTCAGGTCCCGCAGAATCAGCATTCAAATCATTGATCTATGACGGGGTATTCAATGGCAGAGACCTCACTCTGGGCGAAAACAAGAGAAATACCCTCAGCTTCAGCACCAATAATTACATCGCCATGCTGCGGATGCTGAAAGCGGTTAAGAACAATCAGGAGATGGGTATATCCTGGCAGATCCGTAATGACGGGAGAGTGGAAGTCACCAATGAGACATTCGCTATTTTCGATGATTACCGCCTGTTTAATTCCAGTTCTATCCAGGATCTGCTGAATGATGACGGCTATAATCAATCCTATCATCAGTTTAGTTTTACTTATCGCCGCGACTTTAAAAGGCGTTTGTCGCTGGGTGCGAAATTTAG
The DNA here is from genome assembly GCA_036677005.1 of Pedobacter sp. Lineage (GTDB taxonomy): Bacteria > Bacteroidota > Bacteroidia > Sphingobacteriales > Sphingobacteriaceae > Daejeonella. The sequence goes on from JAKFBV010000083.1 coordinate 12,653, forward strand.
TTTGCTAAGCGGTATCAGCTATACCCAGCTGGAAGTTCAGAAATCTGATATCACTATAGACGAAACGGAGGATCTCATTGATGTTTCTCTAAGTGGCAGGCTCAGGTCGAGCTTTAAATTTGACGCTTTCGAAAAAAGAATGGCCTACCCTAATTTCAAAAACCCGGGCTTGTCATTTACTGCCGGAGCGGGTTACAAACTCCGGGATGGCTGGTTCGTTTTAGGAAACTTAAAGGACATCGGTTTTATCAAGTGGAGCAAGGAGGCCTATGAGTATAATTTTGATACCGGCCGGATAATCATCGATAATGCCTCTAATTCAAGTTCAGATAACAGGCTTGCTGACAGCCTCGATTCGAGGATCAGTAACAGTTCTGTAAACAGATCTTATATGAGTGCCATCAATGGCAAAGCGGAGGTACTTGTCAACAAGGATTTTGGTAATTATCAGCCCAATCTGATCATTTCTAAAAGTATCTATTATAAGGGTGGGGATATTGCCCTGGTCAATAATTACCATTACAGGAATTACGTCTTTACAGCATCGGCAGATTATAATACAGACCATTTTTTACAGATCGGCGGACAATTTATGATCAAAACCCCGAATGTGGAATTCTATATGGGAAGCGATCAAATATTTAAAAGCTATGAACTGATTAGGAATTTCAACAGTGGTTCGGCCCCCTATTCCAGAGGATATACCGGCGCATCCTTTTATCTTGGTTTTGGATTAAAATTCGGCACCATACTGGAACATCAGGCGAATGCCACACAAATACCTGGTTTTCAAAGAAATCCGAATGGCGGATTATTAAAACGAATGTTTGGAAAAAAGGGCTGAGAAGATCATTTACCGGGCTTATTAAACAGGAACTCCTTTAAATAAAAGGGCTCAAAATAAGCAAGGTTCTCAAATTCACCTTCCTGAAATTTTCTGCATGCGCTGTCATTCAAATGTGCGGCAGAATTTTCGAAATCAATAAACCTTATAGCAGGCTGATCAGCAAAAAGCTCTTTGAATTTATCAGAACCATCTCCAAACATAAACAGCTCATTCGGGCTGTATTGTTCAAAAGAATGTCTGTCAACAATTTTTGCACTGACCGCTTCGACCATATTCAGATCCTTTTGATAGATACCTGTATAAACTTCCATCCTTCGTGCATCGATCATTGGGATCAGCAGGGCCGAATCAGGGATATCAGAACGCTGCGTCAGGCTGCATGCCATTGCCTCCAGGGTGTCTATGCCTATCAAAGGTATATCAAGGGCATAACATAATCCTTTAGCGGTCGAAACCCCTATTCTCAGTCCGGTATAGGATCCCGGCCCCTTACTGACGGCCACAGCCTGAAGATCTGAATACTTTTTATCCGCCTTCAGCATCAGTTCTTCAATGAACAGAGTAATATGGCTGGCATGAATATTCCGTTCATTAGCTTCTTTTACTCCAATGACCTTCCCCTTCTCACTCAAGGCAACCGAACAGCTGCTTGTAGCAGTTTCAAGAAGTAAAATAAGCTGTTCATTCATATATGCAAAGGAGCAAAATTATCCAGAGGTAAAAAAATCAGGGTACCGGGTCGTGCCCATGGCCGCCCCAGGGATGACAACGTGCGATCCGCTTTAAAGTAAGCCAGCCACCCTTAAAAGGCCCATGTTTTTGAATAGCCTCAACCCCATAGTGTGAACAGCTTGGGGTAAAGCGGCATGATTTTCCGAGTACAGGAGAAATTAAATTCTGATAGCCCCAGATCAGTGCCAGGAAAATAGCGGAAAAAACGGGTTTAATGACCTTATTCCACATGTGTGCTCAAATATGACTTCTTTAAACGCAGCAAAGCAGCAAGAAACTTTTTTTTCATAAAAGCATAATCCCCGATTTCATTCCCGATATAATTAATACCAAGCAGCAGATTTACCGAGTGTTCATTCAGGAAAGGATAAAGATCTTCAGATTTATGAAGGCGATAGAGTTCCCGAATTCTGCGTTTAATCAGATTGCGATCAGTAGCACGCTTAAATTTCTTTTTAGGTACGCTGATAAGTACCTGAACGGGAAGGCCAGAGTTAAGATCTTCAGGAAGCCAAACTATTTTGAAAGGATAAACTAAAAAAGAAGAACCGTCATGATAAAGCTTTTCAATGAGCTTTATATTACATAACCGTTCTTCTTTTTTAAAACTATGCATTTTGATTGTTATTTAGCCTGATCTACATGCAGATCCTGATCTGCAATATTCGTAAGGCTACGAAAATACAATCAAAATTACGCTTTATGGCGACGTTCGTCTGATACAGATAGTCTTTTTCTACCTTTAGCTCTTCTCGATGCTAAAACTCTTCTCCCGTTTGCACTGCTCATACGTTCTCTAAATCCGTGCTTATTTCTTCTTTTTCTTTGAGAAGGCTGGAATGTTCTTTTCATGACTTTTTAATCTAATACTGCTCTAAAAAACAGGAGTGCAAATATAAGATTGATTTTTCACAATTCAAAAAATAGATTAAAAATATCCGTACCTTTCTAAAAAAAAGCCCGTTTTTACTATCCGGATTTATGAAATCAAGCCTCCTAATTCTGTTTATATTATGGTCAGACCTGGTCTTTTCACAGGCCGCAACCGAAAACTACAGAATCTATGATACCAGGGCAAAAAAGACCTGTACGATCGATGAGATGATCAGCTCTCTCGCTAAAGCAGATGCAGTATTTTTTGGAGAGGAGCATAATGACCCAACCGGCCATCAGCTTGAATTAGAAGTCTTTAAAATGCTTCATCAGAAGAACGGCATAGAACAGGTGCTTTCAATGGAGATGTTTGAAACAGATGTACAGCTGGTTTTGAATGAGTATCCGCAAAACCAGATCCGCGAAAAGAATTTCATAAAAGAGGCAAGAGCCTGGAATAATTATAATGATTATAAACCCATGATCGAATATGCCCGGGAACAGCAGCTTCCGGTGCTTGCGGCAAACACCCCAAATCGTTATGTCAACCTGGTGACCCGCAAGGGCCTTGCCGGATTAAATAACCTGGGTAAAGACGCCAGAAAATGGCTGCCGCCTTTGCCTGCAGATACAGCAAGCGGACGGTATTATGAGAACTTCCTGAAGGCTATGGGAGGCCACAGCGTACCCGGAATGGAAATATACCAGTCGCAAAACCTTTGGGATACCGGAATGGCCTGGTCCATTTTCAGTTATATGAAGAAAAATAAGCGAAAAAATGTATTTCATGTACTTGGCCGTTTTCACAGTGATGAGAAACTGGGTACTGCCGCCAGGCTGATCAGATATAAGCCGGGATCAGCCGTAGCCAATATCTCATGCTTCTCGGATGCTTCATTTAAACAGCCGGACTGGGGGAAATTTTCTCATCTCGCTGATTATGTCATCATAACCAATCCCGATATTAAAAGAACATTTTAAGGCCTATTTATTCTGATTTCTCAGCAGGTCGCGGATCTCGGTCAGAAGAACCTCCTCGGCACCTGGCGCAGCCGGTACAGCTGGCGTAGCTTCTTCCTTTCGTTTCAATGTATTTATAGCCTTTATTATAGCAAAAATACAAAGGGCAACGATCAGGAACTGAATGACCGTGTTTATGAAATTTCCGTACCGTACGGCCACTTCCTCCACTTTGTTTATCACATCGGCGGCAACAAGAACATATTTTTTATCTGCAAAATCAACCCCTCCCATCAAATAACCAATTGGCGGCATGATCAGATCATCAACCAAAGAGGTAATGATCTTCCCAAATGATGCTCCGATAATAACACCCACAGCTAAATCGACAACATTTCCTTTGGAAATGAATTCTTTAAACTCTTTTACAATGGCCATATAAACTGATTTATAGATTAATTAAATTAAAAATAGTACTAATCTTTTATATAAGCAAAAAGCATATTTAACCTGAAAATCAGCCATATGACAAACATATTTTTCAGTATAGATGTTTCATACACCAATAATTATGTAATTTTACCCCACAAATCGTACCATGTTAAGACAAAACCTCCAGCAAAAGCTTCTTCAAAAACTTTCACCCCAGCAAATTCAGTTCATTAAGCTTTTGCAGGTTCCGACTGTTTCGCTCGACACCCGGATAAAGGAAGAACTGGAAGAGAATCCTGCTTTGGAGGATCTCAGTTTGGCAAACATGAATGAACCTGCTGAAGAATATCCTGACCGTGATCCTGATGATGATAATTTTAACGCGGATGATAATCAGGAAAGCATGGATGAATTCAATGTGGATGATTATTTGCAGGATGATAATATCAATGACTACGGTTCAAAATATGAACAGAACGGGGAGGATGAGGATGAACGCAAGGAGATCCCGATTGCAGTCCAAAGCTCTTTTTTTGAAAGCCTTCAATCCCAGTTAGACCTGGTACCCTTATCCGATAATGATTTTAGAATTGGACAGCAAATAATCGGAAGCCTGGACGATGACGGGTATCTGCGCAGGCCTATTAGCTCCCTGGTTGATGACCTGGCCTTCTCTCAAAACGTGATGGCTGAAGAAGATGAGGTACTTGAAATGCTGAAGGTGATACAATCATTCGACCCGGCGGGAGTTGGTGCCAGAGACCTTCAGGAATGTTTATTGATTCAGCTCCGAAAAAGAGAACACACACCCGTCATTCAAAAAGCGATCAGGGTGGTTGAAGATTATCTCGACGAGTTTACCAAAAAGCATTATGATAAGCTCGAGCGCTCCCTGAATATGGATTCGGAGGAGCTGAAGGAGGTGGTGAACGAGATCCTTAAACTCAATCCTAAACCGGGTGATTCAAATGCGGTTACAACAAAACAGCTTCAGATCATTCCGGATTTTCATATCAGCAATAATGATGGTATATTATTTCTGACGCTGAACTCCAAAAATGCACCTGAACTCCGGGTCAGCCGTTCCTATATGGAAATGTTCGACCATTACGATAAAACGGCTCAAAAGGATAAAAAACTTAAAGAGGCAGTTCAATTTGTAAAGCAGAAACTGGATTCCGCAAAATGGTTCATCGATGCGATTAAGCAGCGGCAGCAAACCCTGCTCAAGACAATGAATGCCATTATGAATTATCAGTACGAATATTTCCTCACCGGGGATGATAAGAATTTAAAGCCGATGATCTTAAAGGATATTGCTGACCGAATCGGGATGGATATCTCTACCGTTTCCCGGGTAGCCAATTCCAAATATGTGCAGACCGAATTCGGCACCTTTTTACTAAAATCTTTTTTTTCTGAGGCCATTCAAATGGATAGCGGTGAGGAGGTATCCAATAAAGAGGTGAAAAAGATCCTGGAAGAATGTATTGGGAAGGAAGATAAACGCCGTCCGCTTGCGGATGAAAAACTGACCGAAATTCTGAAGGAGAAAGGTTATAATATAGCCAGACGAACTGTTGCAAAATACAGGGAAGCAATGAATATCCCGGTAGCACGATTAAGAAAAGAGTTATAATTGAGGGATGAGGTATGAAGTAAGAGGTATGAAATATGACGTTTACCCGAATTAAGATTATAACTCATAACAGATAACAGACAACTGATAACAGACAACTGTCAACTGATAACCTACCAGCTTTTCTGCGGGCAGCTTACTTTGTATCTGTTATTTAAAAATACCCCCAGGACGATTTCATGAGACCCGTTGCTAACGGTGTTCAAACCGGAGGTGGTCAGGTCATAGGAATACCCGATATTCATAAATGAACCCACATTAAAGCCGGCCATCGCGGCAAATGCATCATCCTTACGATAACTTCCTCCAAGCCAGAAACGATCCTTATAAGCCAGCTTTAAATTGACATCAACAGATACCGGTACGGGCGATACAAACTTCACCAGAGTGGATGGAATTGCTGCAAAATCGTCACCCAGATATACTTTATATCCTGCAGTTATAAAAACATGCGGAACCTTTCTTCCCTGGTCATAAGTAGCCGGGTCATCACTAAAACCAATAGGGCTTTTTATCAGCTGCTGGGCAGAAACACCTGCGAAGTATCTCGGTCCGTAGAGCCATAAACCGGCACTCAGATCGGGTTTAAGCTGATCATAGTTTCCGGTACCTATTGCCTGATCGGCCGGGTTTTCAAGCGTGATCCTGGAACGGTCAAGATAGATCTTTGACATGCCGGCCGCAACACCTAAAGAAACATTGACCTGCTCGGTTATCCCGATATGGTAGGCATAGGTCAGATTCAAATCGGTCCTGGAAATTGGCCCCGCCTTATCTGATACAACCGTAAAGCCAACACCGTGATGGGGTTCAGAAGCCCTATAGTTTTGCAAATAGCTCCTGTTATTGGGATTACTTCCTCCACCCTGAGGTACTGAAGTGGAAGTCCCGTATAAAAAATTCTTGCCAAGAGGGGCATGAATGGAGATGTACGAGGTGACGGGTGCTCCCTCAAGACCCTGCCACTGGCTTCGGTAACCTGCCTTCACATCGATATAGTTCTCGATCCCTGAAATGGCCGGATTTAAAATAAAATTATTTAAAATATACTGGGTGTACTGCGGCCTTTGCTGTGCCAGAGCAAACTGGCAAACACATAAAAACATAAAAAAAACTGCCACTTTCTTCATCAGTACCTTATATTTTGAGCCTAAGACTCCTCTTCTGTATCAGATTTAAAAACCTATTTGAATTAAGAGTTAAAGATCGTATTCCTTTTATTACGCAAAGATCAACAAGTTAAATAATCCATTTTAATGTTGATCTTCAAAAATTCATTCTTTATCAAAATTCAGGCAATAATATACCATTTTATCCCTTAAAATGTCTTTTTTGAAAAAAATCTTCATTTTTCTACCGGATCACAGCTACCCAGCCTGTAAATACCGGCAATCCAATTTTAGGATCGATCACATAATAATAGGTTCCCACCGGAAGCAATTGTCCATTTAAAATCGCATTCCATGGCTGAAGGTATCCTACAGATCCATAAACCCGGATCCCATACCGGTTATATATATTCACGGTAACCCCCGGATAACTATCCAGGTACCTGATCTGCCAAACATCATTGATCCCATCGCCATTCGGTGTAAATGTATTCGGGATCTCAGGTTTTTCAAGCACATTAACGGCAATACCATCCGATAGAATACAACCCTCATCCGAAGTAATGGTCACATAGTACGTGGTAAATTCAGCGGGAGATGCCACCGGGTTTTTAACATCGTCGCGGTCAAGTCCGGCCGATGGAGTCCATTTATATTTCAAATTGGTCCCGGTAGCCAGAATATTAAACTGAACTGATCCTCCTTTCAGAATAACCGTATCATTACCCGCATTCAGAAAAGGCGTGCTTATATCCAGCTGGCGGGTAAGCACATGATCACAACCAAATTCATTGGTCACCTTCAGGCTCACTTTGTAACTGCCGCCGGCAGCGTACTGATGGTCAAAAGGTGCCGGATCATTTTTCTCCGCCGTACTGCCATCTCCGAAATCCCAGCTCCGCTTTATAATATTCCCCTGAACAGAGCTTGAAAGATCGGTAAATGTAATGCTGGCATTATTACACCCGGGCTTCGAAAGTGAGAAATCTGCTACAGGAACGGAACGGAGGTTCACATCCATTTTGAATTCCACGGCATTACAGCTGGTTGAATTTGCAACTTTCAGAATTACCGTATATGGTCCCGGATTAATATAAATATGTTTTGGATTCTGTTCATTTGAGGTTTGTCCGTCCCCGAAATCCCATTGCCAAAGTGTTATAGGATTTCCCTGATCTTTAGTTTGATCAGTAAAGACTATCTCCGAGTTAGCACAAAAATTGCCTGTACTGGTAAAAGCTGCTTCGGGCGGGTCAAACACATCAAAGGTATAATCGATCTGCTGCTCATCGAGGGTACAGCCTGCGGCTGATGCATATTTTGCCAGTACCTTAATTACTTTTTTACCGGCCTGTCCGTAGCCTGAATTCTTAGGAAATAAATACTCATAAAAGGTCTGACCGTTGCGTACAACCTTTACTGTTGCCGGATTATCCTGCCTCACCGGAGGGTCATTGACATCCAATTGCCAGATCAGGCTCGAAGCAGGAGAGGTTAATGTCAGTTTAAAATCAAGATCTTCATTCGTACAGGCATTGGTAATTTCTTCCAGGGTAGCTTTGCTGATCGCTTTTACAAACTGGCTGGAAGCCAGGTTAGTACCTGCAGAATAGGCATAGGATTCGACATCACCAAATCCATAAGCGATCGCGTTAAAGCCTTCGGAAGCAGACAAATTAAATGTTTGTGTTGGATACTGATTGAGATTAAGCTGCAGGTAAGAAAAGGTGGGAGAGCTCTTTAAGGGGGCAAATGTGCCATTTGGGGCACGTCCATTTATCCTGAAAGAAGCTGCCGCAGATGTTTTGATCAGGATATTGACATAATTTTCACTGATATTTTCCCTGCTCGAAGAATATACGGTGATATTCTTAATATTATATTCGACCGGGTTTAAAATTACCATATCCGGATCTCCGAGCCCGCCGCCGGAACATGACTGCGTAAGCGAATACTGGGCTACCGCGATTGCATGATTAGCTGAAATATAGGCCGGTTCATTTACAGGAGCCGGAGTTTGATAATATTGACCGGCATTCAGGGTGGTTATCCGGCTGCCATTATAGGTCACCTGCGTATTATCCTCTTTTGCCAGAATACGTACATAATTTCCTCTTGTCCTGACTGCATTTCCAGTACGGCTTCTGGAGCTGAAGGGAATAAAGCCATAGGTAGTACCCCAGCTTTCCAGCGGGTAGTTTTGTTGATATAATGGGTCTGATGAAAGACTTCCAACGCAACCGAAAGGTACGGTTATAGCCGAATTGGTCGTCCCAGAGAACATAGCGAACTGCTTACAGCCGGAAGTTTGAGGATCAACAAACACATTCGTTCCTGTCAGGTCAATATTTGAAAGGTATTCATAAACATCGCCAGGATTTGCTAAAGTAACCCCTCCCTGAACAAGGTCCACTCCATTTTTTCTCAAAAATATCTTGGTATCGGGTTCGCTGGCAATCAGTACAATATGGTTTTGTCCCCCATCCAGCGTGTTTCCGCTCGCATAGTTCATACTATAATATTGTTGCCCTAATGCTTCTTTAGGCAGGATCAATGATGCAGCCGAGCGTGCTCCGGCAAAAATATGCCCGTAAACCACCACTTTGGGTTTTCCGGGATCCACCTGAACATGTATTCCTCTCTTTGTCAGCACCGTCCCGCCCTCGAAATCATTGATATAGGCATCAGACCGTGCGATCTGAACTTCAATCACCGTATTGCCGGAAGGCAGATCAAAGCGCTGTACAGAGTTCCCGACCGTAACAGTCCCTGAAGAGGCGCTTTTACCCGTAATGAATATCGAATACCTTGCCAGCGGCCTTTGACCATTGATATTTGCGGGGACATGTGTAGGGAAAACAGCCCAGAACTCAGTACCCTCATTCGAGGTTCCCTGAGCTTTCAGTGATTGCAAACAAATCACTGTTAAAAACAGGTTCAGGAAAAAAACAAATTGTAAATGTCTGAACATCCCTTGAATGTATTGATTTAGCAGCAAAATAACCCGAGCAATATGAATAAGATACGTTCAGGAGGGTAAAGGCAGTTATAAAATTAATAAATACTGTTGGTTATCAGACCGGTCAAGAGTAACAATGACAACAGCAGAGATCCTTAGGAAGGCAGAACACAAACATGTTAAAAATAAAAATGCCTGGAGAACGATCCAGGCATTTTATTCCAGATGGTCTTTATACCTATTTTCTTAAAGACCTGATGATCTCCAAAGCCTCTTTGGTCGAAGCGATCAGTTCATCATACTTTTTATTTTCCATCACATCCTTACTAACCAGTTTACTGCCCATACCCACTGCGCATACGCCCGCTTTAAACCAGCTTTCAATATTTCCCCTGTCGAGTTCTACACCACCAGTTGGCATGAACATTAGATTAGGGAACAGTTCCTTAATAGCAGACATAAATCCGGGCCCAAGTATATTTCCGGGGAATAGTTTTATCATTTTAGCTCCTAATGTTTCAGCTCTGATAATTTCACTTGGAGTCATACAGCCCGGCGCCCAAAGCATATCATGTTTATCAGCAACTACTGCAACACTTTCAACAAGACCTGGACAAATGATATAATCAGCCCCCGCATCAATAAATGTCTGAGCCATGGCACCATCTTTAATGGTACCTATCCCCAAATACATTCCTTTTAATTCGGCATCACAAACTTTACGCATACTGATAAAGTTTTTCAAGGCAGCTTCACCTCTGTTGGTATATTCTACCGCTCTTATGCCGGCACTATATAATGCTTTTAATAATTCAATGCTGGTTCCTTCATCTTTATTGAAATATAAAGGCAATATTCCCTGTTCAGGTATCAATTTCAAAAGTTCGGCTTTTTTACTCATCTGTTCTGTTTATTAGATTAAAACTCAGCCCCTAATTTAGATAATTAATAAATAATTATTTAAACCGAAATGCGAATCCTGAGTATCTATATGGTTACGTAACATTTTATATGTTTTTATGGGATTAAATAGGATAAAGCTTTTAAATATCGGCCATTAATGTATTTTTGTTTATCCTGAATTTGGATTTTTAACAACCTTCTTTCAAATAAAATACTAAATAAACCATGGCTAAAAAAGTCGTAACACTTGGGGAGATAATGATGCGTTTATCAACTCCTGATTTTAAAAGATTTGTACAAAGTGATAGTTTTGATGTGACTTATGGAGGCGGAGAAGCAAATGTTGCTGCCGCACTTTGTAATTACGGTTTAAACGGAACCTTTGTGTCTAAAGTTCCTAATAACCCATTAGGACAAGCAGCTATCAATCATTTACGCCGCTATGGTGTTGATACTCAATTTGTTGCAAGGGGTGGTAAAAGACTGGGAATTTATTTTTTAGAAACCGGCGCTTCTATGCGGGCATCGCAGGTTGTTTATGACCGTGCTGATGCATCCATCTCGGATGTGGATATCAGCGAGTTTGATTTCGACAAGATATTTGAAGGTGCCGACTGGTTCCATACTACCGGCATCACTCCGGCACTCAGCGACAAAGCTGCTGCATTAACCGAAGCTGCCTTAAAAGCAGCCAAAGCAAAAGGGATCACAACAAGCATTGACCTGAACTACCGTAAAAAACTGTGGACCAAGGAAAAAGCGAGAGAGGTGATGACCAGGCTATGTCAATATGTAGATGTATGTATCGGCAATGAAGAGGATGCTGATACTACCCTGGGTTTTACCAGTAAGGGTACCGATGTCACCAAAGGTGAATTGAATCTGGATGGTTATAAGGATGTATTCCAGCAGATGAAGGAAAAATTCGGGTTTAAATATATTGCTTCAACATTAAGGGAAAGCCATAGCGCTTCCGATAATGGCTGGTCTGCATTGGTTTATGACGGTACGGAGTTCTATCATTCCAAGCAGTATGAAGTAAGAATAGTTGATCGTGTAGGCAGCGGAGATTCCTTTGCCAGCGGGTTTATTTATGGCCTGGTTAGCGGTATGAAGATGAGCGATGCCGCCGAATTTGGTGTGGCTGCTTCTGCAATTAAACATACCATTCCGGGAGACCTGAATCACGCCACTTTATCCGAGGTAAAAGAACTGGTAGGCGGCGATGGTTCAGGCCGCGTGCAACGATAAACAAAGCCTGTATTATTTTGATCCGCCTCTAATCAGGCGGATTTTTACTATCCGGAAATTATTTAAAAAATCAAACTATGATAATTGACACACTGGAAAACGCAGGGAAATACAGTTGTATTCATCCGCTTTTCGCAAAGGCATTTGAGCATTTAAGATCTATGGATCTTAAAAATGCCGAAATTGGGAAATTCGATATCAGCGAAGGCTTAAAGATCATTGTTTCCGAAAAGGAGGGGATGAAGCAGGAAGAGTCTGCGGCCAAATTTGAGTGCCATAACCTGAATATCGATATCCAGCTATGTATCAGCGGCACTGAAACTTTGGGCTGGAAACCCCGCAATAACTGTTCATCGCTTAAAGGAGAATACAATCCGGAAAAAGATGTCGCTTTCTATAATGATGCACCTGATATGTATTTTCAGTTAACTGACAATCAGTTTGCGATCTTTTTCCCGGAAGATGTCCACGCTCCGATGATCGGGGATGAAGTAATTAAAAAGCTGGTCGTGAAAGTAAAGATCTGATATCAGAGAAGCTGTTTAAAAACGGAATTTTCCTTTCCCATCCTGCACCTGACGGGGACAGCAACAGCGGAAGATCCCGTGGCCGGTGTTTCAACCGGCCACTCTTTTAATATTTACATGCTGTAATTAAAATTTAAACAGCTCCTTAACCATAAACAATCCTGTTATATTCTCTGGCAAGTGATAGCGTGACCTTACCCGGTTTCCCATCCCCCAGCATTTTTCCGTCGATCTGAACAACCGGCAAAATATTTTTGGTGGTACTGGTAATAAATGCCTCTTTAGCCTGACGCACATCTTCCAGGCTGATATCAGTTTCACTGGTTGGATACCTATCTGCTGAAAGCTCAAGTACATGTTTACGGGTAATTCCCTGTAAGATTTCTGATCCGGGACTGAGTACCCGGTCATCCGCAGTAACTATAAAAATATTTGCCCTCGGGCATTCCCTTAAATAACCCTTATCATGGTACAGAACATCATCGGCTTTCTGCTCCCTGATCAAAGGCTGTAACCATACCGCTTTCAGATAATCCAGAGTTTTAGCTTCAGAAAATTGCCGCTGATAATCATGTGTGATCAGGCTGATGCCATTCGCAGGGATAACATTATTGATCTGAAAGCCTTGCTGGGTTATGATCAGGTTTGGGTCGGCGATATGGTAACCATCCGGAGAATAGCCTCCGGTAAGGGTCATCCGGATGCCCGAATCAGTCAAATTATTCTTCTGAATAAGACTGTTCAGCATTTCCTTCATTTCCTGTCTGCCCTGTCTGACCGGCAGCCGCATCAGTTCGGCGGAATGGTAAAAACGATCTAAATGATCATCAATGAATACAGGCTGGCCTCCAACGGTTTTAAAGAAATCGAAAATACCATAAGCCCTTTGTATGGATAGATCACTGATCCTGATAGAAGCCTCTTCAGCGGGGACAAAAGTTCCATTGATCAGGGTATATGTTTTGTTCATTATTATAAGCGCTTAAATTTTTTCAAAATTGGAATTACTTTATCAAGAGGCAGGGCTTCAGCGATATGGCCATCCTTCCCTGCCATAGTTTTTGCGGCAAATAAAGAATTTATTACCGCTTCTTCAGCTGCTTCGATGGCAGCCATAAAAAGCTGGGAGGTATAATCATTATGGAGAACAGCGGTAGGAATCAGCGGATTTTGAGGCTGATGCGGGATACGAAGTTCTTCAGCAGTTGAAAAAGCAATGGCATAATCCCCGCTTCCGTTCGAGGCGATCCCCCCGGTTTTAGCCATACCCATAAAAGCGCGTTTTGCCAGACGCTCCAGGTTCCTTGCATCCAAAGGCGCATTGGTAGCCACAACGATCATGCAGGAACCATCCACATTATTCAAAAGTTTATCACTGAAGGAAAATTTACCAAGCTCCTCACCCACTGGCACACCGTCAATCTGCAATACACCTCCAAAATTACTCTGAACAAGAACACCTACTGTATATCCGCCAAGACTTTGCGGCAGCTTCCTGGAAGAAGTACCTATTCCACCCTTATAGCCGAAACAAACCGTTCCTGTCCCTGCGCCAACCCCTCCTTCTGCAACAGGACCGCCCGCTGCCGAAAGGATTGCACTGAGAACATCTTCCTTACTAACATGACGTCCCCGAATATCATTTAAATTGCCATCGTTGGTTTCTCCGACCACGGCATTTACCGATTGTACATTTTCATTGCCTTTCTGTGCAAGTGTATGTTCAATCACCCCCTGGATACCTTCGGCAACATTGAGGGTATTGGTCAGGATGATGGGGCTTTCAAGAGTCCCCAATTCATCGATCTGAGTACTGCCGCTTAACTTCCCAAAACCATTTCCAACAAAAACTGCAGCCGGAACTTTCGACTGGAATAAATTACCGTTATGCGGCAGAATGGCTGTAACACCTGTGCGTACTTCTGCTCCGCTGACCAGGGTTTTATGCCCAACTTTAACTCCCGGAACATCTGTGATTGCATTCAAAGCGCCTGCCGGCAGAACTCCGATCTTCAAGCCCATTTCTCTGGGACGTAAGGAATTCTGAGCCATCAGGAGGCACGGAACAATGCTAAAAAGCACAATACTCAGGAGTTTTTGCATAGACACAATATTAAACAATAATCTCAATTTAATAGGCTAAAAGGGAATAAGGCTGACAGGGTTAAAAACCCTGTCAGCCCCTTAATTGTTCTTTTATCTTTCAAGGCAGAAAGCTATCTTGCATAAAAATACTCCTGCCTTTATCTGTCCTTTTAAATGCGTTTTTAAGCGGGATAATCATCAAATTTTTAGCTCCTGAATTCAATGACCTCAGAATCCTTCAAACTAAAAATAAACTGGCTGTCCGGCTTATTAAGCCTTTTCATCTTCACCCTTCTCTGTCAGCCGGCTGATGCCCAGAAATTAACGAAACGAAAAGTAGCCAGGGTCTTTAAAAATTCTGAAATTGTTCATAATCACTATACCGGTTTTGCCCTGTATAACCAGGCTGACAATAAAATGATCTATGAACTGGATGCCAATAAACCGGCTATCCCGGCTTCAAACACCAAGCTTTTTACTTTTTACACTGCGCTTCGGATGCTAGGAGATTCCATACCCGGATTACGCTACATTACAAAAGGTGATTCATTGATATTCTGGGGTACAGGGGACCCTTCATTCCTGCATCCCGATCTGAAATCTGTAAGGGTGTATGATTTTCTTAAAAATTCAGGCAAAAAACTATTTTATTCTCCTGCCAACAAAGGCTCCGATTTTAATGGTTCTTCTATTTACCAGATCGCGATGGTTGCTATGCCTGTGGGTGAGAATACAGCTCAGGCTTTTGCAGATAATGACGGAAAACTGCAGTTGAACCCTGCCTTTCTGAAAAATCATTTAAGCCCCGACACCTCTTTCCATCCCCGCTCCTTCACCGTCAGAAGAGATGATAAAACCAATACCTTTACCTACCCCGATATGCCTGTACCGGCAAATTTCCGCCAAACGGTTTACCTGGTTCCCGGGGCGCAGCTGACCAGTTCTATGCTGGAGGACACCCTAAAAAGGACAGTGAACATTCTGAATATGCCCTTACCTGAAAGCGCTAAGACCTTATACAGTGTCCCGGCTGATTCTCTTTACAAAAGAATGATGCTCCCCAGCGATAATTATCTCGCTGAGCAGTTATTATATGTCTGTTCATCTTTACTTCCCGGTAAATTAAGCGTTGATTCGGCTATCGCTTACAGTTCAAAAATGTTCCTCAATGATCTGCCCGATAAATTTCAATGGAGGGATGGATCAGGATTATCGAGAAATAATTTATTCAGTCCGCGTTCCATAATTAAGATCCTGATCAAAATAAAAGAGGAAGCAGGCAACGAACAAAGGCTTCTGAACATGTTTCCTGCCGGGGGATTGAGCGGCACCCTTCGCACTGCGTATAAAACCGATCATGGAGTTCCATTTGTATGGGCAAAAACAGGCACTTTATCTAATGTTCATTTGCAGGGAGGTTATTTCATCACCCGTAAGGGGAAAAAATTTATGTATTCATTTATGAATAATAATTTTCTGGTACCCACAGCAGATATCCGGAATGAGATGGTCAGAATAATCACTGAATTCCATGAAAAATATTAATACAATTAACTTAAATCAATACTGATCTCATAAATTAACTATGCAAAGATTTACAAAAAGCGCTTTATTTTCGCTGTTTTTCCTGCTCCTGGTTCAGAGTGTTTCTGCCCAGAAAAACTCCTCATTAAACGGTAAAATTATTTGTATTGACCCGGGTCACGGGGGTTCCGCTGCCACAGACAGTTACCGCCAGGGTCCTGGCGGCGAACGGGAAGAATGGATTGACCTGAGAGTTTCATTGCTGCTGAAAGAGATCCTGGAAGAAAAAGGGGCAAAGGTGATCCTAACCCGCAGCACAGACGTTACTTTCCCCCTCGCGGACAGATCAAAACTGGCCGTTGACAGTAAAGCCGATTTCTTTGTTTCCATTCATCATAATGCAACCGCTGATCCCTCGGTTAATTTTCCGATCATCTATTATCATGGCCTTGCCTCATCGAACAAGGCAGGTGTGGCCTTCGGCGAAAACCTGGCAAAGAATCTTAAAAAGTACATGTATAAATCAAAAACTCCGGTGAGTGTGGTCTCTGATTTTACGATTTTCTCGGGTGCAGGCTCTTCCGTTTTACGGGGTACTTACGGTATTCCGGGTGTTCTTGCCGAGGCTTCATTTTTCACCAATCCGGAGGAAGAATCGAGATTAAAGAACAAGGAACACAATTATAATGAGGCCTTAGCCTACGCAAAGGCTATTGAGAAATTTTTCAATGGCAGTACTCCCCCGATCAGGCCAAAGATATCCTCTGATTTTCCGCCCCAGTTTGCCACCTTACAGGAAGCCGACCGGATGAGTCCGGTAGCAAAACGCTGGTACCAGGATTATACTGAAGGTAAGGAACTGATGAAACGTAAGGATAAAGAATCCATGCAGAAGGCCTATGATCTCTTCACCCAGTCTGCACGCTCCTTTCCCGATTCGTATGTCGCTGCAAAATGCCATACCTACCGGGCGGTACTGCTGAAGAAATTAGGTAAAATCGATGAAGCCATACAGGAGGAAATACGGGTAAGGGAGTTTTATCCGAATTAATACTGGCTAATTAAAGAATTTCAGGAACAATGAAAAAATTTATATTATTCACAGGAATGATGTTCCTGCTTTTACAGGTTCAGGGGCAATCAAAAAGGAAGTCAGATTTCAGGGTGGTTGGTTACTATTCACTGAAAACAGCCATGAGCGCTGATCTTAAAACTGTTCCCTTTGATCAGCTTACACATATCAACCTGTCCTTTTTAAATCCCGACACTCTGGGAAATTTCAATCAGGACCTATCGGCCCTCCTGCCCTTTATTCAAGCGGCCCATGCACACCATGTAAAGGTTCTGCCTTCAATAGCAGGAGGCGGGCGGCATGACTATTACCACAGAATTCTTAAGGATGACAAAAGAGCCCGATTTATCAACGACCTGCTTCTTATCACTCTTAAATATGGTTTTGACGGCATTGATGTTGACATTGAAGGTAGTGACATTGACGAAAATTTCGAAAATTTCGTACTTGGACTGGCCCGCGTATTGAAACCCCGTAAAAAGCTGGTCACTTCAGCTATTGCCATTTTTTATAAAGATCAGCTAAGTAATAAGGCCCTGGCGGAATATGATTTTATGAATATCATGAGTTATGACCATACCGGGCCATGGCGGCCTTCACAGCCCGGGCCCCATTCTACCTATGAACATGCTCTTGCCGACCTGGATTATTTTGCAATCGAGAGAAAGATACCTAAGGAAAAATTAGTGCTTGGAGTGGGTTTCTATGGTTATGGTTTCGGACCGGAACTTACCTCTTCTGCGTCAAGCATGAATTACGGGCAAATTGTAAAAACATTTCCGGGGGCTGAAAATACTGATCAGATGACGATGGCTGATGACAAGCTCATGTATTACAATGGTGTATCGACCATTAGAAAGAAAACCGAACTGGCCAAAGAAAAAGCCTCAGGAATAATGATCTGGCAGATTCTGGGCGATGCACCGGGTGACCTTTCCTTGCTCAGGCTGATCAATAAAGTTGGTTATTCAAAATAGAGTTATACGTTTTCGATTAGAAGTCTCGGACATTAACACTTGTCTTAGTCGATTCAGAGCTTATGAGTACTGTTTGCAAATTCTTAATATTACTAAGATTTGCTTTGAACACCTAACAGGTAAAGCCCAGGCAATAACTTTTAGCCGGCACCACATGAACAATTACCGTTAGCTAATTTAACTCTGGAAATCTTCTCTATTCTGTTAGATTAGATTAATGAGCAGTAAGCAATTAAAAACTGTAGCCATTCCGGACGAAGTTGTGATGAGTAAAATTTATCTGATCCGGAATCAGAAAGTAATGCTGGATAAAGATCTGGCAGAACTTTATGAGGTAATAACCGGAAATCTGAATAAAGCTGTCGGACGCAATCTCAAATGTTTTCCGGATGACTTTATGTTTCAGCTCAAAGAAGATGAGTTTAGAAACTTGATATTCCAAATTGGAATATCAAGTTGGGCCTATTACCTAAAAATCCGAAACTTTAGTAACCAAAAGTATTCGGCACAACCTTCGCTTCCTTGCTCAGATCAACCATATAACCATTGATCACCGCATACTGAGGTGCCCCGTCTTTTGTCAGCAGGAATTGCGCCTGCTGGCCGATTGATGCTGTGCGAACCGTGTTGGAATCGTTATTGGTCAGGTTTAACAACCTGGAATTAAGCGGTCCGGAAGGGGACTTTCCATCAGTCCATTTAACAAAAAGATAACCCTCTTTGATCAGCTCAAGTTCCTTCTGCGGACTTAAGGCCTCCCATTCACTTTTCTTCAGCAGCTTTACCTTTCCGGGAGCAAAAGTCAGGCTTGAGGCTTCCACTTCATCATAACCATAGGTTAGTTCAAGATCACCCAGTTCTTCGATGCGGCCATTGTATGACATACTTGCGAAATTCGGGCCTTTGATCTGTGACCGGTTGACAGCCAGGTTGGTCCTGAATGTATAACCCTCTTTACTGATGCTCACATTCCTGACCAGGACATCATATAATGACCTGTCGTTTACCGGTACCTGATCATAATCACTCAGATTTTCATTCTTATAACTCTCTCTGGCAATTGACGCAAAGGCGTTCAGGAGGGCATAGAAATTCAGTTTCCTGATATATTGTTTTTCAGGATCCCCATAAAATCCGCCCGATTCAATGAGGATGGTCGAAATTCCCATTCCCTGGAACGTGTCCCCGAAACAACGGGGGTCATAAGCATCATCATATTTGGCGATCTTTCCCGGCACTTTGCTTTGCAAAGCATTATTCATAGTTAATATTAACTGGGTGGCCTTTTTTCTGACATCATTCATATCCTTTGGATAATTATAAGCCGGAGCCAGAAAAGAAACAGTGGCCGTGTTCCTGGAACGGCCGGCCGAAGTAAGCGTATTCTGATCATGTAAATTAAAGCCTATTTCAGGCTGAAGTCTTTTTGCCAGGTTCATTAAGGCCCTGCCTTCGGGCGTGACCAGGAAACGGGCATCCCGGTTAATATCAATTTCCAGGTCATTCCTTCTTTTCCATTGCTGTGCTCCATCAGGGTTCAGCATGGGTACAATGTGCAGCTCGAGATTGCCGAGTATCAGTTTCCTCAAATCATGATGCTCATCGTCTGCGGCCAGAAAATTGAACAGATCGAACAGGGCCATGGTAGCCGTTGACTCATCTCCATGCATTTGCGACCATAAGAGAATTTTTGTTTTACCGCTTCCCAGTTTCAGATGATTAATGCTCCTGCCCTTTACGGACCGGCCGATCTCCTCAGAACTAAGCAAGTTGGATGCTGTATGCTTTTGAATCAGGGAAACGACATCATTATGTTTGAAAAAGCGGTTTGTGATCTGAGCTTCACGATAACGGTCATACTGATCCCATGCCAGATCAATATCCTTTCTGCTTTGAGGATCACCCTGGCACATCGCAAAATGAAACATGCTTAACATCATGCCGGTCAATAACAGGCCTTTTGATCTCTTCATCATTATTTTCGGGTATCTAAGCTATTTTCCGGCCAAAAATACATATTAAAAATTGCTAATGTCCCCGCTCCTTGTTCCTTTCCTTGTTCTTTGATCCTTGTTCCATTTTCAATGAAGTACCCTGTCGATCTCCGTTAACAGATATTCCTGAGGGTCGGAAAAATACTCCCAGAAGAAAATACCAGCCAGCTTATGCTTCCTGATATATTTCGCCTTCATTCTGATGGAGCGCTCATCGTCATAGGTAATAAAGACTTTTGTTTCAGGATTAAAGAGGTAGGGTGCTTTGGCATGCCGGTCCCAATACCGTTTATAACCTTTCTGATTGATGAACTCATCCTTCATCTTAGTGTACCCGCCCCCCTGGCCTTCAACAGCTGTGGAGCCGCTCACAAGCGGCTGGCCTAATCCCCTGTTGGCAGTACTTTCTGCCTCGCGGCTTCTGCTGTAAAATGCCGCTCCCAGACCCAGTTTATTTGCGGGAACACCAGCGGCCATAAAGGCCCTTACCGACTGGTCCGCAGAACTTCCATTCTCCACTCCTTTGGAAGGATAGAGATTGGTATGATGTGCTGCCGTTCTGCCCCCATAATCGTAGGTCATGATCAGAATATAATCGAGGATCTTAGCCACCTCAGCCATTTCAGTATTATTCACAAAGGATTTTGAGCCTCCGACAGCAGCAGTAAGCAAATACTTTTTACCCTTTTCCGCTTCCAGCTTATCCAGCTCGGCACGGATATCCTTAAACATCAGGGTGAAATTCTGTTTGTCTTCCCGACGATAAATATTTCCTTCCTCACCCCTCATGGCAGGGTATTCCCAGTCTATATCCACTCCGTCAAGATCATATTGCCTGACGATATCGACACTGCTTCTCGCAAAGAGTTTCCTGGAACCTGGGGTAAGTACCGCGTCCGAAAAATTCTCGCTCCATGACCAGCCGCCGATAGAGATCATGATCTTCAGATCAGGATTGATCCTTTTAAGTCCGTTTAACAGGCGAAAATTGGTTGAATCGGTCTTCAGATTGGTCAGGTACGCAGCACTGTCCTTCACATTCACGAAGGCATAATTGATATGAGTCAGCTTTTCGGAATCAATTTCATTAACTTTTACCAGCCCGCGATAACCACCCACATAGCCGTTAACAATATACTTCTTAGGTTTTCCACTCTGGGCATTGACGAGAAAAACAGCAAAGACCATCAGTACAAAAAATGCCGGAATGAATTTCCTGAATGGGAAAAGTAGATTACTCATTTTGAACGGGATTAGTTTGCGGATGAATAAATATATAAAAATACAGGAAACCTCAATTCATAAATTCTGTTGAGACTGATCGGTGATAACACCGACCAGAGGTAAAGGCTGATCGGTGAGAACACCGACCAGAGGGAAATTCTCTTATATTTGAATAAGATCAATTCTGATTAGAAACAGGCATTTAACAATTTAACAGGATATAAAATGGCAGCTACCACTTACCAAAAAGGAAATTTTATTAATACAAGGTTAAGTTTCTCGATTTGTAACAAGCTCCTGCTCCCGACCATGCCATTGTTCTTACTGATCTTTATGACAAGTTCAGGAATTGCCCAAAATGCTCCGATCAAACTGATCATCCTCGATCCCGGACACGGACATGCAACCTATATGCAGGGAAGAATGTATGAAGGGCTTGATCCTGTGGTACATGTCTATGCCCCCGCCGGACCGGATGTGGAGACCTACCTGAAAAGCATCAATGGCATGAATTCCCGTTCATCCAATCCGACCAAATGGAAAATGGTTGTTTATACCGGAAACGATTACCTGGAAAAAATGCTGGCTGAGAAAAAGGGCAATGCAGTGATCATAGCAGGGAATAACCAGAAAAAGGGCGAGTATATACGTCGTTCCATTGAGACCGGTCTGCATGTACTTGCCGATAAACCGATGGCGGTTACCCCACAGGATTTCGAAAAACTGAAGGAATCATTCAAACTGGCAGAGAAAAAAAAGGTCCTGATCTTTGACCCGATGGACCTGCGTTATGATATCAGCAACATTCTGCAGAAAGAACTGGCAGAAATGCCGGAACTATTCGGAACGCTCAAAAAGGGTAGTGTGGATGATCCATCCCTGATCCAGGAAAATTTACACCATTTCCTGAAATTCTCAGGTTCTGAACCTGCCCGTCGTCCGGCCTGGTTCTTTGACATTAAACAGCAGGGCCATGGAATTACGGATGTAAGTACCCACCTGGTGGACATGTCGCAATGGGCCGGATTTCCAGGAGTCATACTCAAATATAAAAAGGACATCAAAATCCTTAGTTCTAAAGAATGGCCTACTGATCTGACACCCTCCGAATTTAAACGGGTCACCCGAGTCGATTACCCTGATTACCTGAAAAAATATGTAAAAGACAGTATTTTATCGGTATTAGCCAATGGTGAGATCAATTATACCATCAAAGGGGTGCATGCTAAAGTGACCGTTAACTGGAAATACAGGGAGCCTGCCGGATCGGGAGATACCCATTATGCCCTGATGAGTGGAACAAAAGCAGACCTGGAACTCAGACAAGGTGCAGAAGAAAAGCACCGGGCCACATTGTACATCAGGGCTGCTCCGGGCGTTCAGGCTGTTGAATTTGCAGGCAGCATCGAAAAAGTAAAAGCTGGCATGCAAAAGAAATATCCCGGTTTCGACCTGATCCAAAAAGGGAATGAATGGATCGTAAAACCGGGGACTTTCAAAGGCAAGAATTCTGCTGAAGTGGCGATTTCCTACATCCTGAATAATAAAATGCCCGACTGGGAGGTACCGAATATGATCGCAAAATATTATACGACGACCGGAGCATTAAAAAATATTCAAAGAAGCGATAAATAGCATGCGGGAAATGAAGAGCGGGATTAAAGTTTTATGCATCCTTCTGATCATTGGGATGAGCCAGTTATCCTGTTCGACAGGAAGAAAATCAAGCTCCGGTTTACAGGCATTTAAAATTGAAGGATTCGCTCAGGGTACCAGCTATCACATCAGCTATTACACTAATAAAGCCATCATCAGTTCTCATTCCATCGACCTGAAATTCAGTGAACTCGACAGTTCGCTTTCTATTTACAAACCCTATTCCCTGATCAATCAGTTCAACAATTCAGAAAAGGGAATTGAAATGGACGATCATCTTTACAGGGTTGTTCAGCGCTCCCTGAAGATCTGGAATGAAAGTGAAGGCGTTTTCGATATCAGCATCCTTCCGATCGTGGAAGCCTGGGGTTTCGGGGCAAAAAGACACACGAATCAGCCTTCGGATGAAGTGATCAGCAAAGCCTTATTATGTTCAGGATCTGATAAGCTGCACATCAAAGGCAGGCAGCTGATCAAAGATATTCCCTGTTTGAAGATCGATGTGAACGGCATTGCACAGGGTTACAGTGTGGATGTGATTGCCGATCACATCGAATCTCAGGGCATACAAAATTACCTGATCGAAATTGGCGGCGAGATCCGGGTAAAAGGGCGCAAACAACCCGGCAATCAGATCATGCGGATCGGGATCGAACAGCCTTCAGAAAACAAGGATGATGAAACAACAGTTCAGAAGATCATCGAAATGAAAGGCGGTGCCATCACAACTTCAGGCAATTACCGCAAATACATTCAAAACGGTTCAAAAAAGCTTTCTCACCTGATGGACCCGAAGACCGGCCGTCCGATTGACAATGAAATGATCAGCGTGACCGTAAGGACCAAAGATGCCATGAGCGCGGATGGCTATGATAATGTGCTGATCGGCCAGGGGATTGAAAAAGCGTTTGCCTTTTTGAAAAAGCACAAGGGGCTGGAGGCTTATTTTATTTATCAGGATGAAAAAGGCGCAGTGAGGGATACGGCGAGTGCGGGATTTTTTAAAGAATTAAAGAATAAAAATTAAGGCTAAAAGACAATTGGTGGACAATTTTCGGTCTTTAATCTTGCTTTTTTCAATGTTGGACAGGCATGCGCTTGCTTAACGGTTTTGGCCTTAAAGGAGGGCGGTCTAGAAGCACAAACAATCGCCTTACCACAACTGTTTATTATTAGCACTATAGTTTGAATTAACAGGTAATCAGCCACTTCTTTTAAGCCCATGTTGTCGCCTGGGTGCTTTAATCGTAATTCAATCTGCATCGCAAATAAATTGTTTTAGTAATGAAATGTCCTTTTCTGCTTCTTCTTTTGTCTTAGAAAAATGAATTGCGTTTTGATAATAAGTTGTCCCTTTATATTTCTTTGGATTGTGAATGCCATACTTGTAACGAATTGATTGGTGTTCACATTCCAGTGGATTTGTAGATGCTCCACATTTGAGTTTTAACCTATTTATTGCGTCAATGCCTTGAACAATTCCTACTTCACAAGGTTCACTAAACATGAAATATTTTGTCGCCTCAATTATCTCTCTCGGGCTGTCAAAATATATCTTATCAACTAAATTCATTGGTAGTTTACCTACCCTTTTTGTCACAATAGTTAGCCCTAAATCAGAAATAGATTTGCTAATTTCTTTACTAAAGGCAATTGCCTCGGGCTTGATAATATATAAGGTAGTTTCATTTTCCATTATTTCTCGTTCGTTTGCATCTTTCCAGGTTTGCTTTCAACAAGGTATTATATGAACTTTCTATTGGTTCAATGCTTGAAATCCACAATTTACCACGTTGCTTCATACAGGTATATACGCTTCCGTCTGCATCAATCCGGGTTCCTGTTTTATAACATAGTCCATAGTCACACAAGAAATGGCAATATCGGAGATTAAAGCCGTCTCCTTCATAAATTACATTGGCATCTCCCATATCATCAGAGAATCTTTGAGTATCCAAAACTGCCAAAGCATGATGCTTGAATTGCATATAGGGTATTACCTGGAAATTCCGGTGAAGTTGACCACCTGATTCCGGGCTAAGCTGACCACCTGATTCCGGAGGAAACTGACCAGTGGATTCCGGGCCAAACTGACCACCTGAGAACGGGTCTCAGATGCTGTA
>JAKFBV010000084.1:0-8803 GCA_036677005.1 Pedobacter sp.
CAAATGAGGAAACTATTCAAAGATATATAAATGAACAAGGTCATGAAAAGACTGATTATAAGAAGTTTCATAGGACACAATTACGGTTATTCGAATAACGCGATACCTCGAAGCTCTGCTTCGAGGTCATTCATTGATATAGGTCAGAATTGAAAGTGCTTATAAATCTGAAGTATAAATATATACTGGCGATTAACCAGATGTTTTCAGGAAATTTTAAATTTAGTTTTGGTATAGAGTTTTTATTATTGCCGGGGTTATCCAAAACTTATAACCTATAACGTATAACTTACAACTCCAATGACAGTTGCAGATCAGCTTAGTAAGGTAGTAGATAAGACAAGCAGGCTAATAGACCTTTGCGCTGCTTTGCAGGAAGAAAATGATTTACTGAAGCTCGAAAATGATTCCCTGAAACTAACCGTTGAGAGCCGGGAAACAAGGAATAATGATCTGGAAGAAAGGTTGCGTGTTCTGACTTTAGCCCGTTCTTTGGAGGGCTTACCGGCAGCTGAATCTGGATTGAGTGAAAAAACACTTGACATAAAGCAAAAAATTGCCGAATTTGTACGCGAAATAGATAAGTGCATTGTATTGCTTAAAAAGTAATACTTAGTGAATCAAGCTCAAATGGGAGAAATCTCCATAAAAATAAATATTGCTGACAGGGTTTATCCTTTAAAGGTAAACATGGAAGAAGAGGAAGTGATTAGAAGGGCAGCTAAAGTGATCAATGACCGTATAAAAGAATATCAGGATAATTATGCGGTTCGGGATAAACAGGATCTGTTATCCATGTGCGTTTTGCATTATGCTACAGCTACGCTGAAAGCGGAAAGAAAAGTAATGCATGAAGATACGGATGTGGCAGAAAAGGTTTATCAGCTGGATCAGTTGTTGACAGATTTTTTTTCCAGGTAATATCGTTCTTTATATTTAAGAGCAATAAAGATTTAACCGCAGTTAAATTTTTAAGTTTCACTATTTAAAGCTTAACACTTCAGTATCAGAAGAGTTAAAAGATAGATCATTTGCTTTTGCACCTGATCATGATCAAAACTCTAAACTTAATGAGAGAAGCTTTTACAGTACATGAACCTTAAAATTTAGTTGCGGTTTTTTTTTATCAAAAATAATTATGGACATCATACAAATAGTACTTTACGTTTTATTGGGATTAGCTGCCGGGATAGTTCTCGGGCGCTTTCTGCTTCGGAAATTATTTCGGAATCAGGAAATGGGAGCCCAGAACAAGGCTAAGAAGATCCTCAAGGATGCTGAAACAAATGCCGAGATCCTGAAGAAGGACAGGCTTCTGGAGGCCAAAGAGAAATTTTTGCAAATGAAAGCTGATCATGAGCAGGAAATTAATACCAAGAATAATACGATCAATCAGCGTGAGAATTCTGTTAAACAGAAGGAACAGTCGATCAGTCAGAAGCTGGAAAATCTGAGCCGTAAGGAAGAAGAACTCGATACAGTGAAGGTAAACCTGGAAAAACAGATCGAGATCACGCGTAAAAAGCAGGAAGATATGGATGCCCTGAAGAATCAGCATATCCAGCAAATGGAGGCTATTGCGGGTTTATCAGCCGAAGATGCAAAAAACCAGCTGATCGATTCAATGCGTGAGGAAGCCCGGACACAGGCTATGATCCAGATCAAGGATATCGTTGATGAGGCTAAACTAACTGCGAGCAAGGAAGCCAAGAAGGTGGTTATTCAGACCATTCAGCGTACGGCTACCGAAAGCGCCATAGAGAACACGGTTTCCATTTTCAATATTGAAAATGATGAGATCAAGGGACGAGTAATTGGCCGTGAAGGCCGTAATATCCGTGCACTCGAAGCGGCTACAGGTATAGAGATCATTGTAGATGATACGCCGGAAGCCATTATTCTTTCCGGGTTTGACCCTGTACGGCGCGAGATCGCCCGTTTAGCATTACACCGCCTGGTTACAGACGGCCGTATTCATCCTGCAAGGATCGAAGAGGTTGTAGCCAAAACGAAAAAGCAGATAGAAGATGAGATCGTTGAAATTGGGGAGCGAACCGTAATTGATCTGGGTATCCATGGACTCCACCCTGAACTGATCAGGATGGTTGGAAGGATGCGCTACCGTTCCTCTTATGGACAAAACCTGCTGCAGCATTCGCGTGAGGTAGCTAACTTCTGTGCCACTATGGCGGCAGAACTGGGTCTGAATGTAAAAATGGCGAAACGTGCCGGACTTTTGCATGATATTGGTAAAGTCCCGGATGATAATCCCGAATTGCCTCATGCAATTTTGGGTATGCAGCTTGCCGAAAAATATAAGGAGCACCCGGAAGTTTGTAATGCCATTGGAGCTCACCATGATGAAGTTGAAATGACTTCGATGATATCGCCTATAATCCAGGCCTGCGATGCAATTTCGGGCGCAAGGCCGGGCGCAAGACGCGAAGTGGTAGAAAGTTATATCAGACGATTAAAAGAGCTTGAATCGCTCGCATTGTCATATCCCGGAGTGGAGAAAACATTTGCCATTCAGGCAGGCAGGGAATTGCGTGTCGTGGTAGAAAGTGAGCGGATCAGTGATGCTGCGGCAGAGATCCTTGCGGCTGATATTTCAAACCGGATACAAACAGAAATGACCTATCCTGGCCAGATCAAAGTAACGGTGATCCGTGAAACACGATCTGTTGCTTATGCGAAATAGTTTTAAGTTGTAAGTTATAAGTTGTAAGTAAAACTTTAATTCATAAATAATGGAATTTAGATTTTAAGCGATATTTAAACTTATAACTTATTACTTACAACTTATAACTCCTTTTAGATATGCAAAAACAAGCTCAGCGCCGTCCGGTTGATGTCTATTTTGATAAATACTCAGAGAGTCATCAGAATCATACCAATGAGATTATTCACTGGATATGCGTTCCCCTGATCGTTTTCAGCCTGTTCGGGCTGATCTGGTCCATCCCTTTTCCTCATCTCAATTTCCTGGGCAGATACAACGGGTATGTGAATTGGGCCTCATTCCTGATCGCATTCGCTATTTATTTCTACTATAAATTATCCCCGGTACTTTCCTATGTGATGCTGTTGGTGATGATGATATTTTCGGCCGGGATCGTCAGCCTCGAAAAGCTTCATAATAAGGAAGGCTGGCCACTCATGTGGCAGGTATGCCTGGCTATATTTGTGCTTGCCTGGATAGGCCAGTTTATCGGACATAAGATCGAAGGCAAAAAGCCCTCCTTCTTTGATGATGTCAAATTCCTGCTCATCGGCCCCATATGGCTCCTGCATTTTATTTTCAAGAAGGCAGGGATACGCTACTGATCAGGTTATGCCGGTACCGAAATAAAAAAATTCGATGAAGGCCAGCCCTTGAGCCCGGCCTGTTTAACCGGGCTCCGGCCCAACACGTTTCAGATTTTAATTCTTTAGGTTTTCGTTCACAAATCGACGGGAGTAATCTTTGATCATTTCCCTGACCTCTCTGAATTTATTCATAATTTCTTCCTCCGAGCCACTGGCTTTCGCGGGATCAGGAAAATTCTCATGGAATTTAATGGCCTTCGTTGGAAAATAAGGACAGTTTTCCCTGGCATGATCGCAAACAGTGATCAGAAAATCAAAATCGATGCCCTGATACTCATCCACATTATTTGAGGTATGTTTCGATATATCAATGCCATCTTCTTTCATAACCAGCACCGCCTTCGGGTTCAGCCCATGGGTTTCAATTCCAGCACTGTAAACATTTGCTTTATCTCCGGCAAAATGCCTTAAATAGCCTTCCGCGATCTGACTTCGGCAGCTATTACCGGTACAGAGTACTAATATATTTTTCTTTTTCATTGTTATTTAATTAACAGCATCCGCCTGCGGGCGTACAGCAGGATGAGTTTGTAGTGGTTTTCAACTGCTCAGCCGGAATGCCGCATTTATCCTGCGCCAGACAGTTGGTTTCTTTCGTCAATAAAACGAAATTTACAGCCTCAGCTGTATGAAGATGGTTTTTGATTTCTGAAAGTTTCATTTTATTAGCTATTAAATTAAGATGATGAATCAATGTTATCGTAATATTACGATAAAACTATTGAATTTTAAAATATTTTTTTTGAAAATGATATTAAACCCTTATTTATCAGTTTTTCAATTTCAGTTAACACAGGCTTAATCCACTTAACATAAACTTAATGTATTCATAAACCTTGCTTAACATAAATGCAATCATGAGTTAATACTGTGGTAATACTTTTGTAGAAATTAAAAACTCAACAATTGAAACACAACGTTCTAACCCGAATCTTAAGCTTAAAACTATTATTAATTTTAAGTACGCTCACTGCTTTCAGTCAGCAAAACGGAAAAATAACAGGTAAAGTAAGTGATTCCAAAACAGCTGAAACATTAATTGGCCTGACTGTAAAAATCACAGGGAGTACGCTTGGTGCTTCCACTGACATTGATGGCCGGTATGCCCTGGGAAACCTCAATCCTGGAAAATATACTCTTACGTTCTCCTACTTAGGATATCAGTCAAAGAATATTACTGACATAGAAGTTTTTGCCGGTAAGACCACAAATCTGGATGTGGTTATGGAAGAAGCCAGTTCACAGGCTTTGGCTGAAGTGGTTATTACGGCAACCATCAGACAGGAAAGCATTAATGGCTTATATGCCCAGCAAAAAAACAGTGTCAGAATTTCTGATGGAATTTCTGCTGAATCAATCCGTAAATCACCGGATAAAAATACAAGTGAAGTTTTGAAACGTGTAAGCGGGACGACAATTCAGGACAATAAATTTGTTGTAGTGAGAGGATTGGCAGATCGTTATAATTCAGCCTCATTGGATAATGGCGTGTTACCCAGTACAGAGCCTAACAGAAAAGCATTCTCATTTGATATTGTGCCTTCTAACCTGATTGATAATATCATTATCAGTAAAACTGCCACTCCAGACTTAGCCGGAGACTTTGCAGGCGGTTCGGTTCAGATTATAACCAAGAATATTCCTGATGAAAATTTTATGTCATTCGGTTTAGGATATAGTTATAATTCACAATCCACTTTCAAGGATTTTCAAAGCGGCCACCGGAATACCTCTGATTACTTTGGATTTGATAACGGTTTAAGATCCTTACCAAACAATTTTCCTTCAACCCGTAAAATTGTCAATAATGGGGTAGGTCCTAATAAAAATATTGCTTCCATAAAAGCTTTGCCACAGGATTTTAGTATTCGTAATGGGAATGCATTTTTAAACCAAAATTATCAGTTTACCCTTGGAAGAGTTAAAGATTTTGAAAAAACCAATAACCGCTTAGGTGCTATTTTATCTTTAACCTATCGGAATTCTCAGAATAGTAATTTGGGGATTACCCGCCAATATCATGTGTTTGATTATAATGATGATCAATATAAGTTTTCTACGAATGTGGGAGCCCTGGCCAACTTTGCTTACAATTTTAAAAACAGCCGGATTACTCTGAAGAATCTTTACAACCGCTCCCTGGATGATCAGTTTACTTACCGTACCGGTAACAACAAAACAACAGGGGATATCAGGTTCTATGCATTTGACCTGATGCAGAAATCATTATTTAAAACAGCCCTTGAGGGTGAACATAAAGCAGGAGAAAATAATGCAAAATTTAAATGGACGTTTGGTTTTGGGAATGTGATAAACGATCAGCCTGATCAGCGTAAAGTCAACTATCTGCGTAACGTGGCAGACAGAAATGTGCCCAATTCATTTTATGCCGGAGTTACTAATATCGGTAAAGAAAATACCAGGCTGTATTCCTATTTAAATGAGAATGTCTATTCAGCTGAGACCGGATATACACTGCCCTTTACATTTCTGAAAAACAGTGCAACATTTAAAGCTGGTATTGCTTCAAATTATCGCAACCGCAACTTTGATGTTCGGTTTTTAGGCCTAAGACTGCTTACTGATCTGAATAATCCTCAGGCAGACAATCAGATCAGAACCCGCCCTATCGAAACTTTATTCGGAGAGGATCTGGTAAGCCAGGGAAAATATAAACTGGATGAGATTAATAATAATGGAGATTCTTATGATGCTAACTCCTTAGTGAATGCGGCTTATGCGATGATGGACAACAAAATTGGTGCAAAATCAAGGATCGTTTACGGATTACGTTTGGAGCAATATGATTTGAAACTGAGTACCCTGACAACAAATAACCTGGTTTCTCAAAATTTTACGGATATACTTCCTTCTGTAAATTATACCTATAGTATCACTGATAAAAGTAATTTCAGAGCTTCTTATTTCAGGACACTTGCCCGTCCGGAGTTCAGAGAATTAGCTCCATTCGCTTATTATGATTATGAGCGGGGTGCTAACGTACAGGGAAATCCCTTATTAAAGCGTGCTCAAATTGATAATGCAGATTTAAGATATGAGTTCTTCCCTTCTGCAGGACAAATTTTTTCTGTATCAGGGTTTTATAAGGAATTTAAGAATGCCATAGAAGCCAGTATTGCTGACGCGAATTCAACACCCGATATCTCTTATTTTAATTCCAAAAGGGCCAGGGTATTTGGTATTGAATTAGAATATAGAAAGAACCTGGCTTTTTTGGGTACAGAGGCCTTTAAAAACACTAATTTTTATACCAACCTGTCTCTGATTAAATCAAAGGTTAAGAATCCGGAGATTGATAATCTGATCGAGAAAGAGCGCCCTTTGGTTGGTCAGTCTCCGTATGTGATCAATGCGGGATTACAACACAGTACATTGAATAATCTTTTAAGCTTCAATTTATTGTATAACCGTATCGGCCGCAGAATTGCGAATGCAGGCGGACAGCAGTTTCCAAGTGTTTATGAAGCACCGCGAAATATCTTTGACTTTCAGCTGGGATATAAGATCCTGAAAGCTAAAGGCGAAATAAAGTTTAATGCAAACGATATTCTTAATAATAATGTATTGTATTTCGATAAGGACCTGAATAAGAAATATTCAGCTGCGTCATCTGATGAAACCATCAGCCGGTATAAAACAGGAAGTAACTATTCCCTGTCATTTAATTATTCCTTCTAGTTAACATAAGCTTAATAACGCTTAACAGTATGATCACTCAGACTTTATACTAAGGTTATTTACGGTAAATACCTTTATATAAAATCAATAAAGAAAAAAATAACATGAAAAAACAAGCAATTTTATTAGCATTAGCTGCTGCGATTTTTACTACAGCCTGTAAAAAAAGTTCGGTCGATGATACGGATGATACCATTATAGTAAACCCGGTAAGCTCGACAGTTGATGTAACAGCAGATATTACTTCAAATACAACCTGGTCTGCAGATAAAATATATTTATTAAAAGGAATAATCAATGTAACCAGTGGTGCAACCTTAACAATCCAGGCCGGTACCTTAATTAAAGGGGATAAGGCTTTAAAAGGCACATTGGTAATTAACAGGGGCGGTAAAATCGAAGCAGTTGGTACGGTTGATAAACCGATTGTGTTTACCTCAAATCAGGCGATTGGCGCTCGTTCCTCAGGTGATTGGGGGGGTATTGTGCTTTTAGGTAAGGCTCCAAATAACCAGGGTACAAACCAGGGTATTGAAGGAATTCTAACAGATGCTTCAGGCAAAGCTTCTTATGGCGGGACTGATCCGGCAGATAATTCAGGAACTATGAAATATGTTCGTATTGAGTTTGCTGGTGTTCCTTTATCTCCTGATAATGAAATTAATGGTTTGACATTGGGTTCAGTGGGGTCAGGTACAACCCTTGATTATATTCAGGTTACACGTTCAGGGGATGATGCCTATGAATTTTTCGGAGGAACTGTCAATGCAAAACACCTGTTAGCAATTGGAACTCTTGATGATGATTTCGATACAGATTTCGGGTATTCAGGTAAGGTTCAGTTTGCATTGGTTCAGCGTTATATAACTCTTGCCGATGTTTCTGGTTCGAATGGGTTTGAGTCTGACAATGATGGTTCGGGATCTGTTAAAACACCTTTAACAAGTGCCATATTTAGCAATGTTACTGTGATTGGTCCTCTTTCTGCAGCTAATATGTCCGGCTTTAATGCTAACTATCAGCACGCTGCCCAGATCAGGAGAAATTCATCGATCAGTATTTTAAACTCCATATTTACCGGTTATACTGAAGGTATTTATATTGATGATTCAAAAGTTGCGGTTGCCAAAGCAACTTCGGCTAATTACCTGTCCGGAGGCCTGGCCTTTCAAAATAACCTTGTTTTTGGTACAAACTCTAAAAATAATGAAGTGAAAGGTGAAAATAAGGCAGATTTTGAAACAGCCTTGAGGGCTGCCAATACATTTACAGCTGCTTCATACGGGGATGTTCTAATAAATTCTCCTTATAAATATCCTGCAGATATTATTGCTGCATCATCCGGTAAACTGGGGACACCAAATTTTACTGTTAAAGCTGGTTCAGCTGCCGAAACCGGAGCACTTTTTACCAATGCTAAAGTTACAGATGCATTCTTTGAAAAAGTTACTTACCGTGGGGCTTTCGGTACAAGCGACTGGACTTCAGGATGGGCTAACTTTGATCCTCAGGTCATGCCATACGATGCACCGGGGAAAGTAAAATAAAAATTGTTTTATTCCCATGTACTATTTATTGGAATATAGATAATCAGGTTTGGATTAGTTTAAGTAAGAGGCCGTATCAAAATTCACATGATGCGGTCTCTTTATTTTAAGCCTAAAAATTTGAGGGCATTCAATTTCATGTTTTTTTTCCAATGCTGAGCATTTTTTTAAAGATAATTGGCCAGAAA
>JAKFBV010000085.1:0-37668 GCA_036677005.1 Pedobacter sp.
TTAATAAGACTTTCCTATCTTTGCCCTCCCTTTAGAGGGGTTTACTATGTCTTGAACGAAGCCCTACTGCTTCGATGGACACAAATTGATTAAAGAAAATGTCAGGAATTATTGGAAAAAAAGTAGGAATGACCAGCATATTCGATGCTGAAGGGAAAAACATCCCTTGTACAGTGATCGAAGCTGGCCCATGCGTAGTTACCCAACTACGTACCGTCGATAATGACGGCTACAACGCAATTCAGTTAGCTTTCGACGACAAGAAAGAGAAAAACACGACGGGTTCATTAAAGGGACATTTCGCAAAAGCAAAAACAACTCCGAAGCGCAAGCTGGTTGAGTTTAAAACGTTTGAAGACGAAAAAGCTCTTGGTGATATCGTGAGTGTCGGGATCTTTGCCGAAGGCGATTTTGTGGATGTAGTTGGTACTTCAAAAGGTAAGGGTTTCCAGGGTGTTGTAAAACGTCATGGATTTGGTGGTGTAGGTGGTCAAACCCACGGACAGCATAACCGTTTAAGAGCTCCGGGTTCCCTGGGTGCTTCTTCATGGCCTTCAAGAGTGTTCAAGGGAATGCGTATGGCCGGCCGTATGGGTGGTGACCGCGTTAAAATTCAGAACCTTCAGGTTTTGAAAGTGTACTCAGAACAAAACTTATTAGTTGTCAGCGGTTCAATTCCGGGAGCTAAGGGTTCTTACGTAATCGTTGATAAATAAAGAGATGGAAGTTAAGGTTATAAATATATCAGGTAAAGAAACAGGTGCCAGGGTGCAGCTTCCTGATGCGATCTTCGCAGTAGAACCCAACGATCATGCGATCTATTTGGACGTTAAGCAATACCTTGCCAATCAACGCCAGGGAACGCATAAATCCAAGCAACGTAATGAGATCGCCGGATCTACCCGTAAATTATACAAACAAAAAGGTACAGGTGGTGCCCGTGCAGGATCGATCAAATCTCCATTGTTCAATGGTGGTGGTCGCGTATTCGGTCCGCAGCCCCGCGACTATAGTTTCAAGCTGAATAAAAAGCTGAAATCTCTGGCGCGTAAATCTGCACTTACATATAAAGCAATAGATAATAGCATTGTTGTTTTGGAAGCCTTCAGTTTTGATACGATCAAAACCTCGAACTACGCCAAAATTGTAGCTGATCTGAAATTAACAGATGCAAAGACCTTATTGGTTTTACCGGCAGCAAATAATAATGTTTATTTATCAAGCAGGAATTTAAAGAAAGCGAAAGTAGTTACTGCCGCAGAGTTGAATACCTATGATGTATTGAACGCAGGAACTTTATTGCTGACTACAGAAACTGTTAAAACATTGGAGGAGGCCTTCGCTAAGTAAAATGGAAATTTTAAAGAAACCGATTTTAACCGAAAAAGCATCGGCATTAACTGAAAAGTTAAACCGCTTTTCTTTCAAGGTTGATCACAGAGCCAATAAATTAGAGATCAAAGGTGCGATCGAAAAAATGTATGGTGTCAATATCCTGGCTATCAATACGATGGTTGTTTATGGAAAATCAAAATCGCGTAATACTAAAGCAGGTGTGGTAAGCGGAAACGCTCCGAAATACAAGAAAGCTATAGTAACGCTAAAAGATGGTGAAACTATTGACTTTTACAGCAATATTTAATTAAGACATGGCAGTAAGAAGATTTAAACCGGTTACCCCGGGTACTCGTTTCAGAGTAGGAGGAGTTTTCTCTGATGTAACGACTAACGTTCCTGAAAAATCGTTGGTTACCAGCATCAAGAAATCCGGAGGTAGGAATCATTCCGGTAAAATGACTATGCGTTATCTCGGTGGGGGACATAAAAAGTCATACCGATTGATTGATTTTAAACGCGATAAAAACGATATCCCCGCAACTGTTGCCACTATAGAGTACGATCCGAATCGTAGCGCACGTATCGCCCTGGTAAATTATGCCGATGGTGAGAAACGTTACATCATTGCTCCGGAAGGCTTGAAAGTTGGAATGAAGATCGTTTCGGGTGAGGCTTCGGCCCCTGAGATCGGGAATGCGATTCCTTTGAAGAACATTCCTTTAGGATCTATTATTCACAACATTGAACTGAACCCGGGACAGGGAGCTATCATTGCACGCAGTGCAGGTACTTATGCCCAGCTTTCAGCCCGCGATGGTAAATATGCGATCATTAAAATGCCTTCAGGCGAAACCCGTATGATCCTGGCGACTTGTATTGCAACGATCGGAACTGTTTCAAACTCCGAGAAAGCGAATGAAGTATTAGGAAAAGCAGGAAGAAACCGCTGGTTAGGCCGTCGCCCGAGAGTTCGTGGTGTAGCGATGAACCCTGTCGATCACCCGATGGGTGGTGGTGAAGGAAGATCATCAGGTGGTCATCCGCGCTCAAGAAAAGGTTTACTGGCCAAAGGCTTTAAAACCCGCGATAAAAAGAAATCGTCTGATCGTTACATCATAGAGAGAAGGAAGAAATAATGGCACGTTCAATAAAAAAAGGCCCCTATATAGATCATAACGTAGTGAAGAAAGTAGCTACAATGAATGAGGGTAACAAAAAATCGGTGATCAAAACCTGGTCACGACGGTCAATGATCTCTCCGGATTTCGTAGGCCATACATTTGCAGTGCATAACGGAAATAAATTTATTCCGGTTTATATCACTGAGAACATGGTTGGGCATAAGCTCGGTGAATTTTCTCCAACCAGAACATTCAGAGGTCACTCTGATAAGAAAAAATAAGCAATGGAAGCAATAGCAAAATTAAATAATTGCCCTACCTCACCACGTAAGATGAGATTGGTTGTTGATCTGATCAGAGGAGAGCGGGTTGAGAAAGCCTTGTATATTTTGAAATATACCAATAAGGAAGCAGCAATACGGGTTGAGAAACTTTTATTATCTGCCATCAAAAATTGGGAATCGAAAAATGAAGGACAACGCCCTGAAGACAATGAACTGTTTGTGAAAACGATCATGGTTGATGGCGGACGCCAGTTAAAGAGATTAAGACCAGCTCCACAGGGTCGCGGACATAGAATTCGTAAGCGTTCTAACCACGTGACACTGATAGTTGATAGTAAAAACATTGAACCAAAAACTAAGTAAGGAGAAATGGGACAAAAAGCACATCCAATAGGTAACAGATTAGGAATCATCAAAGGTTGGGATTCGAATTGGTTCGGCGGGAACGATTACTCTGAGAAATTAGTTGAGGACGAAAAGATCAGAAAATACCTGGCAGCACGTATTTCAAAGGGCGGTATATCCAAAGTGGTTATCGAGCGTACTTTGAAGCGTATCACCATCACTATCCACACGGCCCGTCCGGGTATCGTGATCGGAAAAGGTGGTCAGGAGGTTGATAAGATCAAAGAAGAATTAAAAAAACTGACCAAAAAAGACGTTCAGATCAACATTTTTGAGATCAAACGTCCGGAATTGGACGCACAATTAGTAGGTGAAGGAATTGCAAAGCAGTTAGAAGCGAGAATTTCCTTCCGCCGTGCCATGAAAACTTCGATCGCATCAACCATGCGTATGGGAGCTGAAGGCATCAAGATCATGTGTTCAGGTCGTTTAGGCGGTGCCGAGATGGCGCGTACCGAGCAGTACAAAGATGGACGTGTTCCATTGCATACTTTCCGTGCTGATATTGATTATGCTTTATCAGAAGCTTTGACCACTTACGGTAAGATCGGTGTTAAAGTATGGATCATGAAAGGCGAAGTTTACGGTAAGCGTGATCTTTCTCCTAACATTGGCCAGACTACCGGTGTGAAAGGAAGAGGCCCTGAAGGCGGTGCAGCGCCATTTGCCGGTGGCGGTGAAAGACGCGGCGGCGACAGACGTACGGATAATCGTGGCGGTGGCGGCGAAAGACGCGGCGGGGGTGATAACCGTGGTGGCGGTGGCCAGAATCGCGGCGGTGGACCAGGTGGTCAGAATCGCGGCGGACAAGGCGGCGGTCAGAATCGCGGCGGTCAGGGCGGTAACGCAGGCGGCGGATTCAGAGGAAAGAAATAATTAAGTTTAGTATTTAGTAGTTAGTACATAGTAGTTAGTAGTCTAAGACGATATTAACAACTAACTGAAAACTAACCAACCAACAACTAACCAACTAACAACGATATAATAAAATAAGAACATGTTACAGCCAAAGAGAACGAAGTTCAGAAAGATGCAGAAAGGCAAAATGAAAGGTCTGGCCGGTCGCGGTGCAGAATTAGCCTTCGGTTCGTTCGGGATCAAATCATTAGAGCCTGCCTGGATCACCAGTCGTCAGATAGAAGCTGCCCGTATTGCCGTTACCCGTTTTATGAAAAGGGAAGGCCAGGTTTGGATCCGTATTTTCCCGGACAAGCCGGTTACGAAAAAGCCTGCTGAAGTACGTATGGGTAAAGGTAAAGGTGCTCCTGAATATTGGGTAGCAGTTGTCAGACCCGGCAGAATGATCTTTGAAGCTGAAGGCGTGCCTTTGGAAGTAGCAAAAGAAGCCATGCGTTTGGCAGCTCAGAAATTACCGGTTCAAACGAAATTTGTTATACGCAGAGATTTCGTCGAAGCATAAAGAGAGTTATAAGTGATAAGTAATAAGTTATAAGTTGTATTACTTAAAACTTACAACTTAAAACCTACAACTTACAAATAAAGAAAATGAAAAACTCAGAAATACATGAGCTGTCAACTGAAGAAGTGGTAGCCCGAATTAATGAAGAGAAAGCTAATCTCACCAAAATGAAATTTGCACATACAGTTTCTGCGATTGAGAATCCGACAAGGATCACCAAAGTCAGAAAAGATGTTGCACGTTTAAACACAGAATTGACTAAGCGCAAGGCGGAAGCGAAAGCATCTGCTGCGACAGAGTCCGCTTCTGAATAAATAAAAGTCCAAAATGGAAAGACAATTAAGAAAAACAAGAACCGGGCTGGTAGTAAG
This sequence comes from Pedobacter sp., assembly GCA_036677005.1. Taxonomy (GTDB): domain Bacteria; phylum Bacteroidota; class Bacteroidia; order Sphingobacteriales; family Sphingobacteriaceae; genus Daejeonella. The sequence continues at coordinate 4,940 of JAKFBV010000085.1, forward strand.
CAATAAAATGGAGAAATCTATTGTAGTTGCGGTTGAGCGGAAAGTGAAACACCCGATCTATGGTAAGTTTGTTAAGAAAACTACCAAATTTATGGCTCATGACGAGACTAACACTTGCGGTATCGGTGATACAGTGTTAATTATGGAAACTCGTCCGCTGAGTAAGACCAAGAACTGGAGATTAGTGGAAATTTTAGAAAGAGCTAAGTAACATGGTACAACAGGAATCAAGACTGAATGTTGCTGACAACAGTGGAGCTAAAGAAGTTTTAGTGATCCGTGTTTTAGGTGGTACCGGTAAGCGCTATGCATCCATAGGTGACAAAGTAGTTGTCACTGTTAAAAGTGCGCTTCCATCAGGGAACATCAAAAAAGGAACTGTCTCTAAGGCAGTTGTTGTGAGAACAAAGAAAGAGATAAGACGTAAAGACGGTTCATATATCCGCTTTGACGATAATGCAGCTGTATTGCTGAATGCTCAGGACGAGCCGCGTGGAACACGTATTTTCGGTCCTGTAGCCAGAGAGCTACGTGAAAAACAATTCATGAAGATTGTATCATTAGCACCGGAGGTTTTGTAAAAATGGAAAAGAAGATAAAATCACAGCCTAAATTGAAGATCCGCAAGGGCGACCTGGTACAGGTTACCGCAGGTGATTCTAAAGGAAAACAAGGACATGTTTTAGAGGTTCAGCTGGCAACCAGCCGGGTTATCGTTGAAGGCGCTAATATGGTGTCAAAACATACAAAACCAAATGCTGCTACTCCAAACGGTGGTATCATTAAAAAAGAGGCCAGTCTTCATATTTCTAATATCATGCTTGTTGATGCCAAATCTGGTAAGCCAACCCGTGTAGGTAAACAGAAAAATAAGGATGGTAAATCAGTTCGTATCGCTAAAAAATCTGGGGAGGAAATTAAGTAATGGCTTACATACCAAGATTAAAAACAAAATATAAAGAGGAGATCATTTCGACTTTAAAGGATAAATTCCAGTATAAAAGCGTCATGCAGGTTCCGCGTTTGCAGAAAATTGCGATCAACCAGGGTGTTGGCGCGGCTGCAACCGATAAGAAGTTAATTGACAGCGCTGTGAATGAAATGACCACCATCACCGGTCAGAAAGCAATTCCTGCAAAATCTAAGAAAGATATTTCTAACTTTAAGTTACGTAAGGGAATGCCGATCGGTGTTCGGGTTACTTTACGCGATAATAATATGTATGAGTTCCTGGATCGTTTGATCTCTGTCGCTTTACCACGTATCCGTGATTTCAAGGGTATCAATGATAAAGGCTTTGACGGACGCGGTAACTATACATTAGGAGTAACTGAGCAGATCATCTTCCCTGAGATCAATATTGATCAGATCAATAAGATCATGGGTATGGATATCACTTTCGTAACCACTGCCAAGACAGATGTTGAAGCATTGGAATTACTTAAGTCATTCGGTTTACCATTTAAGAATCAAAATACAAATCAACAATAATGGCTAAAGAAGGTGTAAAAGCACGTGAAGTAAAACGTGCCAGATTAGTTGCCAAATACGCAGATAAAAGAGCAGCCCTTAAAGCTGCCGGAGATTTCGAAGGTCTTGATAAATTACCTAAGAACTCTTCACCGGTACGTTTACACAACCGTTGTAAACTGACTGGCCGTCCGCGCGGATATATGCGTCAGTTCGGTATTTCACGTGTAATTTTCCGTGATATGGCCCTGGCAGGTAAAATTCCGGGTGTGCGTAAGGCATCCTGGTAAGAAAGCTAAAAGCAAAAAGCTGAAAGCTGAAAGCGAGGTCAATTGCTAAAGCTTTTGCCTTTGTGCTTTAAGCTTTATGCTCAATTAAGAATTAACCGATGGAAGGTCGCCAGGAATGGGTCCTGAAGGAAACCACCATCAAAACAAATAAATAATGAATACAGATCCAATAGCAGATTACCTTACACGTGTTCGGAATGCCATCAAGGCTAACCACCGTGTTGTAGAGATCCCTGCATCGAACCTGAAAAAAGAAATGACAAAAGTTCTTTTTGACAAAGGTTACATCACCAATTACAAGTTTGAGGATAACAGCGTACAGGGAACGATCAAGATCGCTCTGAAGTACAATCCGATAACTAAAATATCAGCTATTCGCAGCATTTCGCGTGTGAGTACTCCTGGTTTAAGAAGATACGCCGGCGTTGATAATATGCCGCGTGTATTAAATGGTTTAGGGATCGCTATCCTTTCTACTTCTAAAGGTATAATGACCGATAAGGAAGCTAAGAATTTGAATATTGGCGGTGAGGTTTTATGTTACGTTTATTAATAGGAGGATAAGAGATGTCAAGAATAGGAAAAGCCCCGATTAATATCCCTGCAGGTGTTACTATATCAGTGTCTGATAAAAACCTCGTCACTGTAAAAGGCCCTAAAGGAGAATTGACACAGGATGTCAATACAGAAATTAAAATAAGCCAGGAAGATGGTATTCTGACTGTTGAACGCCCTTCAGAGCAGAAACGTCATAAAGCCTTACATGGTTTATACCGTTCATTGATCAATAACATGGTTATTGGTGTAACCGAAGGATATAAATCACAGCAGGAGCTGGTAGGTGTTGGTTACCGTGCAACTAATGTGGGTAATACACTGGACCTGGTTTTAGGATTCTCTCACCACTTTGTGTTTGAGTTGCCTAAAGAGATCAAGGTGACCACCGCTTCAGAGAAAGGTAAGAACCCGGTCATTACATTAGAGAGTATCGACAAACAATTATTAGGACAGGTGGCAGCGAAAATTCGTTCCCTGCGTGCTCCTGAACCTTACAAAGGTAAGGGTATCAAGTTTGTTGGTGAAATATTAAGAAGAAAAGCTGGTAAATCAGCCGCTAAAAAATAATCATCATGGCAGGAATTAAATTATCTCGCAGAGAGCGAATCAAAAGAGGAATCAGAAAGAGATTAACCGGTTCTGCAGAGCGCCCTCGTCTGTCTGTTTACAGAAGTAATAAAGGGATCTATGCTCAGATTATCGATGATAATAGCGGCAAGACCATTGTTTCAGCATCATCTTTATCAAAAGATTTTACTGCAAACGGAAATAAATCTGAACAGTCTAAAGCAGTTGGTAAATCAGTAGCAGAGAAAGCAATAGCAGCAGGCGTTAGCCAGGTTGTATTTGACAGAAATGGTTACCTGTACCATGGCCGTATAAAATCACTGGCTGAAGGTGCACGTGAGGCTGGTTTAGTATTTTAATTAGCACCGGTTACAGCGATCATTTCAATCATATCGGTGTTATCATAAAATAAAGAGAATGTCAACTATCAATATAAAAAGAGTAAAATCAAGCGAGATCGAATTAAAGGATCGCTTAGTTAGCATCCAGCGTGTTGCTAAAGTTACCAAAGGTGGACGTACCTTCAGCTTTTCTGCTATCGTTGTGGTAGGTGATGAGAATGGAGTAGTAGGTTTCGGACTTGGTAAAGCAAAAGAGGTAACCGAAGCTATTGCCAAGGGAATTGATGATGCAAAGAAGAACCTGGTTAAGGTTCCGATCATTAATGGAACTATTCCGCACGAACAGGTAGGTAAATATTCAGGAGGATTTATCCTGATGAAGCCGGCTGCCCCGGGTACCGGTGTACTTGCAGGCGGTGCTATGCGTGCCGTTTTGGAGAGTGCCGGAATACATAATGTATTGGCTAAGTCAAAAGGTTCATCTAACCCTCATAACGTGGTTAAAGCCACCGTATTGGCCCTGTCACAATTACGTGATGCCTATACAGTAGCTCAGCAGCGCGGTGTGGATTTAAATAAAGTATTTAACGGATAATCATCATGGCTAAGATTAAAATAACCCAGATTAAAAGCGTTATCGATAGAAGCGATCGCCAGAAAAGAACCATGCAGGCATTAGGTTTGAGAAGAATAAACCACTCTGTAGAGGTTGAAGCTAATCCGGCAATTATCGGAATGGTGAGAAAAGTTAATCATTTAGTAGCAGTAGAAAGTATCTGATCATGAACTTAAGTAACTTAAAACCTGCAGAAGGTTCAACAAAAAATAGAAAACGTATCGGTCGCGGTACCGGTTCAGGTCGCGGTGGAACTTCCACCCGCGGTCATAAAGGTGCCGGATCACGCTCCGGATACAAGAGCAAGGTCGGTTTTGAAGGTGGTCAAATGCCTTTGCAGCGTCGTTTGCCTAAGGTTGGCTTTAACCCGATTAACCGCACAGAATATGTGAGTATTAATCTGGATGCTTTACAGGCACTAGCCGAAAAATATAGTTTAACTGCAATCGATTTTGAAACGTTCAGAGAGCATGGTTTAGCTTCAAAGAATGACCTTGTCAAAATTTTAGGCAGAGGGGAAGTTAAATCCAAACTGGATGTTAAAGCTCATGCCTTCTCTGCGACAGCTCAAAAAGCAATTGAAGCGGCTGGTGGTGCAATAGTTAAACTGTAATTATACATGAAGAAGCTTTTTACAACGCTATCCAATATCTGGAAAATAGAGGACCTGAGAGCGCGGATACTTTTCACGCTTTTATGTCTTTTGATCTATAGAATAGGATCATTTATAGTAATCCCCGGGGTAGATTCTGCATCACTTGATGATGCACAGGCCAAGGAAGGTTTATTAGGATTGCTGAATATGTTTGCCGGGGGATCTTTCTCCAGGGCATCTATTTTTGCATTGGGTGTAATGCCTTATATCTCTGCATCGATCGTGGTGCAGTTATTGGGTATTGCGGTCCCGTATTTCCAGAAATTACAGAAGGAAGGTGAGAGCGGACGTAAGAAGATCAATCAGTTTACGCGTTATCTGACCATCATTATCACAGCTTTACAGGCTATCGGCTATGTTCGTTCACAGATCAGCCCCGAAGCCCGTTTATTATCTGAGCCGCTCTTCACTATATCATCGATGTGTGTGCTGACAGCAGGTACGATGTTCGTGATGTGGTTAGGAGAAAAGATCACAGATAAGGGTATTGGAAATGGTATTTCCCTGATCATTATGGTGGGTATCATTGCACAGCTGCCTTTCGGATTTATTTCAGAATTTACATCCCGTATGGGAGCCCAGGGAGGATTGATCACTTTCATAGTAGAGATCGCAGCCCTGTTCCTGGTGGTGATGTTCACAATACTTATTGTACAGGGTGTCAGAAAGATCCCGGTACAGTACGCAAAGAAGATAGTAGGTGCCAAGCAATATGGCGGCGTTCGTCAGTACATTCCTTTAAAGGTAAATGCTGCCGGTGTTATGCCGATCATCTTTGCTCAGGCAATTATGTTCATCCCAACTACCATCGGTTCCTTTTTCCCCGGAGCGCAGTCTTCATTTCTGGCATCATTCAGTGATTATACTTCACTGACCTATAACCTGACCTTTGCCTTTATGATCATTGCCTTTACGTTCTTCTATACAGCGATCACCGTTAACCCGGTGCAGATGTCGGACGATATGAAGAAAAATGGCGGTTTTGTACCAGGTGTTAAACCCGGAAAATCAACCGGTGATTATATCGATGCGGTTATTTCGAAGATCACCTTACCCGGATCTATTTTTCTTGCCATCATTGCAATTATGCCTTCAATAGCAATTATCCTGGGTGTAAACAGTCAGTTTGCGCATTTTTATGGCGGAACTTCCCTGTTAATTCTGGTAGGTGTTGTTTTAGATACTTTACAGCAAATTGAAAGTCACTTGTTAATGCGTCATTATGACGGATTGATGAAGACCGGCAGAATAAAGGGTCGGACCCCTGTTTCGGCAGGCGGATCGGTAATTTAAGGTACATGTCAAAAATTTACTTTAAGTCTCCCGAAGATATAGAGAAGATCAGGGAAAGTTCTCTGCTGGTATCAAGGAGCCTTGCTGAAGTAGCAAAGGTGATAGGGGAAGGTGTAAAGACCATTGAACTTGACAAATTAGCCGAGGAGTTTATTCGTGACCATGGCGGTGTGCCTGCTTTTTTAAACTATAACGGATTCCCCAATTCATTATGCATTTCATTGAATGACCAGGTAGTACATGGCTTCCCGGGAAAATATGAAATTAAGGATGGTGATATTGTTTCGGTGGATTGCGGTGTAGTTCTCCATGATTTTTTCGGCGATTCGGCCTATACATTCCCAATTGGTAATGTAGATCCCGAAGCTTTGCGCTTACTGAAAGTGACCAAAGAATGTTTATACCTGGCCATTGAAAAGGCGGTGGTTGGAATGAGGATAGGAGATGTAGGTTATGCCGTTCAGGAGCATGCAGAGAAAAATGGCTTTGGGGTAGTGAAAGAACTTGTTGGCCATGGTGTGGGAGTGAGATTGCACGAAAAGCCGGAGGTTCCCAATTATGGTAAACGCGGATCCGGAATTAAACTGGAAGAAGGTATGGTGATCGCTATCGAGCCGATGATCAATGCAGGAAGGGCAGGAGTGAAGTTCTGGGATGACGGCTGGACGGTCAGCACCATTGATAAGAAACCATCAGCTCATTATGAGCATACGGTGGCCATTAAAAAGGGTAAAGCAGACATTCTATCGACATTTCAATACATTGAGGAAGTTTTAAAACAAAAAGATTAAATATTAAAAATTTTTATTTAATTTTGCATCCCTGTTCCGATGGGCTCTGATGGAGTAAATCTGCTTTTGTAAAGGTGTTGTTTTTTAATGAATTACATAAAAATCAAATACCCCGGGTCGCATAGGATATAAAACAAACAGGAGAAATTATACTAATATATGGCCAAACAGGCTTCAATTGAACAGGACGGAATAATCAGAGAGGCATTGTCTAATGCAATGTTTCGTGTCGAGTTGGAAAACGGGCATGAGATCATTGCGCATATTTCAGGTAAGATGAGGATGCACTACATCAAGATCCTTCCCGGAGATAAAGTGAAACTGGAGATGTCGCCCTACGATTTGAGCAAAGGCAGAATAACATACAGATATAAATAGGATAGAGATGAAAGTAAGAGCATCAATTAAAAAACGCAGCGTTGATTGTAAGGTGATCCGTCGCAAGGGAGTACTTTATGTGATCAACAAAAAGAACCCTAAATACAAACAGCGTCAGGGATAAAAACTAATGGTTATAAGTTATAAGTTATAAGTCTGGGCGGTCAGCACAGCGTTTAGAAACTTAGAACTTAAAACCTAGTACTTAGAACTTAAAATAATATATGGCAAGGATAGCAGGTATTGATTTACCAAGAAACAAAAGAGGAGAGATCGGACTTACTTACATTTTCGGTATCGGAAAGACAACCGCACAAAGAATTCTTAAAGATGCTGGTATAGATGTAAATATTAAAGTACAGGACTGGACCGATGATCAGTTAGCAGCAATACGTGGTTTCATTAATGATGAGATCAAGGTGGAGGGTGCTTTACGTTCCGAAGTACAATTAAACATCAAACGTTTAATGGATATCGGTTGCTACCGTGGATTACGTCACCGTAAAGGATTACCTGTTCGCGGACAGCGTACCAAGAACAACTCACGTACCCGTAAAGGAAAACGTAAGACTGTAGCAAACAAGAAAAAAGCAACTAAGTAAGATATGAGATATGAGATTTGAGATATGAGAGTATTTCGAATCCTGATCTCGATTAATTAACAAATTAAGCGGATATGAAGTTTCGGATCTAAATGGATCATACTTCATGATTAAAACAAGAAATAGATATGAGTAAAGAGTGTGTATCTCACATCTCAAGTCTCACATCTCAAATCTAAAATAATGGCAAAAACTAAAAAAGTTACCAAAAAGCGTGTTGTGATCGTAGAGCCAATAGGCGAAGCACATGTAAACGCTACATTCAATAATATCATTATTACCCTGACGAATCTTCAGGGCCAGACCATTTCATGGTCTTCGGCCGGAAAGATGGGTTTTAAAGGTTCCAAGAAAAATACGCCATATGCTGCCGGACAGGCTGCAGGCGATTGCGCTAAAGTGGCTCATGACCTTGGACTGCGTAAGGTTCAGGTATATGTCAAGGGCCCGGGTTCAGGACGTGAGTCGGCTATCCGTACCCTTCAGACATCAGGTATCGAGGTAACTACTATCCAGGATATTACCCCGCTTCCGCATAACGGTTGCCGTCCTCCAAAAAGAAGAAGAGTTTAACAAATAATAATTAATAATTTTTTTTAAAGCTAAGATTCTTCAGCCATGGGCTGAAAGATACTTTAAAAACCCACAAACATGGCTAGATACACAGGACCCAAGTCCAAAATCGCCCGTAGATTCAGAGAACCAATTTTTGGTCCTGATAAGGCATTAGAAAGAAAAAATTATCCTCCGGGAATGCACGGTACCTCCAGAAAAAGAGGTAAACAATCCGAATTCTCCGTTCAGTTGATGGAGAAGCAAAAGGTTAAATATACCTATGGCGTTTTAGAACGCTATTTTGAGAACCTATTTCACAAAGCTTCTGCAAAAGAAGGTATTACCGGTGAAAACTTGCTGAAATTTCTTGAAGCCCGTCTGGATAACACTGTTTATCGTTTAGGGATTGCTCCAACCCGCTCAGCTGCCCGTCAGCTTGTAGGTCATAAGCATATCACTGTAAATGGTGAGATCGTGAACATTGCCTCTTATTCACTGCGTGCCGGTGATGTGATCGCAGTACGTGAGCGTTCAAAAAGCCTTGAGGCTGTTTCACATTCAGTGGCTGCCAGAATGATAAATAAATTCAGCTGGTTAGACTGGGATGCGAATAACTTAACAGGAAAATTCCTTAACTATCCAAGTCGTGATGAGATCCCTGAGAATATCAAGGAAAACCTGATCGTCGAGTTGTACTCTAAATAAGATATGAGATTTGAGATATGAGATTTGAATTATTGGAATCTCATATCCCGTTTCATAAATATTAACCTGAAGAGGTTAGGGATAGGAATTTTGAGACATGAGTGAGTCTCATATCTCAAATCTCCAATCTCATATCCATAAACAATAAACAAATTAGATAAATGGCAATTTTAGCATTTCAGAAACCTGATAAAGTTATCATGCAGAAATCTACGGATTTCGACGGAACATTCGAGTTCAGACCTTTAGAGCCTGGCTTCGGTGTTACCATAGGTAATGCTTTACGCAGAATACTTTTATCTTCCCTGGAAGGTTTTGCAATTACTTCGGTTCGTTTTTCCGGGGTTTCCCACGAATTCTCAACCATTAAAGGTGTTGTGGAAGACGTAACGGAGATCATCCTGAACTTAAAGCAGGTGCGTTTCAAAAAAACCGGTGAATCAGGCGATAATGAAAAGATCTTTGTGATCATTAATGGTCAGGATCAGTTTAAAGCAGGCGATATCACGAAGTTCTCAAATAACTTTGAAGTTCTTAATTCTGATATGGTGATCTGTAATATGGAATCTACAGTAACCCTGGAGATCGAATTAACAGTGAGCAAGGGAAGAGGATATGTTGCTGCAGAAGAAAACAAAAATGCAGATGCTGTATTAGGGGTTATCGCTATTGATTCGATCTATACTCCGATCAAGAATGTGAAATACTCTATTGAAAACTTTCGTGTTGAGCAAAAGACAGATTATGAGAAATTAGTTCTTGACATCACTACTGACGGATCTATTCATCCGGAAGAGGCTTTGAAAGAAGCTGCCAAGATCCTGATCCATCATTTCATGTTATTCTCTGACGAGAACATCATGCTTGAATCTCAGGCTAAAGAAGAAACCAAAGAAGTGGATGAGGAGATCCTGCATATGCGCAAGATCCTTAAAATGGAACTGGTTGATCTGGATCTTTCAGTTCGTGCTCTGAATTGCTTAAAAGCAGCAGATATCCGTTCCCTGGCTGATCTTGTTTCTTATGATGTGGCAGATATGCTTAAGTTCAGAAACTTTGGTAAAAAATCATTGACAGAAATACAGGATCTGGTTAAATCTAAAGGATTATCCTTTGGTATGAACCTTTCCAAATTTAAATTAGACGAAGAATAATAATATAATAATAAGCGAAATGCATAATTCCCGATCCCGAAAGGTTGATTGACGGTATGCACGTGCAAAACCCAACAAATAATGAGACACGGTAAAAAAGTAAACCATTTAAGTCGTACAGACAGTCACCGCAGAGCGATGCTGGCTAATATGGCTTCTTCGCTTATATTACACAAGCGCATTACAACCACACTTGCCAAAGCAAAAGCTTTGCGCGTGTATGTTGAACCCATCATCACCAGATCTAAAGATGATACCACCCATTCCCGCCGTACAGTATTCAGTTACTTACAGAATAAGGAAGTTGTATCGATGCTTTTCCGTGATGTAGCTGCCAAAGTAGCAAACCGTCCGGGAGGCTATACCCGTATCCTTAAAATGGGAAACCGTTTAGGTGACAACGCATCAATGGCATTAATTGAACTGGTTGATTACAATGAAGTTTATACTTCCGGTGATGGAGCTGTTGAAAAGAAAACAACACGCCGCCGCGGTTCAAAAGCTAAGAAAACTGCTGATACTGATGCTCCTGCTACCGCAGCTAAAGCTGCTCCAAAGGCAGAAAAGGAAGAAGTAAAGGCTGCTGAACCTGAAGCTGCTGCCGCAGTTGAAACAGTGGAAGTTCCTGTAGCTGAGGCTGCACCTGAGGAAATTCAGGTTGAGGAAACTCCCGCTGCTGAAGCTCAGGTAAGTCCGGCTGAAGAAACTCAGTCTCCCGATGCTGATACTGAAGTGAAAAAAGGAGAATAATTTTCCCCTTTACCAATATTTAAAGACCTGCTTATTGAGCGGGTCTTTTGCGTTTAGGGGGTAAGTAATAAGTTGTAGGTAATAAGTTCTAAGTTTTTAGGTACTCAAATCAGGACTAATAGTGCTTCATTAAACATTTTTAATAACTGGCAACAGATAACTCACAACTGACAGTTGACAGTTGATAATGAAGAACTATTAGAGTTAACTGGCGAATAATTTCTAAAAAGTATCAGGAACCGTGAATAAAAACTGGATCCCGGTTCATTTGACAGTTAGCAATCAGATCCTTCGCTGCGCCCAGGATGACGGTCATGGCGGGAGTTAGCCTAAGAACTAAACATTTGACATTTAGTATTTATTACTGACAACAGACAACTGATAACCGATAACCATTCTCAATTGTCAATTATCAATTATCAATTCCCCCTTCTGCCATCCTGTCATTTTTAAAAAGCCTTGTTTTAATATAAAGCAGTGAAAAATACTGTCAATTATGCTTAAGCATCATTTGGCACAAGGCTTGATAATTGCTTATCATAACAAACTAAAACACAAATTAAAGAAGGTTAAATATGGCAAAGATAATTGGTATCGACTTAGGAACTACAAATTCATGCGTAGCAGTAATGGAGGGTAATGAGCCTGTAGTTATTCCAAACAGTGAAGGTAAGAGGACTACGCCTTCAATTGTTGCATTTATTGATAATGGAGAACGTAAGGTAGGAGATCCGGCAAAACGCCAGGCGATCACCAACCCGACTAAAACCATATCTTCAATCAAGCGATTTATGGGTAACAGCTTTGGCGAGGTTACCAATGAGATGGCACGCGTTCCATACACGGTGGTTAAAGGTGATAATAACACGCCCCGCGTTAAGATCGATGATCGTTTATATACTCCGCAGGAAATTTCGGCAATGGTATTGCAGAAAATGAAAAAAACTGCTGAGGATTTTTTGGGTCATGAAGTCACCGAAGCAGTTATAACTGTTCCGGCATACTTTAATGATGCACAGCGTCAGGCTACAAAAGAAGCAGGTGAAATTGCTGGATTGAAAGTTTCACGTATCATCAACGAGCCTACAGCCGCTGCATTAGCATACGGACTGGATAAAGCGCATAAGGATATGAAAATTGTTGTGTTCGACTGCGGTGGTGGTACTCATGACGTTTCTGTTCTTGAATTGGGCGATGGTGTATTTGAAGTAAAATCAACCGATGGTGATACACACCTTGGCGGTGATGACTTTGATGCAGTGATCATCGACTGGATGGCAGACGAATTCAAAAGTGATGAGGGTATAGATCTTCGTAAAGATCCAATGGCTCTGCAGCGTTTGAAAGAAGCTGCTGAAAAAGCAAAGATCGAATTATCCAGTGCTGCTCAGACCGAGATTAACCTTCCCTACATCTCAGCCGGCGATGGTATGCCTAAGCACCTGGTAAAATCATTAACCCGTGCGAAATTTGAGCAGCTGGCAGACAGTCTGATCAAACGTACGATCGAGCCTTGTAAAAAAGCGCTTAAGAACGCAGGGTTAAGCATATCTGATATAGACGAGATCATATTGGTAGGTGGTTCAACACGTATTCCCGCTATCCAGGATGCCGTGAAAGCATTCTTTGGTAAAGAACCATCAAAAGGTGTAAACCCGGATGAAGTGGTTGCCATTGGTGCAGCTATTCAGGGTGGTGTACTGACCGGTGAGGTTAAGGATGTATTATTACTGGATGTTACCCCGCTTTCATTAGGAATCGAAACGATGGGTGGTGTAATGACCAAACTGATCGAATCGAATACAACCATACCATCGAAAAAATCTGAAGTGTTCTCCACAGCATCTGATAACCAGCCGTCTGTAGAGATTCATATTTTACAGGGTGAACGCCCGATGGCCAATCAAAACAGAACGATCGGACGTTTCCATCTGGATGGAATCCCGCCTTCACCGCGCGGTATCCCTCAGATCGAAGTTACTTTTGATATTGATGCTAACGGTATCTTACACGTAGCCGCCAAAGATAAAGCAACTAATAAAGAGCAAAAGATTCGTATTGAAGCTTCCTCCGGTTTAACGGATGAAGAGATCAAAAAGATGAAGGATGAGGCCGAGGCCAATGCTGAATCGGATCAGAAAGCACGTGAAGAGGTTGAAAAACTGAACGCTGCGGATGCCCTGATCTTCTCCACCGAAAAACAGCTGAAAGAATACGGCGATAAATTAGCCGAGGATAAGAAAGCTCCTATCGAAGAAGGTTTGAAAAAATTGAAAGATGCGCATGCTGCTAAAGATTTCGCAACGATCGATACTGTTCAGGCTGAGCTTCAGGCTGCCTGGAACGTAGCATCCGAAGAGATGTATAAAGCGACTCAGGATGGCGGAGCAGCTCAGGATGCCGGCCAGGGTGCAAATGCTTCCGCTGAGGATGCAGGTGACCATGTGACTGACGTTGATTTCGAAGAAGTAAAAGAAGACGATAAGAAGTAAGATAATTTCTTCTGAAAAAAAGGCTGTTTCTGTAAGGAAGCAGCCTTTTTTAGTATTTAGTATTTAGTATTGAGTAATGAGTATTGAGATGGGATTTAGGTTCGCTGTCTATCGTCATCCCGACGCAGGAGGGATTTTCTTCAGTTATCTGTTATCTGTTGCCAGTTTACCTGTAATTTATTAATTCAATAATAGTCAGATTTCAATGTCATAGCTGTTGATCCCACGTTATCAATTATCAACTGTCAATTGAAGAACTCTCAATTAAATAAACAACATTTTCCATTCCAACTCGTTCATTTAAAGTGAAAAACCGGCCTGCTGCACTCTTTGGTATTCTGTTGCTTGTAAGTATTCTGTTTACTTCCTTGACCGGTTTTGCCCAGCCCGGACCGATCCGGCTTAAGACTGAGAAAGTCCAACATGCTAGTTGGGATTATTATATCGAAAGAGTAATCGATGCCCGTGCCCCGGGAGAGGTATTTGCCACTTTATGGTATAAAGATGGAAACGGGAAGATGAAAAGCTATTCTACAGGTATCTACGGGGGTAGTAATAATGCCCTTTCCAGCTTCCTGATGAATGGATTGCCCCGGAATACCGAAGGAAGGCCACTCAATATCCGTATTCTTGAATGTATGATCAGGGAAAGTAATGAAAGTACTCATGTTTCAGGGCAGGTGACTTTAAAAGTTCAGTTTGAGTTAGAAAAAGACTGGGGAACCCAGCCTCTGACCACCTATAGTATGAACCTGAAATATACCCGTTCAAATTATAATTTGGAATATATCGAACCCGCATTACGGGAGGTGCTTGGCTATAGTTTGAAGTATATCCATAACTGGATGAATAAGGAGTCGGCGACAAATATTTTGCTGGCCAAAGGACTGAATCTTTCATTTCGAAATTATCAGGAACAGGATACGGATACTGTTTATTATCAAAAAGGCAGATCATTGAGCTTTAATGACTTTCAGGCAAAGCCTCCTCAGAATAACGGGTTTCAGGCGGCTATCTTTCCGTCTTTCGGTTATGATATGCAGCGTGAACTTAGAGGAGGACTCATTCAGGTTCAAATAATTCTTATAGTTTATATGGTAAAAAGTGCTTCATGGGCGTTACCGATGATAAAGAGTACTTATAGTCTGAATCATGAACAGCGGCATTTCGATCTCGTTAAATTAATTTCAGAGCGATTTAAGGCAAAGCTTCTTTCAGAAAAGCTGAATCCTGATAATTATGAAGGGATTATCAGCTTTGAATATCATGAATTCTACCGTGAGATGAACCGATTACAAAAGCGATATGATCAGGAAACCAATCACGGCATTAATAAAGCTAAGCAGGATGAATGGAACAAACGGATAGACTCTGAACTGGAAATGTTAAGCCCCAAAGCGGTCCTATGATCAGTAAAAAACAGGCAAGGATAACCGAATAAGGAGCAGGAACAACTGAGAATTGAAATGAGCCTGGAACCAGGAATCAGGAACCAAGATATTTGATTTTTCATTTAACAGTTTACCAATAAATCACTGCCAACCGGCAACAGGCAAGCGGCAACAGAAAAATATATTTATCCTGATAACATTCATATATTTATACTAATAGCTGAATTCAGGAGATAAATAATCATGAAAAGATTACTGGTTCTTAACTTCATCGTTCTGGTAATTCTCTGTCATTCAGGATGTTCAAAGGACAAGTTTCAGGACCCCGTTGCGGCCAAATTAAGCCTGGATGAGCTTTACCAGGCTGCAGTTTCGGATGCTATTATCGCTGATTCTTCTGAAATTTGCGATACCCTCTGGTCGATCAATGCGGCTAATTCAAAGCTAAAATGGAAGATCATTAACAATGAGGAATATGTTTTGGTTGGAAACTTCAATAAATTTCCCGGAAGTTATTCTAAGCCCTCATTGACTAATTCATGGGGTATCATTTGGGTATTTATTCCTGAGCAATATAAAAGCAGGATGGGGAGATTATCCTTTATTAAGGATGATGATGCACTCTTACGAATAAGTCAGCTGCTTGGATTACCGCCATCCAATGGTAATGATCATATTGTAGAACTATGGGTAAAGCCCAAAGATCTTTTCCGGCCGGCCGCGGATCAGGAGATAGTGGATAAGACTGCCGGGCGGTATTTTCTGCCCAATACCGAGGCAAATTATATCCTATGGTTCAATCAGAATATTTATGATTCATATTTTGCAAACCAGACCCATTATCCATGGACAAGGCTCGGCTATACTTATGATTGGGCAAAATCCCCTTCGGAGGTCGGGCTGAGCGAATATTGCATTAAAACAAATTCCCTGCTTTTTGTAGAAAAGCTCGGACCTGCTGCAAAATATCTGATCAATTAAAAAATATCCCCGGCACGGATCATTTCCGCGCAGGGGGATATGGATAAGCTCTGTACGAGATCAGGCCCAAAGGTTTCCGGGGTATTCACCCGAAGCAACCAGCCTGTCGATGCATTCCTGAACAATTGGCTTATCTTCAGCATAGGTTACACCAAACCATTGATTTTGGGTCGGGATCACTTTAAACGAGGCCAGATTGTTTCTGATCAGGTTTTCAGCTGCCAGGGGAATGAAAAATTCAGCCTTAGGATTATCGGTATGGGATAAGGCAAATTCTCTGAACAGTTCTGCGGTCAATCCGAAGATCTTCGGCGTAAAGCCCCAGAAATTCATCGAGACGCGCGCATTGGAACGGATAGGGAATTCGCGGCCATCTTCTTCAAATACGATGTTCTTATTTCCTGCTTCGTCGGGTTTGAAATATACTTTAACACGTTCATGGATCCCGCTAAGATGACCATCTGCATCCACTTCACAAACACCCCTCGAAACATATCCATGTTCTGATAAGGTCTTATCGATCTGGAATCCGATCATGGAAAATTCGGTATCACTAACTTCATTGATCAGGAAATCAGCCATTTTCATGTAAGATTCGCGGCCATAAAAATCATCTGCATTGATTACACAGAAAGGTTCTTTAACGGCATCTTTTGCGGCTAAGACTGCGTGTGCTGTTCCCCATGGTTTGGCACGTTCGATCTCAATTTCAATCCCGTAAGGCTTAAGGTCGAAGGTCTGGAAAACATAATCTGTTTCAATTTTACCTTTTAATTTGGGTTCAAATATCCCTTTGAAGTTATCAGCAAATTCTTCCTTGATCACAAAGACCACTTTTCCGAAACCCGCTTTTATTGCATCGAATATCGAATACTCAATAATTGTTTCTCCATTTGGTCCAAATCCGTCTGTTTGTTTCATGCTGCCATATCGGCTGGCCATCCCTGCAGCAAGGATCACTAAAGTAGGTTTCATGCTATGCTATATTATGTTATTATTCCAATTATCGTTCCATGCCTTTAGCTTTCTGCTTTTTGCTTTCCGCTTTTAGCTTTCTGCTTTCTGCTTTCCGCCTTTTACTTTTCTCTTTCCGCTTAATATCTCGGCTTCTTCCCCGTCAGCATCCCGAACAAGCCTCTTACAATGGCCGTACCGATCTGCCTTGTGATGGGTGCATTGATCACTTTTTCAAAGGCGCTTTTCTCTCCCCGTTTTGCTGCACTTTCTTTTTTCCCGATCGTTTCCTGCCTGATCTCTTCTTCAGCAGCCATTTTTTCATTGACCCGTTTAGTCAGGATGTCATAAGCGCTCTGCGGGTCAATGACTTCCTGATATTTCTGATACAGGCTACTTGATTGCATCAGGGTATCACAATCTGCCTCAGACATAGGCCCCATGATCGCCCTCGGCGGGATCAGATGGGTGGCCACCACCTCGGTTGGAATTCCTTTTTCATCGAGTACAGTAATTAAAGCCTGTCCGGTTCCCAATGAAGTAAGCACCCGGTCTATTTCATAAAATTCTGAACGTGGATAAGTATTTACCGTTTTTTTAAGGGCATCAGCATCGTTTGGGGTGAACACTCTGAGCGCATGCTGAATTCTGTTCCCAAGCTGCCCCAGGACACTTTCAGGGACATCCATTGGTGTTTGGGTACAAAAGAAAACTCCGATGCCTTTGGAACGTATCAGTCTGATAATTGTTTCAACCTGCTCCAGGAAGGCTTTTGGTGAATCTTTAAAAAGTAAATGAGCCTCATCAAAAAAGAACACTAATTTGGGTTTGTCGGTATCACCGGCCTCGGGCATCGTATAGAAGATCTCTGCCAGCAGGCTTAAGAGAAAGGTCGAAAATAATACAGGCTGATTTTGAACATCCGAAATATTCAGCAGACTGATCACCCCTTTTCCGTCTATCCGGTTGAACAGATCCTGTATATCAAAAGATTTTTCTCCGAAGATCTGCGCAAGGCCCTGCTGTTCAAGGGCAACTATTTTCCTGAGTATGGTTCCCGATGTGGAACCCGATATGCTGCCATAGCTTTCTTTGATCTCTGCTGCTCCAGCTGTGCCGGACAGATAAGATATCACTTTTTTTAAGTCATTGAGATCCACCAGCTGCAGCTTATTATCATCGGCGTACTTGAAAATAACCGCCATCACTCCGGCCTGGGTATCATTCAATCCCAGGATCTTTGATAAAAGTACAGGCCCAAATTCCAGCACGCTGGCCCGCATCTGCGAGCCTTTCTTTCCCGATAAGGAATAGAGTTCAACAGGAAACCCTGCTGGAACAAAAGGCTTGTTTATTGCAGCGGCTCGTTCTTCGATCTTTGTATTGCTTATTCCGGGATGGTTCAATCCCGACAGGTCACCTTTAACATCCAGCATAAAAACCGGTACCCCGGCGTCCGAAAGCTGCTCGGAGATCAATTGAAGGGTACGGGTTTTTCCGGTACCGGTAGCTCCGGCGATCAGACCGTGACGATTCATCATTTTCAGAGACAGATTAACCTCTGCATCAGCAATTATTTCCCCGTCGAGGATGCCCGCACCCAGGTAAATACTTGCACCCTGGGTAGTATAAGAGGCTTTAATTCTATCTGTGAATTGTAATTTTCTTTCCATATGATTAAAAATTAACAGGATGAAGCTACGATTATTATAAACTGAATTAAAGCGGGTTTAAAACATGCTTCCTGTTTGGTTCTTATAAATTTTCAAAACACTGTTTTTATTTATTCTTTACATACTTTTCAAGCCAGTTATCCATTTCCCACATCATATGCATAACAGATTCCTTTGACCTGTAAGCATGTGATTCTGAGGGAAGAAGCACCAGGCGTGTGATAGCCCCATGCCCTTTTAAGGCGCTATAGAGGCGTTCACTCTGCATTGGAAATGTTCCTGAATTATTGTCAGCCTGGCCATGAATAAGCAGGAGAGGTGTTTTTATCTTATCAGCATAGCTGAAAGGTGACATTCTGTTATACACAGCAGGTGCCTGCCAGTAAGAACGTTCTTCTGCCTGAAAGCCAAAAGGTGTAAGAGAACGGTTATAGGCCCCGCTTCTGGCTATTCCTGCAGCAAAAAGCTCCGTATGTGCCAGCAGGTTGGCTGTCATGAAAGCACCATATGAATGGCCCCCGACAGCTATCCGTTTCCGGTCGGCTACCCCCATTTTAACTAAATGATTGATGGCAGCTTCTGCATTGTACCTGATCTGTTCAACAAAGGTGTCATTAGGTTCCATATTGCTTTCACCTACAACAGGCATATCGGCATTGTCAAGAATTGCATAGCCCCTGGTAACCCAGTAAACCGGCGATCCCGGGCCTATGAGGGTAAAGGTATAGGGCGAACCTTTCACCTGCCCTGCAGCCGATACCGTTTTAAATTCACGGGGATATGCCCAGATCAGAACCGGGAGGGGAGCATCACCTGCCTTAAAGCCGGCAGGCAGGTACAATGTTCCGCTCAGACTAATTCCATCCAGGCGGGTATAATTGATCTGCTGTTTTTTAACCCCTTTCATTGCAGGATACGGGTCTGAAAAATTGGTGATCCGTGTATATGTTTTATCCGATAAATTAATTTTGTAGAAATTGCGGGCTGTATCAGCTGCTTCCCTGCTGCTGATGATAAATTTACCGTTATTAAAGAAAAGAGGGCGTTCATAGTATGGAGCTGCAGAGCGGAAAACGGTATCCCTGACCTTGGTCTTAATATTGAACTTCAGAATAAAAGGGCGGTCACCTTCAGGCGATGCTCCATCGCTGATGCTGAAAATATGAACATTGTCCTGGTCGCTAAGCCGTTTTAAAGGATTAAACTCGGTTAAAAGAACATTTCTGTTGAACTCATTCTTTCTGGTAACTAATTGTCCGGGATCGCTGTATGCATCCTCATAATAGCGGTCAAATAAATTAACCCGAAAGGTTTCGTTGGAAGGCTTGATGAACACCCGCCTTTCGGTTCTTGTTTTCCACCAGCGCTCGGTAATAATAGCCAGTTTATCATCGCCCCATGTTATCGAATGAAACCGGAAATAACAATCGGCAAGCCTAAGGGGGTTCTGGCTAAAAGGTGCGGCCTGGGTATAGATCACATCCCTGATAGTGGCCTGCTGTGAAGGATTGCCATTGTCGAGGGCTTCAGCCCAGTAAAGGATTGCTGCTTTATCCGAACGCCAGCCAAATGCTCGGGGGCCTTTGGGCACTCCATCAAAACCAGGAGGAATATTTTCAGCCAGAGGGGCATCAAAAAGTTTTTTGATCAATACAGCATCCTTGTCATATACGGAGCTAGTAAAGGGAAACAGGTTTAGGGGTACCTGGTAGGAATATGGACGATTGATAGTTGACAGCAGGATGTACTGGCCATCGGGTGAATATTCCATCGAGCGAATGATCCCCGGCTGAAGGAAATTTGAACTATTTCCTTCAAGATCTACCAGCTTTAACTGGGAAGTAAAGTAATGATCGAAGAGTTTCTCGTCATAAGGATTTTTCAGCAGGTCCTGATAAGTTGGGGCAGGCGCAGATTTTCCGGTATTTTCCTGAACCACCGGGCCAATGGGGATCTCATCAGGCTGCGGCAATGCATTCCTGTTATCATCAATAAATTTAGCCATCAGGCTTTTCCCGTTCGGGGTCCAGACGAAGGCTGTGCCGTAGGTATCGTTAAGATAAAAATTACTTAATCGGTTTGCCTGCAGGGTTTTCAGATCTGCAATCCATAATTCTATACCTTTTGGACTGTTATGAGTAAAGGCTATTTTACTTTCATCAGGAGACCAGGTGATATCCGCCAGATGCGGTTCAGAGGGGAGTCCGGCGAAAGTATTTTCAGAACCGGTACTGATTGATCTTAATTTGATGCCGGTATAGGCAGAAGTGCGGCTCTGTCCATTGCTGGCAGGATTTATCCGAAGGCCGGCTAAGCGAAGCTCGGGCTGCGACAATTCAGCAATGGAGGGGAGTTTTGGCATTTCGAGCAGAAGCATCCATTCGCCATCGGAACTGATCCTCACTGCCGGACTGACAGGAGCCTCCAGCAGATCAATAATAGATTGAGGCGGTTTCTGATAGATTAAGATATCCTGAGCAGAAAGCGGCAAGGCAAGTGACAAAAATACTGTCAGGAATAAAAGGGAGCGCTTTATCATTCTGATATATTGGAAATTTTAATAATCCTGTTGCTGGTTGTTAGTTGTTGGTTGCTGGTTGTTGGTTGCCGGTGTGTCAGATGAATGGTAATTCAATTGACATTTACCTGTAATTAAAACTTATAACCTACAACTTATAACCTAAAACCTACTTAATGGTCCTGAAATCCTGATCTACCCTGATACTTAACAATGATTCATAGATCAGGCGGATCACATTGTCCACATCCTCTTTATGGATCATTTCTACCGTCGTATGCATGTAGCGCAATGGAAGGGAGATCAACGCAGAAACTACCCCGTCATTGGAATAGGCAAAGGCATCGGTATCCGTTCCGGTAGAACGCGAGGAAGCCTGGCGCTGGAAGGGAATATCATTTGCCTCCGCAGCCCTGATCAGTAATTTATTCAGATTGGTTTGTACAGCCGGCGCATACGAAACAACCGGTCCTTTTCCGCAGGCGAGGTCGCCCTGGGTGATCTTGTTAATCATCGGGGTTTGGGTATCGTGAGTAACATCGGTTATAATAGCAATATTAGGTTTGATGCGGTGTGCGATCATCTCTGCCCCGCGCAGGCCGATCTCTTCCTGCACAGAATTGACAATATATAATCCGAAAGGAAGTTTTTTCTTATTCTCTGAAAGTAAACGCGCCACTTCAGCGATCATAAACCCTCCTGCACGATTGTCGAGTGCGCGGCCTACATAATAACGATCATTCAGGACCATGAACAGATCTTCGTATGTGATCACGCAGCCGACATGGATACCCAGTTCTTCAACTTCTTCCTTGCTTGTGCAGCCGCAGTCAAGAAAGATGTTCTTCAGTGTAGGGGCTTCTTCTTTTTCGCCGTTGCGGGTATGGATGGCAGGCCATCCGAAAACGGCCTTGACTATTCCCTTATCGGTATGAATGTCAACCCGTTTTGATGGCGCTATCTGGTGGTCCGAGCCGCCGTTTTTGATCACATAGATCAGTCCCTCCTTGGTAATGTAATTTACAAACCAGGAGATCTCATCGGCATGGGCTTCAATAACTACTTTAAACCCGGCCTTTGGATTGATGATAGCTACCGCAGTTCCGTAATTATCAACGATATGTTCATCGATATAAGGCTTAATATAATCCAGCCATAGACGCTGCCCTTCCCATTCAAAACCCGTAGGAGAGGGGTTATTAATATATTTTTCAAAAAACTCCAGGGACTTTTTAGTTACGACCGGGATATGTTTATGTTCTTTTTTCTTTGCCATTATATATTTTCCTTCTTGCGTTTTATTTTATAGCCAACAGGTTCGGTTTCAGTTTTTTTAATTTCAGTTTCATACAGCGTTGCCAGATCAGTATCAATCATTACTTAAAATTCTCTCAATTCAAAAATAAGGCTTTCAAATTGCCGTGTTTGAAGAATGTCTTTCATTAGGGGATTTGAAATAAATTATAATATCTTCTCCATGATCACAAAATCATGGCCATTTTTTTGAAATGTCTGGTCAGTTTCTGAAAAGCCGAATTTACTATAAAATTCCGAAGCATTTTTACGTGCATTGCACCAAACATGATCACAGCCTTCAGCTATTGATATATCCAGAAGGTAATTCAAAAGTTCGGTGCCATAACCTTTGCCCTGGAATTGTTCAAGCGTGGCGAATTTTCTGAACTGCATGGTCTTCTCTTTTTTGAACAGGGAGACCACACTGATCAGGGTATTGTTATCAAACAATCCCAGGTGCATCCCTTCATCATCATCCGGCAGTTTTGCATAATCGGGTTCCTTATCTGGATACAAAACCTGCCGGCGGATCCTCCAGGTTAATTCCGCAGGTATTTGTTCAATGTGTGACATGCCGGGAAAATTCTACAAAGGGATATTTCCATGCTTCTTCCTCGGGTTATTCACCACCTTATTCTCCAGCATTTTAAAAGCCTTGATCAGTTTTTTCCGGGTCTCGGATGGTTCGATCACCTCATCAATAAAGCCTCTTTCTGCTGCCCGGTATGGGTTCGCAAAAATATCCGAGTATTCCTTTTCCTTTTCAAGCCAGCGGAGATTCGGATCATCAGCTGTACTTATTTCTTTCTTAAAAATGATCTCAGCCGCCCCTTTGGCTCCCATAACGGCAATTTCGGCGCTTGGCCAGGCATAATTCATGTCTGCTCCGATATGTTTGGAGTTCATCACATCATAGGCACCGCCATAAGCTTTACGGGTAATCACCGTAATCCTTGGTACCGTGGCCTCACAGAAAGCATACAGTAATTTGGCACCATTGGTGATGATCGCGTTCCATTCCTGATCCGTACCCGGAAGGAAGCCGGGAACATCCTCAATAACCAGGAGCGGTATATTAAAACTATCGCAAAAGCGGACAAATCGGGCACCTTTTACCGATGATTTAATGTCGAGCACACCTGCTAAAAATGCAGGCTGATTGGCCACAATACCGATGCTTCTTCCGGCCAGTCTGGCGAAACCAACCACAATATTCTCGGCAAAATCCTTATGTACTTCCAGGAAAGAAGCCTCATCGGCCAGCTCGGTGATCACCTCCCGAATGTCATAAGGCTGTGAATTGTTTTCCGGGATCAGGTCGTTGAGTTTCTGCCTCAGCTCCTCCCCGGGCTCATATTCCAGCGCCGGTGTTTTTTCTTCACAGTTCTGGGGCATATAACTGAGCAGTTTTTTTATATGATTGATCGCTTCCAGTTCATTGCTGCAAGCAAAATGTGTTACTCCCGATTTTGTAGAATGGGCTGAGGCTCCGCCCAACTCCTCGGAACTTACTATTTCGTGAGTAACTGTTTTAACTACATTCGGACCGGTAACAAACATATAGGAGGTATTCTCCACCATCAGTACAAAATCAGTAATTGCCGGTGAATATACAGCCCCTCCTGCACAGGGCCCCATGATGGCTGAGATTTGCGGAACTACTCCGGATGCCATGGTATTGCGGTAAAAGATATCTGCATAACCTCCTAAAGAAACCACACCTTCCTGGATCCGGGCACCTCCCGAATCATTCAATCCGACAAGAGGGGCTCCATTTTTCATGGCAAGTTCCATGATCTTGCAGATCTTTTCTGCATGTGTTTCAGAAAGGGAACCCCCGAAAACGGTAAAATCCTGTGAAAAGACATAGACCAGCCTGCCCTTAACAGTGCCATAGCCTGTTACCACCCCATCTCCAGGATAGCGTTCCTTCTCCATACCGAAATCTGTGGACCGGTGCATAACGAGCATTCCTATCTCTTCGAATGAGCCTTCATCAAGCAAAAAATGGAGCCGCTCTCTCGCAGTAAGTTTGCCCTTTTTATGCTGGCTTTCTATTCTTAACTTACCTCCTCCCAGCAGGGCCTCCTCTTGCTTTTTCTTTAAAATTTCTACTTTCTTATTCAAAATATACAGGTTTATACTGATGATCTCAATTTGTGAAATTAGTAAAAAAAGACTAAAGCAAAGGAGGCATTGACCTGTATTCTTTATCCTTTGTGAAGGTTTAAAATTCATCAGCCCGGGCAGCTCAATTAATGGACCTGATTGGCAGGGTTTTAAGCAGGTCGCCTTTGCCCCCTTCATAAGTGGATCTGAATTCTCAGCCGGCTGGCTTATGTAATTTTAATGTAACTCTTTCGTTATTTTTTTGAATTTCAGGTACTGCGGAAAAATTTAATTTTATAAAGTGTTAGTTTTGCTTTATAATCGTTGTGTATCTGATACACCTGAGGGATGAAAAAGGAATTTGCCAGACAATTATTCAGCTATGTATTTTTGTTCATCTTCTTCGCGAAGATGGTGATTTCTGTTGCGCCTCTGGTTGCAACTCATCTGGATAGTAAAATTGTCAATGCGGTGATCATGCAGCTTGAAATAGAAAGTCACTCTACTAAAGGAGCCGATCAGGCAAAAGATTCATTGAATAAAGGAGAATGGTTGAGTGATTTATTTAAGTTCAACTTTTCTCAGCCTCATCAGATCCTCGCGGCCAATAAATATATTGCCATGCAGGATTATCATATTCAGGCATTCTACCCCACCGTCCCGACTCCCCCTCCTAACTGCTGATACTGCTTAATTATTGCGAATTACGTATTAATCAGAGGGAAGAGTTAATTCTTCGTTTTTTCTGATGATTTATTTTGATACATGCCCGGGGATCGCTGTATTCCCTTAATTCATGTCCTGACATAATTCTCACAAGCTCTGTAATCATACCGTATTCATCAATTTTTTTCCTCTTAATCATTCCATTTTTTATTTGTGAGTCAGGCTATTTGTCCTGTTCACAGTTAATCCATAATAATCATATAATATGAATAATGATCATAGTAACAGTAGTTTCTTCGATATAAGGAAGTACTTCCTGAGAAAGAATGTTAATAAAGATCTGCCGGCAAGTATTGTGGTATTTCTTGTGGCATTGCCTCTCTGTCTGGGCATTGCCCTGGCTTCGGGAGCGCCACTTTTTGCCGGTATTTTAACAGGTATCATTGGGGGTATAGTGGTTTCATCCATCAGCGGCTCACAATTAAGCGTAAGCGGCCCGGCTGCGGGTTTGACAGTAATTGTATTTGGTGCTATAGCCTCATTGGGTTCATATGAAACGTTTTTACTTGCTGTAGTCATTGCCGGTGTCCTTCAAATCATTCTCGGAATATTAAAGGCGGGGATCATCGCCAATTACTTTCCATCTTCCGTAATAGAGGGCATGCTTGCCGCAATTGGTATAATCTTAATTCTGAAACAGCTGCCGCATGCGGTGGGTTTTGATTCTGATTTTGAAGGAGATGAAAGTTTCTTTCAGGCAGATCATGAAAATACTTTTTCGGCAATATTAGCCGCATTGAATAGGATCAGTTACGGGGCCTTAATAATAAGCACACTCTCCCTGCTGATTATGATCTACTGGCCCCGGTTAAAAAAGATGAGCGCTGTACCTGCCCCGGTATTGGTTGTTGCTGCCGGAGTTTTATTAACCATTCTGTTTCAGAATACCGGACTTGCCTTAAGTCCGGCACAATTGGTAACAATACCTGTTGTAAATTCATTCGATGAATTTACAGGTCTTTTTTCCCTGCCTGATTTTTCCCAGATCGGCAATAAGGATGTTTGGACGGTTGCTTTTACCATCGCGATTGTAGCCAGTATTGAAACTCTGCTGAGCATTGAGGCAGTGGATAAGATCGACCCGATAAAACGGATCACTCCTACAAACCGCGAGCTTCTTGCTCAGGGTGTCGGAAATATGACAAGCGGAATGCTTGGGGGCCTGCCGATGACCTCGGTGATCGTAAGATCATCTGTTAATGTTAATTCAGGGGGACGGACTAAGATGAGTGCCATCTACCATGGTCTCTGGCTGCTGTTATCCTTGCTCTTTATTCCTATGCTTCTGAATAAAATTCCACTGGCCTGTCTCGCTGCTATCCTGTTAGTAACCGGATACAAACTGGCTAAAGTCGCCCTGTTCAGGAAAATGTGGGCGCATGGTAAGGATCAGTTCATACCTTTTATTGTTACTGTGCTGGCCGTTGTTTTTACTGATCTTCTTAAAGGTGTGGCCGTAGGGATGCTGGTAGGTGTATTTTACATCCTGCGTACAAATCTGCGTAACCCCTACTTCTACAAGTTTGAGCAGAATGGCGAAAAAAAGGTCATACGGATCAAGCTTGCCCAGGAAGTGTCATTCCTTAACAAAGCGGCGATACAATATACCCTGGTAAATTTACCCGCAGAGTCGGATGTGATCATTGATGGAACTGATTCCATGTTTATTGACAAAGATGTTTTGGAGATCATCCATAATTTCAGGCACAATGCCTTTACCAAGGGCACAATCGTTGAAATTGTTAATATCCGGGACAATTATGAAGTGCCCCGGTTAAAAGAATTAATTTATAAACCCGCAAAAATTAATTAACTATGTTTTTTGGAAAGAATAATAAAGAAAAGTCTGCAGAAATGTCAAAAGGTTTAATTGAAAAGCAAAAGCGTGGTTACGAAGAGCTACTGCAGGGGAACCGGGATTGGGTTCAGGCAGAAACCGACAGAGACCCTGATTATTTCAAAAAACTGGCTGCTGGTCAGGAACCCGACGTATTGTGGATAGGATGTTCGGATAGCCGTGTTCCTGCCAATGAGGTGACCAATACCAGGCCGGGACAGGTTTTTGTTCACCGTAACATTGCCAACGTATGCGTGCACTCAGACATGAATATGTTAAGTGTACTCGATTATGCAGTGAATGTGCTGAAAGTGAAACACGTGATCGTTTCCGGACATTATGGCTGCGGCGGTATTGCTGCCGCATTAAGCAATAAACAATTCGGACTCATTGATAACTGGCTCAGACATATAAAAGATGTTTATCGCTTGCATAGCCATGAACTTGACCGGATCACGGATGAAGAAAAGAAACTGAATCGTTTAGTTGAATTAAATGTGGTCGAGCAGGTTTACAATCTCTGTAAGACAACGATCGTTCAGAATGCCTGGCGCGAACGCGAGGATCTTGAAATACATGGCTGGGTGATCGACCTGCATTCGGGACTTGTAAAAGACTTACAGGTTACTGCCAAATCAAGTGAGAATCTGGGTAAGATATTTAAGCTTGACGAGTCGAAAGTGAAGTAATATATAATTTATATTATCGTGAATTCGACATAAAGAAGGTTAAACAAAAAGGTTATAATTGGTCAGATAAGACACTGGAGCCATAATATTTGATTTTTGAAACCAATACCTGTGTGTTATAGGCTGGCTCAGCCCTTTCCTCCGGAGTTTTCCGGCAAGAAATCGTGGTAAATTTCAAATTATCAACAGCCGGAAGCTACCTCCTCCGGCAAGGCTTATTTTACCCGGAGCTGTTTTTCATTGGGACTGGCAGCCCGGCAAAAGAACCATTTGCTATTTGAAATAAACCCGGGTGGCAGCTCTAGCTTTTTTGCAATACTGAATTTCATGATATCTATTAAATCTGCTGCAAAAAACTAGGGCAGAACACGGGATTAGCAGGGCCGAAGAGGTACAGGCCCTGCTTTCCAAAACAAAAAAAATCTTCAATCTAAACTTACCACAACAAGATTTTATATCGACCTTAGATTAAATTAATAAGGTAACGAAATTTATGTAATCGGGGTCCCTGCCCTTTTCTTATTCTTTATCCAGGAATGGATAGCGATAATCCCTTGGAGGATCAAACGTTTCTTTGATGGTTCTTGGAGACACCCAGCGCAATAAATTGATCATTGAACCTGCTTTATCATTCGTTCCCGATCCTCTGGCACCACCAAAAGGCTGCTGTCCGACAACTGCACCGGTACATTTATCGTTGATATAGAAATTACCGGCCGCATTTCTGAGTGCCTGCGTGGCGGTGGCAAGTGCGTAGCGATCCTGAGCTAAAACCGCCCCTGTTAATGCATAAATTGAGGTTTTATCAACTATTTCAAGTGTTTTCTCAAAATCTTTATCCTCATACACGTAAATCGTTAATACCGGACCGAACAGCTCTTCGCACATGGTCACATATTCAGGATCTTTGGTCAGTATGACCGTAGGTTCAATAAAATAGCCTTTGGATTTATCATAATTGCCTCCGGCAATGATCTCCAGATCCTTGTCATTCTTTGCTCTGTCGATATATCCGGCCAGTTTATCGAATGATTTTTCATCGATCACGGCATTGATGAAATTGCCAAAATCTTCTGCTGGCCCCATTTTAAGGCTTGCCAGATCGCGTTTTAATAATTCTTTGATCTTTGGCCAAATAGAAGCTGCAATATAAACCCGTGATGCGGCCGAACATTTTTGTCCCTGGTATTCAAATGCCCCTCGGAGTATGGCCGTACTTGAAGCCTCTGCATCAGCAGAGCCGTGAACCACAATAAAGTCTTTACCTCCGGTTTCACCAACGATGCGCGGGTAGCTTTTATATTTATGAATATTATTTCCGATCGTTTTCCAGATGTCCTGGAATACTGCCGTGGATCCGGTGAAATGGATACCGGCAAAATCCGGATGATTAAAGATCACTTCCCCGGCTTCAGGACCTGAAACATAGACCAGGTTGATCACCCCATCGGGTAATCCGGCCTCGCGGAAGATCTGCATCAATACATTGGCCGAATAGATCTGGGTGTTTGAGGGCTTCCAGACAACCACATTACCCATCATGGCTGCGGAAGTTGGGAGATTACCCGCAATAGCGGTGAAATTGAATGGTGTTAATGCGAACACAAATCCTTCAAGCGGTCTTTGTTCCAAACGGTTCCAGCTTCCGCGGGGTGATACCGGCGGCTGCTGCTCATAAATTTCGCTCATGTATTTCACATTGAACCGTAAAAAGTCAATGAGTTCGCATGCTGCATCGATCTCTGCCTGAAATGCATTTTTTGACTGCCCCAGCATGGTTGCCGCATTCAGTTTGTAGCGGTAGGGGCCTGCGATCAGGTCGGCAGCCTTTAAAAATATAGCGGCACGCTGCTCCCAGGGAAGATTTTCCCAGGCGGATTTGGCTTTCAGGGCAGCTGAGATCGCATCGCTGACATGCTGCTTCGTGCCCCGGCTGTATGTTCCAAGTAAATGCTGATGGTCGTGGGGCGGGCGTATTTCAGTCTTATTGTCTGTCCTGATCTCTTTGCCTCCGATATACATAGGAATATCGCTCAGCTGAGAACGGGCCTCAGTAATTGCCTCTTTCAATAATGCACGTTCCCTGCTTCCGGGTGCATAATTCAAAATGGTCTCGTTTACCGGATGGGGTACCTTGAAGAATCCTTTTAACATAATTGGTATAATTGGTTGGGGCAAAGATAAGGCTTTGAATGAAATCTGCCGATGATTTTGTTATCAGGTCCGGCCCGGCACTCCGATCGCTTTTGCGGAGAAAATAGTGTATAGCCGATCCTGAATCCAGGCCCGTTTTTCAGGTTCGGATAAGGGCTAAAATCTGATTAGAATCAGATAAAAATATGATAATCCTCATTCCTGATCCGAAGCTATTTACAGTACTTTATGAAGCAGTATTTATTTATCCTTTAAATAAAGTAAAATAATGAGCATGATAATAACGGAAGCTATAATAGCCCAGGTAAGCAAGAAAACAATGAAAGGCCTGGTATATGATGGTCCGGGTCAAAAGAAATGGGTCAATGTTCCGAAACCTAAGATCACGGCCCCGACCGACGCCCTGGTAAAGATGTTGAAAACCACCATTTGCGGAACGGATCTGCATATCCTGAAGGGCGATGTGCCTGCAGTGACCAGGGGAAGGATATTAGGACATGAAGGTGTTGGAATTATTGAAGAAACCGGGAGTGCCGTCAGCAATTTCAAAAAAGGCGATCATGTGCTGATCTCCTGTATTACTTCATGCGGCAAATGTGAGTATTGCAAAAAGCAGATGTATTCGCATTGTGAAGACGGAGGCTGGATCCTGGGGCACCTGATCGACGGAACCCAGGCCGGATATGTACGGATACCCCATGCTGATAACAGCCTGTATCCGATTCCGGCCGGTGCCAACGAGGAAGCACTGGTCATGCTCAGCGACATTCTGCCAACAGGGCATGAGATCGGTGTACTGAACGGAACAGTGAAACCCGGTGATACCATTGCCATTGTGGGAGCAGGCCCGATTGGTATGTCTGTCTTGCTGACCTCCCAGTTTTATTCACCATCCAGGATCATCATGGTTGATATGGACGAAAACCGCCTGGAAGTGGCTAAGACCTTTGGCGCTACACATACCATCAATCCCGCAAAGGCTGATGTGACAAAAACCATAGCTGAACTTACAAAAGATGGGGTGGATGTAGCAATCGAAGCGGTAGGGGTTCCCCAAACCTTCGACATCTGTCAGAACATTGTACGCCCCGGAGGGCATATTGCCAATATCGGCGTCCATGGAAAAAGCGTGGACCTGCAGCTCCAGAAATTGTGGATACAGAATATCACCATTACCACCGGATTGGTGAATACAAACACCACCCCCATGCTCTTAAAAACAGTGGGAAGTAACAGGATTCAGCCTGAAAAACTGATCACCCACCGGTTTAAATTCGATCAGATCATGGAGGCTTATGATGTTTTCGGCAATGCTGCGAGGGAAAAAGCGATCAAGGTGATTATTGGTGATTAACTGATCCCTGCTGTGTTAACCAACCGTGAAAATCAAAAGTTAAATTTTTGATTTTCACGGTTGATTAATTTTTAAAACGTTCTGCTCACTGGCGCGAGCACTGGTTTCGAGTGCCGGCGTGGGTATGAATTGTTTTTAAATGATGTAGATAGCCGAATATCTTCAAATCACTTTAATCTTGTTCTTATTCAAGTCGCCTGTGTATCCGAGTACTGCACGGTCGCTGCAGGTAGGAGACAGTGGGTACCTGTGCAAATTTTTTAAGAAAACAGATGCTCGGATGTGAAAACCTGACTAAAGCTTTTTATACTTTAACTATTTGTAAACTAACTATTTGCCAATCTAATCTATTGCAAAAGCTGATTATAACCATTAGATTTATATTAAATTCCAGAAAACATTAAACATACATAGAATGGAACAGCAACTCGAACAAATCCGTGACCAGCAAAAATTGTCATGGAATAAATTTTCTCCGGGATGGAAAAAATGGGATGGCCTGATGATGGATTTTCTGGACCCGATGGGACGTGAAATTAGTCGATTATTAAATCTGAAAGATTCAGATGTTGTATTAGATGTTGCATCAGGAACAGGAGAGCCGGGCTTGACAATCGCATCCATATTGAAGAGCGGAAAAGTTATTATCACAGACCTTTCGGAAGATATGCTTGAAATAGCCCGGCAGAATGCAGCACAAAGGGGAATTAAGAACATTGAAACTCGTGCCTGCGATGTTTGTGAGCTTCCGTTTGCAGATAATACATTTGATGCAATAAGTTGCCGTTTCGGTTTTATGTTTTTCCCCGACATGCTTTTAGCGGCTAAGGAAATGGTTCGTGTTCTGAAACCCGGCGGAAGAATAGCAACAGCAGTTTGGGATGTTCCTGAAAAAAACTTCTGGGTTACTGCTATCATGGGAACAATCAACAGAAACATGGAGCTGCCACCGCCACCCCCCGGTTCGCCCGGAATGTTTCGCTGTGCCAAGGATGGTTTGATTTCTGGCTTATTTTTACAGGCAGGATTGAAAAACATTTCCCAAACTCAGGTTTCAGGGAAACTGAACAGCAAAACAACCGATGTATATTGGACTATGATGACGGAAGTAGGCGCTCCAATCGTAGCTGCACTCAGCAAAGCCGATGATGCCATGAAAGAAAAAATAAAGAGGGAAGTCTATCAGGTAGTGAATGAAAAGTTTCCGGATGGGAATGTTGTCATAGATTCAAGTGCTCTTATTATTTATGGAGAGAAATAATTCAATGAATTTCTGTGCGGCACAATTAGAAACAGCTTATACTGCCTTTGACTCTTACAATTCTTCTGATCCGAATAAAGAAGAATTTAACGGTGTATTTTATCCTAAAGAAGTTCTTTATGCCATACGTATGACTGAGAAACTGAAAGAGTATGCCCCCGATTCTGATGAGTATGTCCAGCTTGCCGTTCGCTGCCAGCATATCGGGCGTTGGGAAATACCCAGAAGCTCTTATCCTATGGATAGAAAGGGGTATTTACAATGGAGAAGCAGGCTTGCCCTGCACCACGCCAAAATTGCTGAGAAGATTTTGACAGAATGCGGGTATGCCGGCGATACCATAGAAAAAGTAAAATTTCTTTTGCAGAAAAAACAGCTTCGTCAAATGCCAGATACCCAATTGCTGGAAGATGTCATCTGCCTGGTATTTGTACATTATTACCTTGAACCTTTTGCGGCAATGCATGAGGACGAAAAGGTTATTGACATCCTGAAAAAGACCTTAAAGAAAATATCATCCCGCGCTATTGAGGAAGTCGTTAAAATTCCGGTTTCAGGTAAAGTCAAAA
>JAKFBV010000086.1:0-52670 GCA_036677005.1 Pedobacter sp.
ATCCCGTGTTCTGCCCTGGTTTTTTGCAGCAGATTTAGTAGATATCATGAAATTCATTAAGCAAAAAAGCTAGAGCTGCCACCC
The DNA here is from genome assembly GCA_036677005.1 of Pedobacter sp. Lineage (GTDB taxonomy): Bacteria > Bacteroidota > Bacteroidia > Sphingobacteriales > Sphingobacteriaceae > Daejeonella. The sequence continues at coordinate 85 of JAKFBV010000086.1, forward strand.
GGGTTTATTTCAAATGGCAGGTGGTCCTTTTGCCGGGCTACCCTTCCCAATAAAAAACAGCTCTGGGTAAAATAAACCTTGCCGGAGGAGGTAGCTTCCGGCTACTGGTAATTTGATATAGAACGCGATTTCTTGCCGGAAAACTCCGGAGGAAAGGACTGAACTAACCTATAACGCACAGGTATTGTTTTCCAAAATCAAATTATTGTGGCTCCAGAGCCTTATTTGACCAATTATAACTATATTATTTTACCCTTCCATATATCGAACTCAGTTTAAAATATCGCATAAATGAAATATATTTAAATTTAAGGAAAATAAAAATCTTATTTTGATATGGGCTTATAGATTTACCCACTGCCCACTTTCAGAACTCTTAAAAACCCCCTCAATCACCAGCATATTATTAAGCGCATCTTCAAGAGGAGTGGGAACCTCTGTATTGTCAAGAATCGCTTTTGAAAAGAGATCACCCTGAATGGTGTACTGATCACATATATCAAACGTAATTTCCTCTGTCTTCTCTGATGTATGAAGCCACAATCTGGTAGGTTTATCGGGAGGGGCATTAAATGGGATCTCAATCTCTATACCACCAGTATCTCCAAAAATATTGACCCTTTGAAAAGGCATTACTTGTGTGGAACAGGTAAATGTCGAAGTGCCCGTTGAAAAATCGAGGATTCCCGAGGCCATCCGGTCTGTTTTAAATTTCGGATCGAACTCGACAAGTCCATTAACCCTTTTGGGTTCCTCACCAAAAATATACCGGGATAAGGAAATGCAATAGCAACCAATATCCATCAATCCACCCCCTCCAAAATCCGGATTATGACGAATATTATTCGGATCGGTATTATAATAAGAGAAAAAAGTCTGAATAGATTTAAGCTCGCCGATAGCTCCCTCTTGCACCAGTTTTTTAGCTTTTTGCCATTGAGGATGATGCCGGTACATAAAAGCCTCCATAATTTTTAGGTTTGGATTTGCTTTTGACGTCTCGATTAGTTTTTCGGCTTCTTTACTTGAAAGCCCGACAGGTTTTTCCAGCAGCACATGTTTACCGGCCTCCATGGCCTTTATTGCCCATTCTACGTGCAAATGATTAGGTAAAGGAATATAGACTGCGTCAATCTCAGAGTCAGATAATAGCTCCTCGTATGAACCGTAAGCTTTTGGAATTCCAAGTGAAGCCGCTACTCTCTTTGCCTCGTTCAAATCCCGGGAGGAGATAGCAGTAATTTCACAGTATTTTCCCTGCTTCATGGCGGGAATAACTTTTACTACTCCGATCTTTGCAGTGCTAAGTACCCCCCAGCGAATTTTTGTTTTCAATTACCAATTATTAATTACGAATTATTAATTACGAATTACGGATTCCTCAACCGATAGCTATCGGGTCCCCATTCTCAACTTTTCTCCACCTCCACTTTCATAACTTTCTTAGGTTCGTGGAAGAATATAAGAAACACTACAAGTACCGCTACTGACCCCCATGCCGGGTAGATCCATATACTGCTCCAGTCATGGGCTATATTCCCAATCGGCTGGGCAAGGGTATTGGCTTGCTGAGAAATTCCTGCCAGGTTTGTCCCAACAAAGGCTCCTACACCCCAAAGTATGAATGCAATTAATCCCTGAGCGGCACCGCGCATCCTTTCATTGGCTTCTTCATCAACATAAAGCTGCCCCGCAATGAATAGAAAGTCATAACAAACTCCATGCAGTAATATTGCAGCAAAGACCATCATGGTTTGCATTGAAACCGAGTCAACACTTCCTGCTAAAAGGAAATAACGTGCTGCCCAGGCCAGGATACCAATAAAGATGGTCTTTTTATAGCCAAGTCTGCTCAGCATTACTGGCAGCAGAATCAGGAATACAACATCCGAAACCTGAGCTAATGACATTTTAGCTGCACTAAACTCCCATCCCAGTTCGGTCACGTACAAATTCATGTTCACAAAATAAAAATAGAGCGGGATACAGATCAGGAACATACACACGATGAATATAGCGAATGATGGTTTTTTCAGAAGTGCCAAAGCATCAAGCCCCAGTATTTCACTCATACTAACATCCTTGCCGGTCTTCATTGGAGGAGTGTGTGGCAACGTGAGAGAGAATAGTCCGAAAATAATTGAAGTTGTTCCGGCAACATAAAACTGTACAGCTGATTGTTCACCTTTGAAGACAACACTAAGGGTTATACCTGCAGCGATCCAGCCTATTGATGAAAGGGTTTTAACCAATGGAAAATCACGCTTTTGGTTATCCAGATGACGTAATGAAAGTGAATTGCCCAGAGCCAGTGTAGGTACGAAAGTACAGCAATATACAATCAGCATTGGGTAGAACGAGCTGAATGTGGTCATCATCGGGAGAGCAAATAACATTAAGCCGCCCGTAATTCCAAGAAAAGCAAGAAGTTTCTCGGATGCAAAATACCGGTCAGCAAGCAATCCAACCAGAAATGGAGCAATCATCGCTCCAATAGCGAAGGCACCATAGGCAAGGCCAATCTGTCCGCCATCAAATTGAAGTGTTTTACTTAAGTATGTTCCCATGCTGACATACCAGGAGCCCCAGATGAAATATTGGAGAAACATAAAAAATGCTAATTTGGTTTTGAGTTGTGCTTGCATACCAGATTTATTTATTTTGAGGTTTAAGTATATGATTTCTATTTAAATAGAAATTAATTATAAATTATTTATTCAGCTAACTAAAATAACATTTATCATTTAACTTAATGCCAATATAAGTTCTAACAGATAAATTTACTTGTCGATTAATAATAAAGTAAATAACAGCCTTTTTCTAAATCAGGAATTTTCAATAATAAAGTATTATACTCCGGACTGCTTATCAAAACTATCTTACCTGAGGCCATTTTTCTGCTACTTTTATTTACAATTATGATACTATTTTCTATATATTCAATTTGTATTGATTTTATAGTTTAAATTAGTTTAGGTCATTAATAAGATTTTATCATGAAAGCTTTACAGTATCACATCCCTTTAGAGTTAGATAAATCGTTCATTATATTCAAGGAAAAGGGTCCATTTTTTCCTTGTCCCTGGCATTATCACTCTGAATTTGAATTGGTGTTAGTCAATAAAAGTACCGGTGTCCGTCAGGTTGGAGATCATATCGGATATTTTATGGAGGGCGATCTTGTTTTAATGGGGCCATCGCTTCCGCATCTCTGGACAAACGATCCTCAATATTTTAAGGGGAAGGCTAATTTAACTGCCGAGGCAACAGTTATTCATTTCGTCGAAAATTTTTTGGGAACCGAATTTTTTAACCTTCCCGAGATGGAGCCAGTTAATAACCTTTTAAAACTATCCAAACATGGGATGGTAATTAAGGGAAATACAAGGAATAAAATTGCTGCTTTAATGCAGAAAATGCAGAGTATGAGTGGGATACAACGACTTGCTTCGCTGCTGTCAATCTTTGATATTCTGTGTGCCAGTAATGAATATGATCTTCTGGCAAGCCCTGGCTACTTAAAGTATGGCTTGTTGGATTGTTCAGATAAGTTCAGTAAGGTGAATGCTTACATCCTGAGAAATTTTGATCGCGATATAACCCTTAATGAGGTCGCATCTGTTGCGAATATGGCAGTCAGTACCTTTTGTAACTATTTTAAGGAACATTACCGGGTTACATTTGTTGAGTATCTGAATAAGGTAAGAGTTGGACATGCCTGTAAATTATTAGGCGAGCTGGATGAGAATGTAGTTGAAATTGCCTATAAATGCGGGTTTAATAACCTGGCCAATTTTAACAGACAATTCAGGAAGATCAAAAATATGACGCCAAGTGAATATCGTAAGACAACAAATGTCAATGTTCCTCAGGTAGGTAGTACCGGAAGATGGCTTGTAATTTCAAACAGAACTTCAGTTGAATGTGCCTGAATTTTTAAATAAAGTATCAAGAACCAAGAATCAAGTATCAAGACTGCATTCAGGTTCATCTGAAAATAACCCTTTGGAACAAGGAACAAAGAATATAGACAAATGCTACTCATTTGACAATCAGGATAAATTCCAGATAACAGACAACAGATAACAGATAACAGATAACTAACCTAACCTAACCTAACCTGCCTGTTAGTACAACTGATCAGATCCTGTCCGGCTCTTTCTCTTTCCATTGCTTACTGAATGATTTTTCAGCCAATTGTGGAAGCACACGATGATTTCCCCAGCTTTTCTTAAAGAATTTTTTCAGTATGGAGTTCTTGAATTTACCTCCGAACATATCCATCATTTTGCGCTTCATCATCCCCATCTTCCATCCTTTCCATCCTAAACTTTCAGCGCGTGAACTTAAACCCTCCTGCACAGCATCCCGGCGGTTCAATAAAAGCATTTTGTGAATATCGATTTTAACAGGGCATACTTCAGTACATTTTCCGCAGAGGCTTGAGGCGTAGCTTAAATGCTTAAATTCTTCCATACCAGCCATATGAGGGGTAATGATTGACCCGATCGGGCCGCTATAGGTTGTGGCATACGTATGTCCGCCGATATTTTTATATACCGGACAGGCATTCAGACAAGCTCCGCAACGAATGCAATACAGGGCCTGGCGTTGTTCTTTCTGGGCGAGCAGATTCGTACGGCCATTATCTAATAAGATCACATACATTTCTTCCGGACCGTCGCTTTCATTATGCTGCCTGGGCCCGCCCAAAATGGTGTTGTAAACTGTCAGGTTCTGTCCGGTTCCATGTGATGACAGGATCGGCCAGAAAAGATCGAGATCATTGATCGTAGGGACGATCTTTTCAATTCCGACGATTGCGATATGTATTTTTGGAAAGGTAGTGGTAAGCCTGGCATTTCCTTCATTTTCGGTAAGGGCCATGCTGCCGCTGTCGGCGATAAGGAAATTCCCTCCGGTTATTCCAACATCGTAAGAAGTGTATTTTTCTCTGAGTAACTCTCTGGCTTTTAAGGTTAACTGTTCAGGAGTAGCATCAATGGGTGTTCCGAATTTTTCATTGAACAATCTGGCGATATCCTCCTTGCTCAGATGCATAGCTGGAGTAACGATATGATAAGGCTTTTGCCCCAGCAGCTGAACGATATATTCACCAAGGTCACTTTCTAAAGCCTCAATATGATTTTTTTCAAGAAATTCATTTAAGTGAATTTCCTCAGTAACCATTGATTTGGATTTAATAACCGTTTTAGCGTCTGCTTTTTTGATGATCTTAAGGATCTCTTTTCTGGCTTCTTCTGCATCATTGGCCCAGATAACTTTGCCTCCTTTACGCTGAAAATTCGCCTCAAACTCGGGGAGGAGTTTGTCGAGATTTTCCATAACCTTCCATTTGATTGTATGAGCTTTTCGCTTGGAATTTTCAAGATTCGCAAATTTTGACAAACCGCGTTCCACGGAAGTGTTGTATTTACCGATATTATAATTAATGATTCGGCGGTGGGCTAAATCAAACGCTTTGGTCTCGGAGGTATGAATAAAATCGCTGGCTAACTTGCTCATTATACGAATTTATGAATTTTGACGGGAATCGTTTATTAAAAAAAGACCTGAAAGAAATAGAATGTTACTTTGATCGATCTGACAACAAAGTCGGGGGCTTGTTTGCCGATTTACCGTGTAGCAGGCATATTATTCTCCACATTAACAAATGGCCTTTTCTCACGGTTTGCCAGATCCCATCCTGTGTAATATACCAGATGGGCACGTTTGGCGAGCAGGTCAAAATTGATCTTGCTTACCTCATCACTTGATTTATGATAGTCTTCATGTACACCATTAAAATAAAAAACTATCGGAACACCATGCTTGGCAAAATTATAATGGTCTGAGCGGTAATAGATCCGCTCAGGATCTTTCGGATCATTGTATTTATAATCGATCTTCATCTTCGTATAGATCGCATTGGCATTTTCGCTGATCTTATGAAGATCTGTACTCAATTTATCTGAACCGATCAGGTAACAATAATTTGCAGAATCTGCACTGCTCTTATATTCTTCGCCGGTTCTGCCGATCATATCAATATTCAGATCGGTAATGGTATTCGCCAGAGGATATACAGGATTTTCTGAATACCATTGAGAGCCAAGCAGGCCTTTTTCCTCACCGGTTACCAGTAAGAAAAGGATGCTTCTGCGCGGACCGTGGCCTACCTTTTTTGCTTTGGCATATGCCCGTGCAATCGACAGAACTCCTGTTGTTCCTGAACCATCATCATCAGCACCATTATTTACTTTATCGGGGCCTCCATCGGTAGTTAGTCCGATATGATCATAATGCGCCGAGAATATAAGTACCTCTTCTTTCAGGTCTGTGCCTTCCAGAAAACCCAGTATGTTTACTGATCTTACCTCTTTTGTTGCCGGGCCATAGCTCAAAGCGATTTCAGATTTCAATACCTGGGACTGGGGTGTACCGCTGTTATCAATGGCTGACTTTAATCCTTCATAGGTTTTTCCGGAGTTTTTAAGGATCTGATCCGCAAGCTCAGGTGTTATATTAACCGTAGCTGCAGCACCCTGGCGGGTAGCGGCGGGTGCCTGGTTTTCTTTTTTAAGACTTAATCTTCCGCTTCTGGGACTATATGCTTTTAATGAAGCACTGACATCCGGACTCACGGCCAGGATAAGCGCCGGATTTTTACTCATCACATTCTGCATGCGCTTAAAGCGGCTGGTGGACCATTCGGAAAGCTTTGCCTCCTTACTAATTACCGATATTCCATTGCTCATTGGCTCACCTTTATTGATCAGCATGACAACCTTTCCTGAAATATCGATGTTTTTCAGATCATCATAATGATCTGCGCCGATTCCATAACCAATAAATACGATGTCACTGGCATTGATAGATTTTGCCGCTCCGCTACCACTGAATAAAAAATCTTTGCCCATCAACAGAGAACTATTATTCACTGTGAAAGATTTCACATCAAATGAAGTTTCAACCAATGGAACTTCCTGAAAATAGGAACCGTTTACCGGTGCTGTTAATCTCAGTTTTTTAAATTCCCTGGCAATATAGGCTGCTGCCTTTTCAGCTCCGGCTTTCCCGGTTTCCCTGCCTTCGAATTTATCTGAAGCAAGAATGGTTAAATGCTTTTTAGCCTTTTTTGCATTGATCTGACCGGCATATTTCTGTGCCACAGGATCCTGGGCAAATCCCTGGACAGAAAATCCCAGAAAAAGTAATGCCCATAGTGATGGTTTTTTTATCATTTTTTAATTGCTTAGTTTATGATTTTAGCAGGATGTTTTATTCACCCTTCCTGCATGCCTGCCCCCTTCGAATTCAGAGCTGATGAATTTCAGGCAGATCTGTTTTGCTTGTTCCTGAGATATAAATCTTGACGGGATACAGAGGATATTGGCATTATTATGAGTTCTTGCAAGTACTGCAAGTTCTTCGTTCCAGCAGATCGCTGCACGTATTCCCTGATGTTTATTGGCGGTGATCGCTACTCCGTTTGCACTGCCGCAGATCAATATCCCCATTGTAAATTCAGCTTTCTCAACTGCGCTGGCCACAGGATGTGCAAAATCCGGATAGTCAACTGAGTCAGTACTGTAAGTTCCAAAATCTTTAATAGTATAATCTTTCAGGAAATCGATGAGCATATTTTTGTACTCAAAACCTGCATGATCTGCTCCTATTGCTATGCTGATATTTTTTTTCATTTTTCAAATCTGGATTAATTCTGTTTTACCGGGAATAAGTTTTATCGATCAGTTCAATCATTCTTATAAAATTCGATCTCCGCTTTTTTCTTATTCTGAGCCACGCGTGCCGAAACGTAAATACTTACTTCATAAAGCAAAAACAAAGGAAAACTCACCGTTAGCATAGTTATAAGATCGGGTGTGGGCGTTACTATTGCAGCAATGATCAGTATTAATACGGTAGCATATCTTCTGGATGACCTCATAAACTCGGGAGTCATGATTCCCACCTTGGAGAGGATATAAATTATTATTGGGAGTTCAAAAGTAATTGCTGCCCCAATAGTCAGGGTAGCTACTACAGAAAAATAAGAAGCTATAGTGATCTGGTTATTAATGATGGAACTTACTTCGTAATTCGATAAGAAGTTTATCGATAAAGGGGCAATAACATAATATCCGAAAAGTAAGCCTATAACAAACAGAAGAGAGGCCCAGAAAACAAACCCGGTGGCTGATTTACGTTCATTTTCATGGAGAGCTGGTTTTACAAATCGCCATACCTCAAACAATAGATAGGGGACACCCAGAACAATGCCGATCATGAGGGATGAGTTTAGCTGCAATGTAAACTGACCCCCCATTTCAGTATTGATAATATTAAAGCTTAGTTTTTTTACACAGAAGCCGTCACCCAGGTTAAATCTTTCGGCGGCAGCACACATCATTCTGTAGGTCCAGAAATCGGTGCGTCCCGGACCCATTATGATCTGATCAAAGATAAAATCGTAAAAGCTGAAGGCCAGAATAGTGAAAGAAACAATGGCAATTGAAGCCCTGATCAGGTGTCCGCGTAGGACATCCAAATGATCAAAAAAAGACATTTCGGCTTCAATAGTCTTACCTTTTTCTTTGATAGCCTTAACCAGGTCAGTACGTTCCTTACTCATAATTTGAAAACAAAAATACCATTCTGTTTTATTTAAGAATGGTATTCAGTGGATATTTAACAAGCATCAATCCAATTGTGACATTCAGCTTCAAAAAAGAAGTGTTTGAAATGGTATTGGTTCTCACTATCATAGAGTGAACAGATTACTCAGTAAGATCAAAGCTGTCCATAAACTTGGTAGTAAAATTACCTGCACGGAAGTTAGGATCCTTCATCAATCGTAAATGAAACGGAATGGTAGTTTTAACCCCTTCGATCACAAACTCACTTAGCGAGCGCTCCATGGTGCAAATTGCTTCTTCCCTGGTTTGTGCCACACAGATCAGTTTTGCAATCATAGAATCATAATTCGGAGGAATTTGATATCCTGCATAAACATGTGTATCTACCCGCACACCATGACCGCCCGGAGAGTGGAAATTGGTAATTAATCCCGGACATGGCCTGAAATTATTGAAAGGATCTTCGGCATTGATACGGCATTCGATCGCATGCATTCCAGGGATATAATTTTTTCCGGAGATCGGAATGCCTGAAGCAACTTTGATCTGTTCTTTGATCAGATCGAAATTAATAACCTCTTCTGTAACAGGATGTTCTACCTGGATACGGGTATTCATTTCCATGAAGTAGAAGTTTCGGTGCTTATCAACCAGAAACTCTACCGTTCCTGCACCTTCATATTTTACAGCCTGAGCCCCTTTAATAGCCGCCTCGCCCATTTTTTTTCTTAATTCGGGAGTCATAAAGGGTGATGGTGATTCTTCAACCAGTTTCTGATGCCGGCGCTGTATGGAGCAATCGCGTTCTGATAAGTGGCATACTTTTCCGTACTGGTCGCCGATCACCTGAATTTCTATGTGCCGTGGATCTTCTACATATTTTTCAAGGTACAGGCCGTCATTGCCAAAAGCAGCGGCTGATTCCTGACGTGCAGAATCCCAGGATGGTTCAAAATCGGCATCTTTCCAGACAATCCGCATTCCACGGCCTCCGCCGCCTGCTGTAGCTTTAAGTATGATAGGGTAGCCAATTTCATTCGCAATTTTAATTCCTTCTTTCACATCGCTCAGTAAACCTTCAGAGCCGGGTATGGTTGGCACACCAGCCAGTTTCATGGTTTCCTTAGCGGATGCTTTATCACCCATTCCGTTGATCTGGTCTGCGGTAGCCCCGATGAATTTAATACCATACTCATGGCAGATAGCCGAGAATTTAGCATTCTCTGATAAAAAACCATAACCTGGATGGATGGCATCTGCATTTGTTAATTCTGCTGCCGAGATAATATTAGGAATGCTAAGGTATGAATCCTTACTTGCAGGAGGGCCAATACAAACTGCTTCATCGGCAAAGCGAACATGTAAACTGTCGCGATCGGCAGTTGAATAAACAGCTACGGTTTTTACTCCCATTTCCTTACAGGTACGGATGATCCGAAGAGCTATTTCACCACGATTTGCAATTAGTATTTTTTTAAACATAGTATTTTCAATTTGGAAATTTGATGATTTGATGATTTGAAAATGAAGATTTTATTAATTTAATCTTCAAATTTTCAAATCGCTAATCTTCAAATCAGATAGGTTCAACCAAAAATAAAGGCTGATCATATTCAACAGGACTTGCATTATCTACCAGAACTTTGACAATACGGCCTGAAATTTCTGATTCGATCTCATTGAAAAGCTTCATTGCTTCAATGATACAAACTACCTGCCCGGCTTTAATCTCATCGCCCACATTGACAAATATTGGCTTATCAGGACTTGCAGAGCGGTAAAAAGTACCGATCATTGGTGATTTTATAGTAAGATAGTTAGCATTCTCATCCTTTACCGGAGCTGCTTTAGTTTCTGCAGGTGCAGCCGCACCTAAGGCAGGAGCTGCCTGAATTTGCGGCGCTGCCTGAACCTGGTTGCTGGTAACGTAAGTAGGCGGCTGATTCGTTTTTATGGTAATTTTAAACTCTTTCTGTTCAATAGAAACTTCATTTACTCCAGATCTGGAGACAAACTTGATAAGTTCCTGAATTTGTTTAATATCCATTTTGTTTAGTTTATGTGGTCGATTTTAGTCTAAAATAACAATTAAAATATGAAGATTGATTTAGTAGGCCCACTTTAAATAGAGGGAGCCCCATGTAAAACCTCCGCCAAAAGCCGCCAGGATCAGATTGTCGCCTTTTTTGAGCTTGCTTTCCCATTCCCATAAACACAGCGGGATGGTACCATTGGTGGTATTGCCGTATTTTTCGATGTTGATCATCACCTTTTCCGGAGCTATTCCACAACGGCTGCTGGTGGCGTCAATGATCCTTTTGTTGGCCTGGTGCGGTACAAGCCAATCTATATCCTCCGGACTAAGATTATTCTTTTCCATGATCTCCGCTGCCACATCAGCCATGTTTGTGACTGCAAATTTGAATACTGCCTGGCCTTCCTGAAAAAGGAAGTGCTCATCATTATCTATCGTATCATGGCTTGCAGGCCTTAATGAACCACCTGCTTTCTGACATAAATAGGGGCCTCCTGATCCGTCACTTTTGAGGATCGAGTCGATAACTCCGTATCCATCGGTATCAGGTTCAAGCAAAACTGCACCACATCCGTCGCCAAAGATTATACAGCTTGTACGGTCTTTATAATTGATGATTGAAGACATTTTATCGCCTCCAACGACCAGAACTTTTTTATGTTTTCCTGTTTCAATGAATTGTGAGCCGGTCGCCAGTCCATATAAGAAACCGGAGCAGGCCGCGTTCAGGTCATATCCCCATGCATTATTAGCGCCAATTTTGTGAGCAAGCAGATTGGCTGAGGCGGGGAACATCATATCAGGAGTTGTAGTACAAAAAATAATAAGTTCAATTTCTGATGCACTGATCCCGCGTTTTTTAAGCAGGCCGTTTACAGCAATAACGGCCATATCCGATGTTCCCAGGTCCCCCTTAAGGATGCGGCGTTCTTTAATACCTGTGCGGCTGGTGATCCACTCATCATTCGTATCCACCATCCCTTCCAGTTCTTTATTGGTAAGAATATATTCTGGTGCGTAGGCATTAACGGCTGTTATTGCAGCTTGAACTTTTGACATAAAAATCTGTAAAAATTATTTAAAAGCTTCTTTGATTTTATCGACAAACTGGGTTTCAATCATTGTTCGTGATAAAAGTACCATATTTTTAATTGCCTCCGGACTGGATATACCGTGCCCGATCAGAACCGGTGCATTCACTCCTAAAATAGGGCTCCCTCCGTATTGTTCATAGTTGAAACGGTCAAAGAATTCATCTTTAAATCCTTTTTTGAGGGTAAGGATATAGAAGGTTTCGGCTAACTTCAACATGACATTGCCGGTAAAGCCATCGCAAACTATTACATCTGCTTTATCATTGAAGAGATCACGCCCTTCAATGTTTCCGACAAAATTTAAACTGGTTTTTTGTAGGAGTGGAAATGTTGCCTGGGTAAGTACATTGCCTTTTTCTTCTTCTTCCCCGATGTTCATCAGCGCCACCTTAGGATTTCCCATATGGTAAACATGCTCGGCATATAAACTGCCAAGGATGCCAAACTGGGCTAATACCTCAGGTTTACAATCGGCATTTGCACCAACATCCAGCATAATCCCAAAGCCGGATTTTAATTTGGGGATATTGGTTGCAACGGCCGGCCGGATAACGCCTGCAACAGGTTTTACGCTGAATATAGCTCCTACCAGCATAGCGCCTGTATTCCCGGCTGAAGCAAAAGAATCTATTTTGCCATCCTTAAGATACTGGAAGCCCAGGCTGATGCTTGAGTTTGGTTTCTGAAGGACTGATTTTGTTCCGTGTTCACCCATACCGATCATTTCAGTAGTATGGACAAATTCAAATATGTCCGGATGGACACCTTCTTCAGATAATATGAGTAAAGCCTGATCCTTATCGCCAAAAAGAACTATTTTCTGATCTGCTGATAAAGCTTTCTGAGCTGCTAATGCGCCCAAAACTGTCGCTCTGGGAGCAAAATCTCCGCCCATTATATCTAAACCAATCTTCATTTCAGAAAGGTAACCTAGGCAATTGAAGTATTCTCAATTACCATTTTACCGTTGTAATACAAGTTTCCGTCAACTGTATATGCACGGTGAGGTAAATGTACTGCACCAGTAGTCTGGCAGGTAGTTAAACCCGGAGCCTCTGCTTTGTAGTGGGTCCTTCTTTTATCTCTTCTTGATTTGGATATTTTCCGTTTTGGATGTGCCATTTGTTCCTATGTATTAATTATTACTTTTTTATTTTCTTTAATGCCTCCCACCTGGGATCTGCATCTTCCGTTTCTTCCTTTGGTCCCGGTGCAAGCTGCTCCAGTTTTGCGATCATTTCACGGTCGCACCACTCCATATTTCCCTCATCTTCGCAGCGGCTGATATAAGGTGCCGCCAGGTTTATGTATTCATAGATCAGTGAAGCTACATTGATCTCGGTTTCATTTTTTGTTAAAACAACGATCTCTTCAGTATCATCCTCCAGATCTTCATCTTTTGTAAATTTAGCGATCTGCCTTTCCTTTATTTCTACAGGATAGGGGTAATCTGCCAGACAAACATCACAAGCCAGTTTCATTTCACCTGAAATATGAAACTGCAGGATCATCATGGTCTCCAGTTTATCCAATTCAAGCTCAACTTTAAGATTGCCGCTTTTTACAAGAGAGTATTCAAACTCACTGAAAAAAGAATTATCCACTTCAAATTCAAACCGGTGAATTCCAAGTTTTAGTCCGGTGTACGGAATGCTGTATTGCTGTAACGATTTCAAAGCACGCCAATTGAGCCTGCAAATTTAGGAAAATTTATTTAGTTGGGAACAGTTTTTTGAAAATAGGGGTTTGATTTGGTATTAGAGGATCTATGTAATTAGCCATTCTTTAATTCCTGTTTGGTCCTATGGGTATTATATCAGCTTCTTCCCAAATAGAAAATGGATATATTCCACTGAATTGAATGTCTTAAACTTTGGTAAAAGCCGGGAAAAATGATTTGCAAATACTGTAAGGATTTTTTTTTATTACATTTAATGATGATTTTCTGACGATTGCAGGTTCAATTGCGGGGAAAGCATATTAAGACAAAATTTAATCCCTGTCCTTAGAGAATTTACTGAGTTTTAAAGGGTTTGAACTAAGCTCAGCGCTTTCTCTGCGTCGTTCAACGATATTAATAGCAGTGAAAAGCGCTTCCCTGAATGAACTTTCTGAAGCCAGATTTTTTCCTGCAATATCATATCCTGTACCATGATCCGGCGAGGTTCTTACAATGGGTAATCCGGCTGTGAAATTCACTCCCTTATGAAAAGCGATCTGTTTGAAAGGGATCAGTCCCTGGTCATGATACATGGCCAGGACCGCATCAAACTGCGAATAAGTATGTGCGGCAAAGAAACCATCGGCAGCATATGGGCCAAATGCGAAGATCCCCTGTGTATTGGCTTCGGCAATGGCAGGAATAATTGTTTCCAGTTCTTCATTGCCGATCAGGCCATTGTCACCTGCATGAGGATTTAAGCCTAACACGGCAATTTTCGGTTTTTGGATCCAGAAATCTTTTTTGAGACTTTCATTCATCAGGCTCAGCTTGGAAAGGATCTTCTCCCGGCTGATCTTTTCCGGAATTTCTTTCACCGGAATATGCCCGGTTACTACCCCTACCCGGATATCTTCGCTGACAAGGAACATCAGCGAATCGGCCGCATTGGTCTTGGCCTGAATATATTCCGTATGCCCCGCAAAGCGGAAGTCTTCACTTTGGATATTGTGTTTATTGATAGGAGCCGTGACAAGGGCATCCGTTTTGCCGGCAATCAGATCGTCCACAGCCTTTTCCAGGGAGATGAAGGCATATTTTCCGCCGGTTGGGGTGGTCATACCCAGTTCAATACGAACATCCTCTTCCCAGCAATTGATCATATTCGCACGTTTATCATGAGCTTGTTCCGGTTCGCTGATCACATTAAAATTAAACTCGCTGATATCCATTGTTTTACGATGGAAGGATGCCACTTTGGTATGGCCGTAAACTATAGGTGTACAATAATCCAGAATCCGGTTATCCATCAGAGTTTTGATAATAACCTCTAATCCGATCCCATTTACATCCCCGATAGATATTCCAATTTTAATTTTATCGCTCATATTGCTTGTTGCTCTGCCCGTTTTAAATCTGATTCTTTTCAGCCAATATTTTTAATAGTGCAAATTAATGACTTTAATCCCATTCTGCAATTAGGTTATACGTTTTAAGTTGTAGGTTTTAAGTTTTAAGTTTCGGGAAATCATCATTCATTGAGAAAAGCTTTCCACAGGAGTAGGATATTCATTGGCAAATAGACAAATCAGCACATTGACAAATAAATTCCATTTGCTCATTTCCTAATTTGCTCATTTCCTAATTCCTCTAACATCATTTTTGCGTAATTTGCGGCAAATGCACCTGATATGAGTTTAGTAAAGGCAAAAAAGTATCTCGGACAACATTTTTTAACCGATAAGAATATTGCCGAAAAGATCGTTAACAGCCTTCATTCCTGCGATCAGTATCAGCAAGTGCTGGAAGTTGGTCCCGGAATGGGAATACTTTCCGACTTTTTACTGCGAAAAGAAGAATTTCAAACCTATCTGATCGATATCGACACCGAGTCTTATGAATATCTTCAAAAAAGATACCCGGATCTGGGTGAAAGGCTCATCAACGGTGATTTTCTTGAGCTGAATTTCAAAGATATATTTCCCGGGCCTTTTGGTATCATAGGGAATTTTCCATATAATATCTCCTCCCAGATCCTGTTTAAGGTGCTTGATAACCGCGACCAGGTGGTAGAACTGGTTGGAATGTTTCAAAAAGAAGTTGCTCAGCGATGTGCTGAAAAGCCCGGCAGTAAAGAGTATGGCATTTTAAGTGTTTTCCTGCAGGCATATTATAAGGTTGAATACCTGTTCTCGGTTAAACCCGGAGTCTTTAATCCTCCGCCTAAAGTAACCTCAGCAGTTATCCGCCTTACCCGTAATGATGTCGCCAAACTGGATTGCGATGAAAAATTATTCTGGCAGGTTGTTAAAGCGGGTTTTAACCAGCGCAGGAAAACCTTGCGGAATTCACTTTCCTCCCTTGTCAGCCGGGAGGATATGAATGATGACCCTTTGTTAGATCTCAGAGCCGAACGTTTAAGTGTGGCTGATTTTGTAAAACTCACAAACCTGATCAGTTTGTCGAGATAGTTGTGAAGCAGAATGAAAAAAATACTGATTGCAGACCATCTGCATCCCTCATTTAAGTTAGAAGCAGAAAAACTGGGATTTGAATGTGATGAGCTGCCGCTTATCAGCAGGGAGGAGACCCTGAAAATCCTGAAAAATTATTCAGGAATAGCCATTCGTACAAAATTTCAGGTTGACAAAGAACTCATAGAAGCGGGAACAAGCCTGCAGTTTATCGCCCGGGCTGGTGCCGGAATGGATAATGTGGATGAGGAATATGCCCAAACAAAAGGAATCATTTGTATCAACGCGCCGGAAGGCAACAGGGATGCTGTTGCAGAGCATGTTATCGGAATGCTGCTCTCCCTGCTCAATAATTTCAGAAAGGCCGACAATGAGGTTCGAAATGGTATCTGGAACCGGGAGGGGAACAGGGGATGGGAAATAAAGGGCAGAACGCTTGCGATCATAGGATATGGAAATACGGGACAGATGCTTGCCAGAAAACTTTCAGGTTTTGAAGTGAAGGTGATAGCCTATGATAAATATAAGACCGGATTCTCTGATCAATATGCTGAAGAAGTGAGTATGGAACAGGTGGTTAAACATGCTGATATTTTAAGCTTTCATATTCCCCTTACCTTCGAAACCAGGCAGCTCTTTAATGAAGAATACCTTTTCCATTTTAAGAAACCTATCTTTCTTCTGAATGCTTCCAGGGGAGAAGTGGTCAATACCAGGGCGGTTTTGAACGGAATTCGTGAGGGTAAGATCATGGGTGCAGGACTGGATGTGCTGGAAGTTGAAAAATTTCCGGCTTTGTCAGAACAGGAATGGTTTAAGGAGCTTACTGAAAACCAGAAGGTTATTTTAAGTCCGCATGTAGCCGGCTGGACCCATGAATCCTATCGCAGGATCTCTGAGGTGCTTGCTAAAAAGCTGAAGAATATTAAAATTCCTTGATTTATTAAAAAGAAGTTTTTTACTAAAGCACAAATTTCGGGTTAGGGATCGAAGTGAAAATCCTTTTTTTGCGCAGCAAAAAAAGATTGGAACGAAGAGCCCGGGCCCGCTACCGCGGGCAACCTCCATAATAAAAACATTTTTTTCTCTTCCCCCTTGTTATTGTACTTACCAACAAGAAATTTGAAATAACGTTGAGATTTTGCCAGACTTGCGAAGTTTTTTTCTGCTCTTCAATAAACTTCGCAAGTTCTTATCTTATTTCACAAGAGAAATTTGGAAATCTAAAATCAAAAATATTATCTTCGTATTGATACGAGCAAGACTATATTGGCTTATGCCGACATAGTCTTGTTTGTTTTTAAGAGTTTATCATAAAATGTGTGAGATATGACGGATGTAACCTATTATACCCAGGAAGGATTAGAAAAACTTAAGGAGGAACTTCATTATTTAAAAACCGCAGGCCGTTCCCAGATTTCAAAGGCAATTGCAGAAGCAAGGGATAAAGGCGATTTGTCTGAAAATGCAGAGTATGATGCGGCAAAAGAAGCACAGGGGCATCATGAATCGAAAATATCAAAGCTGACCAATGTTTTAGCAAATGCCCGTCTGATCGATGAGTCAAAGCTGGATTCTTCAAAGGTCCTGGCCTTGTCGATCGTGAAAATTAAAAATATCAATAATGGCGCTATAATGACCTATCAGCTTGTTTCTGAAACAGAAGCAGACCTGAAATCGGGAAAAATATCGGTTAAATCGCCGATTGCACAGGGGTTGCTTGGTAAATCTGTCGGAGATACAGCCGAGATTGCTGTACCGGCCGGTAAAATTGAGTTTGAGATCATTGAGATCAGCAGATAATTATATATTATGGTTTGAGACCTAAAATAAAGCCTTATGGAAGAATCGATCTTTTCGAAAATAGTATCAGGTGAAATACCTTCATTTAAAGTGGCAGAGACTATTCAGTACCTCGCCTTTTTAGATGTAAATCCCCTCACAGAAGGGCATGTACTGGTCATCCCTAAAAAGGAGGTTGATTATATTTTTGACATGGACAGTGAAAGCTATGTTGGTCTGATGATGTTCGCCCAGGTTGTGGCGATCGGTTTGAAAAAAGCTATTCCATGTCTTCGGATAGGTGTTTCAGTTATCGGGCTGGAAGTCCCCCATGCTCATATCCACCTTATTCCTATTAACAAAATGGATGATATGAACTTTAGCCGGCCAAAGCTGAGCTTAACGAAAGAGAAATTAGAGGAGATCGCAGATAAAATACGGGAACAGTTCTGATTTTACTTTTTTATCCTCTTCAGATTGTCTTTTGCAAAAGCATCCCAGCCTGAATAATTTTTTTTATTTCCGGCGCTGCTCAACTTCTGGAAAGAATGGCAAACTGCCACTGCCAATCCATCTGTCGCATCAAGAAATTCGGGCGTTTCAGAAAATTTCAATAAGGTTTTGAGCATGGCGGCAACCTGTTCTTTTGAAGCATTTCCATTTCCCGTGATCGATTGTTTGATCTTTCGCGGGGAATATTCGAAAATAGGGAGGCTTCGGGATAATGCTGCGGCCATTGCCACCCCCTGTGCTCTTCCCAGTTTGAGCATCACCTGGATATTTTTACCATAGAATGGCGCCTCAATGGCCAGACAATCTGGTTTGAACTGATCGATCAGATGTACGGTCTTTTCGAAAATATGTTTAAGTTTCATAGGATGGTCGTCATACTGATCCAATTTTACCACCCCCATGCAGATCAGGTCAACGGCGCTTTTTACCTCCTTCACTATTCCATACCCCATTACGCTGGTTCCGGGATCAATTCCAAGAATGATCCGCTCATTTGATTTCTCTTTTAACATCCTGAGCAATATTAAGAATTTGCCGGCTTTATTAAGTTTTTATGCTGAGGCATTTTCGAAATTTAAATTCTGCACAGGTTTTGCTTAACATTGCAGAAATATTGCACATTGGAACAGCGTACTAAAAAAATTCTGAGCATAATCATTAAGACCGCCATTATCGTTCTGGCTTTCTGGTTCATCTTTCATAAACTAAGCAATAACCGCAGTATCAGTGATTTTAAAACACTGATCAGTTTACTTACAAGGGAGAGTGTATGGTTGGTAATGATCAGCCTGTTCCTGCTGATGCTTCTCAATTGGTTTCTTGAGGCACTTAAATGGAAATATCTTGTACAAGGGGTTGAAAAGATCAGTACCTGGAAGGCCGTAGAATCCGTTTTTTGCGGATTAACCTGGGCAGTTTTTACTCCAAACCGGATCGGTGAATACGGCGGAAGGGTCTTTTTTCTTTCTCCCCGCAAGCGTATCATGGGCGTGGTTGCCATGAGCGTGGGTGCAATCGGACAAATGGTCGTGACCAATGTTTTCGGTGCCTTGGCACTTTTATGGTTTGTGACCCGGTTTATGGAATTGAACCTTCTGGTTAATTTTGCACTGAGCCTCCTGGTCGCGATTTCCTCCAGTTTTTTTCTCCTGTTTTATTTTAACATCCAGTGGATCGACGGGCTTTTAAGTAAAATAAATTTCATGAAGCGTTTCAGACGCTTTTTTATCATTTTTGCAGGCTATGGAACTTCAGATCTACTGAGGATACTAAGCTATTGCCTGTTAAGATACCTGGTTTTCACCATCCAGTATTATCTTATTATTCACTTGTTTATCCCTGATATTCAGGTATTTGAAATGACCATGATCATGTTCGTATTGTACTTTATCCAATCAGCAATTCCTTCGCTGGCCCTGTTGGATATTGGTGTTAGGGCAAGCACTGCAACCTATTTCTTTTCCTTTGTAACCGACCAGCAAATAGCGATTATAGCAGCAACCACCTGTATATGGCTTATAAATTTAATTATTCCCGCTATTTTAGGGTCTATTTTCGTATTAAAACTAAATTTCTTTGATAGTCCCCGTACTTAGTATTCTGACCATTTTACTTACCATGGCCTATGCGGGCCTGATCTTATACCTGAAAAGAGGATGGAGAAGGCTTGCCCTCTTCAGGCCGCAAAGCAGACAGTATAAAACCACAGTCAGTGTATTGATCGCTGCCCGGAATGAGGAAGATAAACTTGAAAAGACCATTCTCGATATCCTTGCTCAGAATTATCCCGCAAATCTGCTTCAGCTCATTGTAGTGGATGATCATTCTACAGACAGAACATCAGAGATCATCCTTTCATTCGCCCCGGATGGGGTAAAGCTGATCAAATTGAATGAGGCCCGGGCCCTGAATTCCTATAAAAAGAAGGCCATCACTGAAGCCATAAAGCTTTCAGATTCAGAACTTATTGTAACCACAGATGGGGATTGCAGGATGGGAACCGAATGGCTTAAAACCATCGTGGATTTTTATGAATCCGGCGATTATAAAATGATATCTTCTCCGGTTGCCTTTTTCGAAGAGAAAAATAGTTTTGAAGAAATGCAGAGCCTGGAGTTCCTGTTCCTTATCGGGTTGGGAGCTGCAGGAATCGGGAATAATATGCCTTCAACCTGTAATGGTGCTAATTTGGCCTATCGCAGGGATGTGTTTCATGAGCTTAAGGGCTTCCAGGGGATTGATGATCTCGCATCCGGGGATGATGAATTATTTCTCCATAAAGTAGCATCTGCCTACCCCGGAAGAATTGGGTTTTGTAAATCGGCGGATGCACTGGTTTATACCCATGCAAAATCAAGTTTAAAGGAGTTTATCCAGCAGCGTAAGCGCTGGGCTTCAAAAAGTACCCACTATAAAAACAGGGGAATTGTGCTGCTTGGGATCTCTGTATGGCTTTTCAACCTGATAATCCTGCTGAATTTTTTGGCCGGATTCCTGGATCCGGTTTTCTGGTATCTTAGTTTAATGAGCATTATTATTAAAATGCTTGTTGAACTGATCTTTCTGATCCCGGTTTGCAGTTTTGCCGGAAGAAAGTCCTTGTTATGGTATCAGCCTCTGCTGACTGTCATTCATATATTCTACCTGATATTTATTGGAATTGCGGGTAATTCCGGGAAGTATAACTGGAAAGGGCGAATGGTGAGGTAAATTAGGGAATTAGCAAATTAGCAAATGAACAAATGGGGTACATTGCCCTGTTTTCCATGATCTACCAGGTACTAATGATAACAGGTAACTAATAACACAAACAGGTAACTGACAACCCATAACAGACAACACATAACCCAAAACAGTTAACAAATAACGCATATACTTGTATTTTTTAATTTATTAACTAATTTTAGAAGAATACATCTACCAGTAATATTGTATTGGCTAAAAACCCGACATCAGTAATAAGAGATGAAAGTGAGTTAATTCAGCTCCTGTTAAAGCGGCAGGCCGAATTAAATTCTTTACTTGAGATCACCCAGGCAATAAATAAAAACAGTTCCTCCTCGGTGCTGTTTGAAATGCTCGAGGTGATCCTGAATGTTCATCTGAAAATTGGAACGATCCGACTGCTTATTCGGGAAGGGGAGCATTTTTATTGTGCCACACGCTTTGGAGGCGAATTTGAGAATGCAAAAATACTTCAGCAGACCTGCCAGGCTTTGGGAGGCTTCAAGAATATTACTTCCCTTAAGTCTAACCCTGATCCATTATTATGCAGGTATGAATACTTCGTCCCGGTATTTCATAAGGAAGAATTTCTTGCATTTGTCCTCATCGGTGATTTTGATATCGGCCATAATCTGTTGGGTAATGATCTTAATTTTATCCAGACACTGATCAATGTGATCGTTGTTGCACTTGAAAATAAAAAGCTTTTTAAAGAAAGGGTTGACCGTGAACGCCTTCAGCGCGATATGGAGCTGGCTGTTGAGGTACAGGGGATGCTTATTCCGCGCAGTTTACCCAAGACCGGTACGGTGGAAGTCGGAGCAACTTACCTTCCGAATGAGAATATCGGTGGCGACTATTTTGATTTTATTAAGATCAGTCCTCATGAGTTTCTTTGGTGTATTGCCGATGCCTCAGGAAAAGGAGTGTCGGCAGCATTGCTAATGGCAAATCTTCAGGCAAGTCTCAGAGCCTGGGCTTCTGTTGAAAGCGACCTGGTAAAAGTGACCGAACGCCTGAATGAGATCGTAGTTTCAAATACCAATGGGGAACGTTTCATAACCCTGTTCCTTGGGCTGTACAACGAAAAGACAAGGGAACTTCAATACGTTAATGCGGGCCATAACCCGCCGGTATTGATTTTGGATGGCAAGGTCAAATTCCTAAGGCTGGGCACTACTATTATCGGCGCATTCGATACTCTTCCCAGCATACGGGTCGGAAGGGAAATTTTATCCCCGGGAAGCATCATATTTAACTATACCGACGGCCTGGTTGAGAGCGCCAATGAAGATGTTTATATCTCTGATGAGGAACTTGTGAAGCATCTTCTGGGAAGCAGCCACCTGATGGTGGATGACCTGAATGAATGTATTCTGAGAGATATACAGTCAGAAAATAATGCCAGGATGAATTCAGATGATATCACTATTTTAACAATACGCGTACTTTAGAATTAATCAGCCGGATTGGACGGGAGATCGCGGGGTTTTTCTAAATTTGCATCAGAAAATGCCCTGAAATTTGAACATGCTATTGCCATATTTTCAGGATGACCTGATCGAAGCGGGTTGTGATGAAGCAGGGCGGGGATGCCTGGCAGGGCCGGTATTTGCTGCTGCTGTGATCCTGCCCAAAAGTTTTTCACATGATGTGCTGACAGATTCCAAACAACTGTCGGAAAAGAACCGTTATGAACTTCGCATTTATATTGAGCAGGAAGCAATGGCCTATGCCGTTGCCATGGTAGATCATCAGGTGATCGATCGTATCAATATATTGAATGCATCCTTTAGGGCCATGCATCTCGCTCTTGAGCAGCTCAGCATACGCCCGGGCTTTATTTTAATAGACGGAAACCGCTTTAAGCCCTACCAGCAGATCCCCCATGAATGTATCGTTAAGGGGGATGGTAAATATTACTCCATTGCGGCCGCTTCTATTCTGGCAAAAACCTACCGGGATGATCATATGCTCCGGCTTTCCGAAGAATTCCCTCAGT
Source organism: Pedobacter sp. (assembly GCA_036677005.1). Lineage (GTDB taxonomy): Bacteria > Bacteroidota > Bacteroidia > Sphingobacteriales > Sphingobacteriaceae > Daejeonella. The sequence continues at coordinate 23,008 of JAKFBV010000086.1, forward strand.
ACGACTGGCTAAATAATAAAGGATATCCCACCATAAAACACCGGGAAGCGGTTATCTCCTTTGGAATGTCGCCTTATCATCGCAGAACGTTCAGAATAACAGACCCGCAGCTGAACCTTCCCTTGTAAACCCGCCTGCTTTAATAATCCCGAAATTATAATCCTGCTTTTAATCGATTTTAATTACTTTTGCCGCAATCAAAAAAGACCTCCCTATTATGAAGAATGTTGCCTTAAATGATACTCATATTTCCCTTGGTGCTAAAATGGTGCCCTTTGCAGGATTTAATATGCCTGTTCAATATAGCGGAATAAACATTGAACATGAAACTGTCCGCAAGGGCGTAGGTGTGTTTGATGTAAGCCATATGGGTGAATTCATATTAAAAGGAGAAGGAACTTTAGATCTTATTCAGCGCGTATGCTCTAACGATGCATCAAAACTGTTTGATGGTAAGATACAGTACTCATGCCTGCCGAATGATCAGGGTGGTATCGTTGACGACCTCTTGGTTTACCGGATCGATGAAAAAACCTATTTGCTGGTTGTAAATGCATCGAATATAGAAAAGGATTGGAACTGGATCTCAAAACATAATACCGGCGGAGTGGAGATGAAAAATATTTCAGATCAGACCTCTTTACTGGCAGTACAAGGACCGAAAGCGGCAGAAGCATTACAAAGTTTAACGGATATTGATCTCTCCTCTATGGAATACTATACCTTTCAGAAAGGGGTATTTGCCGGAGTGGGGAATGTATTGATCTCTGCTACCGGTTATACAGGGGCAGGAGGTTTTGAGCTGTATTTTGACAATAAGGATGCCCGGCATATCTGGGATGAAATATTTAAAGCGGGTGAGCCCTTCGGAATAAAACCTATCGGACTTGCTGCCCGTGATACGTTGAGGTTAGAAATGGGTTTCTGCCTTTATGGTAATGATATTGACGATACAACCTCGCCACTGGAGGCCGGACTGGGCTGGATCACCAGGTTCAGCAAGAACTTTGTAAATTCTGCGAACCTGGCAGTACAAAAACAGAACGGTGTTGAACGCAAACTGGTAGGCTTTGAAATGATTGAAAGGGGCATACCCCGTCACGATTATGAGATCCTTGATGCTGATGGCAATTTAATAGGGAAAGTGACTTCGGGTACCCAATCGCCGACACTGCAAAAAGCTATTGGTATGGGTTACGTTAAAACTCCCTATTCGAAGGAAGGATCGGATATCTTTATTAAGATCCGCGAGAATAATGTACTGGCCCGGGTGGTTAAGGTTCCTTTTAAATAAGTATCAGCCAGGTCAATAGAATGTATAAACGTAATCTCGAAGTTTGCCTTACCCCCGCCTTGCTGCACCTGCATGATTTCTCAGAAAGCATTGTAGTTGTGATCGATATTTTCAGGGCTACCTCATCTATTTGTTATGGTATTGAAAATGGTGCCGAAGCGATAATCCCGGTGGCAAGTATTGAAGCCTGCGAATCATACAGGCATTCTGATTTTCTGCTGGCCGCAGAACGCAACGGGGAGGTAGTAGAGGGTTTTGACTTTGGAAACTCACCCTTTTCTTATGTTAAGGGAAAAGTGGCTGGTAAAACTATCGTGCTGACCACTACCAACGGAACCCATGCCATTAATATGTCGCGCGGAGCCAGTAAGATTGTAATCGGTTCATTTCTGAATCTTGCTTCCCTCTGCGACTGGCTAAAAACGCAGCCCAATGATATTCTGCTTTTATGTTCTGGCTGGAAGGATAAAGTTAATCTTGAAGACACTTTGTTTGCAGGGGGAGTTGTTCATTACCTCAGAGAGGAGAATTATGCTTTGGATGATGCCGGTATCGCTTCAGAAGATCTGTATATTATGGCAAAGGATGATCTGAACAGTTATCTGAAGAAAACTTCGCACAGTGAGCGCTTAAAAAAGCTGGGTATAGAAGAAGATATTAAGTTTTGCCTGAACCTGAATATCACCAAAGAGATTCCGGTACTTGATGGCGAGAGACTGATTAAAATGGTTATATAGTCTTAAACCCTGTCAGCGTTCAAAACGCTGACAGGGTTATCTTCAGACTTATTTCAACTTCTCATTATTCTTGTGCCTGTCAGCATCTCTGCGGGTTTTTTTCTCCAGGTTTTCCTCCAGGGCTTTAGTCAGATCTGTTCCTGTTTGATTGGCCAGGCAGATCAAAACGAACATCACATCCGCCAGTTCATCCGCCAGCTCATGTCCTTCATCCGATTTTTTGAAGGATTGTTCCCCATATTTCCTGGCCATGATCCTGGCAACCTCACCAACTTCTTCCATCAGGATGGCGGTATTGGTCAGTTCATTGAAATAACGGATCCCCCTGGTATTGATCCATTTATCCACGGTTTGCTGTGCTTCCTGTATTGTCATCAGAATTGATTTAAATTATTCTTTAGCTTTGGTATCGATGCATATGGTAACCGGACCATCGTTTACCAGGCTGATCTGCATATCTGCACCGAAAATACCTGTTTGAATTTTCTTTGCTGTAAGCCGTTCTAATTCCCGGATCATTTTTTCATATATCGGAATGGCAAGATCAGGTTTCGCTGAGCGTGTAAATCCGGGGCGGTTTCCCTTTTTTGTGGATGCAAACAGGGTAAACTGACTGATAAGCAGGATATCTCCATGAACATCTGCCAGGGCCTTGTTCATCAGGCCGTTCTCGTCCGAAAATATCCGCATATTGAAAATCTTCTGTGCCAGCCAGTTCAGATCTTCCTCATTATCACTATCTTCAATACCGAGCAGGACCATGAAACCCTTTCCGATCGCTCCGCTGACCAGCCCGTTAACACTACAGGAAGCGCTGCTAACTCTTTGAATTATTGCTCTCATTATTTATTATCCTCTGGTTTCGTTACCGTGATAAATACTTAAATAACTGTCGTACCGTGACGATTCGAATTCGCCTTTATCAAGCGCTTCCAGTACCGCACATCCAGGCTCATTAATATGCCTGCAATTATGGAACCGGCAGTTAACCATCAGTTTTCTGATCTCCGGGAATAAGCGGCCGAGTTCCTGTTTTTCGATATCGAAAACACCCAATTCCCGAATGCCCGGTGTATCGATCAGGTATCCGCCGAAAGGCAGTTCAAACATTTCTGCAAAGGTCGTGGTATGTTTTCCTTTATCACTCCAGTCGGAGATCTTTCCTGTTTTGAGTTCAGATCCGGGAAGAAGTGCGTTGATCAGCGTAGATTTACCCACACCTGAATGCCCGCTTACCAGGGTCACTTTATCTTTCAGCAGTTCCCTGATCTGATCGAGGTTTGTTTCTTTTAAGGCAGAAACGCTGTAACAGGCATAACCTGCTTTTTCATAGATCTGCTGATACCGGTTCAGGATATCCAGTCCCTCCTCACTGAAAAGGTCGAGTTTGTTAAAGATCAGTTTCGCCGGGATACCATAGGCTTCGGCAGTAACCAGAAAACGGTCGATAAATCCAAGCGAGGTACGCGGGGATGCAAGGGTGACAATCAGAAAAGCCTGATCTAAGTTCGCAGCTATGATCTGGGCCTGCTTCGAAAGATTAACTGATTTTCGGATAATATAATTCCTGCGGGGATGAAGTACGGTTATAAGCCCGGTTTCCTGATCAGGTTCTGGCTCCACATCCACCCGGTCGCCGACAGCTATTGGATTGGTGGTCTTAATATCCAGCGTGCGGAATTTACCTTTGATACGGCAATTAATGGTCTTCCCCCCCCCGGTTAAAACCTCGTACCAGCTTCCCGTTGATTTTATAACTAGTCCCTGCATTTGATCTGTAAAGATAAAACCTTGATTATGTAATCAGTAATTAAGTGCCCTTTTTATTAGCGTTTTAGTAAAAAATTATGTTTTTTTAAAATAAATTAATAATCATTTGTTTATTCAAAAATAAACTACGTAATTTACGCCACACAAAAAAAGCAATGATCACTACATTTTATACCACAACAACAAGTACCACCACCACGCTGAAGCATGGGGAAGGTAACCGTTTGGTGTAAATTAAACATAAAACATCAAAAAGCGCCTTCCTCCGATAACGGGGAAGGCGCTTTTTTTTATCAAAAAAGAAGAAAAATAAGGCTAAATAATGAAGATTTTAAAATTCGGGGGCACCTCGGTTGGATCGGTTGAAGCGATCAGTAAATTATTACAGATCATTGAAAAGGAGCAAAAACATTCCGGCAATCCGGTAATTGTGCTGTCGGCTATGAGCGGTGTGACAAACCTTTTATCCTCCATTGCTGATAAAGCTTCGCAGGGAGGCAGTTTCAGCAATGAGCTAAAGGAACTGGAAGAACGTCATTTTGAAGTGATCAAAGAATTGCTGGCAGTGCCGAAGCAGAATCCGGTCTTTACCAAATTGAGGATATTATTTAATGAACTGGAGGACCTGCTGCAGGGGGTTATGATCCTTCGTGAGCTCACTCCGCGAACCCGCGACCTTGTTTTAAGTTATGGGGAACGCTGTTCGACCTTCATGATCAGTAAGATCGCAGGACAAAGATCGGACGACGATGTTTATGTGAATGCTGCCCAATTGATCAAAACAGACAGTTCATTCGGGCAGGCAAGGGTAAATATGGAGCTCAGTGAAATGCTGATCAGAGATTTTTATTCCAAACATAGCGGCAGGACCCTGTTCGTGACCGGATTTATCGCCAGCAATGATGAAGGCAGAACTACTACCCTGGGAAGAGGGGGCAGCGACTATACTGCCGCAATTTTCGGGTCGGCGCTGAATGCCGAAGAAATAGAAATATGGACCGATGTGAATGGTATGATGACCGCCGATCCACGGATGGTGAAAAAGGCATTTTCATTGCCGGAACTTTCTTATACCGAGGCCATGGAACTTTCTTTTTTCGGAGCGAAAGTAATTTATCCTCCCACCATGATCCCGGCCTTTCTTAAAAAGATCCCCATTGTGATCCGGAATACCTTCGAACCTGAATTTCCGGGTTCTGTGATCAGGCATAATTGTGAAAATTCAGACCTTGCCATTAAGGGTATATCCTCCATCAATGAGATCAGTATTATTAATATTGAGGGTAGCGGAATGGTGGGAAAAGCCGGCTTTAGCGGTCGTTTATTTTCTTTACTGGCCCGTGAGCAGATCAATGTCATCCTGATCACGCAATCATCTTCCGAACACAGCATTACTTTTGCGATACACCCTTCTGATGCTGCAAGAGCACAGTATTTAATTGAACAGGAGTTTGAACTGGAACTGCTCGCCAAAAAGCTGGAAGCACCGATCTTTGAGCAGGGCCTCTCCGTTCTGGCCATTGTTGGAGAAAACATGAAGCAAACCCCCGGAATTTCCGGTAAGCTTTTTCATGCCCTGGGCCGTAACGGGATCAATGTCAGGGCAATCGCCCAGGGATCTTCCGAGTATAATATATCTGTGGTGGTCTCAAGGGAAGATCTTAACAAGGGATTGAATGCCGTACATGATGCCTTTTTTGTCGGACTGAATAAAACCCTGCATGTGTTCTGTCTTGGAACCGGTAACATCGGGACCACTTTGTTCAGGCAGCTGCTGCAGCATAAGGATTTTCTTCAGCAGCATAATGGGATCCAGATCAGGGTGGTGGGGATAAGCAATACCCGCAAAATGATCTTTAATGAGGAAGGGATTTCCCTGGAGAACTGGCAGGATACGCTGCAGGAAAATGGCGAACAGGCTGATCTTGCTGGTTTTGTCATGAAAATGAAAGCTATGAACCTTCCCAACTGTGTTTTTGCTGATAATACAGCTAGTTTAAGGCCGATCGAATATTATCATGAGATATTCAGTTCGAATATCTCGATCGTCACCTGTAATAAGATCGGAAATTCTTCCTCTTTTGCGCAATACAAGCTATTCAGGGATACCGCAAGAACTCATGGTGTAGATTATTTCTATGAAACCAATGTGGGCGCAGGCCTTCCGATCGTAAGGACCCTGAAGGACCTGATGATCAGCGGGGATCGTATCCTGAGTATCGAAGCCATACTTTCGGGAACTATCTCTTACATTTTCAATAATTACAGGGGAGATATCACTTTCCATGATATAGTGAAGCAGGCTCAGGAGAAAGGTTATACCGAACCTGATCCGCGGGATGACCTGCGCGGGACTGACTTTATGCGTAAAATGCTGATCCTGGCCCGTGATGCCGGTTACGAGCTGGAAGCAGAAGATGTTCAGATTGAAAGTATGCTTCCCCAGTCAAGCCTGGATGCAGGATCTGTTGATGATTTTTATGAGACGCTGAAAGCAGAAAACGACTTTTTTGAAAACCTGAAAAGGCAGGCGGAAGAGGGAAAAAAAGTTCTCCGGTATATTGGTAAACTTGAAGATGGAAAAGTAAAGATCGGTCTGCAGATGGTTGACGATTTACATCCCTTTTATGCCTTGTCGGGAAGTGATAACATCATTTCATTTATCACCGACAGGTACAGGGAAAGGCCGATGGTAGTGAAGGGGCCGGGTGCCGGAGCCGAAATTACCGCGGCCGGGGTATTTGCAGATATTGTGAATGTAGGGGCCCTGAAATTTTAAAGCTCCGGGAAATGAATTTTAATATATGAATAGATCAGTTAATGTTTTTGCTCCCGCAACAGTAGCCAATGTAGTTTGTGGTTATGATGTACTGGGATTCGCGGTGAATGAACCGGGTGATGAGGTTATTATGCGGTTCAGAGATAAACCCGGTGTGATTATCACAAAAATAAGTGGTGATGAAGGGCGTTTACCCTATGATCCGGCCAAAAATACGGTCAGTCTGAGCGTACAGCATTACCTCGATCATATCGGCCGTAAGGATATAGGAGTTGAGATCGAGCTGTATAAAAAAATGCCTATTGGCAGCGGACTGGGTTCAAGTTCGGCCAGTACAGTTGCCGGATTGCATGCTATTAATACACTGATGGATAGTCCTTTAAGTAAAATGGAACTTATTCCTTTTGCTATGAAGGGGGAGGAGCTGGCTTGCGGATATGGTCATGCCGATAATGTGGCGCCGGCATTGCTGGGAGGTTTCGTGCTGATCAGGAGCTATGAGCCTCTCGATATTATCAAACTGCCTTATCCGGAAGAACTTTATTGTTCCATTGTATTCCCACAGGTGGATGTTCCTACACGCGATGCCCGTCAGATCATCCGGAGTAAGATCCTGCTGAAGGATGCGGTAGTACAATGGGGCAATGTTGCCGGACTGGTGAGCGGCCTCTACACGAAGGATATTGACCTGATCGCAAGAAGCATGAAAGATGTGATCGTAGAACCCGTCAGGTCGATCCTGATCCCTGATTTTTACAGGCTCAGGGAAATTGCCATGGAAAACGGGGCGCTGAGCTTCGGAATATCCGGTTCAGGCCCATCAGTTTTCGCATTCACCAGAAATGATGATGAGGCCCGTATCATTAACGAAAAACTGCAGAAGCATTTCGAGTGGCTTGATACAGAAAGTATTGCTTACAGGTCCCCGATCAATGCGGAGGGTCCGATAATCTTAGATTAATGAAACTATACAGTACCAATAATAAAGATCTTAGGGTTTCCTTTAAGGAAGCGGTGTTTAACAGTTTACCTGCTGATAAGGGTTTATATATGCCTGTAGAAATCCCTGTCATGGATCCTGGGTTTATCCGGAACCTGCATGCATTCAGTTTGCCGGAGATAGCCTTTCAGGTGTCTAAAACGATTTTAAACGGGGCCATTCCTGATGCTGAACTAAAAGATATAGTATCTGATTCGATCAACTTCCCGGCTCCTTTAGTGGCGCTTTCAGACCGGATTTATGTACTGGAACTTTTTCACGGGCCTTCTCTGGCCTTTAAAGATTTCGGGGCCAGGTTCATGAGCCGGGTAATGGGTTATTTTCTAAGAGAAGGAGAGAAGGAACTGGATGTTCTGGTCGCTACATCAGGCGATACGGGGGGTGCAGTAGCCCTGGGTTTTCTGGGGGTTCCAAATACCAGGGTAACTATACTGTATCCAAAAGGAAAGGTGAGTCCGATACAGGAACTGCAGCTAACAACCAATGCACAAAACATCCGTGCCATCGAGATAGAAGGCACATTTGATGATTGCCAGACATTAGTAAAAAAGGCATTTAATGATCCCGAACTGAAAGAACGGTTCCGCCTGACCTCTGCTAATTCGATCAATATTTCAAGGCTTATACCTCAGACATTTTATTATTTTTATGCCTATGGCCAGATTCAGCGTATGGGATATAAGGAGGTGATTTTTTCTGTCCCGAGTGGTAATTTCGGCAATATTGGAGCAGGTTTGCTTGCCTGGAAAATGGGTCTGCCTGTTAAACAGTTTATAGCTGCTACCAATATTAATGATACGGTTCCGGTATTCCTCCGAACCGGAGTTTATCAGGCTAAGCCAAGTGTTCAGACCTGGTCTAATGCCATGGATGTAGGCGATCCAAGTAACTGGGTAAGGATTATGGACCTGTTTAGAGGAGATAACACAGATCTGAAAAAACTACTTACTGCATATACTTTTACAGACGAAGAAACGCTTATTGCTATTGAGAAAGTTTATAGTGATCAGCATTACATTATGTGTCCTCATACAGCCATCGCCTGGCTGGCATCTAAACAATGGTTAAAAAATCATCCGGATGAAACCGCCGAGCTTGTATTTCTTTCAACAGCCCATCCCTGCAAGTTTCCGGATATCTTTCCTGAACATATAGCTGAAAAAATAAATGTTCCTTCACAGGTACTCGGTTTGGAAAGTAAGGAAAAGCAGGCTGTTTCGCTTGGCAGGGATTATGAAGGATTTAAAAAGTATTTATTAAGAGAGAGATAAAAAAGTATTTATTAAGAGAGATAATTCTGATGATTTATAGAGCTTCTTTCTTTGGTTCTCATTAAATCTTTAAAACATTCTGGTAAAATCGTAATTTACTACTTATGAGCAAATTTCATATACCTGAGGCTACCTTATATATCTGCATGGGTAGCAAATGCTCTAAAAGAGGGAATAAAGAATTATATAAAAATTTGAAATCCCATCTGAAAAAAGAAGGGATGGAGGAGATTGAACTTATTAAAACTGAATGTACCGACAGGTGTAAATTTGCTCCTGTTTTGTCTGCTAATCCGGGAAATATCTGGTTAAGTGAATATACTTCGAAGGACATCTATAAATTGCTGGATGATCTAAAAAAAAGATTGTAATTAACGCTGACAGGGTTTTAAACCCTGTCAGCGTTAAACAGATTCCACACCTGAATCTGCATGATTTAAAAAAAAACGATAAAAGTATTTATTCAGCAGAATATTTGATATTGCCGATATTCTTATCGATATCCCAGTATCCTGTCCCATTTTCTCCTATAACCTCGAACAATTCAAGGGCTCTGCGGGCAATATATTCTTCTTCACGTTGCTCTTTCAGGAACCAGTTAAGGAATTCCACAGTTACGAAATCCTGCTCTTTATGACAACGTGCAGTAATATTCTTGAAAGATTGTGTAATGGCTATTTCCTGTTCTAAAGCATCTTCAAATACCTCACGGAAGGATCCGAACTCAATTTTTATATTGCCGATCTCAGGAGAGATTGCCGTAGCACCCATGTCGAGTACGTATTTATATAATTTTAATTGATGATTCCTTTCCCCATCAGACTGCTTAAAGAAAAAATCTGCCGACCCGTCAAAACCATTACGGTCACACCAGGAAGCCATTGATAAATATAAAGCAGATGAATGTGCCTCTTTTTTAATCTGCTGATTCAGAAGAGATTCTATTTCTGTTGACAGGAGGCTTTTAATGCGCATCAGATCTTTCATATCCTTATTGTTTAATACAATTAATTATAAAACAAAATTAAGTATAATAAGTTTCAGCAAATCAATTATAAGTAATATGGAGTTAATTTAAATTAAGATGCTACAAGGCGGTCCAGGCAGTCTTTAATCATGTGATTGAGTCTGAACATGGTAAAGGCACCATGAAGTATTTCCTTAAGATAAATGACCTGAAGGCCTGAAAGAACAAAGCAATTATCTTTCAATAATATAATCTCAATATCTGCATGTTCTATAAGAGTGCACATATGACCAAGATCAACTTTATCAATTATTTTTTTCAGATCATTTAATGATTGATAGCTCAGTTTAGATGTCTTACCTGAAAAATCAAGGTAGAGGCAGTTTTTCATGTCAGACTGATAGATACCACCCTTAGAAGTAACAAATACTTCTAGTAATTCAATCTCTGAATGGTGAATAGTTTCGAACATGTGATACAAAGATCACATTATTTAGAAACAATCCAAATAAAAATAAATTTTGTTTGAATTGTCCTGTCATGCTTTTTAGTATAATTAAAATATGGCCTCAGCTATTCTCCTGGTAGGACCGGGATTACTCATGGTATAAAAGTGCAATACCGGAGCGCCAAATTCCATGAGCTCTTTACACTGGGCGATCATGTGTTCAATACCAACTTCCCTGACTTCTTTTTCGGATTTGCATTTTTGTACAGCCTCACTTAATTCTTCAGGAAGATCGATATGGAAGATCTTTGGTAAACTGATCAGTTGTTTGGAGGATGTAATGGGCTTCAATCCCGGGATTATAGGAACATCAATGCCATTTACACGGCATTGATTTACAAAATCAATATATTTCGAGTTGTCGAAAAACATTTGAGTAACGATAAATTCGGCACCCAGCTCCACTTTCTTCTTCAGAAATTTAAAATCGGTTTTCATATTAGGAGCTTCGAAATGCTTCTCGGGGTATCCTGCCACACCAATACAGAATTTAGTTTTGAAGGCCGTATCATGATCCTCATGAAGATATATTCCGTTATTCATATCAACCACCTGCTGCAATAGATCGGTGGCATAGGCATGGCCGCCGGGAGTTGGAATGAATCCGGAATCAGCATGGCGGGCATCTCCCCTCAGTACAAGCACATTGTCAATACCGAGGAACTGAAGATCGATCAGTGCATTTTCGGTTTCCTCCTTTGTAAATCCTCCGCAGATAAGATGAGGAACAGCATCAACCTTATATCTGTTCATGATGGAAGCACATATGGCCACCGTTCCCGGGCGTTTACGATAGGATACCTTTTCAAGCAGGCCGCTGTCATGCTGCTTGTATATATAATCTTCCCTGTGATAAGTAACGTCAATAAAGGGGGGATTAAACTCCATCAGCGGATCAATGGCATCATAAATACCCTGAATGCTTTGGCCTTTAACAGGAGGGAGAAGTTCGAAAGAGAAAAGGGTTTTGCCTTTGGCGGCGGTAATATGTTCTGTAATTTTCATTTTTCGGGGATGTTATGGGTTGTGGGTTGTCAGTTATGAGTAACCCTGATTTTCAAATATTATCTCGTTAAAGATTGATAATACTTAATGAATCCATTTAATAGCCTTCTGGATGTTGTAAGTCCTGAAAGCAGTTCATTTAATTTATTCTCATTTATATATTCAAGATCATAAGCAAGGTATAATTGTGACTCTAATTCATAAATTGAGCCTCTGGATATAAAGAAGAATTGAATGCTATCCTTTGGATAATTTCTTCCGCATCCTTCGGCAATATTTGAAGAAACTGAAACTGCACATCGTCTCATTTGACTTATTAATCCAAATTGTTCTTCTTTTGGAAAACCAGCCGTAGCCGAGTAAATATTCTTAGATAACTTCCTTGCCTCCAACCAAACATTTAATTCAGTATAATGCTTTCCCCAATTATTCAATTTTACAGGAATTTGATTTATTAATAATCTACATCTAAAAAATCAAATTCCCTTTACTTATACCATTAACTCAATAATTAGTGCCGTTTACTCATAACTCATAACCCACAACTCACAGCCCCTAATACCCCAAATTCGGACTCAGCCACCGCTCCGCATCTTCCACAGACATGTTCTTTCGAACAGCGTAATCTTCCACCTGGTCTTTGCTGATCTTGCCTAAACCAAAATAACGTGATTGAGGGTGGGCGAAGTAAAAGCCGCTGACTGCTGCAGTAGGATACATGGCAAAGTTCTCTGTTAAATGAATGCCTGTGGCTTTTTCAGCATCCAGTATCTCAAATAAGGTTGCTTTTTCAGTATGGTCAGGACAGGCCGGGTAACCCGGCGCCGGACGAATACCCCTGTATTTTTCCTTGATCAGGTCTTCTGAGCTCAGGGCCTCATCATTGGAATATGCCCAGAATTCTTTACGGACCAGTTCATGCATGCGTTCTGCAAAAGCTTCGGCAAGGCGATCAGCAAGGGCTTTGACCATGATACTGTTATAATCGTCATAGTTCTTTTCATACTCAGCCACCAGTTCATCACAGCCAATACCTGTGGTCACAGCAAAACCTCCCCAATAATCAGGAATTCCTGACTCTTTTGGAGCAATGAAATCTGAAAGCGCATAATAAGGCTCACCGGCAACCTTTTCTGCCTGCTGTCGGAGAGTATGGATGGTCTTGTAAACCTTCGTTCTGCTTTCATCTGTATAGAGTTCGATATCGTCGCCCACAGAATTGGCAGGCCAGAACCCGATAACTGCATTCGCTTTCAGTGATTTCTCACGGATGATCTTATCCAGTAAAGCCCTTGCCTCATCATATAACTTTTTAGCTTCAGCACCAACAAATTCATCCTCGAATATGCGCGGATAGCTGCCTCTTAATTCCCAGGTATGGAAAAATGGTGTCCAGTCGATATATGGAACCAATTCCTCCAGTGAAAAACCGGTAAATACCTTTGTTCCTAAAAATTTTGGTTTCGGAGCAAGCTGTCCATTCAGCTCGATCTGAAATTTGCCTGCTCTGGCTTCCCCGATCGTTTTGAAACGCTTGTCTGATTTCTTATTTAAATGGGCTTCCCTTGCCTTATTATATTCATCATGAATAGTAGTAATATAGGCTGCGCGGTTATCATCACTCATCAGCGTACTGCAAACTGTTACGCTGCGGGATGCATCCAGAACATGAACGGTAGGGCCTGAATAGTTGGGTGCAACTTTTACAGCCGCATGGATCCTGGATGTTGTCGCTCCGCCAATGATGAGGGGGATAGTAAATTCCTGCCTTTCCATTTCTTTGGCGAAATGCACCATTTCATCCAGCGATGGAGTGATCAGTCCGCTCAGGCCGATAATATCTACATTCTCCGCCTTCGCTGTTTCGATGATCTTTTGTGCCGGAACCATTACCCCAAGGTCGATCACCTCGAAATTATTACAGGCCAGAACTACCCCGACTATATTTTTACCGATATCATGAACATCGCCTTTGACGGTGGCCAATAATACCTTACCTGCATTTTTACGCTGATTACTGTCGGCATTGGTCAGTTTTTCCTCTTCAATGAATGGCAGGAGGTAGGCCACTGCTTTTTTCATTACCCTGGCAGATTTTACAACCTGCGGAAGGAACATTTTGCCCTGGCCGAAGAGATCGCCCACGATGCCCATTCCGTCCATCAAGGGACCTTCAATTACCTCCAGGGGTTTGGCATATTTCTGACGGGCCTCTTCAACATCATCATCCAGGTAATCGATTATTCCTTTAACCAGTGAGTGGGATAATCTAACTTCCACACTGCTTTTGCGCCATTCTTCATCTTTAACAATAACTTTACCCTTGGTTTTAATGGTTTCAGCGAAATCCACCAGGCGCTCGGTAGCATCCGGGCGGCGGTTTAGCAATACATCCTCAACCAGTTCCAGCAGATCTTTAGGGATCTCTTCATACACTTCAAGCATCCCGGCATTCACGATTCCCATATCCAGGCCTGCTTTTATAGCATGGTAAAGGAATGCGGAGTGCATCGCCTCACGTACGGTATTATTGCCCCTGAAGGAGAATGAGATATTACTTACCCCTCCGCTTACTTTTGCCAGCGGCAGGTTTTGTTTGATCCATTTTGTGGCCTCAATAAAATCAACCGCATAATTATTATGCTCTTCCAGTCCTGTGGCCACAGTCAGGATGTTGGGGTCAAAGATGATATCCTGTGCCGGGAAACCAAGCTCATTAACTAAAATATCATAGGATCGCTGACAGATCTCTTTACGCCTTTCCAGTGAATCGGCCTGGCCGGCCTCATCAAATGCCATGACCACCACAGCTGCACCATACTGGCGAATTTTGCGGGCATAGTTTTTAAATGCTTCCTCACCTTCCTTTAAGGAGATCGAATTTACAATTCCTTTTCCCTGAAGGCATTTTAATCCGGCCTCAATGACGGTCCATTTCGATGAATCGACCATGATGGGCAATTTGCAGATATCCGGTTCTGATGCAATGAGATTCAGGAATTTAACCATCGCCGCTTCTGAGTCAAGCATTCCTTCGTCCATATTCACGTCAATGATCTGGGCGCCGCCCTCAACCTGCTGCCGTGCTACCGATAAGGCTTCCTCATAATTTCCGCTTAAAATAAGCTTTGAGAATTTGGGCGATCCGGTTATATTGGTACGCTCCCCGATGTTCACGAAATTGGTCTCGGGAGTTAAGGTGACAGGTTCCAGTCCGCTCAGGCGGAGATAAGGTTCCGGTACCGGTGGTATTCTCGGCGGAAATTTAGCGGCCTTTTCGGCGATACATTTAATATGTTCGGGTGTGGTACCGCAGCAGCCTCCAACGATATTGACGAAACCATTCTGCATGAAATCTTCAACCAGATGGGCGGTCTCATGAGGAAGTTCATCATAAGCACCGAACTCATTCGGAAGTCCTGCATTCGGATAGGCCGAGATATAACAGGCTGCTTTTTCAGAAAGTTCTTCAATATGCGGACGCATGTCTTTTGCACCCAGCGCACAATTCAGGCCTATGCTTAGGAGATTGGCATGGCTCAATGAATTTAAAAATGCCTCCACGGTTTGCCCGGATAAGGTTCGGCCGCTGGCATCAGTAATTGTTCCTGAGATCATGATGTCGATCTTCCTTCCGCTCTCATTCTCGTAATTTTTGGCGGCAAAAAGGGCGGCTTTCGTGATCAGGGTGTCGGTAATAGTTTCGAAAAGCAAAAGATCTGCGCCTCCTTCGATCAAACCTTTTATCTGTTCGTAATAAGCATCAACCAGTTCATCAAAGGTAACGGCACGGTATCCCGGGTCATTTACATCCGGCGACATGGAGGCCATTTTGGTTGTGGGGCCTAAGGCTCCGGCAACAAAACGTGGTTTATCCGGATTTTTGAGCGTGTATTCTGCAGCCGCTTCTTTGGCAATGCGGGCACCCTCAAAACTCATTTCATACGAAAGGTCTTCCATCTGGTAATCAGCCATGGAAATACGCTGTGTGCTGAAGGTATTGGTTTCAATAATATCAGCACCAGCCTCCAGATATTCCCTGTGGATCGCTTTGATTATATCAGGACGTGTTATATTCAGAAGGTCATTATTACCTCTGACATCACAGGGATGATCCTTAAATCGCTCAGCCCGGAAATCTTCTTCAGTTAATTGATAACGCTGGATCATGGTACCCATGGCTCCGTCAATAACGAGTATTCGTTTTTTTAGTTCTTCTCTGATCATTATTTAGTAGCAAGTATGAAGTATCAAGTATCAAGTATAAAATAGTAATCTGATCAATTGTCTTGATACTTGATACTAAATACTTGATACTCAAATCGGCTTATCTTCGAAAAGTCGGTATTCATTGACTTTCACTTATCTGTTCCGCCGGGGGCGGATAGAATGTAGCACCTTGTCAGCACAGGTTGCTAAGACTTCGCAGGGTCTAATCCCTCCGTCTTTCTGAATAAGCAGTGCAAAAATGCATGATAATTTGATGAAAAGCAAATTTGGAGTGAGAGTTATGAGTTATGAGTTACCAGTTAGGAGTTACCAGTTATGAGTTAGGAGGCCCCACCCATAACCCATAACCCATAACCCGAAACTCATAACCCGATTTACTTCCTTCCGCCGAAGAGGCGGAGCAGCATCAGGAAAAGATTGATAAAATCGAGGTAGAGCGTAAGTGCACCCATGATCACCATTTTATTAGCTGATGCATCACCATATTCAATACCGGCCGCAATGCGTTTGAGGCGCTGCATATCATAGGCGGTTAATCCCACAAAAAGTGCTACCCCAATAAAGCTGATAATATAATCCAGCTGGCTGCTTCCCAAAAAGAAATTGACCACGCTGGCGATGATGATCCCAACTAATGCCATCATCAGTATCGGGCCAAACCTGCTAAGGTCCTGTTCGGTAGTGTATCCGGCGAATGCCATGACCGCAAATAAAAGGGATGCAGAAATGAAACAACCCAGAACAGATGAGGAAGTATAGACCAGTAAAATAAAACTCAGGCTGATCCCGGTGACCGCCGAATACAAAACAAAAATGAGGGCCAATGCGGGAAATGAAAGCCGGTTCAGGCCGAATGACATGGCCAGAACAAAAGCAAGGGGTGCAAACATCGCTATCGTCCCAATGGTAGTTCTGCCCCCGGTCTCTGTATTGATCAGCATGCTCAGCAGCGCCTGGTCGGTGGAGAAGAAATAGGCGAAAGTTGCAGACAGGCCAAGGGCAATGAACATCCATAAAAATACATTCGGGATGAAGTTAACAGAGGTAATGCCGCCCTCACGCTGCACTAAAGGATTATGATCGAACTGATATGTTGTTTCTTTTTCTGACATCGTTTTTGTTTTTTTTAAATTTAGTAAAAGGATCTGATCTTATTTTAGCAAAATGGTACTTTAGGCTTTGAACTTTAGGCTTTCCGCTTTTAGCTTTAAGCTTTTTGCCCTTTCCCCTCAGTTCAATCTTCTGCTCAATTCCATTTCCACCTTTTTAAATAATTGAACGGGTTTGAGATTGCGCCAGGCTATATCATCGAGGTTTCCTCCAAAATTGATATAATAATCAATATTATTCCGCCTGAATTCGCTGATCACGTGTTCCCTGAAATTTATACCGGCTATCCAGCCATCTTCCACATCCTGGAACCATTCTTCATAATAGCAATCGTCGGATGAATGAAAGTTAAGAACATTCTCTCCGATCAGTATGAACTTATTGACCCCTTCGATCACCATCAGATCCAGGATCTCACGTTTCAGGGTCATGATGTCATTATGCAGGGCATCATTCCATTCGCCCATGAATTCAATGATGGTATAACCGAGTTCATAATCCGTGTAAAGCACCTTTAAATAAAGGGTTTGGGACCCGAAAAAATCCCATTGGGGATGGATCAGGTAATTATAGATCTGCTTATCAAATTCAAATTCATTGTATTTTGTATCAAAAAATGGTGAAAGCGGATCTTCAGAAGCGATATAATCATCCCTCCAGCGGTAATATGGTTCTATTTCATGCATCAGCCTGTATATATTTCCGGCCTGATTATTAATTTTTAGCCAGGTTCAGGTTGTTTGAAGGGGCGTTTTCGATGGCTTTGCGTACGCTGCCATATTTATCAAGTAAAGCCTGCGCAGATCCGGCATCCAGATTTGTTGATTGCATCACCATATTTACTGCCCGTCCAACCAGTTTTATATTAGTTAACTGCATATCCACCATTTTATTACCCTTTACCCGCCCAAGCCTGATCATTACCGCAGTACTGATCATATTCAGGACAAGTTTTTGGGCTGTGCCAGATTTCATACGGGTTGAACCGGTTACAAATTCGGGGCCCACCACAACTTCGATCGGGTATTTAGCTTCAGCAGCTACATCGCTGTTTTTATTGCACACAATGCAGGCTGTTTCCAGTCCGTTCTCATTGGCTTTACGTAAACCACCGATCACATAGGGAGTGGTTCCGGAAGCCGCAATTCCAACCAGAACATCCTTGTTTGAGATCTGAAAGTTGGAAAGATCTTTCCATGCCTGATCCATATTGTCCTCAGCATTTTCAACCGCCTTCCTGATCGCCTGGTCGCCCCCGGCAATGATGCCTACCACCATATCAAAAGGAACACCATATGTAGGGGGACATTCGGATGCATCAAGAACTCCCAGCCGTCCGCTCGTGCCTGCCCCGATATAAAACAGACGCCCACCTTTGCTGATCTTTTCAACAATTAGATTTACCACTTTTTCAATGGCGGGTATCACCTTCTCTACTGCCAGCGGTACCGTTTTATCTTCATTGTTCATCCCATGCAGTAATTCTGCAACAGACATTTTTTCAAGATCGGTATAGTTGGAATCCTGTTCTGTAGTTCTCTTCATATTAAATTATAATGGCATAAAAATCGGAATTTTATCCTACAGCTTAAAATATTTATTGTTTAATATACGGTGTTTCAATAAAAGGGTAAGAAATTGAGGAAAATATACCTGCTAATAAAAAATCCCGTCCTGAATTACAGAACGGGATGAACGAAAATCGTTTTGATGAGCTGTTAAAAAGACACTTCAAAACCTGCTGTAAGCATCCGGGGTAAGCTTACGCGGATACCTTCGGGCCTCCGTGTACTAATGTAACGCTGATCGGTAAGGTTTTTTACTGCGACATTAAAAGTAGCTTTGGTTTTTGGAATAGTAAAAAATGCGTTCCCATCTATCACAAAACGACTATCTATTTTCCCTGTTCTTCCACTTGCTGAGGCAAGTTCTGTGTTTAATTCATCCGTAAATTGTGCGCCTATATAATTTCCGGATACTCTAAATCCGAATCCATTCTGCAAATCCATTCCAATCGCATTCCACACCATCAGTTTTGCTGAATAGGGTAGTTGGTTATTTTTTACATTAACTGCCTGCCCTTTTACCGGGATAAAACGGTCGTTATTATATGTGGATTTCTGCAAAGTAGCATTCGATTCAATAGTGAATGAATGTTTGGAACCGGAGATCTTACCCAAATCAATTTTAAAAGCTGCTTCAATGCCTTGATGTATGGTTTGTCCGCCATTTACAACTCCGGTGGCGTTCAGATTGCCCGAGGAATTAGAAACCGGGATGATCTGGTTTTGGAAATCTAAAATAAAACCGGTTAATTCTGCGCTCACAAAATTTCCGAAATTCATGCGGGTCCCAAATTCATAGTTTGTACTTAATTCAGCATCCAGGTTGTAAGGAACACCATTGGATGTGATGGCATCTTTAATTCTTGGGGGTGCAAATCCTTTGTGTACTCCCGCAAATAAATTGACATTATTACTGGCTGCAAACGTTATCCCGGCACCCGGAATAAAAGCGAAGGTATTGTCGCTGGCAATAATGCTGGTATCCCTGATCACATTGTTTACATTATTGATACGGAATCTTCCACGAAGGATCTCGCGTTCATAATCAAAATTTTCCATCCTCAGGCCGCCGCTTATTGAGAGTTTATTGGTGATATTAAACCTGTTTTGAACGTAAGCACTAAAAGCTTTACCTGTGCGAACCTCTTTATCACGCATAGTTCCCTTAGCTGAACTGGCATCATTCCCGATAATGAATTGCTCGTCAGCTTTTTCATACAGGAAACGGACACCGGTCTCGAGTTCATTTTCAAAATTAAAGAGACGGTGTGTTATACTCAGGCGTGGTTCCAAACCAGCCACTTCAAACTGGCGGTTACGGTTACCGGTAGAATTAAGCATGTAAATCGCCCCGCTTGATACATCCCGGTCACCCCAGATCACGCCTGTTTGATTCGATGAGGAAGAATTAAAAGAAAAATCCTGGCGCTGCCAGTTCCGGCTTGTGGTATAGCCGAAGGCAGTTGTTTTCAGTCTGATATCAGGGTTGATCTGAAAAAGGTGTGTAGCGCTTGCAGAATAGCGCCTGATCGGTAATCTGTCAGAAGGAGACATGCGTACAAAATCCTGATCGCCTTTATCAAACATAGTTTGCGTTAAACCGAGATAGGTAGAATTAGATTCTTCGTCATAATAACCCAGCTTTATTCCAAGACCGGATCTCGAATTGAGGTTGATCTTAACTTTTGCAGAAAGATCATTTAAATTAAAATAGGTAGAACCCAGCGCATCAGCTCTTTTATGAAGGTAAGAAATAATAAAACCTGTTTTTCCAATGGTGTTGCCGTAGGTTCCAAAACCTGAAAAGTAACCGTTTCCTGCCCCCATTAATTTGATGCGGGTAGTTTGGCTGGAGGGAGGATCGGCTGTGAAAAAGTTTACAATCCCTCCAATGGTCTGCGGGCCATGCAGGATTTGGCCGCTTCCTTTAAGAACTTCAATACCTGCCATTTTATCAATGGAGGGTGTGAAATACATCTCCGGTTCTCCGTAAGGTCCCAGGGCTATAGGAACTCCATCCTCAAGCATTAATACGTTTCGGCTCCTATCCGGGTCCAGTCCGCGGATACCGATGTTAACTCTTAATCCTGCCCCTTCTTCATCCACTACATTTACGCCGCTTACTTTGCGCAGAACTTCGTTCAAACTGATTGGTGAAAAGAGCTTAATCTCTTTATTATTCAAAATACTTCCTGATCCCGGCACTTTATTGATCATGCCATCTCTTCTCCCGATAACAATAACCTGGGGCATAGCAATACTGATGCTGTCAGATAGTTTTAAGGGTAATTCAGAATTTTTATTTTGGCCAAACGCACTAATACTCATTGCAAGGCCTGTTAACAGGGTAAAAATTTTTTTCATTTTATTTAGACTTATTATAAATAATATGCAATATTAATATTTGTATTTGGAATAATCAAATTATTTAGAATGATTATGAATAATTATTTTCATTAATACACAATCCTCTGCTAAATGTTGGGGAAGTTTAAATAAATTTGAATTTTAATACTGTAATGAGATCGTTAACTAAGAGAAATATGTTTATTGCCGCTGGATATTCAGCAGTTTTGATTGCTGGATTAATTCTGGGGCCTAAGCTTATTCACGAAAATAAAAATTCAAAAAATGGCTCATTCATTCCCTTTGGCTTATCCAACCGCTCTGCCAAAGTGGAACAGGTTATACAGATCATCAATGAGAATTATGTTGACTCGGTAAAACTTGATACGATAGAGGACATGGCCATTCAGGAGATCCTGAAGCATCTTGATCCCCATTCGGCCTATTTAGCTCCTGAGGAGGCCCAGCTTTTATCGGACGACCTGGAAGGAAACTTCAACGGGATCGGAATAGAATATTATATACTGAACGACACCCTGCTGATCACTTCTGTTAATCCCGGCGGACCCGCGTCAAAAGCAGGCTTAAAACATGGGGATAAAATACTGGCGATCAATAAAAAACCTGTTGCCGGTATCCGGATCACCGCTAAAAATGTGGTGGAACGGATCAGGGGTAAAAGAGGGTCCTCTGTTGAACTACTCGTTAAGCGCGACAGCGTCCGGAAAATATATAGCGTATTACGGGATAAGATCGTAGTCAGCAGTATTGATGCCGCTTATTTGCTCAGCGAACAGGTGGGTTATATCAAGATCAGCAAATTCGGTTCGCAGACAGATGAGGATTTCTACCAAAGCCTGCTTAAACTGAAGAAACAGGGAATGAAAAACCTGATCCTCGATCTGCGTGATAATGGGGGAGGTTACCTTAATTCGGCCACTGCACTTGCTGATCAGTTTTTGAAAAATAAGGAATTGATTGTTTATACCCAGGGGCTGCATGAACCCCGGACAGATTATTTTGCAAGCTCAAAAGGGGATTTTGAAGATGGAAAACTGGTTGTTCTCATTGATGAGAACACCGCATCGGCAAGCGAGATCGTAGCCGGCGCGGTACAGGACCTGGAACGGGGTACCATCATTGGCAGACGCTCATTCGGTAAAGGCCTGGTTCAGGAGCAATTTGATTTCGGGGACGGATCGGCAATGAATTTAACAATCGCACGATATTATACTGCTTCCGGGCGCTCGATCCAGAAGTCGTATAAAAAGGGAAATGAAGCTTATTATCATGAGATCCAGAACCGCTTCAGAAACGGAGAGCTTACTTCGGATGGTAAAACCCTGAGTGATACGCTTTACAATAAGAGCAAGAGCTATACGACAAAATCCGGAAAACTGTTATACGGAGGCGGCGGAATAATGCCCGATATCTATATACCCGTTGATACCAGCGGCTTTACAGAATTTTATTATGCGCTTTCAGGAAAAGGGGTATTGAATGAAATGGTGTACAATTACCTGGTAAAGAACAATCCCGGGTTTAGCTCTGCGGAGGATATGATCAGGAATTTCAGCCTGAGTAATCAGGATATAAAAATGATGGTTCAGATCGCTGCTTCCAGGAAGATCAGGGCAAGTGAAAGCCAGGTCGAATTGTCCAGAAAGGAAATCGAAACCCAGCTCAAGGCATTATTTGCCCGTTATTATTTCGGCGACGAAGGGTATTATAAAGCATTGAACTCCGGCGACCAGGCCATCAGCCGGTCGCTGGAGGTTTTCAAAGCCCCTGCTTTATAGATCTTATTGAATAGAATCTACTGTAATAGTATCCAGGCTTAATGAATCAGCTGTTACGGCCGAATTCAGCATGGAGTCGGCGGCTGCAGCTTCCGCAATTGAATCCTGTTTAGCTTTTTCTGCCTGATCTGTACTGTTGCAAGCCGTGATCACCAGGGCTGCCGCGAAAATTGTAAAGAGTAATTTTTTCATCTGTTTATTTTATGTTGAATATAGTTTATTTCTGTCTGAAGTAGATCTGGATGGGAACCCCGGTAAAATCGAAATTCTCGCGTAATTTGTTTTCTATAAAACGCTTATAGGGTTCTTTAATATACTGGGGCAGGTTACAGAAAAAGGCAAACATGGGTGATGTAGCATTGATCTGGGTGACATATTTGATCTTGACATACTTTCCTTTTACCGCCGGCGGAGGAAAGTTTTCAATGATCGGCAGCATCACATCATTCAGTTTTGAGGTCGGGATCTTCTTAAGTTTATTCTCATAGACCTTCGAAGCAGCTTCCAGCGATTTATAGATCCTTTGCTTTTCTACCACCGAGGTGAATACGATGGGCACATCGGTAAAGGGAGCGATCTTCTCATAGATCTGATCTTCAAATACACCCGTAGTTTTGGTGTTCTTTTCTATCAGGTCCCATTTATTGACCAGGATCACGATACCTTTTTTATTCTTTTCGGCAAGGTGGAAGATATTGATATCCTGCGACTCAATGCCCTCAACGGCATCGATCATCAGGATCACCACATCGGCTTCTTCCAGGGCCTTAATGGTACGCATCACCGAATAGAACTCAATGTTCTCCTTAACCTTTGTCTTTTTGCGCAGCCCGGCAGTATCAATGAGCATGAACTCGTGCCCGAACTGATTGTAATGGATATGTATGGAGTCGCGGGTGGTTCCTGCAATGGGAGTAACAATATTTCTTTCCCGGCCTATCAGGGCATTGATC
The DNA here is from genome assembly GCA_036677005.1 of Pedobacter sp. Classification (GTDB taxonomy): domain Bacteria; phylum Bacteroidota; class Bacteroidia; order Sphingobacteriales; family Sphingobacteriaceae; genus Daejeonella. Next base: position 46,342 of record JAKFBV010000086.1, read on the forward strand.
AGGGATGATTTGCCTACGTTAGGCCGGCCTACAATGGCATATTTAGGAAGCTGATTTTCATCTTCTGCCTCTTCTTCAAAATGTTTGATCACATCATCAAGAAGTTCTCCGGTACCCGATCCCGACATGGATGAAAGCGGATAGATCTCACCCAGGCCTAAGCTGTAAAATATGCTGGCATCCGTCAGGCGCTGATTATTGTCAACTTTATTGACCACTACAAAAACAGGTTTTTTACTGCGGCGCAGAAGTTTTGCGATATCGTCGTCCAGGTCGGTTATTCCTGTCACCACATCGACCATAAAGAGAATAACTGTAGCCTCCTCAATGGCAATAAGCACCTGTTCGCGTATAGCGGCCTCAAACACGTCGTCAGAGTGAGCTACATAGCCTCCGGTATCAATTACGGTAAAATGTTTATCCGTCCATTCAGCTACGCCGTAATGCCTGTCGCGGGTCACTCCGCTGAAGTCATCCACGATCGCTTTACGCGTTTCAGTTAATCTGTTATATAATGTTGACTTCCCCACATTGGGACGGCCTACTATTGCGACGATGTTGCTCATTATTGTTAGTATTTAGTAGTTAGTACAAAGTATTTAGTACTTTTTACTTATTACCTGGATTTATTTTTTGGGGCACTAGTATATTGATCAGGTGCCAATTGGTGTAATTAATGTTTATTATAATCTCCTGTCTCAATACTCTGTACTCAATACTCTGTACTAATCCTCGTATCAGGGATCTATTCTAAATTCTATCTCGACAACAGTAACTATTTGTAAATTATTCCAAACTAGCTATCATCTCCTGTCTCAATACTCAATACTTTGTACTCAATACTCAATACTTTGTACTCAATACTTTGTACTCAATACTCTGTACTCAATACTAGTCCTCATACCCAAAACTCTTCAAATAATTCTTCCGGTTTCTCCAATCGGGGATAACCTTGACGAACATTTCCAGAAAGACCTTTTTCTGCAGGAATTCTTCCATGTCCTTACGGGCATAGGTTCCAACCTTTTTCAGCATTTCTCCGGCTTTACCAATGATGATGTTCTTCTGCGAATCGCGTTCCACAATGATCTCTGAGCTGATCCGGATGATCTTTGGTTCATCTTTAAATGCCGTGATGATCACTTCTGTGCTGTAAGGGATCTCTTTTTCGTATAGTTTAAAGACTTTTTCGCGAATGATCTCTGAAACAAAGAACCGTTCGTTCCTGTCGGTGAGTACATCTTTATCATAATAGGCAGGATGTTCCGGCAAATTATCCATGATGAACTGCATTACCGCGGGAACATTATGATCATGTAAGGCTGATACAGCGAAAATGGCCTTAGGGTTTAGTTTTTCTTCCCAATAAAGGATCTTTTCCTTGACCAGTTCCTCGCTCGATTTATCGATCTTATTGATAATCACAGCGATAGGTGAAGTCGTTTTAGCTAACTTCTCAAGAACATCGTTTTCATCATACTTTTCATTGATATCGGTGACAAAAAGGATAATATCTGCGTCGACAAGAGAGGTATTTACAAAACTCATCATCGATTCCTGCATGCCATACACCGGTTTGATCACTCCGGGGGTATCCGAGAAGACGATCTGGGAATCCGGCTCGTTCACGATGCCCAGGATCCTGTGCCGTGTAGTTTGTGCCTTAGGAGTGATTATGGAAAGCTTTTCACCAACCAGGGCATTCATTAAGGTGGATTTTCCAACATTTGGTTTCCCTATCAGACTAACAAATCCGGCTTTATGAGACATGTAAAATTTATTTTGAAATATATTTGGACTGCAAAGAAACGAAATATATCTTTGCAGTCCAATTTAAAAGCAACACAGAGTCGTTCTTTAAGCTTAAAATTGTCATAGTGCGGGCCTCGCCCGCCGGTTCATAACCGTTAGATTATGATACAGTGCGGGATGGAGTCCCCAATTAAAATTGGGGATTAGCTCGCCGGGTTCATAACCCGTTAAAATTATGATACAGTGCGGGATGGAGCAGTTGGTAGCTCGTCGGGCTCATAACCCGAAGGTCGTCAGTTCGAGTCTGGCTCCCGCTACCTAAGAAGAAGCAATTTGCTTCTTCTTTACTTTTGGCCCGTTCGTCTAGGGGTGAGGACGCCAGATTTTCATTCTGGAAACAGGGGTTCGATTCCCCTACGGGCTACGAAACCCGCTTTACAAAAGTAGAGCGGGTTTTGTGTTTTACTGGATTTTGTTTGGATTATTTTTGGATCAAGCAGGATTCTTATTCGCCTTAACGCTCTTCTGCCGGAATATGAATAATAGCAAATGAAGTTAATCCAAAACCTCTTCCCAATCCCTTTGGACCCCGCTGTTCGACATGTTCTGAAAGGCATGTCGAACACAGATATATTGGATTTGTAATCCAAACCATAAAACAATTATTCCTGGAATCTTTTTTAACTCCTTATCACTACCAGAGCTATAGCCCCTATTTTCCCACCTGAAATACAGGAACAGGAATTTAATAAATATTTTTAATTCTTTAGCCTGCATAGCTGAGCCATAAAGGGAATATAAACTCCGAACAGCTGATCATATCGGGTTTTAAACCCGCAGCATCTGATTATTCGACATGCCCTACGGAACATGTCGAACAGCTAAACAGCTAAGTACAGCGCTGCTTTATTAAGAATTGTAAATCCGATAAAATTTTTACTTTTAGAGGTAATAAAATAATAGGCTCAACATTTTATGAATTCAATCGAACAAATTTTCCGCAAGTCGTTTGCTGAAGTAGGTATTACCATAAATGGTAATAAACCCTGGGACATGCAAGTTCATAATCCGAAACTTTACTACAGAATCTTAAGCAGCGGATCATTGGGTTTTGGTGAGGCTTACATGGAAGGCTGGTGGGATTGTGAAGCTCTTGATGAATTTTTATTCAAGGTATTGTACAATCGTTTGGATAAAAAAGTACCCAGAGATATTTTCACAGCATATTACGCATTAAAAGCAAAGTTTAAGAATTTGCAAACCAAAAGCCGGGCTAAAGAGGTGGCTTACAAACATTATGACATAGGGAATGAACTTTATGAAAAGATGCTTGATAAGCAGATGATGTACTCATGTGGCTATTGGGAAACAGCAGGAAACCTTGACGAAGCCCAGGAAGCAAAGCTCGATCTGATCTGCCGCAAGCTGAAATTGGAAAAAGGTATGAGCCTGTTGGAGATAGGCTGTGGCTGGGGCGGCTTTGCCAAATATGCTGCCGAAAAGTATGGTGTTTCTGTAGTGGGTATAACGATATCAGAACAGCAAGCTATCCTGGCCCGAAAGGTTAACGAGGGTTTGCCGGTTGAGATCAGATTACAGGATTACCGCGATGTAAATGGAAAATTTGACAGGGTGGTATCCATAGCCATGTTAGAGGCAGTAGGGTACCGTAACTTCAGACAGTACATGGAAGTGGCTGAAAAAAACCTTAATAAAGATGGTATATTTCTGATTCACACCATTGGTGGTAACTACGATGCCAAAATAACCGACCCATGGATAAATAAGTATATTTTCCCTAACGGGATGCTGCCATCAGCCAGTCAGCTGTCTAAAGCCTGGCAGGGACTTTTTGTTTTGGAAGACTGGCAAAATTTCGGCCCATATTATGACCCGACATTACTGGCCTGGCTCAAAAATTTTGAAGAAAGCTGGGATAGTATCAAAGCAGATTATGACGAAACTTTTTACCGCATGTGGCGCTATTACCTTAGTGCAAGCGCGGCATCATTCCGCTCCCGCAAAAATCATCTTTGGCAGATAGTCCTGACAAAACCTATGCATGTGGGTCTTTACCAATCGCTGCGGTAAGCGTTTCTATACATCATCCGCTTTTTGCTCTGCTGGTGCAAGCGCAGGCTCAATGTCATTATTTAAGCTGATTTCATATAAAATTCTTGCTAGCGTGCAGCGTGGAATTCTAATTTAAATCAAATTTCTTCCTCATGCTTTGAAGGGTTCTGCCTGGGCCTGGCTTGTAATTGCCGCACCATACGCTTTGGGCGGGGGAAGAAAGGTTATTAAAGGGGGCTGCTAGCGTGGCGGATAAAAAATACAGGGGTTTTTTGCAGGATCATAGGCATCACGCCATTGCAAGAACCTTCATGAACTTTTTTGCGGCATTGGACAGGGCGGTAAATTCAACAGCTGCCAAAGCACTGGCTTTCAAAGCCCTGTACGCAGCCGTTGATGGATGAACATTCCTAATCCTCCATCGTTCATTTTAGTACCCTTTCAGATCTTAAAAAAAGGAAAAGTTCATCTTAAATGAATAAGGATCCCTGAGCGGGGGGAGGAAAGAACGGCGGGCCAGGTGTTTTGCCCTCGGTGGGGGAAGCATCGTTCTTTCTTGATTTTTTGTTTGATTTTTCATCAAGGAAAAAGCAAATAGGCCCCCGCGGCTATGAGCGGGATAAAATCCTAGAAATTTAAATTGGGTTGGTAAAAACTTGAAATCACGCGCGACACGCGCGCGCTAGCGATGATGCTTTAACAAACATAAAAAACTGTATATCAAATATTTAAATCATTAAATAATGACATTGAGCACAGGCTGGCAGGGAAAAATTAGCACTGATTCCTGATCTGTTTTACAAAACATCTGCTATCCGGCCTGCCTTGCAGAACATGTCTGATAGCAGGGCTCTGTAAATTTTATTCGCCTTACCGCTCTTCCGCCGGAATATGAATAATAGCAAATGAAGTTAATCCAAAACCTCTTCCCAATCCCTTTGGACGCAAGGCATCGGGCGGAGAACCATTCAGTCCAACATATAATTTAGATCCATCTTCACTGATCTTTAAGCCGTAGGTACCCCCCGGAGCATAAGTAAACGCATTTACCATCGGTTCTGATAAAAAGGCAATAGCTTTTTGTTTTCCGCTGGCTATTTCATACTGAATGACCGGTGTGCCTGAAAATCCCGCAGAACCATGTGCTCCAGGCAAATAATAGACATATTTTTCATCCTTAGACAAATCACATACGGTTATATATTCTCCGTTTTTTAGAAAATTACTGCCTAAAATTGTCAGTTCATCCTTAGCCGGCGAATAGCTGAACAATTGGTTTCCCATCGTTGTGCCATAAATATACCCCGCTTTACTTTCTCTTGTAGAAGAACGGATTCCCCCAATAGAAGCAGATTTTGTTGCCTGAATAGAACGTGTTTCAGGAGAATACTTCCATAATTCTGTTAGAGGGATGTTTTTCAGTCGATCTGACTGGTCGGGAGGCAGCATCGATGTACTGGTGGACTCTGCTTTTTTTGCTGCCGGATAATATACTCCCCCCCTTAATACCATTTGGTCAGAAATTTTCTTCTGTTTGCCATTAAAGTAAATATTCCCCTGTTTATCCATCATCATATCACGGTGATGACTAATTACACCTGATTCACTTTGGAATATCCATTTTTTTGTTGCCATATCAAAAGCACCAAGAGCTACTCCTTTAGGGTCTCCTTCTATTTCCGCATATAAAATATTTCTGACCGCATCATATTTGGTAGTTGCAGTTACCCTTGCTTCAGGAAAATCTGCATAGACACTGGTTTTGCCGGTTTCAGGATCATATTGAAGTATTTTCCCGCCTGCAATATTGGGAGTCCATTTACTTAGCATCTCATCATGGCCGGCCTTTGATCCGTCATCTAATGTACCGGTGAAGTATATTTTCTTGTCCCGGCCTTCAATAATATGGGCATGCACTTTTGAAAAATGCACATCATTTGCTTTTGCACCATTGCTTTGATTAAGATCTGAAACCTTTTTCAATACGCGCTTAGCAGGATCCCAGCTGTAAATATAACTTTCGCCCCTGTCTGTTTTCCAGTGGTTCCCTATTCCGGAATACACCCTGCCATCACTGGCTAAACAGATATCTCCCCAGGATGACCAGCCGGTTCCATTAATGGCCGCATTATTCAGTCCGTTATGGTAAACCAGTTCAACCACAGGTATATGTTTGGCAATGTCAAGTTTAATTTCGGGATTGGCATCCAAAACCTGTTGAATACTGGCCGGAACTTTTAACAGATCCGGACTTTTCAGAACAGCTACCCCGTTCTTATCCGAATTAGGTAAAGCAGGCGGCCAGGCTATCTGAGCATGGCTATTCAGCGTCCATCCTATTCCAAGGAACAGAACCAGGATTTTAAATTTTAAGTTTCTTGTTTTCATCTGTATAAAAATTTGACTGAATAGGGTATTATTTTAGTACAGACATACAAATTCCCCCACCCAACAAAAATGTTGGAAACAAACAAGCTGCCTAAAGTAAAAACAGGGAGACTAAG
>JAKFBV010000087.1:0-2372 GCA_036677005.1 Pedobacter sp.
GTGACCTCGCTGTGGGCGGTCAGGGGAAGGAAGAATATGAGTAACGGGAGTAGCTTTTTCATCTCGAATCCGTTCAGGAGAATACGCGCCTTGGCGCTAGTCACGGGGATAGGAAGGGAATGCCGTTATTTGTTTTCAACGGAGGCTGGCCCTACTACACACCGGCCGTCCTGGAGATCAGGCATTCGACTTTTAACGCCGGCCAAATACCAACGGGCAAGCTCCTGACTCTCACAAAACGCATTTTTTTTGGCATCGTAATAAAACGTCACCTGATCGTTCACCATCGCGCCCCGAGTTCGGCCCTGCTCTTCACCATTTGTAACGTCTTGAGATATCGCTGGACCTTCCCAATTCTTCCCTTTCAATACGTAAACAGTATTATGCATCGCGGTGTCCGCCTCAACATCAGGATCCAAACTCATGACCCATCCTTTGTCAGTCATTTTCCCACCTGAGAAGTCTGCAAAAGTTTTGGCGTCGGCAGGGTCAACACATCGAAATTTCAAATCCACTTCTATCGGCCGCTTAGAATTAGGCTTAATAACTTTAGAGTAAAATAAAAGTGCCGGCACTTCTTCTTTATCTACTTGATATTCCCCTCCATATAAATCATTCATTTTAAACTTGCACACATCAAGATCTGCAAATATGACCGACGGCGTCACATTCGCGCCACTAGCGAACGAGATTGATGAAAATGAGAGAACCAACAAAATCAACCAAATCTTCATCATTGCTTTCTCGATTTAAATGGATCTGGGAGCTCACTATTTTTTCCGCTAGCGTCTGGAAAACTCATCTGTTCAGTTAAAATAACCAAAGCGTTTGTATAAGCCTGGTTCCGGGCAATTATTCCGAAACAAACGGGACAAACAAACGGGACAGATATATTTAAGGTCCACGCCAAGTTAAAAGCCGTCGAGCCATAAAACGAAGACCTCAAGCCTACCCCTTGCTGACCAAATCACGTCGGGCAGCAAGGGCAGATGTCAGAAAAAATGGGCACGCTAAACATGTTAAGTAAGTGCCATTCAAATCTGTCCCCTTTTATTCGGCAGCATGCTAATTTCGATCTTTAGCGCGATATGCAATAATCCTTATTTTTTACCGATGCAGGTATACGTGAAGATTTACCAAGCGCATTCATCTTATTGACATAATTTTTGTAAAGCGGACAAGCATCGTCCTTCATACCTAGATCCCAATAAGCATCTGCCAGATTCAGTGTGGCAACCACTCTTTCAGGGTACTTTTGGTGAATTTTCTTCAAAAGCATTGCTGCCAAAGCGGTCTCTTTATTACGGTATAGATAATAAGCATAATCATTGATCGCTCCAACATTGTCATCTTCAACGATTAATGTCATTTCATATACCAAATCTTTCGGAATACTTATTCTCTCCCCACCTGTACCGGGCCGAAAAAACAGCGCCCCTTTCTCCCCTTCGGGCAACTTCTTCATTACATACTTGAAGTCCTTCTTAATTTCTGCAACCTTATTATCTTCACTCATATTTTTGACAACCGGCCCATTGCCAACAAACTGAGAAAACTTTACGCAACACTCAATGCGACGAACATCAAATACACGAGGAAATCTATCCTCGCTTGGCACACTCTCGCCGCCAATAGAATATTTTTCATCCCGATCCGGCTCCTCCCAACCCGACATTTTGTATAGCACAAAATCATTAAGATTCAGATCCCATCTGAAATCGTATTTCGTCATTAGGGTATTGCGAGGGTAATAGTCAATCAGCAGTGAAAAATCACCTGGTATATACCCACTAGAAAGCCCACCATCGCCGAGCTCAAAACTACCTTTTATTTTCTTATCACTACCACCAATGCCGATCGTAATATTTGAAAAAGTCTCGCCTTCATTGGAAGAAGACACAGAATATTGATCACATATCCCATCGACATTCAGATCGACTTCACACTGGGTGGCTGCCTGCACGGCGCCAAACACGGAAAAAAGAATAAAAACAAACAAAACCTTCATCAAAGCGCCCCTCCAAGAGCAACTATTCGAGCTTCAGCGTGCTGTTTCGCGACAGAAGCGGTGCGGCTTGATGCGTAGTATTTCCGCGTAGTATTGCCACTCACAGACGAGTCTGAATTATATAGCTCAATAAAACGCTTATACCCTATTATCGCTTGATTTCGGTCTGCAGCTTTCCCACTAGTACCTCCTCCTGGATCGCTCCATAGCCCCCAAGCAAATGAAAACTTCGCATTTTTATAAAAGGAAAAAGGGGACAGATTTATTTATGCCTAACCACAAAAATAGATTTGCCCCCCTGCGTTGCAGTTATTTATCACTAGGCTCAACGTAATACGTTTCAGCATGCCTAAGCAGCGACAGA
>JAKFBV010000088.1:0-2344 GCA_036677005.1 Pedobacter sp.
TGCGGGCGGCGCAAATCTTTTCCCATCCTTATATGTCAAGCTTTATCAGGCAGCTTTAGACAGAGATTTTGAGAAAATTCAAATGTATCAGAAAGTTGTGATGGAGGTCAGTTCCAAGCTTTATGGACATGGAAATTGTAAATCAAGTTATTTGAGAGGTGTAAAAGCGTCTTGTGCTTTATTAGGATTGAGTCAGGGTTATTTGGCTTCCCCGCTTTATGAATTTTCGGAGTCAGAGATGATTGAATTCAAAAAGAAATTCGATCAGGTCCTGGCACTCGTTCACTCAATAACTTAATAACCATTACTCCCCAATCCCCTTTCAGTTATCGGTTGTGGGTTATGAGTTGTCGGTTGTCGGTTGTAAATGCCTAAAAAACGTTGACCGGTTTACCTTACTGTTTAACATTTATTTTGGTCATATTCCAGAGTGATATTTGATCCGGAGGATGTTTTCCCACAGCCCAGAGGGTTGTTATTTTCCCTCTGGTGGCTGTTTTCATATTCCGTCGTTGACTTCTCACCGTCGGATGTTTTCCCGGATTCAATATACATGTTTTCAAAGGTTAACGGGCTAACTCTATTCAGGGCTTTATGCGGCTTTATTTCGTTGTAGAGTTGGACCGAACGGTCAACTTCTTTTACCAGTTCACTAAAGCTTCCAATGGATCTATGCCGTAGGTAGTTATTCTTGATTACTCCATTGATCCGCTCAGCTTTTCCGTTCTCCCAGGGGTACTCACACATGCTGTTGACCAATCCCAGGCTTTGGGTTTCCTTCAAAAACTCCTTATCATAATATTGTCCTCCTCCGTCAGAATGAAGTATCGTTCCCTTCAGATCAACCCCCTTTCTGCGAATAACTGCCATCTCAAGAGCAGAAAGTGTAGTCTGCTCAGTAAACAGCCGTTTGGAAACACTGTATCCCAGGATCAATCTGGAATAAGCGTCAAGAATGAAGGTCAGGTAGTAGAACTTCCTGTTCACTTCAAAATAGGTGATATCACTCACCCATAACTGGTTAACCCCGCTCAACTTCAAACCGATCGTGAGATTGTCAAACCGGATAACTCCCTGACTGTCTGTGGTCCTGCTGTAATTTACGGGCCTTTCGCAAACTAACCCATATCCCCTGCAGAACTCCTCAAACCCATCCCTGCCGATACACTCAGGCCGCAGCAGGTAGTACATGTCTCTGACTCCCATTGACGGGTGATCAGCCCTGATTTCATGAACCAAAAACAGCAGCTGGTGGTGGTAAGATTGCTCTCTTACCCGACGGTTTAACCGCTGGTGAAAAGCCTGCTTGCTGATCCCCAGTATCCAGTATAGCCGGTTTAAACTCTCCTCCATCACTTCGCGCCTTTTCCAGTAGTGTTCGAGAGTCCTCCAGAAAATTTTTTTTTGATATCAACCCGATATTCTTCTTCGGCCAGCTCTATCATCTTTTGCTGAAAATCAATCAGAAGCTGTTTCTGACCCACTACACGTTCCAGTTCGGCAACTTTCCTTTTGAGTTCTAAAAGCTGAACAGTGTCACTTTGGCTTTCTACGATCAGGCGCTCTTTCTTCTCTTTCATACTGCTGAATTTAGCTATCCAGCGCCGAACTGACATATCAGAAACCTGATATTGTTGACGGAGATCTCGGATACTTACTATGCCCAGCTCCAGCTCCCGTACTTTCTCCTTCCTGAAATTCTCACTAAATCTGCGAATCCTACGATCCGTTTCATTCATCGTAAATTGTTCTCGTCTTGCCATTTTTGATTAGTTTAATCGGGCAAAAACGGTCAACTTATTTCAGGCACTGACAGGTTGTCTGTTGTCGGTTGTCTGTTGTGGGTTGTCTGTTGTGGGTTGTGGGTTGTGGGTTGTCAGTTTAAAAAACTTCAGCATTCGAGATTCAGCATTCGATGTCCCGGTTGTCCGGCGTCTCCGGACGCTGGACTCTTCCTTATTTTCAAGCCACCCTCAATTTGGCCTTAAATCAAAATCTTCGAGGTTTCAAGGTTAGAAATCCTGCTTCTGGAGAAGCAGGATAACTTGTCCTAAAAAACAAAAAAAGGAGCCTCCCGGCTCCCTCCTCTATTGATTATCTATTCTCTAAATCTCTAAATCTCTTTTCTCTAATTCTCCCAATCTCTAATCTCTTTTTCTCCCAATCCCTATTCTCCCAATCTCTCAAATCACCACCCTCCTCCCACTCTCCGCAGATTCAAGAATTGCCTGAACGATTCGGATATCTTTCAATCCTTCCTCACCCGGAACCGGCATCGGTTTATTTCCCATAATTGCCAAAGCATCCATATCCATTTGGTTGGCTTGTTGCCAAGGCGCCTTGT
>JAKFBV010000089.1:0-10667 GCA_036677005.1 Pedobacter sp.
ACTCAATTTCATTTGCGAGGTCTATGCCTTCAGTAACCAATCGAGCTTTAGGTACTTTAAAGTTAGTGATTTTATACATCGCTGTTTGTGTGCCTTTATCGCTCATGCCAATTTCATATGAAAATTAAGGACATTTTCAGCTTCAGCTTTTATTATTTCCGTACCCAGGGATGGCGCAAATAATTTATGGACGCTTTTAATACTTAGTATACTTAGTACCACAGTCACCAATATATGGGCACGATGCATAGCAGCCAGGAGCTTTAATTCCATGCGTGCCTGGATAATAATACGGTGTACTGTTCGGGCAACATTTTTGACTTGAATAATTGTAAGTATTGCCGGGATTACAATATGCGCTACGAGTACTGGTACTGGTACTGGTACCAGTTGTTTTCTCGCATCCAACTATAGTTGTTGATACTATTCCAAAAATTGTAATAGTCAACAGTGCCAACCCCATTCCTATGGGCAGAGCAAATTTTAATGATTGTGATTTCATAATAATAAAAATTATTAAGTTAAACTTTTATTTGGGATTAGGTAAATTGTACGTTTTTTTAAACACAAATGGCGAAGGCAATTCTGATTGTATGATAACTTTTATCGTATCGTGTTCTACATAAAACGCAGTTGGGTAAGCAGTTGTTAACTTGTCCATTGCTTGAATAGGCAAATCCTTAATAGTAAAATCGGGCTGAAATTTTTGTTCAAAAATAAGCTTGTCTTTCGGTTCGCCAATTGCAAAAACCACAACACTATCAACAGTATTAGTTTTTTGATACTGACGCAAATTTTCAATCGAATTCCAACAGTAAGAACAAGTATATGAGAAACAAAAAAACAAATATGTACTATCTGGCGATGTTTTAATATATTTTGATAATTCTGTGTTTTTTATACTTTGATTTTGAAATTCATGGATTTCTTTTTTGCTCGTTAAAAAGTAAGGCATCTTGAAAGTGAGTCCGGCTGTGAAAATTGAAATACTCATTACCGAAACAATTAAATACTTTTTCCATTTGGCAATTTCCATCTTCTCTTTTGGATATTTAATCCATAAAATAAGCACCATCGCTATTAAAATAATATTGCGGATAAATGAGAAAATGAATGGAATATTAGAAGGCTGCATAGTTCCAAAACAACCGCAATCATTTATTCCATATTTAAAATGAGCATAGGCAAAAGAAATCGTAAATATTATCAGCAAAACAAATGAAATCATTGAATATCGTTTTGGATTAATTAATAGGATTAAAAAAAGTCCTAACAATATTTCGAATAATACAATTAATGGCGACAATATCATTAAATATCCCAAACCATATTGATTAATAAGGATGCTAAATCCTGCTGTATCAATTACTTTACCTATTCCTGAAATAATGAATAATGCTCCTATTATTACAGAAAAAATATTTAAAATTCGTTTTTCAAACATATTTTTTAATTTCATGATAATTTTGTTGAAACAAAATACAAGCAGCAGAATGATATTTTTTTATTTCATGATTTATGGTTTAAAATTGTTTGATATTAGTTAAGGTAGGTTCTAAAAATTCATTTTTTTTATTTTTATTCAGAAAAAAACAGCAGAACCCTTAACTGACTCTTCTAAATCTCTGTAAAAATATTTAAAAAACTTCATTAATCCCATCTAAAAATCCATTTCTATCTATCTATCAGGCACTTAATTTACAAAATATTTAATCGCACTACTTGCTCGTATCGGAATAAATTGTAGGTTAAATTGATTAATCCGATTATGCCTGTTGCTCTTTTTATGCCCACTGACTTGAGGCATAATCCGTTCATGCTTTGCTCCATAAAGCCAAATATATGTTCTACTCTTGCTCTGGTTTTTAACTTTTCGTGATTGCTTGTTTTTTGTTCTTCTGTTAGTGGTTTGTTGCGATACCCTTTCTCATGCACTTTGTTTTTTAGATTGTATTTGCTAATCACTTTTTCCTGGTCTTGACCGGTGTATGCACTATCTGCGTAAAAATCCTACCTTTCGTCTTTTTGGGTTAATAATTAATAAATCTTCTAATGGTTGTGAGTCATGAACGGAGGCATCGGTAACTTTATAGGTGTCAATGAATTTACTTTTTGTATCTGCTTTTGCATGGTTTTTATACCCATAAAAAGTTTCATTGTTCTTTTTTGTCCAGCGTGCATCTATATCTTTATGCCTCTTTTTATTAGGCTTATCATTCCATAGCTCATCTCCTTTGCCTTCTTTTATCAATTTGTTCTCTTCTCTTGTGTTGCGTTGGCGTGGGGCAATTGTAAAACTGGCATCTACCATTTTACCTTCGTTCATGATAACATCGACCACAAGTAAACAGCAGATCATCGCGGACTCCTGCCGGACCTTGCCGGGTGACCGTATTTCGGGGTTCCCGGAGAGATCGGCTAAATGGTCTTTCAAGATGATTAATTGTTATGCCGGGAGGATTCGATATAATTCGAGATTCAGATAGTAAAATCCTTTAGAGTTCTTTATCTAAGGGTAATTCCGGAAGTCCATTCCAGGGCTGGTTTCTATCGGGATTGATTGGGTAAGCCATATGAAAAAGATTTTCTTTTTTGACATTAAAAATTCGATTTTTTAATGTCAAAGCCAATTTATGACATTAAAGGCACGATGCGAAAATGAATTTACCTTAAAAAGATGCTTTTTTAATGTGATAATCGAATCAATCGTACCTTATAAACGTATCTCCGATTTTTTCTTCTTCTCCGGCTTCATTCACAAGTTTTTCCCTTTTGGAACTGAGAGGACTACTTGCTGGTCGTTTTCCGCACAATTACCTCCCCTTGTGATACGATTTCGTAGGCAATAATGGCTTTTGACAAGGATGTGTTAGTCCGGCGCTGAATTTTTAAAATATCTTCAATTTTTATTAAAACCGGATCAGGTTCCATTTCAGCGAGTTTAACATCATACTCCGATTGCATGCGCAACCAGAATCCCGCACTGATCGCTAAGGCTGTTTCTAAGCGAAGCGCCATCCTTGCACTAATGGACCGCTTTCCCGCAAATATCTCTCTTAAATGGGTTGGCAGAATATTCAACAATTCTGCAAAATCTTTTTTGGTGATCTTCCTGGCTTCGATTTCTTCTTTGAGTACGTAACCGGGATGGAATTGGTCAGGAGACCTCAATACCTTTCCATCCTTACCTATAACTTCATGTACGTTTTGCATATTATTTCCTTTTATTACTTAATAAATATACTATCTGGAATAATGATTACTCATTCTTATCACACTGACAATTTCAACATTGCCTTTATTATCCATATGAAACTCCAACCGATATTGATCATTCACCCTAACGGAATAAACCGGTTCAGGGGCATTTTTGGGTTCCAGCTTTTCAAATCGAAGGCTTTTAAAATTTCTTAACTCCTGCGTTGATGCGCTATTTTTGATTTGGTCTATCCGCAAACGGTAAAGCTTGATAACCTCGTTTCCTGCTTATTAGGTTCAGATGAACGGGATAAAGTCGGGGAGCCTGACTATAACCTGACCCCTCTCAGGAATTCATCATCTGTCCGGAGAGTTAAGCAGAGCGTCTCTCCGGACATTGAATAAGAAAGAGTCTTCAGACTCGCTGCACTGATAAAATATATTTTATTGGAGTCATAGACTCCATTCCATTTGAAAATCCTTAGAGACGCTGCGCTTAACTCTAAGGACAGGGGGTTATCATTATGGAGATTTGTATATAATGCTTCGAAATTTCCTGATAAAAGGTGCAGAGGAACATCTTTTATTATCTCTTGTAAGCCCACTACTTTAATAAAATTATCCATGGAGGGGAGTTTTTTACTTCTCACTTCTGGATTACGCAGAGTAGAAGCTATGCTAGCTCCGGCTCCTAATATTACTACATGACCTCCTCCTCCATAAACCTGGTGGATACCTTCTTCCTTACTCATTCCAGTCATACCAATTAGAGTAAATCTGGATTTACTGTAACTTGTACATTTTCCTTTAACCGGAGTATGACAGAGAAAATAAAACCATAAGGGTTTTGTACGCCGGTAGCTGGCTCGGTAGCTTTAACATTCCGGATCTCAAAATCTAACGTATTATCTCCAGGATTACATTCAGATGTTATATCATACTCATGTAAATCTCTTCTGACGGGCTGGACTTCTTCCATCACCGGGGTATAGTGACCATTAATCTTAAAAGCAAAAAAATCATCTACAAGGGAGTAAAGCTTAATTGATGAAACCAACGTTTTATCAATGTCCAAAGTGAAGGTTTTTTTGAAAAGATACATACCTCCTTTAGTTGCTTCTTCGTCCGTAACACTGTTCCGGTCAGATATCCAAAAAGCTTTTGGAAACTTTTCCAAATATTTGTGATGTAAATCCAACCAACCACTGGAAATTCCTTTTGAGAAGGACACAATTACAGCATTAGTATCTTTTTTAACTTTAGTAGGGTGGTCAGGAGAACCGGTAAATATTACAGTTTCATCACTTGATCCCAGGACAACGTCAGGCTGAATCTTTAGTACGGCTGTATTTATAGAATGAACAATGTTAAGATTGTTGTTTAGGAGTTCAACCTCAGCTTTATGCCGAATGTTATTACCCTCCAGTCTTTTTTTCAAATCCTCATCCTTTATACTGAGATTTTCATTAGCAGTTTTAGCATCTAGGGTAGCCTGAATGTATCCATTTAGAACCGTGTTGTATTGATCAATAGTTCTTATGGAACTTTTCCCTTCTATCCATTTCGTTACTTTTGGTAAAACAAAGGTGTGATAACCCTTGCTGAATATGATAGCTATTGACGAAAAGCAGAAAAAAAGCAATAATGATAAAAATGTGTACCCTACCGGAACAAAAAATACATTCCAGTATCCTTTGTCTACGATGTAGCTATTAAGAAAGGATATTTTCTCAGTAAGATGGTAAGATCTATCAAAATTAAATAGACTAAACGGTATTTTCCAGTTACATATCAGCCAAATAAAGATATATGTGCCCCCAAAAGGGCTGCCCTTTCCTTCTGTATCCATTACAGGGTTGTCTGTTCTGGATTTGAAAACATCTATTATGCTTTGAAAGACATCTTTAACCTGGGAAAACATAAATAAATTTACACAAATTTCTTTATAGTTAAGTTTAGGCAGCTTTATATTATTCCTTCATCCTTAAAGCTCAGGCAGGTATCCCCCAGCCAGGATTATATGATCCAGAACTTGAATATCAAACTGATGGCTACTTTTTGGACTCTACTGTAGATGGAACCGGCGAAATGTCGAACCTATTTAGTGATTTGAACCTAATATTTAATTTAAGGTGAAATGAGTTCACCTAAAGTCTCTAAAATTAAAAATGACTTTTTTAATATCTTCAGCATCGAGCAATTCGGGAAGACTGATATTGAAATTTTCACCATTTGTATAAATCACTTGCGAGTACGCCCTGTTTCCCTCATCGTAAAAATACATTTTAGCTGCAGGAACACGAAGAGGTCCAGTTCTAGAATCACGACTAATTATACCTCTTTGCTTAAAGAAATATGAAATCACAAATGTCTCAGATTGTTTCCATAAGTTATTTGAAGTAAATATTTTGAAGTCTAGTGATTGGTTTTCTAATGGTCCAATCATAACACTGTATGCATTCCCCCTCTCTAGTTTGATTTTTAATTGTCCTTCATCGGGATTTGCAGTTTGGATTTGCAGTTGCTCAATACTAAAAATTGGCAATAACGCTCTACGATCACGATCTTCCTCAATTTGAGTCGCTTTTGCCTGAAGTTCAATTGCTCTAGCCTGAATGAGAGTTGCTTTCCGTTGTAGATATAATGTCCATATCAACGCAATCATACCTACAATACCTGTTATGGCCTGTATCCAATCCGTGAGACTTGAAATCTGTGAGGTGAAATAGAAATGGAACATATTGCAAAGATACTATTTCACTTTGGCTGGTGTTTTCGCCATATCAATCCTACGTCGTCCTATCTGCGTTAGCATTAGTAGCGTAAATCCTTTTAATAAAGGCAAGAGAAGGTCGTTAAAAGATTGCTTTGTATTCCGCTGATGTTGATCATCTGTCCGGAGAGTTAAGCAGAGTGCCTCTCCGGACGTTGAATAAGAAAGAGTCTTCAGACTCGCTGCACTGATAAAATATATTTTATTGGAGTCATAGACTCCATTCCATTTGAAAATCCTTAGAGACGCTGCGCTTAACTCTAAGGACAGGGGAGAACTCATTCGCATTAAAAAAACAGATTTTTAATGCGAATGAGTTCTAATGGCATTAATAGCCCTGTTTTAAAAGCCAATCCGCCTCAAAAAGCACGTTTTTTAATACGTAATACATTCGTTTTTTACTTGAATTGCTTTGGACTGGAATTAATGAAAAGAGCCCTTAAATCATTCATTTAAGGGCTTATTAGGTTCAGATGAACCTGATAAAGTCGGGGAGCCTGACTATAACCTGACACCTCTCAGGAACTCATCCACTTTCATTTTCTTTTTCCCTTCCAGCTGTAATTCTAAAACAGAGATCAGTCCAGCCTGACAGGCAAACTGCAGATAGGTTTTATTATCCGTTAATAAGGTGCCCGGCTGTTCTTTATGTGCCATTACTATTGCTTCAGCTTTGTAGATCTTCAGGGTTTTATCCTGCAGCAGGCAAAACGCGGCAGGGTGCGGACTAAGTCCCCGGATGAGGTTATAAACTTTTTTTACCGGCTGATTCCAGTCGATCCGGCAATCTTCCCTGAATATTTTGGGGGCTTTTCTCAGATCTGCTTCCCCGGTTGATTCCTGGGGGATTTCCTTATATTTTCCGGCTTCAATTGCCCTGACTGTTTTAACCAGAAGCCCTGCCCCGATGATCATGAGTTTATCGTGAAGATCACCGGCGGTATCATCATCTTCAATTTTAACCACTTCTGAAAATAAAATATCTCCTGTATCAATCTCCTGCTTCAGGAAAAAGGTACTCACTCCGCTTTCCTTTTCACCGTTGATGATCGCCCAGTTAATCGGGGCTGCACCGCGATATTGAGGCAGAAGGGAGGCATGAAGATTAATAGTTCCCAGGGGAGGCATGGTCCAGACCAGTTCGGGTAACATTCGGAAGGCTACCACAACCTGAAGATCTGCCTTTAGTTTACGGAGTTCTTCAATAAAATCCGGATCCTTCAACTTAAGGGGCTGAAGGATCTTTAATCCCTTTTCAAGTGCAAATTTTTTAACGGCGGATTCATGGATCTTTTGTCCCCGCCCTGCCGGTTTATCCGGGGCAGTGATCACTGCGGCAATATCCGATCCTGCTTCCAGAAGGGCATTTAAGGAGGCTACAGCAAAATCAGGGGTACCCATGAATACTATTTTCATAATGTGGTATGAGGTATGAGGACTGAGGTATGAGGACTGAGGTATGTGGTATGAGGTAATCCTTCAGACTTCTGACCTCCGACCTCCGACCTCGGGCTTCTGACCTCCGTCCTCCGGCTTCCGTCACTACTGATAAAGTAAATAGTTCTTCCTCATGATCTTATACTGAGAAAGTCCGGGTTCCCAGCTCTGACGGATCTCTTCTTCCGGTTTGCCGGCTATGATCTGCTGTTTCAGGTCAGTGGTTCCAGCCAGTTTGTCAAAGTTTCCCATCTGGTTACTCTGCTTGAAATCAAAGAACTTCTCTTTGTAGGGGTAAGCATTATACAGTTCTATCAACCAGCTGAGGTTAATTTTTCCATCTTTCCTGATCTTATTGGTATTGTATTGGCGCAGGTCTATTCCATAACATTCTTTATCCATATGCAATGGGGTTTCGCTCATGCCTTTAATTCCCCTGGGTACGAATGAGAATTTATATTTTCCCCTGAGATCCGGATTTCCTAAAACGGTGAAGGGGAAATAAGTACCGCGGCCCTGGCTGATGATCGTTCCTTCAAATAAACATAAGGATGGATAAAGTAATATAGACTGGGGGGTATTTAAATTCGGGGATGGCTTTACAGGCAGGACATAAGGCATGGCATGGGTATAATTTGCGACCTTGATTACTTTAATCTGGCATTTGGCCTTATTGGCAAGCCATCCTTCTCCATTGAGCATTTGGGCATATTCGGCTATTGTAAGTCCGTGGGTAATGGGTATCGGATTGATCCCAATGCCTGATTTCAATTTAGGATCGAGAACAGGTCCATCCACATAAAATCCGTTGGGATTTGGACGGTCAAGGATCATCAGTTCTTTATTATTGTCTGCACATGCTTCCATGACATGTTGCAGGGTATTGATATACGTATAAAACCTTACACCAACATCCTGGATGTCATAGATCATCAGGTCAATATCTGCCAGATCTTCTTTACTTGGTTTATTATGTTTGCCATAAAGGGAAATCACAGGTATCCCGGTTTTTGCATCAAAACTATCGTCAACTTTAATTCCCGCGCTTGCATCACCGCGAAAGCCATGTTCCGGTCCGAATATTTTAACAATTTTTACTCCCAGCGCCTTTAAGCTATCCACTACGGTTGTATTGCCGATAACGGATGTTGGATTGACCACCATTCCAATCCGCTTGCCTTTGAGGTAAGAAAGATAAAGTTCAGTTTGTTCTGCACCTGTACGGATCTTGCCCCGAACGCGGTCTATTTGATTTACATCAACTTTGCGTGGGTCAGGAACAGACCTGCTCCCGGTTTGGATCTGCTGTGCGCAGCTGTTTGAGAACTGAAAAATAAGGACTGCTAAAATAAAATAGGTTAAACGGGACATATTCAGTTTAAGATTTAATCTGTTAAAATTAATTTGTTAAAGGGCTCGGGCAATAATTGGTTCTAAAACGAATTTAAAAAAAATGCATCTTTGCTAAAGGTACAAAAAAAACAATTTCAGGATTGAATCTACCCCTTTTTATCGCCAGACGAATAACGTTTAATTCCAAACGGACATTTTCAAAGCTAATTGTGCGTATCGCGATTCTTGGAATTATGCTGGGCCTGGCTGTCATGATCCTGTCGGTTGCCATAGTTAAAGGGTTCAAATCGGAGATCCGTGAAAAGGTCCGAGGTTTTTCCGGGGATATACAGATCGCTAAACTGGACCTGAATACCTCCTATGAAAATACACCCTTTAGTATTTCAGCCACCGAACTGAAAAAGATCAGTTCCCAACCCGGGATTGATTATGTACAGCCCTTTGCTACCAAGCCGGGAATTATCAATGCCAAAAATGAAATTGAGGGAGTAGTGCTCAAAGGGGTAGATAAAAGCTATAACTGGAACTATTTCAGGAAAATTCTTATTGAGGGGAAGGTGATCGATTTCTCAGATACCCTCAGGTCAAGGACACAAATATTGATCTCAAAATATACGGCCGACCGCCTTAATTTGAAGGTGGGGGACGATTTTCTCATGTATTTTATAGAAAATTCGCTGCGTAAACGAAAATTTAAGATTGCAGGGATCTATAATCTGGGGGTTGAGGAGGTCGATAAAACATTTGTTATCGGGGATATCGCACTGATCAGAAGCCTTAATAAATGGGAATCTTCCCGGGTTGGGGGATATGAATTAAGAGTTAAGGATTTCAATAAGCTCGAGGAAACAGCAGGGAGGGTCTATGAAGATCTGGATATTCAACTGAGATCTTTTACTGTTAAAGAATATTATCCAACGATCTTTGACTGGCTTTCCCTGCTGGATGTGAATACCCAGGTTATTTTGGTTCTGATGATGGCTGTGGCGGTAATTAACATGATATCCGCATTGCTGATCATGATCCTCGAACGCACGAACATGATCGGCATTCTCAAAGCCCTGGGAGATACGAACTGGAATGTCCGGAAAATTTTTCTCTATAATGCAGCTTACCTCATCGGTCTGGGTTTATTTCTGGGAAATATATTGGGTATTGGTTTGGGAATTTTCCAGGAATTCACGCACTTTTTCACTCTTGATCAGGCATCCTATTATGTCAATTTTGTACCGGTTCAATTAGAGATCGGAGATATTCTTATGCTGAATGCCGGTACCCTGCTGATCAGTTTAATTGTATTGCTGGGTCCCTCACTTTTAGTGACAAGAATATCACCTCTGAAAGCGATCAGTTTTAAGTAATTCTATTCTTTCCTTATTAAGAGCGAAGCTTTCTTATCCGGAGTGCTTCCGGTTCCCGGATAAGGACTTACCGACTTCAGGATCACAGTATAACTGGTCTTATTCAGACGAATTACGATGCTGTCTTCCTCCTGCATCTTCGTATCGCAGAAACCTATACATAATTCACCGAAAACTTCCGCCCCCGAATTATCGGTCATTCTCAGTTTAACAAGGGCATTTCCGGCCCGGATGCAATATGCATTTGCAGGGCAGCGGCTGTCATTGATCGATTCGAGTGTGATGCTTGGACCATTTCCCGGAAGATTTTTGCTCTCATTTACCCCCAGTTCAAAAGGGCTGTAAAATTGAATGGGATCTTTATCGCATGATGTGCTTAAAAGGCTAAGTAAACATACAGCAAACAGCACCTGTTTTTTGATATTTTTCATTGGAGAATAATTTTATTTAAGTGTTTCATAATTAATACTTTTAAAACAGGTTAGCATTGTAAATTTTCATTGACGTGCTCCCACTTGCCTTTTCATACAAGCTTGGCAACAACG
>JAKFBV010000090.1:0-17483 GCA_036677005.1 Pedobacter sp.
AGCGACGACAGATGTAAATAAACCCGATAGGAACGGCAGCCCATCATGAGGCACGAATGAGGGCTAATTGGATAGCGGGGCTACCCTTAATTTAGCTTTAGCCCTGCTTTTCTAAAAATTTCAGTCGTTTTATTCATTTTGAAAAGCAAATTCCTGCCACTTTGGGTTGTTTCAGGCCCACATACCGGATTCTTTGCGAACTAAATACATAATCCAATAACTCCATTTAATGAGCAATAAAGAAATTACATTCCATTTGTTTCATGCTTTTATCCAGACTGTCAAATTATACCTACCTAATTAGCATATTTGCCAGCAAATACAAGCAAATGTCAGACGAAAAAATAATATTTTCAATGGCCGGGGTAAATAAGGTTTACCCGCCACAGAAACAGGTACTTAAGAATATTTATCTCTCATTTTTCTATGGTGCAAAGATCGGGGTGATTGGTTTAAATGGCTCCGGAAAGTCATCCCTGCTTAAGATCATTGCCGGACTGGACAAATCATACCAGGGAGAAGTTGTCTTTTCACCAGGTTATACTGTCGGATATCTGGCCCAGGAACCCATTCTGGATGCCCAAAAAACCGTTCGTGAGGTAGTTGAAGAGGGTGTTGCAGCAACCACGGCCATCTTAAAAGAATACGAAGAGATCAACGAAAAGTTCGGTCTGCCGGAAGTGTATGAGAATGCTGATGCAATGGATAAACTGCTTGCCAGGCAGGGGGAACTGCAGGACCAGATCGATGCAAGCGGTGCCTGGGAGCTGGATAGTAAATTAGAACGGGCTATGGATGCATTGCGCTGTCCTGAACCGGATACGAAAATTGCCATATTGTCAGGCGGAGAACGCAGACGAGTAGCAATGTGTCGCTTATTGCTCCAGGAACCGGATGTTTTATTGCTTGATGAGCCCACCAACCACCTTGATGCAGAAAGTATCGACTGGCTGGAGCAACATCTCAAGCAATACAAGGGAACCGTCATAGCCGTTACGCATGACAGATATTTCCTGGATAATGTGGCAGGATGGATTCTCGAACTCGACAGAGGTGAAGGTATTCCATGGAAAGGAAATTACTCTTCCTGGCTGGAACAGAAAGCCAAACGACTGGAATCTGAAGAAAAAACTGAAAGCAAACGTCAGAAAACCCTCGAGAGAGAACTTGAATGGGTACGCATGGCTCCCAAGGCCCGGCATGCCAAGTCGAAGGCCCGTTTATCAAATTATGAGAAACTGGCTTCGGAGGATACTAAGGAACGTGAAGATAAACTTGAACTATTCATCCCTCCAGGACCGAGGCTGGGTAACCTGGTTATCGAAGCACAAAATGTTACCAAGGCATACGGAGAGAAATTATTGTTTGAAAACCTGAGTTTCTCACTGCCGCCGGCAGGAATTGTCGGGATCATCGGACCTAATGGTGCAGGAAAAACTACCCTTTTCCGTTTGATCACCGGACAGGAAACACCGGATGCAGGAACTTTCAGGGTTGGACCAACGGTAGTGCTGGGCTATGTGGATCAAATGCATGATGATCTTGACCCCGAAAAATCAGTCTGGGAAAATATTACAGACGGCCAGGAAACCATATTACTTGGAAACCGCCCGGTTAACTCCAGGGCCTATGTCTCTAAATTCAATTTTAATGGCGCCGACCAGCAGAAAAAGGTCTCCGTACTTTCAGGAGGAGAAAGAAACAGGGTACACCTGGCTATCACTCTGAAGAAAAGCTCAAACGTTCTTTTACTGGATGAGCCCACCAATGATATCGATGTCAATACCCTGAGAGCGCTTGAAGAAGGCCTGGAAAACTTTGGAGGCTGTGCAGTTATAATATCCCACGACCGCTGGTTCCTGGACCGTGTTTGTACACATATTCTCGCCTTTGAAGGAAATTCACAGGTTTATTATTTTGAAGGGAATTATTCGGAATATGAGGAGAACAGGAAGAAACGTACAGGTGATATTACGCCACATCGCCTCCGTTACAAAAAACTGCTTGATTAATAACCTGAGTTCGATAATTAAAAATGCACCTTTTATTAAAAATAGGTTTTTTGGCGTTTTAACACGCTGTCCGTGCAATAAATATCTACCTGTACAAGATATAGCTGGATAACAATAATCGAACTCAGGTTAATAAATAAATTTTAAGGATTTAACAGGGGATTTTCCGAAAAAAAAATATTTTATAAAACAGCCGGATCATTTCAGGTATAATTTAAACCAATTCTCGCAATCAGCTAAAAATGATGCGGTATTGGCCAGATTAAGAACCTCATGTCCGGTATCGGGATATAACACAAGTTTTTTATCAATACCATATTGGTCCAGTCTGCTTTTCAGATCCACCGATTGCTGAAAAGGAACTATCACATCCAGCATACCATGAAACATTAGTGTTGGTTTTGACTTTGCATTAACCTGGCTAAGCGGACTGGCTTCGGCGTAAGCGGCAGGATTCGCCTGAAAAGTAGTTCCGATCAGCCAGGCAACAACCTGAACCTGGACCGGGCTGACCATTTGCGGATTAGTTAAATCAGTAGGGCCGGCCATGGAGATAACAGCCTTAACCTTATTATTCGTATTATATTTATAGGTATAAAGTAATGCGAGATGCGCTCCTGCGCTGGCCCCCTGAAGGGCAAACTTATCGGGGTTAAGCTCCCAATCCTCCGATTTTGAACCTATAAAATCAATAGCTTTTGCAATATCATTCACCTGAGCCGGATGAATATTATTTCCGGCAGAATTAGTTAGCCTGTAATTCATCGTGGCAGCGGCATAACCCTTATCCCTCCAATATTTCGCAAGGTCGGTAAAGGCGGCCTTATCCCCTTCAAACCATGACCCTCCATGAATGAGGAGAATTACCGGGGTATTTTCATCACGGGCCTCAGGAAGGTAAATATCCAGTGTATTCAGAGTATTTGCTCCATAGGAAATATTAAGATGATCCTCTGCTTTCAGAGGTTCTGCTATCTGCTCTATGCTTTCCTTTTTACAGCCTGAAGAAAGGACCAGCAAAATAATGATACCGGAAAGAATACTTTTAAACTTCTTCATGAACTATTATACGTAAGAAATGGAGGTTTGTTATCCTCTGTTTGTGAATATGTTAACAAATAAATAATACAAAATCCCTCAAATATTGAATTTTAAAGAATTACCTTTATTTATACAGTTAAAATCCTGTTTTACACCGGTTTAAATAAATTTCACAACTGAATGAACATTTATGACTTGGAAAAAATTTAATGGAGAAGTAATTCAAATCCCGATCCTTGAAGAAGTAGAGCTGGCTATCGAACGTGAATTCAATCTGGGGAACAAGCTCAAGGTTTGTATCGGAACTGACTCCCAGGTAAAAGGTACGATCATTGATTTTGCAACTGTAATTGTTTTCCTGAGAGAACAGAAGGGAGGATTTATGTTCATCCATCAGGAACGTTCGGCAATCAAAATGAGCATTAAAGAAAGGATGATCTCTGAAGTGCAAAAGTCTATCGAATGTGCCTATTCCCTTTGCGACCTTCTCGATCTCTACGACGTTGATCTGGAAGTACATGCAGATATCAACACCAATCCGAATTTTAAATCTAACCAGGCCCTGCACGAAGCGATGGGATATATCCTGAGCATGGGCTTCGTTTTTAAGGCCAAGCCCGAGGCATTTGCAAGTTCAGCATGCGCCAATAAAATTGTTCAGTAAATAAAGAAGCCATCACCTGATGGCAATGGCTTATTGGATATGCTTTCTATATTTTCCTTATTATGAAGACTTTAGTTTAGAAAATTTAGTAAGGATCTGCCTCACATTCTCCATTTCTTCTTCCACTTCCTCTTCCACATCCTTTTCATAAATGTATCCCTGGCTGTTAACTATCAGGGTTCCCTGAGAATACTTTTCATTGTGCTGAGTAGAATCCAGTCCTTCTTCCTCTTCCTCAGAACTTACACGCATCGGCTGCAAAAGGTTAATGAATTTGAATATCCCATAAGAAACGATAAAACTATAGGAAACTGTAATTCCAACCACTTTTAACTGGGTGAAGAAAAATTCATGGTTGCCATAGAACCAGCCGTCGGAGCCAGCCGGATTCACTGTTTTTGTAGCCAGCAAACCTGTTAAAAGTAAACCAACTATACCACCCACCCCATGACAAGGGAAGACATCAAGTGTATCATCCAGGGTAGTTTTGGATTTCCAGTAAACGGCCAGATTTGAAATGATGGCTGCGACAAATCCTATAAAGATACTTTGTGGAATACCTACATAACCGGCACCCGGGGTTACTGCTGCAAGTCCGACAACTGCACCGATACAAAAGCCAAGTACTGACGGTTTTTTACCTCTTAAAACATCGAAGAACATCCATGATAATCCACCGGCAGCACCGGAAACATTGGTCGTTGCAAAAGCAGAAACAGCTAAGGCATTTGCACCGAAGGCTGAGCCGGCATTAAAACCGAACCATCCAAACCATAATAAACCGGTACCGATCAAAACATAAGGAATATTTGCCGGTGGTATCTCTTCTCTGTTAATATGCACCTGCCTGCGTTTTAATACCATAGCTCCCGCCAATGCAGCCATACCTGCAGAAATGTGAACAACAGCACCCCCTGCAAAATCAAGGGCTCCCATTTTAAATAAGAACCCTTGCGGATGCCAAACCCAGTGTGCTATCGGAGCATAAACCAATAAACTAAACAGACATATAAACAAAATGTAAGATGTGAAACGGATCCGTTCTGCAACGGCGCCAACAACCAGACCCGGGGTGATTATTGCGAACATCAATTGAAAGAGCGCAAAAAGTGTTAATGGAATAGTTGGTGCCAGACTCCATGGCGCACCTGAGTTCACTCCCTGAAAGAATAAGAATGTAGAAGGATTTCCGATTATGCCCCCCAAAGAATCACCGAAAGCCAAACTAAATCCAACGGTAACCCATAATATACTGACAACCCCTGCGGCAACGACACTTTTGATCATCGTCGAGATAACATTTTTACGATGAACCATGCCGCCGTAAAAAAATGCCAGGCCGGGTGTCATCAGGAATACCAAAGCAGTTGCAACCAGCAACCAGCCGATATCTGCTCCATTATACTTACCCGTATCAACATAATCGGGCAGAGAGGGAATAAAAACTGCAGCAACGGCAATAATGCCTAGAATTAAGAAGGGTAAAATTTGCTTTAGTCCGACTTTCATGATAAAATTTCTTATTAATAGAACAAAAAATGAATTAATTAATACAAATTTATAAATATTTGAAATAAAATATTGAATTTCTTAATACTTTTTGAAAAAAATATTGAACTTTTAAGAATTTTATAATCTAAATGAGATTTTAACAGATAAAATGCCCGATAAATCAAATGAAATTAAAAATATTGTAAATAAACACAAGAAAAATCATAAATTTTTTTCTGTATTTTGAAATTTTAATTGAAAATGCAAAAATTTATGAGAGAAAGGTGAAATTTTTCAAGAAAATAAGCACCAATGCCCTGATTTATTTAATGGGATGGCGGGTAGAGCCTGATATGACAATGGATTGCTGAGTGGTGGAGAGAGGTGGCGGGTCAAGCCCGCCATGACAGTCGATTGGTGGGTGAAAAGGAGATTCCGGCTCGGTGGCCGGAAAGAGAAACAAATATTGAATAGGGAGGAAGATGGCGGGTCGAGCCTGATATGACAAGGGATTGCTGAGCGATGAAGGGGGGTGGCGGGTCAAGCCCGCCATGACAGTCGATTGGTGGGTGAAAAGGAGATTCCGGCTCGGTGGCCGGAATCTGCCTACACTGCTGGAAATGATTTAATATACCAATTTTCCGCTAAATCATTCCAATTCGGGTTATTTACTTCAATAAGTGCATTTTTCCAGGCTCTTTTCCAATTTTTTAATTGCTTCTCTCTGGAAATGGCCAAATTGATGTCCTCAAATTGCTCATACCAAACCAGCTTATTACAATTGTATTGGCTTGTAAATCCCTTTAAAACTTTCATTTTATGCTCATAAACCCGTTTTCTAATGTTATTGGTTACCCCAGTATAGAGCACATTGTTGTATTTATTTGCAAGCATATAAACATAATATTCATTCATATTTTAAAAATACCCGCATTTGATTTTTGCGCCAATTAATATAGATGAACGGTACTGCTTAATTATTAAAAGGAAAAATTGTAATTTCTGGGAGATATTATTACTTCCGATTCCGGCCTCCGAGCCGGAATCTCCTGTTCTCTTAATATTGGTTTGTCATCGTGGCGAAAGCCACGACCTCATTTTTTTAATACCTATTTTAATATATCAAACGCAACGACCCTATTTAGAAATTACTGATTGTCATCGTGGCGGAAGCCGCGACCCCATTTTTTAAATACTTATTGTCTATATGTCGAAAGCCAGTCCCTCAATATTTAAATACTGATTTGTCATCATGGCGGATGCCGCGACCTAATACTTGAAAACAGTCAAGAAGCAAATACTCGCGACGGCCATACTGCAGGGCCATACATAGCTATGTCATTTTATCTTTTAAAATTTTTTAAATTTTATCTCCTGAAAAGATTAATTCAAACGAAAATTCGAAAACAAATCGATCCGGAAGAATAATAAAGGAAAGGGAATACAAGGACGTAGGTATTGAAATTAAACGGCTAAAAGTGAAGCCGCTTTATAGGCACTTCCCTGTACTACTCCTTTGGCTTCAAGACGCTTATCGATATAGCTCTGGATCTGGGATTTCTTCATTCCCCAGTTCGGTGCGATAAGAAGATCAAAATCAGCCAGGCCGAATAATCGCTGCAGAACAATATCCGGGCGCAGCAGCGGAATGAATTCGGCTATAAAATCGGTGTATTCATCAATTGTAAAGACCTTAAAAGGCTCACGACTAAATCTGGAACCCATAATTGAGCCTTTTACTATATGAAGATGATGTAATTTAACGAATTTGATCTGCGGGAACCGGTTTATTTCATCCGCATAACGCAGCATCATTTCATGGGTCTCCCAGGGAAAGCCAAAAATGGTATGAACACAAATATCAACCTTCGTATTTTCAGCCAACTCAATGGCGTTAATAAATTCCTGATGGGAACAACCTCTGTTAATCTTCAGAAGTGTTTCATCATAGATTGATTCCATCCCCATCTCCAGATCAACATCAAAGCGATCGGCATAACTTTCCAGCAAGGCCAGTTTCTCAAAATCAATACAATCGGGGCGGGTTCCAACCGATAAACCAACTATACTATCTGTATTTATACTTAAGGCTTCATCATAAAGCATTTTGAGATAATGGGTCGGGGCATAAGTATTGGTATTGGGCTGAAAATAGATAATAAATTTTTCGGCCCTGTAATTTTTATAAGCCCTTTCCATACCCTGTTCGATCTGCTCGCGTATGGTTGGAAGTTTCCTTGAAAGTTCGGGGGTGAAAGAATCTACATTACAATAGGTGCAGCCACCGAAACCCTTGCTTCCGTCACGGTTCGGGCAGGTAAATCCTGCATCCGCAATGATCTTATAAACGCGCTGCCCGTCATACTTTTTTTTAAGGTATGCGCCATAATGATTATAATTCTTATGTCCGTAATCTAAAGGTGTTCCCAAAACTTTATTTTTGCAAAGATAGCAAATTCAATCTTACCCTTAAACACAGGCTATGCTGCGCATTTATTATAAGAAAGATAAACGACTGGCGAAGGAAAGTGACATCAGTTTACTCCGCACGATCCCGCTTAACGACCTGGTATGGGTAGATCTGCAAAATTCTACCGTTGAGGAGAAGGTGACCATTGAAACCTATTTCGACATCAAATACTCCTCAGAAGAAGAATCTACTGAGATTGAAAGCTCCTCCCGTTTTAATGAACTGGATGATGAACTGATCATTAATTCCAATTTTCTGTCTCTTAAGCAACAAGAATTTGATTATTGCCCGGTGTCTGTCGTTCTGGAGAAAGGCATACTCTTTACCTACCGGGATGATGACCTGAAAACCTTCGGCGAATCAGTAAAAAAGATCAAATCCAATCCGGGCTCTTTTACCAACGGATACCAGATCCTCCTGACCATCCTTGAAACCGGGATTGAACAGGATGCCGATATTATTGAAGGGCTGGCAAAAGATATTGCTGACCTGAATAAAAAGTTAACCCTGAACAGAAAAAGGTCAGATGAAGAGATCCTGTTAAAGATCGCCTCTTTCCAGAATTATAATATACTGATGCGAGAGAACATCATTGACAAACAGCGGCTGGTATCATCCTTAATGAAAAGCAGCCTCTTTCCCGAAGAGTATATGAGCGTGCTCCGGATCATGATCAAGGATATCGGATCCCTTATCGAACACAATAAATTTGCATTTGAAAGACTGGAATACCTGCAGGATACCTTTATGGGCCTGGTAAATATTGAGCAAAACCGAATAATAAAAATATTTACGGTGGCAACTGTGGCTTTTATGCCTCCCACCCTGATCGCAAGCATCTACGGAATGAACTTCAGGCTGATGCCTGAGCTGGATTGGAATTATGGTTATCTTTTTGCTATTGCCCTTATGGTGCTATCATCTGTACTCACATTAATCTATTTTAAAAAGAAAAACTGGTTGTAAGCCAGGTCATTTTTTACCAGGATACTTATTCGTATCTTGTAAATATAAGGCAATGCAAATGCATGCACTAAGCTGATAAAAAACAGGAGGGCACCATGAAAACACCGGTAAGAAACAAATCCAACGAGAACCAACAAGGTAGTTCAAAAGGAAATCAATCGATCAAAGCTGGAAAAGAGGCTTTGAAATCAAGAGGCATTTCAAACAGTGGAGGCCAAATGTCTTATCAAACAGACAATAAACAAGCTACAGTGAATAAAGGAAATGAAAACTCCATGGTTCAGGGTAAAACCAAAGCACCAAAAATGCCAAGTAAACACAGCCCTAAGAAGGGTTAAATAATACATTAGGGCTTTTGAGAGCATAAAGGAAGGCTTTCTTATTTAAGCATTCCAATGACCCGGAAAGGGTCAAATGTTTACAGCAATTGGTTGATATGGAAATCCCGACCCCGAAGGTGTAATGTCATTATTTAAATGGCAGGAGGTTCTGGCCTTCGCCAGAATGACAATGCATTTTTTTAATAATGCAGGAGATCCTGACTTTCGTCAAGATCGTAATCCTTAAATAATGATATTGCCCGAAGGTGGTCGCATGTATGGAAATTCACCATAAAACCCCTTCAGTGTCTTAAAATTAATTTTTGGTGTGTCTTATGGCCAGGCCACCAAATCTCGAATTATTGTAATACTGGAAGTCTCAATTTACGGGAATACCACCAATATAAATACAGCACAACATTAGGCAATTGGCGCAGGAATTTACATAAGCTTTGGCCCCAGCACAAAATCTCCGTTAACCTTTTTTCCGCCTCAGCTGGTGCGGTACGCAAAGGCCAAGCCATAGCACTAACTTGAATAGCATCAGGTGCAGCGGCGGCATTTTGTTTCTTTTCTGCTGCAGGAAAAGAAAAGAGAAAAATTTATAGTTAAGAATTTGATCTTGATTCCTATTAAATCCAATTTCCCCTAAATCTCTCATCAATCCAATTATTCTTACCTTTGTTCCCCAATCAGGACCAAAAAAATGACCGAAGTTTATAAACCGAAACATAAGATCCGTTTTGTGACCGCAGCTGCCCTGTTCGACGGACATGATGCAACGATCAATATCATTAGACGGATCCTGCAATCATCAGGAGCCGAAGTGATCCATCTTGGGCATAACCGTTCGGTTCAGGAGGTCGTTAATTGCGCCATTCAGGAAGATGTCCAGGGGATTGCCATGACCTCCTATCAGGGCGGACATATTGAGTACTTCAAATATATGTATGATCTGCTTCAGGAATTAGGTGCAGGCCATATTAAGATATTTGCCGGCGGCGGCGGGGTGATCCTTCCTTATGAGATCAGGGAACTTAAGGATTATGGTATCACTCAGATCTATTCGCCTGATGATGGCCGCAAAATGGGCTTACAGGGAATGATCAATGATATGTTAAAGGAATGTGATTTCCTGACCCGTACCAGCCTGAACGGGGAACTGAAAGGAATTCAAAGAAAAGACATTAAGGCTATAGCATCTGCAATTACACTGACAGAAAACCATCCTGAACTGACTGAAAGCTTCCTTAAAGAACTTAAAAAACTAAACACAGGGAAAAAAGCGCCGGTTATTGGCATAACAGGAACGGGAGGCGCCGGAAAATCTTCCCTCATTGATGAACTGGTCCGTCGTTTCCTGGCCGAGACCGATAAAAGCATCGCTATTATTTCGGTTGACCCTTCAAAACGAAAAACAGGCGGTGCATTACTTGGCGACCGGATCAGAATGAATTCGATCAATAATTCAAGGGTTTATATGCGATCACTTGCTACCAGGCAGGCCAATTTAGCCCTTTCAAAATATGTTCAGGAGTCGATCGATATTTGCAAAGCGGCAGGTTATGAACTGATCATTGTCGAAACATCCGGCATCGGGCAGTCTGATACAGAGATCACCGATCATTGCGATGTATCCCTCTATGTAATGACTCCGGAATTTGGTGCGGCAACACAGCTTGAAAAGATCGACATGCTGGACTTCGCGGACCTGGTTGCCATAAATAAATTTGATAAGCGGGGAGCACTTGACGCGATCAGGGATGTGCGTAAACAATTTAAACGCAACCACCAGTTGTTTGAAGCAGCTGATGAGGATCTGCCTGTTATCGGCACGATGGCTTCGCAATTTAATGATCCGGGGATGAACAGCCTCTTCTCGGCATTGATGGGTACCATTTTGAAGAAAACAGGATATGATTTTCATGCTAAAATGGAGTTAAGCAGTCAGCAGTCAGAAAAGAACTATATTATTCCGCCCGATCGTACCCGATATCTTGCTGAAATTGTGGAAGCAAGTGCCGACTATACGGATTGGGTCAATGCGCAGTGTAAAATTGCACAGCAGCTATTTCAGGTTAAAGGAGCAATAGCAATCGCTTCTGAATATAAATCTGCAGGAACTGCTTCTGTCCAGGCATTAACTGAAATATATAATCAGCTTGAGGACAGCCTGGATAAAGAATGCAGGCGTCTTTTGCTCGAATGGCCCGATACCATTAAAAAATATAAGGCCGATGAGTTTATCTTTAAGGTACGCGACAAGGAGATCAAACAATCATTATATTCTGAATCCTTATCCAAACTCAGAATACCCAAAATATCACTTCCCCGCTATGAAGCCTGGGGAGATATCTTGCGCTGGTTACTAACCGAAAATGTTCCGGGGGAGTTTCCATATGCCGCTGGAGTATTCCCTTTAAAGCGCGAAGGAGAAGATCCTACCCGTATGTTTGCAGGAGAAGGCGGTCCGGAGAGAACCAACAAGCGTTTTCATTATGTTTCATTGGGCCAGCCAGCCCACCGCCTATCAACGGCATTTGACTCGGTAACCTTATACGGAGAGGACCCCGATGTCCGCCCTGATATTTACGGCAAGATCGGCAATTCAGGTGTCAGCATCGCCACATTGGATGATGCGAAGAAATTGTACAGCGGTTTTGATCTTTGCCATCCTTCCACATCTGTCTCCATGACCATTAATGGTCCGGCACCCATGCTCCTTGGATTTTTCATGAATGCAGCCATCGATCAGCAATGCGAGAAATATATATTGGAGCATGGATTGGAAAAAGATATTCAAGCTAAAATTGCACAGATCTTTAAAGCAAAGGGGATTTCAAAACCCGCTTATCAGGGAGAACTTCCTGAAGGAAACAACGGACTTGGTCTGATGCTTTTAGGGCTTACTGGTGACCAGGTCCTGCCGGCCGATGTTTATAATAAAATAAAGGCTTATGCCATAGCGAGTGTCCGAGGCACAGTTCAGGCGGATATTTTAAAGGAGGACCAGGCACAAAACACCTGTATCTTCTCAACCGAGTTCGCTTTACGGATGATGGGCGATATTCAGAAATATTTCATTGATCATCAGGTCAGGAATTTCTATTCCGTTTCAATTTCCGGATACCATATCGCTGAAGCAGGAGCCAATCCGATCTCGCAGCTGGCATTTACCCTGAGCAATGGATTTACCTTCGTGGAGTATTACCTGAGCAGAGGAATGCATATTGATGAATTTGCACCCAATCTCTCCTTCTTTTTCTCGAATGGCATCGATCCGGAGTATTCAGTGATCGGGCGGGTAGCCAGGCTGATCTGGGCTAAAGCGATCAAGTTAAAATACAAGGGTAATGACCGTTCCCAGAAATTAAAATATCATATCCAAACCTCGGGGCGCTCCCTGCATGCCCAGGAAATTGATTTCAACGATATCCGTACTACATTACAGGCACTTTATGCAATATATGATAATTGCAATTCCCTTCATACCAATGCTTATGATGAAGCGATCACCACCCCGACAGAAGAATCTGTCCGCCGGGCGATGGCCATACAGCTTATTATTAACCGTGAATTAGGACTGGCAAAAAATGAGAACCCATTGCAGGGTGCATTTATCATTGAAGAACTGACAGACCTGGTTGAAGCAGCTGTTTTAGAGGAATTCAAACGAATCAATGATCGTGGCGGAGTGTTGGGAGCCATGGAAACGATGTACCAGCGTAGCCGCATTCAGGAAGAATCACTTTATTATGAAACCCTGAAACACAACGGGACTTACCCTATTGTTGGGGTGAATACTTTTCTCAATAAAAATGGTTCGCCAACCATCATACCCTCTGAAGTAATACGGGCAACGGAAGATGAGAAAGAATTCCAGATCGCAGCTTTAGAGGCTTTTCAGAAGCGTAATGAAGATATATCGGCTAAGCTTTTAAAAGAACTTCAGCAGAAAGCTGTTGCCGGCGAAAATATTTTTGACAGCCTGATGGAGGTTTGTAAGGTTTGTTCCCTGGGCCAGATATCACATGCTTTGTATGAGGTTGGGGGGCAGTATAGGAGGAATATGTAATCAAAAGTTATATATGGCAAAAAGTAAAATAATAAGCGTTCAGGGAAGAGAAATTACATTGATTTCCGACCAAATGAACGATTATATTTCGCTTACTGATATGGCTCGTTACCGGGATTCTGAGCGAACAAACTATATCATACAAAACTGGATGAGAACCAGAAGTGCCATTGAATTTTGCGGGCTTTGGGAACAACTCAACAACCCTGATTTTAAAGGCATCGAATTCGATGCCTTTAAAAATGAGTCAGGGTCAAACAGTTTTGCACTTACTCCGCAAAAGTGGATTGATACTACTAATGCAAAAGGAATAATTTCAAAGTCAGGGCGATAAGGAGGCACTTTTGCACACCGTGATATTGCTTTTGAATTTGCCACTTGGATCAGTGCCGAATTTAAATTCTATTTCATTAAAGAATTTCAGCGACTCAAGGCTGATGAAAGCGATCGCTTAAAACTAGATTGGAATCTTCAGCGCACATTAGCTAAGATAAATTACCACATACATACCGATGCCATTAAGGAAATCCTGATACCCGAAACACTAAGCATAGAGAAAATTCGATTTGTATATTCAGATGAAGCCGACATGCTAAATGTAGCATTGTTTGGTCTAACAGCAAAACAGTGGCGAGAAGCAAATCCTAAAGCTGAAGGCAATATTCGCGATGAAGCAACAATAGAACAATTGGTGGTTTTGAGCAACATGGAAAGCATTAATGCTGTATTAATTCACCAGGGATTGACGCAAAGTGACCAACTAAAGCAGTTGAATAGGATAGCCATTACACAGATGAAATCCCTTTTAGGAAACAATAGCTTTAAAAAATTGAAATGACCATGAAATATTCTTAAAATAACCACATAGAACTAACTGCTATTGAATGACGAATCCCCCCATTTCCAAATCCTCGAAAATAATGTAAATTGGATCTTTAATGTTCATTATTATTAATCCAATTGCGTAAAAATGGCCAATTCTCCTGTACGGTTTTTATCTCTTGATGTTTTCAGAGGCATGACTGTCTGCTTTATGATCATTGTGAACACTCCGGGAAGTGGGGCTACCCCATTTGCACCCCTGCTCCATGCCTCCTGGAACGGATTTACTGCAACCGATCTTGTTTTCCCCTCCTTTCTGTTTGCGATTGGCAATGCCATGAGTTTTACAAAGGGGAAATATGAAAATGATAGCCGGGTATTTTTAAAAATACTCAAGCGAACCGCATGGATCTTCCTGCTTGGTTATCTGCTTTACTGGTTCCCTTTTTTTAAGGCCAATGAAGCGGGGGAATTGATCTTAAAACCGATCAGCGAAACCCGGATTTTTGGAGTTTTGCAGCGGATTGCTCTATGTTACTTCTTTGCAGCTCTGATGATCCATTATCTCAGTTCAAAAAAGATCATCATATTAAGTGTTATCTTCCTTTTAGGCTATTGGGCAATCCTCCTGGTATTTGGTGATCCGGCAGACCCCTATAGTATGCTTGGGAATGCGGGGTATTACCTGGACAAATATTTAATAGGTGAAAAACATCTTTACCAGGGGGAAGGTGTGCCATTTGAGGCTCAGGGTTTTCTGAGCACCCTGCCGGCAATTGTATTGGTTATCATCGGCTATTTTGCCGGAAAATATATACAGCAGAACGGTAAAAATTATGAAACCATTTCGAAATTACTGTTAAGCGGAGCACTGTTGATATTTATTGCCTTATGCTGGGACAGTGTATTCCCGATCAATAAGAAACTATGGACCGGCTCGTTTATCCTGCTCACCAGCGGACTTAATCTGGCCATCATTGCAGCGCTGCTGTATGCTGTTGAGATCAAATTATGGAACAAGTGGAACTGGACCTATTTCTTCACCGTATTTGGCAAAAACCCCCTTTTCATCTATATGTTTGCCGAAGTAGGGAGCCGAATTCTTGGTCTGATTACCGTGGGTGAAGATACCAGTCTTCGTAAATCCATCAGCCTCAATTTGTTTCAGGCCATAGCACCCGGGCCGATTGGCTCTTTACTGTTTGCCCTTTCTTTTATGCTGATCTGCTGGGCTGTCGGCTTGCTGATGGATAAAAAGGGAATTTATATAAAAGTGTAAATTATACACCGGCCGGTTTTGAATCCATTTTATAAAAACTATATTTATTTATAAATCAAAAAAAACAATGATGAAGTATTTCCTATTAATTTTTTCTCTCCTTTTTATTTCATCTGCTGCTGATGCGCAGGGATTTAAAAAACTTTTTAACGGCAAAAATCTCAATGGATGGACCATTCATGGGACTGAAAAATGGTATGTTGACAAGGGAAACCTGGTATGTGAAAGCGGTCCGAAGAAAGAATACGGTTACTTGTCAACGAACAAAAACTACAAGAACTTTATTCTTGAGTACGATTTTAAACTGGAAGCGAATGGTAACAGTGGTGTATTTATCCGCTCGAACATTGACGGAACCAAGATCAGCGGATGGCAGGTAGAAGTTGCACCTCCGGGAAATGGTACAGGCGGGATCTATGAATCCTATGGCAGGGGATGGTTAACCAAACCAACTGCAGAGGAAGAATCGGGCCTCAGTCCGGATGGCTGGAACAAAGGAAAGATCCATGTAATCAATGATGAAATAACCACCTGGTTAAACGGAAAGCAAATATCCCATCTAAAGGATGCTAAAATCGGGGAAGGTAATGGTTTCATAGCTCTTCAGATCCATTCTGGCGGCGGCATCAGGGTTAGATGGAAAAACATTAAAATAAAGGAACTGGAATAGATCTGTTAGCTGAAACAGGCTTACCTGACACGGAGTCAAAAATCTCTCTTAAATTATAAATGAGCCTGCCTGAAGCAGGCTCATTTATAATAATAGCTTTAAAATATAAAAGAACGAATGGACAATAATCAGGAATCTTCCCGCAGAGGCTTTATAAAAAAGCTCGCAGCATCCACAGCGGCTGTTGCTGTGGGGAACAATGTACTGGCTGCGCCTGCAGAAAGCAATACCGCACATTTTACCATCCACAAACGACAATTCATCAGCACCAATGACAATATTAACATTGCGCTGATCGGTGCCGGTGGCATGGGAACAGGGGATACGATCACCGCTTTAAAGGTCCCGGGAATAAAACTGGTCGCAGTATGTGATCTTTACGATGGCCGTCTGAAGGCTGCAAAAGATCGCTGGGGGCAGGATATTTTCACCACAAGATCCTATAAAGAAATATTGAATCGCTCAGATATCGACGCAGTTATTGTTGCTACTCCGGATCACTGGCATCAGCAGATATCGATTGACGCCATGAGAGCCGGCAAACACGTCTATTGTGAAAAACCAATGGTACATGATATTACTGAGGGGCCGGCGGTAATTAAAGCTCAAAAAGAAACCGGAAAAGTATTTCAGGTAGGAAGTCAGGGTGTTTCTTCCCTGGGAAATGAGAAGGCCAGAGAACTTTTAAAGGATGGTGCAATCGGTCAATTGAATGTTGCAGAGGGTTTCTGGGCACGCCACTCCCCGGGAGGAGCATGGCAATATCCTATCCCTGCGGATGCATCAGCAGAAACGGTTGACTGGGATACATTCGTCAGCAACACGACAAAACGCTCATTTGATGCCATGCGTTTTTTCAGATGGAGAAACTACCGTGATTATGGAACCGGAATGGCAGGCGACCTGTTTGTTCATCTTTTCTCAAGTCTTCATTTTATTACTGATTCCTACGGTCCCAATAAGATCTATTCCTCAGGCGGATTAAGATACTGGAAAGACGGACGTGAAGTACCGGATGTACTTTTAGGAATTTTCGATTACCCGGATCAGCCTCAGGCTCACCCGGCATTTAATCTATCATTGCGCTGCAATTTTGTTGATGGTACCAGCGGAAACACGATACTTAAACTGGTAGGAAGTGAAGGAGCAATGGATATTGGCTGGGACAGTGTCACACTCAGAAGGAATAAGAACTTTTCTTCAGATGATCCCTTTTTCATAGAAAAAATGAAGAATGCAGGAACTCCATTAAGTGACCGCAAGCGGATCCTTCCCCAGGAAGAATATACTTTTGCAGCCGAAAAAGGATATATGGGTGGCCCATATGATCATTTTGTGAATTTCTTTAATGCGATTAAAAACAATGGCAAAGTTGCAGAAGATGCCATTTTCGGATATCGTGCGGCCGCACCGGCATTGTTATGTAATGACAGCTATAATAATGACACGGCTATTTTATGGAATCCTGAGAAAATGCAGTTAGTGAAGAAGAAAATTTAGCAATAAGAGAAAAGCCCGGCCTGTATTTAATACTGGTCGGGCTTTTTCTGTTAAATTAACGTGAGTTCGATATAAAATTTTGCGAAGTACTATTAAAATTGACTGATTTTCTGTTGTTTTAGAAAGCAGGGGCTATGCCTCTTCGGTCCTGCCATTCCCGTGTTCTGCCCTAG
>JAKFBV010000091.1:0-30129 GCA_036677005.1 Pedobacter sp.
GTGCATTAATTGACGAATAGAGTTTCAATAGTTTTACCCTGGTATCGGCACAAGTAAAAGCCATTATTTTAGCATCCTTAGCATTCCGATGTGTTCGTCAAAGTATTTATGACATGACACTAGATTGAGTTGTACGTT
This sequence comes from Pedobacter sp., assembly GCA_036677005.1. Taxonomy (GTDB): domain Bacteria; phylum Bacteroidota; class Bacteroidia; order Sphingobacteriales; family Sphingobacteriaceae; genus Daejeonella. The sequence goes on from JAKFBV010000091.1 coordinate 139, forward strand.
TTATTTGTACGATATAAGTAACGGGAGTGCTTCATCGGGTTTAATTGCCCTTTGTTATTTTTGGGAGCAGCTTAGGCAATACATGCTGGTTTTGAGGAGATCCTTCAAGCGTTCAGGATGACGAACAGTCCGGGGGATGACGAACCGCCCGAAACGACATCCTGGCAACAGGCAACTGATAACAGATAACAGGTAACAGATAACAGTCAGCTGTCAATTGAACCCTATCCTCTCATTTTATCCAGAAGTGAACTCAGCAGTTCTGCATCATCCTCACTTAGATTTTTTTTCAGGATCTCTCTTGATGACATTTCAATATCTAATTTTTTAAGAATTTCAAGGCCTTTGGGGCTGATAAGGATATCTACGGCACGGCGGTCTTTATCATTTATGCATCGATTAACCAGTTCTTTTTGTACCAAACGTTCCACTATTCGCGAAGCATCAGACATTTTATCAAGCATTCGTTCTTTGAGCAGATTTATTGTCGCAGGATTGGGATGCTGGCCGCGTAAGATTCTTAAAATATTGTACTGCTGCAGGGTGATTTTATGCCTGTTGAGTTTCTGCTTCAATAAATTAGTAATCCAGCCATATGTATAGATCAGGTTGATGATCACCTTCTGATGGCTATTCTCAAACTTATTACTATAAATTTCTTTTTCTATTTCCATCTTCGATTTTCAATAAATTAAGGAAAAAGAGGACTTTTAAATTATATTCTAAATTAATAAATTTACATCAAAAGAAATTTATTTTGATGTATCTTTCTGTTTATCATCTTGTCCATATTTCCAGGGACAGTTCCTGCATTTATTTTTACAGCAATATCCCCTTTTTAAGTGATAAAGTTCTGTAAAAACAAGATTCCCGTTTTCATCGAGATCATAATCAATCTTTTCAATCAGCATGATTCAACAAATTAACTGTGAGTTGATCTTTAAAATGCTCTTTCAAATATTTGCCATTCCCATGAAGAGTCCAAACCTGCTCCGGTTCAACCTCCCTGAGCATAGTAAGAATATCTTTCCAATCGACATGATCGGATATCAAAAGCTGAAGATCATTATTCATCTGCAGCCTCATCCAGCCCGAGGCAAAAGCGCGTACCACATTCTTAGCCCTGATATAGCTATTAAAAGTTAATGGGGGCACAATATAGACCAGGTCCTGATCCGGCTTTTTCATGAGTTTTCGATTGTAAAGCTCATACTTGCCGGGCTTAAAGCCAAATGATTCATATATCTTATTCAGACTGAAAATCGAATGATGCACCAGGGTTGATCGCTGGGGACAGTAATCAGAGATCAGACTGATCAGACGCTGGGCCTTTCCTAATGAATAGGCTCCTAATAATACATTATGCTTAAATTCATTGAGTTTCATGATCTCATCAGCGGCATTAGGATGCTGCACGGAAGGGTCGGCGAATGTTGTTTCAGTGATTAATACATCGGCCTTTACAAACTCGATCTTTTCGCAGGTTGGATCATCCTGTAATTTATAATCTCCGGTATATAAATACCTTACACCCATATACTCCATCAGAATCTGCGCCGAGCCCAGGATATGTCCTGCTGGTATAAAACTGATAGTAACTCCATTCAAATTAAAGGGTTCAGACCAGCCAGAGATCAGAAAATTATTTCCGGCATTTTTATGGTACCGGTGCCGCATAAAGGCCGCACTGGCAACGGTGCAATACACATTCTCATTTCCTCTGGCAGCATGGTCTCCATGCGCATGGGAAATCACAGCATGTTCAGCCGCCTGTTTCGGATCAAGGTAGAAATCCCCCACACGGCAATACAATCCCCTGTCATTGATCACTAAAAAATCTTCAATTATCATCTTATACGCCTGTATCGAGAAAATGCTGATGTAAAGCCAGAATCTGGGGGATCAGCAATTGCTCTTCATCATTCAGAAGAACATGATCGGCAAGTTCTTTCTTTTGCGCATCACTGAATTGCCGCTTCATCCTGAGCAATATGTCTTCTGTACTGATCCCGTCCCTTGCTTTGATCCTGCTGATCCGGATCGCTTCGGGAGATAGAACCAGAACGGTTTGATCACACATTTTATGGGCATCACTTTCAAATAATACAGCCGCTTCCTTTATAACATAATGTTCCTTCGCATGCCCGGTAACCCAAAGATCAAAGGCTCTGAAAACTGCAGGATGAACCAGAGCATTTAATTTATCAAGCTGAACTTCATTTTTGAATACAATGGATGAAAGGTAAGGCCTGTTCAGTTCACCCGTTTTTGAATAGGATCCTTCTCCAAACGTTTCAATAATCTCTTTTCTTAAAATAAGATCAGAATGCATAATTGACTTTGCCACCGTATCAGCATAGAATACCGGAACCCCCAATAGTTCAAACACCTTGCATACTGTAGTTTTACCGCTCCCAATACCACCGGTTACCCCTATTTTAAGCATTATTTCTGAATTATAAAATCAATATTCTGAGGTTCGATCTTTACCAGTTTACAAAAGTCAGGAAAGTGGCTGACCTTTACCGGTAATTGTTGATATCCCTTTTCTTTCCAGTTATTTAAATCGACGATTACCTCAAAATCACGGCGGTCTATCTCCGGATAATTGCTTAAAGCGGTCAGGAAAGTTATTTTTACCTTGTCAGGAAGCAGTTTGATATTGCTGTAATCATTATTATTCAAGACCTTCACAGGGATTTCAATGATCTTTTCGGTAAACTCATCGACCAAAAGCCGGATATCTACAATACCAGGATATATGTTAATATTTGCCTTAGAGGGTCGCTGGAGCAAGATCTTTGAACTTATACTTCCATTCACATCTTTCATTGTGAGGGTATCTGTATTCCAGTGGTCGATCATGGAAAGCTCTTCAAGCGGTCCGGTAACCGTAACATAATAAGGCGAGATCTGAACCGAATCTGATAGACCATACTTACTTTTAAACTGGATATTCTGAACCAGCCGGATTGGAATTTTTTTAACAGCCCGCGATGAAAAATCAAAATACAGCGTATCAGGCATTACATAAACCACTTTCTGGGTAGATGCAAACTGCTTATTAATATCATTTAACTGATCTGACAAACTGATATAGGTCTGTTTTCTCAGCTCTCTCAGATCAATATCCACAGACTGCGGACTGATCCTTAATTTCGAGAATAACAACTGCCAGCCCGTACCCTCCACCTGAAGTTTTACGGTATCTGACTGAAGGGAATGAAAGGCCTTGTTTTGAGGAAAATTCACAAAGCGAACCACTGTTCGAACCTGATAAACATACCTGTTAGACAATGAGAAAAACATCCAGGCTCCTATAGCTAAGGTTAAGGAGATAAAAAACAGGGATATCCTGCGTCTTTCTATTTTATTGAATTTTATAAAAGGCATATTAAAATGGTTTATCAAATTTAATTAAATAAAAACGCCGCCTCTAAATGGAAGCGGCGTTTATATTCATTGAATAATTTGATTATTTGGCTGCCGGCTGATTCAGAGCTTTTGAAGCCTCCAGTGAAATGGAAGATTTTTCAAAACGAATTTTTGTACCGCTCTCAACTTCGATCAGGAAGGTAGCATCATTCAATTCAACAATTTTTCCGTGTATCCCGGATGTCGTGATCACTTTATCACCTTTTTTTAATTCTTCAACATACTTTTTATGATCCTTTGCTTTCTTCATCTGAGGGCGTATCATAAAAAAATAAAACACCACAATGATCAATAGCATTGGTAAAAACTGCGTTATCTGTTCCATATATATATAATTTTATTATTTAGTTTTTGTTGCCTGGGCCGCCAATACATTACCAAGAATGTTTACTTCAGTAATGGAAGGTATGGTATTAGCTGTAATGGTTACTACCTTATTTTGCATTCCTTGTTTACCGGCACTATTGAATACTACCCGTATCATTCCGCCTGAACCCGGAGCAACAGGCTCTTTAGGATACTCAGGGATTGTACAGCCACAGGTGGCCGTAGCACTGCTTATGATCAAAGGACTCTTACCTGTATTAGTAAACTTGAAATCAAAGGAAACTTTTTCGCCTTCGGTGATCTCTCCAAAATCATAAACCTCCTTTTCGAATTTGAAAGCAGGTGCATTTGCTGTGTCAGGCGCGGCAACAGTGCTTATTTCCTGAGGTTCAGCATAGGTTTCGGTAACTGCTGCATTCTGATTGTTACATGCCGCCAGCAGGGCAAGGCAGGTAACTGATAAAATTATTGTTTTCATCTGTTTAATTTATTCTATTAATCCTCTTCCAACCTTTCGAACTTTTCCTGAAGTCTTAAGGTCCGCTAAAATTTTATCTAAAATACCGTTTATAAACGAATTACTTTTCGGTGTACTGAATTCTTTTGCTATTTCTATATACTCATTCATGGTAACCTTAACAGGTATGGATGAAAAATGTACCAGTTCGGTAATAGCCATCCGCATCAGTAAGGTATCCATCACCGCGATACGCTCTGAATCCCAGTTCTTTGTCTTCTGAGCGATCATTTCCTGATACTCAGATTCAAAAGCTACAACTTTTTTAAACAGATCTAATATAAATGGGCGGTCTTCATCCCAGTTGGGGCAAACCTGGGCCAGCTTATTTTCTGCAGGATTGCTGCTTGAAAAGTTCTTAAATGTTTTAGCTACCAGTGCCTGCAGCACATCTTTATCAACAGGCCAGTTAATAAACTTTTCCTCGAAAATCTGCTCAATACCAGGCGATTTTATTATCAGCTTCTTAAAAATAAACTTGATGATATCCTTATCCGATTGAATGGTATGTTCTGTCAGATCGAGAAATTCGGTGTATTCTGCGGAAGCTTTAAGAGTTATGAAGATAGATTTGCATATTTCAGGATCAAAATCCCAGGAAATTTTATACTTTTTTACAGCATCCAGATATTCAGGATTCTGCTTTAAGGCACTGATAAAAAGATTATTCTGCAGTTTGACACTTGCATTCAGATCGGCTTCAGAAGGCAGGTGTTTATTTGCGCGTTCTCCGGCATCAATTATACTATAATCAGCTACTTCAACAAGCAGGGAAAGCAGCCAGATATACATTTCAAATACTTTATCAACACTCTGAAGCAAAGCCTTTTCGAAAGGCAAAACCTCCTTAACCTGCGATTGCTGATAAGAATACAATACCTGTAACGCTTTAACCCTCAGATGCCTTCTGTTTAACATGTATAAGAACGATTTTTTGTTTATTTATTACCTAAATTAATAGGAAGCTTTTATTTTTCTGATATCCGCAATACGTTTCTCAGCAATTTTATTCGCCGCTTCGTTTGTTGGAATATTCTCTACTTTCGATTTTTGCAATACCCTCCTTGTAGCTTCGTAAATATTTTCAGCCATCTGAAGTGTTTTCTTTTTATTGAAACCTGCGATCTCCGAATAACAGTTGATCAGACCGCCGGCGTTGATCAGATAGTCGGGAGCATATATAATACCCTTTTCCAATAACATCCTGCCGTGAACTGATTCATCAGCAAGCTGATTATTTGCTGAACCTGCTATGATCGAACAATTTAATCGGTTAATCGTTTCAGTATTCACCGTAGCACCAAGGGCACAAGGCGAATAAATATCAATATCCAGGTCAAACAGACTGTTATTTGCAACAGCCTCAGCACCATATTTTTGTGCAACCTGCCCTAATCGTTCCTCATTTATATCACTGATATAAACTTTTGCATTCTCATTTCTCAGTAATCCGACCAGGTTTTCTCCAACATGGCCTATTCCCTGCACTGCAACGGATTTCCCGGTCAGGCTGTCATTTCCGAAATGCTCTTTCAGGCAGGCCTTTATTCCCATAAATACCCCTCTTGCAGTAACAGGAGACGGATCTCCGCTGCCACCGATCGATTCGGGAACACCGGTTACAAATTTGGTTTCCATCCGGATATATTCCATATCCCGTGGATTGGTACCAACGTCCTCGGCAGTTATGAATGAACCATTCAGGTTTTCGATAAAACGTCCATATCTGCGCATCAGAGCTTCTGATTTATGCAAACGGCTGTCCCCGATGATCACCGCTTTACCACCGCCCAGATTTAATCCCGTTATAGCGGCTTTGTAGGTCATGCTGCGCGATAAACGCAGAACGTCATGCAATGCTTCCGATTCGGTTTTGTAAGGCCACATGCGTGTTCCCCCCAGGGCGGGGCCAAGGGTTGTATCATGTATAGCAATAATTGCTTTTAATCCAGTGTCGGGATCGCTGCAGTAAACTACTTTTTGATGTCCAAATCTATCAAGCTGACTAAAAACCGAATGTTCATCAAATTGAGATAATATCATGTTGTATGTCTGGCTTTATGGCACAAAAGTAGTAAAATTTCCCTACTCTGCCCCTTAATCATAATTCTTATCATTTATTAATTATTTAAAAAGGAAATTTAGGTTTATCCTTTGTGAGATAGCTGAAAGTTATATGCCTTTAGCTTTCGACCTGTAACGTATTACTTTAAAACAGTTCACGTATCACGTATAAATTAAATACCTATTTTTGCATTTCAAGGATCAGATGAAAGAACTGGCTTACCTCAATAAATTTTTCTACAAATATCGCTGGCGCCTGCTTCCGGGGGTCTTTTTTGTAATTATTTCAAATTTTTTCGCTGTACTGCCTGCACAGGTGATCAGGATTACCTTCGACCTGGTCAATGAAAATATAGCTGTTTACAGACTGTTCGACGGATTTGACCGGCAGGAGCTTATTGCCGGAATATTTGGCCGGAGTTTATTATTATTCGGGCTAAGCTTATTTATCCTGGCTTTGTTCAGAGGTATTTTTCTCTTTTTTATGCGGCAAACTATCATACTCATGTCAAGGCATATCGAGTATGATCTTAAGAATGAGATCTACCAGCATTACCAGGAATTATCCATGGCTTTTTACCGGCGGAATAATACCGGCGACCTGATGAACAGGGTTACAGAGGATGTGAGCCGGGTTAGAATGTACATCGGACCCGCAATTATGTACACCATCAATACTTCTGTATTGTTTATTCTGATCATAGTGGCCATGTTCAGTGTAAACCCCAGGCTGGCGGTCTATTCGCTCTTACCCCTGCCCCTGCTTGCCGTCACGATCTATTATGTACATACCATAATCAACCAGAGAAGTGAAAAAATACAGCAGCAACTCTCATCCCTGTCCAGTTTCGTACAGGAAACCTTTTCGGGGATACGGGTGATCAAAGCCTATGTACGGGAAGATGATATCAGGAAAAAATTTAACCTGGAAAGTGAGAACTATAAGTCGCATTCCATGTCGCTTGTACAGATCCAGGCCATGTTTTCCCCCCTGATGTTACTCCTGATCGGCCTGAGTACGATAATTACTGTTTATATAGGCGGCAGGGAAGTAATGAACGGGACCATTACCTCAGGTAATATTGCAGAATTTATAGTTTATGTAAATCAGCTTACCTTCCCGGTAAGTTCATTGGGATGGGTAACCTCCCTGATCCAAAGGGCTGCCGCTTCCCAAAAAAGAATTAATGAATTTTTAGAAACCAAACCTGAGATCCTCTCTGTTTCTGAGGAAAAGATAGAATTAAAGGGAGGTATAGCCTTTAAAAATGTAAGTTTCAGATATCCTGATACAGGAATTCAGGCGCTGAAAAATATATCTTTCGAAGTCAGGCCAGGCGAGTTTCTGGCAATTATTGGCAGAACCGGTTCGGGAAAATCAACCGTTGCTAATTTATTAATGCGAATGTATGATGCGGATAGCGGGGATATTTTATTTGACGGGCGGCCAATTAAGCAGCTCGATCTGAATAATTTCAGGCAACAGCTTGGTTTTGTACCCCAGGAAGTATTCCTGTTCTCTGAAACGATCTATAACAATATAGCCTTTGGGATGACGGTTACAGAACCCTGCAGGGTGGAGCAGGCTGCAAAAGATGCAGCAGTGTATGAGAATATTATGGAGTTCGAAAAGGGTTTTGAAACGCTGATCGGAGAGCGTGGTATCACCCTCTCCGGGGGACAAAAGCAGCGTCTTTCAATATCACGTGCACTAATTAAGGAACCTAAGATACTTATTTTCGATGATTGCCTTTCGGCTGTTGATACCCGGACTGAGGAAGAGATCCTGAACAATCTGGGCAGGATCATGAGAAATAAAACGAGTATTTTAATTTCTCACCGGGTATCCACCGTGAAAAATGCAGACAGAATACTGGTCATGGATAAAGGAGAGATCCTCGAACAGGGCACTCATCATGAACTGATGGCAATTAAAAGGGTTTATTTCGAATTATATGAAAAACAGCTTCTGGAAGAGCAAATGCCTGATTAATTGACAATTGATAAGGGATAGTGACAATTATCTAATACTAATGATATTACAAATACTTGTCATTGTTTATCCTCAATATAATAAATTCATAAATGAGGCTAATCTGATGCAATTAAAAATCAATTTGTTACTTTACGAATATCTATTATATTTACCCCTACCAAAAACAAAATGACAATGGGAGATTTCGACAACAAAGAAAGAGAAGAGGTTTTTTCGAAGAAGGTACGAGCAGGGAAGCGCACCTACTTTTTCGATGTTAAAGCTACACGTTCAAACGATTACTATGTTACTGTAACAGAAAGTAAAAAGCGTTTAGAAGATGGTGTTTTTATTAAGCACAAGATATTCCTTTATAAGGAAGACTTTGAAAAATTTGCTGAGGGTCTTAAGGAGACCATCGATTACATTAAAGCCAATCAGGAAGTTGTTGAAAAGCGTTATGAATATTCAGAAAATCATACTGAGCCTGCAAAGGAAAGTGATGATTTCTCTTTTGAAATATAATTCAGACCTGCTCTGACAGAACGAATTTTTCGTTAATAAAAAAGCCCCAAACAAAAATTGTATTGGGGCTTTTGTTTATTTTCTAATAGTTATATTTCATTCATCCTAATGTGAATGACCCTTTTTATAATGATCTAATAACAGATCGCCGCCAAAATCATTTTTCAAATCACGCACAACAGAATGAACATGATTAGCATTGTTTTGAGTATTGTCATACTCAATGACGATTGAAGGACCCTGAACGCGGTAATAAGATCCTTTGCCTATTACAGGTTTGGTGTATCCCGCCCAGGCAAACCAAATATTATCTAAACCCTCCTTTTGAATTTCCTGCATCATCTTTTCAGCAAAATCAGGCCTGTATCTGTGAACATAAACATTGATCAATTGCAGTAATAATGATTGCTGTACCTTAGTTAATTCTGAATATCTGATTCCTTCAGGTTTACCCAGGAGAACCTTACGTTTATCAAAAGTCAATATGTCCTTAAATGCTACCGTATCAATGATGGCCTTTTTTAACTGATCTGCAGTAAATGAATTAATTAAAGCAAAGCCTTTATCAGATTCCTGCTTTAAGACTTGTTTACCTGCCATCGGACCGTTAAGTACAATTGCCGGGTTACTTCCCATGAACCCGGGAGTACCTGCCACCAGCGTTTTTCTGTTGAAAGAGAAATTGAATGAGATATGATGCCCTTCAAACCGCCAGCCCCAAATGCTTGTTGAAGAAGGATTTCCGAAAATCGTAAAGTGGTAATTGCCGGGATCACGATAATTGTCCTCAGGTTTCCTTTTTTCCAGTTCCTTCAAAACAACTTCCAGTTGCATGATCTCCTTAGTTTTTTGAAAAGCTTCTTCACCAAGGCATGAGCGTAATAATTCCAAAGCCAGTTTATGTTGCTGAGGATTCATTTCATTAAAAGTGATCCCCCTCCTTTTCATCGGCACAAAATGAAAATTATAGCGCTCTTCGACGTCAAAAGGAAAAACGCTTTCTGTCTTTTGAGCCTCAGAGAGTAATGAAATGAAACTCCTGGCTGTTGAAACAGATTCCTGTCCAAAAACAATACCCTGCATTAGCAACAATGTGATCAGCAAAAAAAGAGTTTTCTTCATTTTTATTTATATTTTTTTTTAAAAATCCTGGCTAATTAATATTAAAGACAAGCAATTAATCGAATTATAGAGTTAATTATAAATTAATTCGACATAAATATAGGGAATCAGGTTGTATCATTTATTGAGCTGGTCATTATATTATTTTTCATGCTCTTTACCTAATCATTCTATTAAATTTGTTTGCCGAATTCATATTAATTTATATATTGCAGATCTAACTGCTGATAAAGCTGCTCTCTTTTACCATGGTTTATATGCTTTTTTAGTATAAAAACAAGAAAAGATGAAGAATAAACCTTAAATTACTTTTCAAAGGATGAGGCTATTACAAACGGAAATAACGCCATTTATCAATAGTAGCCTGCATATAGAGTTGAGAGATCAGGCCTATTTATTCTCTCCACTACATGGCCGGCCTTGCTATCACTCACATCCTGAACTTGAATTGGTATTTATTTTAGAAGGTTATGGGAAAAGGATTATAGGAAACAAGGTGACTCACTATGAAACTGGTGATATGGTATTTATCGGCCCCGATGTTCCGCATCTCTGGTTGAGTGATCCTGTTTTTTATCAAACAAATTCCCTCCTGCGCTCCAAGGTGATCGTTATGTATATCAATCCTAAAATATTTGAGCCAATGCTGGCTTTTGTTGCAGAATTCGATGGGCTTAAGGAAATGTTCCAGCAGGCATCAAAAGGAATCAATATCTTTGGTGATACAAGGAATATAATATCTGAAAAACTTATAGCACTCGCTTCGAAAACAGGTTTCGAAAAAGCGATCGGACTACTACAAATCATGCATCTCATATCCATTTCGCAGGATAGAAATTTTATTGATAACAATGAACTTACAGCCCCTGCCGGCCTGTATTCCGACAGGTTGATCGATGTGTTCAAATTCGTCAATGATAATCTTCATAAATCCATTTCATTAAAGCAGGTTGCTGAGGTTGCCTGTATGGCAATACCCTCTTTCTGCCGTTTCTTTAGAAACAGAACCAAAATGAGATTTTCCCAATATCTTGTTGACGCGCGGATGACTCATGCATGCAGGCTTTTAATGGAGTTAGATAAACCCATCTCCGAAATAGCATATATGTGTGGGTATAATTCCGATTCGCATTTTTGCAAAGTTTTTAAGGACCATACCTGCCAAAGCCCCTTTCAATATAAATGCAGTATGGGTAAAAGTTCAGTTTAATTTCCGGTTTATTATAAATATTTATCAATGGCCAGCCCTGTACCTCAACAGGATTATTTCTTTTTTAAATAAGTTAGTTTATTACGTAATCCAATCAAGATAATTATCTCTTGAAATCCTTTCAAAAGAAGCTTCAGGGTATGCTGTTGCAAATGCTGCAGGAATTTTTACTTTTTTAGCCGGTGAGTATTTGAACTCGAAGGCGTGTATTTTCCCATCTTTTACTTCTACAAGGTCAATTTCCTGTTGATTATAGTTTCTCCAGAAATGATACCGGACATTTTCTTTTAAATAGCTGTTTCTTTTTATTCTCTCGGCGATTATGTAATTCTCCCATAAAGCTCCCATATCATTTCTTAAAGCTGGCAAATGAAAATTATTGATGATGGCGTTGCGGATACCGTTATCAAAAAAATACCACTTTGAGCTTTTAGATACCTCTTTTCTTTGATTGGTGCTATAAGCCGACAGACGATAAATAATAAAGACTTTGCTAAGCAGATCCAAATAATTTTCAACTGTATTTTTACTAATACCTAACTGTCCAGCCAGTTCATTATACGAGACCTCGGAACCAACCTGAAAAGCGATCAGCCTTAGAAGTCTGACAATTTTATCAGCTTGCCTGATGCCTTCAAAAGAAAGTATATCCTTTAATAAATAAGATTGAACAAGTTGGTGCAGATAAACCGATTTTTCACTGTAGGTACTTAATTGAAAAATCTCAGGGTAACTACCGTATATCAGCCTCTCTTCCAGGTTTTGAACCGTTTCTACATAAGTCTCTGTATCTTTTAACTCTAATTGAGCTAAAGGATATAGGTTGAATTGAATTTGTCTTCCTGTTAATGGTTCACCAGCTTTATTCAACAGATCAAATGATGATGAACCAGTTGCGAGAATCGTCAACTCAGGAATACTGTCAATCATAAACTTTAAAACCTTACCTACTTCAGGTATTACCTGCGCTTCATCCAGAACCAATAACCTGGCTGAACCAACAATTCGTTTATAATTGGCTACCGTTCTTTTCTTCAATAATTCCTGCACATCAAAATCTTCTCCATTTAATGTAACGGCAGGATTACTGTAATTTTGTTGAATTGCATTAATCAAAAAGGTTTTTCCAACCCGTCTGGTTCCCAGCACCAACAGCACTTTATTTTTGCCAAGCAATTGTTCCAATTGCTCTTCAATTGCTCTTTTTACTAAATTCATATTAAATTTTCCTATTCACTGACAAAGTTACTAATAAAAAAGTATATATATTGACTATATTACTATATTTTAAATTAAGAAAAGGCCCAGCCTCTCTTTAGGTCCAAAAAATGATCTTAGAAGCTGTTTAAAAATGGGATTTTCGTTTCCCATCTTGCGGTTGGCGGGGACACTAACCGCGGAAGAAGATGGAGCTAACAATGGTAGTCTTAGAGATGGAAAGGAAAGTGTGTATGAAGTAGCCCTCCGGATTTCCGCCTTTTTTGTATGATATGATGCAAACGAAAGGTAATTTCTTAATAGAAAATGGTAATTACACGACATTTTACCATGGCGCAAACTTATAAATTTAATTATTGGATTTTAGCTGATTTAAAATTAGTTTTGATTTAACCACTTATATGCTTTGATGACTTGCAGCCCTTAAATACTGAATGAATCAGTGTTTTTGCAGGTTTCATAATTAGATGGACATGACCTCAGACTCTGATTTGGTAGTTAAATTGCATGATGATGACGCAGGTGCGTTTGATGCACTATATTGGAAGTACCACCAGGCAATATATCGCAATATTTTAAAATTGACTAAAGATCCCGAAGTAGCCCGGGACATTTTACAGGATGTATTTAGTATGTTATGGGAAAAACGTATGGATATTGATAGTCAGCAGTCGGTAAGCGGCTGGTTATTTGTTCTTAGTTTTAACCAGTCTGTTAATCATTTACGTAAAAAACTTCGCGAATCGGCAGCAGAAGATTCGATTATTGCTTTAACAGATGTGTCTGATAAGGGCGGCTCTGCTTTATTAGAAGATCAGTATCAACTATTAGGAGCAGCTATTTTACAACTTTCATCCCAGAAACGTAGAGTATTTACCTTGTGTAAAGTGGAAGGGAAAAGTTATGAAGCAGCAGCGCAGGAAATGAATATTTCTAAACATACAGTGAAAGAATATCTCTCATTGGCAGTGGCTTCAGTTAAAGGCTTTATTAAAGGCAGTAAAGCCTATACATTTTAAGCCGGCACTTTTGTATCTTCAATTCAAAGAGGGTTTTCAGCGCCATTTACCCTTGTTCAAAAAACCTGCTATTGATTTTGAAGGAAAGATTGTTTCTATATCACAAGTCTTACTGATTTTTTTCTCCAATCATGAAATATTTTTCATGACTCCCCCCCGTTTCTCCACTCCCTGCGTATTTAGTTAAAAAATACCCCTATAGTGGAAAATACTAAACAACGTTTGGGTCGATTGCTTCAAACGGAAAACTGGTCTGAAGATGATAGGCTTTGGTTAAGGCAATATCTGAATAACAAGGATCTTAAAGAACTAAGAGCAATTGCCCTTGAACAATACAATCTGGACCTTACTGAATTGAAAAGTTTCTTAGATGGAAAGCTTTCCGCACAGATCCTCGATACAATCCATCAACAAATCAAATTAAACCAGCCCAAATCCTGTATTAGGACAATAACCCTGAAACGCGGTATAGCGGTGGCAGCGGTTATCTTTATTGTATTAACAAGCGGTATATATTTCTATCTGAATAATCCTATAAGTTCTCAAATAGCCGCTCAAAAATCACAACCCAAAAAAAATGATATCGCCCCTGGTGGCAATAAAGCTATACTAACATTAGCAGACGGATCAAAAATTTCTTTAAGTGATGCAGCTAACGGAGAAATTGCCAAACAGGCTGGTATCAGCATTACCAAAACGTCCAATGGTCAGTTAATCTATTCGATAGCAGACAGGCAGCCTGTCCGTTCGGCAGTCGGATCAACAACTAACAACCAGCAACTGGCATATAATACTATAGAAACTCCAAAAGGCGGACAATATCAGATCAACCTGCCAGATGGCAGTAAAGTTTGGTTAAATGCCGCTTCTTCATTACGCTTTCCTGCATCATTTACTGGCAATGAACGCAAAGTAGAACTAAGCGGCGAAGCGTATTTTGAGATCGCTCATATCACCTTGCCTTCTGAAGAAAGTCGTACTGGAGCCAAGAAAGATTCGGGGGCTGAGGCTATGCCTTTTAAAGTAATCTCAGGAAATCAAACTGTAGAAGTACTGGGCACCCATTTTAACATTAATGCTTATAGTGACGAACCATCTATAAGAACAACTTTATTAGAAGGCAGTGTACGCGTTTTACTCAACTCTCCTTCCGGAGAGGGTCTGGATATGAATTTTTCAAAACGCCTAAAGCCCGGTCAACAATCTAAAGTAAACGAAATGATTAATGTGTTTAATGTCGATACCCAAGAAGCAATTGCCTGGAAAAACGGCTATTTTATATTTAATAATGAAAATATAGAAAGCATTATGAGAAAAGTTTCACGGTGGTATAATGTTGACATAGAGTACCAGGGGAATATTTCGCAAAAAGCATTATGGGGCTCATTATCCCGCTTTAAAAATCTTTCGGAGCTTATAGACATGCTCGAACTGACGGGATCAGTCCATTTTAAAATTGTCCCGGGGGATACCTCAGAAAAAGAAAGGAGGATAATAGTGATGCCGTAAATACTACACATTAAAAATTAATCCAAAAAAACCAGGAGTGCTCGCAACACTCCTGGCAAATGCCTGCCTGCGCAAGCCGGTTGGGATTAATCATATTGATAATACAGTTTACAAGCAATAAATCAATTAATTAACCTAACAATTCCAAATGTATGAAATTTTATACTCTGTTTAAATGCTGGGGCCAAACTTGCATTTCACTAAAATTCCTATTGGTAATGAAACTAACCATTGTTTTCCTGATCACAGCCTTTCTTCAGATAAGTTTGGCAGGATATGCACAAAAGATAACTTTATCTGAAAAGAATGCATCACTTGAACAGGTATTAAGGCAAATACGCAGCCAAACTGGTTACAATATTTTATGTGATGCCGATCTAATAAAAGAAGCCCAACCAATTGATATACAGGTTAAAAATGCTTCTATAGAAGAAGCCCTTGAGAAATGCCTTATGGGGCAACCCTTTACTTATACTATAAAAAATAATACAGTTATAGTTCAACGGAAACCCGTTCTATCACGAACTCAGGCTCCCCCCGGCATCATCAAAGGGAAAGTGAGTGATAACAAAGGTATAACACTACCAGCAGTGACGGTGAAACTGGAAGGTGCTTCAACACAAACCACGGCTACGGATGCTAACGGTAATTATAGTTTTACCAATCTGTCTGCCGGAAATTATTCGCTGAGTTTTACCTACCTGGGATTTACCAGGACAAGAAGAGAGGTAAGCCTCAAAGAAGGACAGGAGAGCTTAATAGATGTTAGTCTGCTAGAAGAAGCCGGCAGTCTGGCCGAAGTAGTGGTTACAGCATTAGGGATAGGAAAAGATCCTAAAAGTATCACATACGCTACTCAAAATATTGCAGCTGAAGAACTTACGAGAGTGAAGGATGTAAGTTTTGTGAATTCATTGGCTGGAAAAGTTGCCGGAGCTGTAATTACTAAAGGTAATTTCGGGCCTGGTAGTGCTACTAAGATCCTGATGCGTGGTGATAAATCATTTACTAGTAATAGCGAGCCTCTATATGTTGTCGATGGAGCACCTATGTTTGGCGGATCAAATCTTCTTGCAAACATCAATCCTGAAGATATTGAAAGTATCCAGGTAATGAAAGGAGCATCAGCAGCTGCTTTGTATGGTAGTCAAGCCGCTAATGGCGTTGTTTTGGTTACAACTAAAAAAGGGAAAGCTGGTGTAGCAAGAGTTGATTTTTCATCCAACTTTACTACAGAAAGTGCCATTGATTTACCTGAATTGCAAACCAACTATGGGCAAGCGGACATAAGGTTTAACGATAGCTGGGGTTCAAAAATAACCAATGGCAGCGACAAACACCTTAAGGAATTTTTCAAGCCCGGAACAACTGCTGTAAATGCATTATCAATATCGAATGGAAATGAATTTGTTCAGATATATTTATCTTATGCTAATACGAACGCCAAGGGTATTCTACCTGACAATGATCTCAACAGGCATAACTTTACAACAAAAGTAACTACTCAGCTATTAGATAAAAAATTATCTCTGGATGCGTCTGTTAATTACACTAATCAAAAGGTGTATAATCAAAATTCTGCTGGTGGTTATAGTGCCCTTCCTGGTATTTATTCATTCCCAACAGGTGATGATTTTTCCAAATACAGTGGCAGTAATTTCGAAATATGGAATCCAACACGTGCAATGTATGTACAAAACTGGCCATATATAAGGAATGAAACCTTCCCGAATCAAAATCCATTCTGGGTTCAAAAAAGAAACCAAACCGATAATTTTATCGATCATACAATTTCATCTTTAACGGCCAAATATAAGATTAATGATTGGCTGAGCCTTCAGGGAAGAGGAATTTACGATAAAATAGCAAACCCTACCGAGTCTCGCACTTACGCAACAACCCAGGCTACTGTAGCCGGTGCCAATGGCGGATATGCATTAGGAAAATTTGATACAAAGTACTTCTATTCAGATCTTTTATTAACGGGAAATAAGCTTTTGAGTGATGCTGTTTCTTTAACGACTACTTTAGGGGTAAGCAATACGAAAACGACTTCTACCGGTTTATCTGTGTCAAGTACCGTTCCTACATCATTAACATATCCTAATTACTTTTCCATATTCGCTTTAAATGGTTTATTTAATAAGTCTGAAAGCTCGATAAGCACATTAAGCCAGGCAGTATTTGGCAATGCGGTACTTGGATTTAAAGAAAAAATATACCTTGATGTTACGGCTAGAAATGAATGGAGCTCAACGGTATCTCAATCATTCTTCTATCCTTCTGCAGGACTTTCTTATGTATTAATAAATAAGCAGGGAAATGAAGGAAGGGGATTATCTTTTGCAAAATTGAATGGCTCTTATGCTGAAGTTGGTAAAACCTTACCCTTTGGAATAGAAAGTTCAGCTCCACCATATTCACTTGATAATAGCGGAAACATTAATGCGAGAGGTACCTTACCTTATTTTAGCGGCAAGGATACCATCAATCTTAAGCCAGAACGGACCAAATCATTAGAGTTTGGGGTAGATTTGAGGTTCCTGCGTGACAGATTAAATGTAAACCTTACTTATTACAATGCCACTACATTTGATCAGGTATTTCAGATTCAGGCTCCTGCAGGCGCAGGTGCTACAAACTTCTGGATCAATGGAGGTACTATCAGAAATAAAGGTATAGAAGGAATAGTTAGCCTCAGGTCTACTCTGGGTAAAGTAAGCTGGACATCTTCTGTCAACTTTTCCGGAAATAAAAATCAGATAAGAGAACTGAGCGACTTACTAAATGCTGATTATTTTGCTTTAGGAGGCTCATACAGGGAAGCATCACTTTTCTTAACTCGTCCTAAAAATGGCGAATATGGATCGTATGGAGATTTATTTGGCAAAGTTTATCTAAAAGATGCCAGTGGTAATTATATAATTGGTACAAATGGCTTACCAACAGTATCTGCCAATTTTGACAATTATGTTGGAAATGCAAATTCCAATTACTTAGCAGGATTTAATAACAGTTTTTCATATAAAAAGATTTCTGCTTCTTTCCTGATTGATGGAAGATTTGGAGGGAAGGTTTATAATAGAACCGAACAATGGTTAGATTATAAAGGATTATCAAAAAGAACGGGAGATGCCAGAGATGATGGCGGGGTAATGTTTGCAGGAAAATTGATTGATACAAAGGCATTTTATATGAATCAAACTGGGTCAGGGGCTGGAGGAGCTGTTGCCGGGAACTTATACGATATTACGAATGTGCGTTTAAGAGAGTTGGCTATAGGATATAACTTTCCAAAATTCAAAGGGGTTAATTTCAACCTTTCTTTAGTAGGCAGAAACTTATTCTTCTTCTACAAGAATGCTCCTTTTGATCCTGAGATAAGTGCAAGTACTTCCCAAACTGCAGAAGGTATCTCATCATTTACCATGCCTTCGGTTCGTTCTTTTGGCTTGAGCCTCAATGCAAGATTCTAAACCATTTGTAAAAAGATATTAAAGCTAGAAATATGAAAAATCTTAAATTTAAAAACATAAATTATAAACTAGTATTGAGTTTGACTTTAGTCTCCTTTGTATTTGCTTACTGCACTAAGGATATGGAGGATCTCAATATAGACAAAAAACTGATCACTGATAAAATGCTTGAGCAGGATGCTAATGAAGGAGGATACACCCTTCCGGGCATGCAATTAGGCATTATGGATGTGCTTACCACATGGAGAATCGAGATGCAGCAAAACCTAAATGCTGATAATTATGGAGGATATATGAGTCTTCCCGCTCCATTCTATAACAATGTCAATAATGGTACTTATTCGATGGTCGACAGTTGGAATAACCAGATATGGCTGGTTCCTTCCAGTAAAGTATTAGATCAGTGGGTAATGATGAAGAAAAAGGGATTTGAAGCTAAATATCCCGATCTCTATGCCATGTCGCTAATTTTCAAAACTTTCGCAGGACACAGGCTTGTCGACATTTTTGGTCCGGTGCCTTATTCACTTTATGGCACAGCTAGTGATGTGAAATTTGATTCTGAAGAAGAAGCATATGATATCTTTTTCAAAGAACTTACAAGTGCTGTGACTTCTTTAAAAACGGCTGAGGCAGCAAATCCTACGGCTGATTTAATACGCTATAAAAAATTTGACAAATCACGTTATGGGGGGAATTATGCAACATGGATAAAAGTTGCTAACACTCTCCGGCTACGTTTGGCTATGCGTATTTCAAATGTAAATCCTTCCAAAGCAAAGATGGAAGCAGAAGCTGCAGTTAAAGACAGCGGTGGACTTCTGGCAGCCAAGGAAGGTTCATTTGAAATGACGACTGGAACCATTCACCCGTTAGTAACCATTACCAGTGCTTGGCAAGAAACCCGACTTAATGCAGCTGTAGAAACTATCCTTGGCGGTTACAATGACCCACGATTGCCAAAGTATGCTTTACCAGCTGATCCTGGCCTGGGAAGTACCTATAAAGGTATCAGGTCCGGTGCAGACATGCCAGCTAAATCATATCTTGGTTTTTCACAGGTTAATTTTGTAGACAATCCTTTTGTTAAGGTAATGGATGTGGCTGAGAGCTATTTTTTAAGATCAGAAGGAGCTTTGAAAGGCTGGGATATGGGTGGAACAGCACAGAGTCTTTATGAAGAAGGGATAAGAGTATCTTTCAGCTCAAATAAAGTAGCCGGAGCAGAAGAATATTTAAATAATAACACGGCTACTCCATTGCCTTATGTTGATCCTAATAGTGCATTAAATAACATGCCTCCTATTACTACACTTACTGTTAAATGGGATGAATCTGCTACCGCTGCACAAAAACTAGAACGTATTATTACTCAAAAATGGATAGCTATGTATCCTGATGGACAAGAAGCATGGTCCGAATTCAGAAGAACTGGCTACCCTAAACTATATCCTGTAACAGTTAACAAAAGTGGCGGTGATATTCCTAATGGTGAATTCATTAAACGGATTCCTTACCCATCTGCCATTACAGTTGCTAGTAAAAATGGAGTAAGTGAAGCCGTGACTAAGCATCTAAACGGTCAGGACAAAATGTTCACTCCAATATGGTGGGATGTTAATTAACTGATCAGAATATCTTCAATAAATTCACATATAATCTATTTATTAAAAAAATGATCTTTTTTCATAAGCATAAAGTTAGGATACTGAATGTATTAATAATTCTATTGATCGGGGTTTCAGGCTGTAATAAACAGCCTGAAACCAATCAATTGACTTCAGCAGTAGAAGCAAAAGACGCCCTTGCTACTTTCACTGTGGCCGATGGATTCAAAATTGAAATGATCGCTTCAGAACCATTGATAACTGACCCGGTTGATATGGAAATTGATGAATATGGCCGTTTGTATGTTGTTGAAATGCATGGATATCCTTTAGATACAAAAACTGGAAGTGGAAATATTATTCTTCTATCGGATGCAGATGGAGATGGGAACATGGATAAAAGAACGGTGTTTGCTGATGGACTAACTTTACCAACCAGCGTGATGCGCTGGAAAAAGGGCATTATTGTAACGGATGCTCCCCATATTCTCTACTTTGAAGATACAGATAATGATGGTAAGGCTAACTTGAGAGACACCTTACTTTCAGGTTTTGCTTTATCAAATCCACAACACAATGTTAACACACCTGTCTATGGGTTAGATAATTGGATTTACGTTGCTCATGAGGGCTCTGTTACCACCCGTGAATACAAAGAAGATTTTGGAGACGAAGGTTCAGAAATTATATTTCCCGGCGTCCCTGATAGCCCCAAATTACCTATAAATGCTAATGGACGTTCAATTAGATTTCAGCCTGAACAGCGAAAACTTGAGATGAGCTCAAGTCGTACACAATTTGGGCATACTTTTGATGAGTGGGGAAATCTTTTCGGTTGCAATAACTCTAATCAGGGTTATCATGAAGTAATTCCAAATCGATATTTTGATAGAAATCCAGACTTACTTTCTTCTGAGGCTACTCAAAATATGTCTGATCATTTAAATGCCCCTGAAGTTTTTCCAACAACAATCCATCCTGATCGGCAGATACTAACCAATGTAGGGGTTATGACCTCTGCTTGCGGAATTACAACCTATTTAGGAGATTCTTTCCCGGATCCTTTTAATAAAAATGTAACATTCATTACTGAATCAGTGAGTAATCTTGTTCACGTTGATGTTTTGAAAGAGAATGGAGCAAGCTTTACATCTAGCCGGGTTCTTGAAAATAAGGAGTTTCTTACTTCAACTGATGCCTGGTCCCGGCCTGTAAATATTTATGTTGGTCCTGATGGTTCAATTTATGTTTTAGACTATTACAGAAGGGTAATAGAATCACCGGAATGGATGTCTGAGGAAGCAATAAAAGCTGGAGATCTATATGACGGTCATGACAAGGGACGTATTTATCGAATTTCTCCCAAGGATGCAAAAAATGCAGAATGGACTAAGGGTCTTAAACTCGGTAATGAATCAATCGGGGGTTTGGTAAAGCAATTAGAAAACAAAAACTATTGGTGGAGAATAAATGCCCAACGGTTATTAGTAGATCGTTTTGACAAATCAGCTGTCCCTTCCCTAACTGAATTAATAAAAAATTCAAAATCTCCTTTAGGTCGTCTTCACGCTTTATGGACATTAGAGGGTTTGGGAGAACTTAACTCTCCACTTATTCAACTTGCATTAAAAGATAAGATACCCGGAGTGCGTACCAATGCAATCAAACTTGCTGAATTACATTTATCAAAATCCCCTGAATTAGCTAAAAATCTACTTTCTCTTCAAAATGATGCTGACGCAAAGGTGAGATTTCAATTATTATTAACACTGGGATATATAAATAGTGGTGAGGCAGCCAATGTTAGAAATAAAATTTTATTTAAAGATGTAAATGATAAGTGGGTTCAAATTGCTGCTTTATCGGCTCCTCCATCCCAAACAGCCCCTTTATTAAAAGTTGTTTTGAACAATTATCGTTCTGATATTCCTGAATTTGCATCATTAGTACAAAGATTGACAAGAATGGTTGGTACCAGCGGTAGTCCGGATGACATCAATAAACTTATTAAGCAATCAACATCAATGGTTACGGGTAAACAGAATTCCTGGCAAGGAGCAATGTTAGAGGGACTTGCTCTTGGCCTTGAATCCAGAAAATCAAAATTACCAGAGTCTATTTCTGCATTTGATGGAGATCAAAGTTTATTGGTAAATACATTTTTTAACCACCCAGGCAGTGATGTTCGACAAGCAGCATTAGAAATGTTAAGGGTAATTGGTTTGAAGGATGAAACACTCAAAACTAAATCAATTCAAAAAGCTATAAAAATTGCTGCAGATCGTAGTTTATCAGATAAACACAGAACTGAATCAATAAATTTCATTTCATTAACCGATCCAAGCCCTCATGCAACTGTATTGAAACAGTTAATAGTTCCACAGGAACAGCCAATTATTCAATTAGCAGCCTTAAAGGTTTTAAACAAAATACCTAACACTACAGTTAGTGAGTATGTTATAAAACAATGGCCAGTACTTACACCCGAAATAAGAGAAGCAGCTATAGGCACTTTTCTTGGAAAGGATAATCAGGATAGAATTGAACTACTATTGACTGCAATTGAAACAAATAAAATTCAAGCTAGTAGTGTAAGTTTTGGAAGAAGCGTTGGGCTTATGCAAAATACAGATGAAAATCTGCGCAACCGGGCCAGAAAGCTGTTTACCAAGAATGAAGAAGAAGGTAAAAGAGTAAACAAAGAGTATAAAAAAGCTTTGGAACTCACAGGTGATGTTACAAAAGGGAAAGCTGTCTTTATTCAGAATTGTGCTATTTGTCATCAGGTAAGAGGGGAAACAGGTGTAGAATTCGGACCAGATATGGGCACTGTTCATAATTGGATACGCGAAGATATTATGGCTAACATTCTGAATCCAAATCTCTCAATTTCGAGCGGTTATGATTTATGGGAAGTAGAATTGAATAACGGGGAGCTTGCTCAGGGTATCATATCAAGCGAAACTTCAACTGCATTAACTCTTAGAAATAATGGAAAGCTTGATAAGACAATCAACCGTCAGGATATTAAGTCAATAAAAAGTCTCAATGCATCAGCAATGCCATCTGGTTTTGAAAAGAAGATAAATACACAGGAAATGGCAGATTTGTTGGCTTTTTTACGCAAAAATTAAAGCCGAAATAGCAATAGTTCATAATATTAAAAACAATAGATATGCAGATAAGTCACAAATTATTATCTACTATTTTTTTAACCATCATGGTTTTGAATAGTATGTTTTCTTCAGAAAGTGTGGTTGCACAATCCAACACTTCTTCCAAAATAAAAACGCCAAAAGGAACTATGCTAGTAGGTGTTTCTGCAATAGATATAACACCTGAAGGTCCCATTCTTCTGGCAGGTTATGGAGGGCGTAAGTCAGAATCTGAGGGTGTTCTTCAACCACTTAGAGCCAAAGCTCTTGCTTTTGGAAGTGATGCTGAAGGTCCATCAATCCTAATTACTGTAGATCTCATTGGTATACAATACTATATGACTAAAGAAGTAGCCAAGCGCCTTTCAGATAAAATCGGGGTTGATCCTTCCCGATTTGTCATTAGTGCTTCTCATACTCATACAGGTCCTGAGATTGGCAACTTGTTAAATCACTTCGCCCGACAATTACCTCCGGAAGAAATAGGAAGAATTGACAAATATTTAGAAATACTAACAAAAAAGCTGGAACAAGTAAGTATAGAGGCACTGAATGCCCGTAGACCAGCCAAAGTAGCATGGGGACAAGGAAAAGTAGGGTTTGCGATGAACCGCCGCAAGGTTGTAAATGGTAAATCAGCAGGCATGACACCAGTCCCGGAAGGTCCTGTTGACCACGATCTCCCACTTTTACGTATAACTGACCTCAATGGAAAACTTAGAGCAGTAATGGTTTCATACGCATGTCATGGTACTACACTTGGCCCTGATATTAATAAAATACATGGCGATTGGATCGGAGAAGCACAAAAATTTATTGAGGAAAAAAATCCTGGCGTAATAGCAATGGTTTCCCTGGGTTGTGGAGCCGATGCTAATCCTGAACCACGGGTTACAAATCTTCAACTTGATTATGCTGCCCAACATGGCAGAGAAGTTGCTAATGAAGTACAAGCACTTCTGGCCTCTGACCTTAAACCAATAAACTCCCCTCCCATGGGCCGATCCAGGATCATTCAACTTCCTTTTGAACATGTTCCGACTGTTCAGGAATTTGTAGAACAGGCCAACGACAAGGGGGCAAAAGCTTATTTTGCAAAACTTGCTCTTGATAAAATAGCCCGCGGAGAAACTATTCCAAAAAGTCTTACTTATCCAGTTACTACCTGGACATTTGGGAATGATTTAGCAATGGTTTTTCTTGCTGGTGAAGTAGTAGTAGATTACTCCCTGAGACTAAAAAAGGAATTAGCTCCGGGACGTCTATGGGTAAATGCGTATTCAAATGATGTTCCTTGTTATATCGCCTCTAAAAGAGTAATAAGAGAGGGTGGATATGAAGTGGAATCATCGATGTACTCCTATAATCAACCAGGACGATTCCAAGAAGGCATCGAGGACCTGATTGTAGCTACTGTTCATGATTTGTTGCCATCATCGTATAAGCCGAGTACAAAAAAATTAAATATCAAATAACATTTCTGCACTGAAGGAAGGTCTGAATATTATTAAGATTACTTAAACACTCCTAATAATTCAGAAAAGTTTATGTATTAATTGTATGTTTCTTTAACTAAAATAAGTATTCATGATCAGCAACAAATTAAATTTCATTATCCCGATTTTACTTCTCATGTCTGTGCAATTAAGTTATGCACAACAAAATACCGTTATTAGTAATGTACAATCAAGAGAATTCAGGGCATCTGTGGTCAAAGTTGACATAACTCCTGATGAACCGAAAATGTTGCTGGGTTATGCAGCAAGGAAATCAACCGGTGTACATGACCGTATTTACCATCGGATTGTCGCAATGGATGATGGAGTGAAACAATTCTTTCTGGTTTCAACAGATATTTGTGTCATGTCGCCTTCTGAATATGACCATGTTGCTGCTATTCTGCAGAAAGATCTTGGTATTGATCCCGAAAATTTTTGGTGGACTTTAACACACACTCACTCAGCACCGGAAGTTGGAGTTCCCGGCCTTCCGGAGGTATTTATGGGCGATCGTTATAAGCACGATGTAGATACCGCCTATACCTCACTGGTTGAGCGCTCCCTGATAAAAGGTATCACAGAAGCCCGAAACAAACTGGTAAAAGCTAAACTGGGTGTTGGATGGGGTTTTTCACAGGCAAATATTAACCGTCGGGCGATTGATGAAAATGGTAAAGCTTCCCTCGGATTAAATCCGGAAGGCGCCGTTGACCGCAAAATTGGATTAATCCGTCTCGATAAAGAAGATGGAAGTCCGCTTGCCCTGATAGCCAACTATGCGATCCACGGAACAGTACTTGGGCCTGCTCAAACTGAGATCAGTGGTGATGCTCCCGGAATTGTATCTGAATATGTCGAACAAAAATTAGGTGTCCCACTCCTCTTCATCAATGGTGCAGCAGGTAATCTGGCACCTATTTATAGTGTTTATCCAAATCCAAAAGCAGGGCATCTGAGTCAGTTCAAGGTATTGTTAGGTGATAAGATTCTCTCAGCTAATAAAGAAATTGTATCCGTACGTTCTGACATTAAGTTGTTTACAGGATCACTGATCATAGAAACCCCCAGAAAGCCCAATTTAAGCTGGCCTAAGGATTTGTCGCGATATACCCAGACTTCCGCGAATGGAGACCATATGGTGCTGCTGCCGGCAAGATTCCTGAAGATCAATGAAGATGTGGCTATTTGGAGTTTACCAGTTGAACTATTTTGTGAGATCTCAAACGAGATCCGTGATCGTTCGCCCTTCCCCTTTACATTTTTCTTTGGTTATACGAATGGCTGGCTCGGATATCTGCCTACAAAAAAAGAATGGAAGCATGGTGGGTATGAAATCGAAACCGTTTCCCCATACACTCCCGCCGTGGAGAAACATTTAAAAGAAGCCGTTCTGGGCTACCTGGAGGGAGAAATGAAGAGCAGTCCTACATCCCAGCCACAATCTCTCAATAAACCTGCAATTGTAAAACCAGAAACTGATGGCATGCTCAGACTGACTGCCAGAAATGGAAAAGGCATTGGTCCTAAAATTAAATATATGCCCGAATGGTGGGCTTTTGGATGGTTTACAAACTTAGACAGAGTTGAGTGGGATGTTGAGGTTGAGGTTGAAGGTGAGTACAATGCCGAGTTGGTATGGTCAGTTTCTGATGAGTCAGCAGGTAATGAGTTCCTCCTGGAAGCAGGTAAACAAAAACTAATCGGAACTATTGACCGCAGCGGTTCCTGGGAAACCTTCAAATCAAAAAATATTGGTACAATCAAACTAAAGCCTGGCCGGCAAAAAATCGTTTTCAGATCAAACAAGCCATCCGTAGATGCCGGGATGTTAGACCTGCGGGAAATTAAACTAAGCCTGGTTAAAAGCAAATAAACATTCATCTTCAAAATCAATATAAAATGATGACATCTAAAAATAATCTATTGTATTTATGCCTTCTCGCTGTTTCATTCATTGGATGTGCTGAAAGTTCCAAAAAAGCTCAGGACCAACATGCTGAATGGAATATGGGAGTAGCCTTGTATTCCTTCAACCGCTTTTCATTTGCTGATGCCCTTGATAAAGCAGACAGTGCCGGAGTGAATTATGTAGAAGGATTTTCTTTCCATAATATGGGAAAGGAATTCAATGATAAAACTATGGCTGCGATGACTGAAGAAGACATCCGCAAGATGAAGGAAATGCTTAGCGGTAAAAATCTTGAAATGCAATCCATGTATGTCAGTGGTGCAAAAAATGAAGTCGACTGGAAGTATTATTTTGAGCTGGCTAAGGAAATGAATATGCAGCACCTTGTATGTGAACCGGAAAAGGAATCGTGGGACATGCTGGATAGTCTCGCAGGATTATACAAAATCAAAATAGCCATTCATGAGCATGCGAAAGGAAAAAGCCAATACTGGCATCCTGATTCTGTAATCGCCGCGATGAAAGACCATCCAAATTTTGGAGTATGTGCAGATCTGGGACATTGGGAAAGAAGCGGATTAAATCCTGCTGAATCTCTGAAAAAACTGGAGGGAAATATACTTGGAGTCCATCTAAAAGACATTCATCAATCCAACAACCCTGATGCAAATGATGTAATTATTGGTAAAGGCGTAATTAATTTCCCTGCTATAATAGATGAATTAAAACGTCAGAGTTTTAAGGGAGTAATTCATGTTGAATGCGAGCATAAAATGGAAAACAACCTCGCTGAAGTGATAGAGGGAAGGAAGTATTTCGAGGAATTATATAATTAAACTGCAATGAGATTCCAATCCAACAAATCCGAATCATTCAATAGAAATCAACCTTAATTTAATATGAAATCAACCTTAATAACCAATAAAAGAAATGTAATATCTTCAAACAAGAATTTAGTTCTAATTATATTATCAATTTTTCTTTCTGGTGAAATGCTATTGGCGCAACAAGGCGAATCAACATTTGCCTGGCCTGAGGGAAAGCAAATAGCTATCAGTTTAAGTTTCGATGATGCCCGGGCAAGTCAGGTAGATGCCGGAACAGCTCTGCTTGACCAATATGGCGTTAAAGGCACATTTTATGTGGTTCCGAACTCCGTTAAACAAAGACTGGAGGGCTGGAAGAAAGCGGTTGCCAGTGGTCATGAAATCGGGAATCATTCTTTCAACCATCCCTGCACAGGTAATTTTCCATGGTCGAGACAAAAGGCAATAGAGAATTATACCCTGAAAAAAATGCGGAATGAGTTAATTCTGGCTAATAAGGACATTAAGGAGTTACTCGGAGTTGAGGCTGAGGTTTTTGCTTATCCTTGCGGACAAACCTATATCGGCAGAGGGGAAAACACAAAAAGCTATGTGCCTGTTGTATCAAAACTATTCCTCAGCGGCAGAGGCTGGCTTGATGAAGGTCCCAATGCGCCTCAATTCTGTGATCTTGCCCAGTTAACCGGGATGGAAATGGACGGCAAAGATTTTGAGCAAATTCTACCGCTGATTGAAAATGCGAAAAAGAGCGGTGCATGGCTGGTTCTTGCGGGCCATGAAATGGGTGCATCCGGAAATCAGACAACCCGACTTAGTATGCTGAAAAAGCTGATTGAATATGCACAAAACCCTGCAAACGGGATCTGGATTGCTCCGGTAGGAACAGTGGCTAAATATATAAAGGGGCAGAAGGGGTAAATTAAGATTGTGGAGGTTCCAGCATTCGCGGATGCGACTTTGTAAAATGTGTTAATAGAGGTTCTCGCTTTCGCGAGATCCGATAGGTTATCAGATGACAAGTGTTGTTTGGGTTGAAAAGGTTCCAGCATTCGCTGATAAGAGCTCTTCGGGTTGAGGAGGTTCCTGCTTTCGCAGGAATGACAAATTGCTTGGGGGCTGAGGAGATTCCAGCCTTCGTGCGGATGACGTTGTTTGAAGGATTGTGGAGGTTCCCGCTTTCGCTGGATCCGATTTTATCGGATGACAAGGGTTGTTTGGGGGCTGAGGAGATTCCAGCCTTCCTGCGAATGACCTTGTTTGAAGGATTGTGGAGGTTCCCGCTTTCGCGGGAATGACAAGCGTTGTTGGGGAGTGAGGAGATTCCAGCCTACGCTGGAATCGAAATGCGGAACCGTACGATAAATGATGTAGCCCTTTTACTCATTTTTTGTCTTTAGGTATTCCGGGGATTGCAATTTTGGGGAATGAGGGAATATTTTGTTTACATGCTTACCAATACATATCATAATGTTTTGTACATCGGTTTTACTAACAATATCCGCAGAAGAGTATACGAGCACAAACGAAAGCTCGTTTATGGATTCACAAGCAAGTACAATTGCAATAAACTGGTGTGGTATGAAAAATTTACTGATGTGAACTTAGCCATCGCCAGGGAAAAACAATTAAAGACCTGGCAACGATCCTGGAAAAATAATTTAATTGAAAAACTTAACCCCGATTGGCATGATCTTGCCGCGGATTGGTTCATTAAAAGTAGTGAGTAATCTAAACCGATTCCAGCGTAGGCTGGAATCTCCACATACCTCCCATCCAATTTGTCATTCCAGCGAAAGCTGGAACCTCCTAATCAATACATCATTCCGCGAAGGCTGGAATCTCCCCATCTATCTCACCCGATTTGTCATTCCCACGAATTGGGAACCTCCAATTTGTCATTCAGCGGATATGTAAGCTAATTTGCTTGCAGCATCATGGAATTTGCCTCCTCCTTTGAATTTTCAGAGTGCTTAAGCTTAAAAATAACAGTATGACGTATCATAATTTCCTTTAAAAAAAATCAGGCCACCCCAATAATCTTCGCACAGCCTCCATATTTCACCGGATTGACAAGCGTATCTGTAAGCTGAATCCCCATTTGTATCCCCAGGGATAAGATCATTGTCATCTGATCAGAAAGCACAATCGTTTTTTTTAACTGAACAGAAACATCCATTGCCTGAAATAGTTGGCTGGCATGAAACCAGTTGGTGTGCACACTGCTGTTTACTATATTGCCTGCATGATATCCCTTACCTATAAAACGCATGTCAGTGACGCAACCCAGATTGACAATGAAACGAAACAGCGGATACTGTTTGGATACCATTAAATTTACGCCCGGCATTAATTCAGGAAACTGAATAAGGGCCTGTTTATGATCGCGGTTGAGACTGAATTGCAGCGGATGCCTGACCACACTTTCAAAAATGGTGTTCCTGTTCAGACTGAAGCCTGTCAGCAAATGTTTATGTCGGGATAAAAAGACATTGCGCTCACCGCGCGGACTTTCAGTATCCAAAAGCTGAATGGTTTTTGCCAGAGAGTTCAGCATAGGTGTATAATTATAATCTGCTAAAGGAGCTAAAGCCAGCATA
>JAKFBV010000092.1:0-6742 GCA_036677005.1 Pedobacter sp.
AAGGTGTGGTAATCTTCTTTAAGATACTGATTTTCAAGGCTTTATGCAAATTAATCGACACCTTTTTATACTTATTTTACTGTTTTTATTATTTAGTTTAACCCTTGATTCGCATTAATAAGTAATAAGTAATAAGTTGTAAGTTTTAAGTCAGGCTATGGGTGGGTACTTATAACCTACAACTTATAACTTACAACTCTCTACAATACGTTCAGTAATTGTTCCTTGATCTTCTCAAGTTCTTCTTTCATTCCCACTACGATCTGCTGCATTTTAGCGTCATTAGCCTTAGAACCCATGGTATTGATCTCACGTCCGATCTCCTGGGAGATAAAGCCCAGTTTTTTACCGTTCGCATCTTTGGCTTTCAGAGCTTCAATAAAATAGTCGCAATGGCTTTTCAGGCGGATCTTTTCTTCAGTAATGTCAAGTTTGTCAATAAAATAGATCAGTTCCTGTTCAAAACGGTTACGGTCGATATTTTCTCTGCCAACCGCTTCCTCAAGGAATTGATTGAGGCGCTCCCTGATCGATGGAATACGAAGAGGTTCCTGTTCTGAAACCAGCCTCATTCCTTCGAGAATATTATTTATTCGCAGGATCAGATCCTGTTTGAGCACATTTCCTTCATCCCGGCGGAAGTTTTGAAAATCTGCCAGCGCCTGTTCAAAGGTTTTATAAAGTGTTTTCCATTCATCTTCATTGGCTTCATCAGCACCATACTGAACAACTTCAGGGAAATTCAATGCCATATGAAACAAATTAGCTCCTGTATCACCCAGAGCCTCAGCCGAGCCTTTGAGCTGCTCATAATAATATTTCAGCAGGGATTGATTAATGCTGGAGGTCTTCAGTGTGGTTTCAGCGTACTCGATATTGATACTGATATTTACCTTCCCTCTTTCGATCTGTTTAGTACACTCACTCCTCAATAAAAATTCCTTATCAGAAAATGCTTTAGGAATTTTTAAAGAAAGTTCCAGAAACTTACTGTTCAGTGATTTGATCTCTACCGTGTATTTCGCACGGTCATGATCATTTGCAGCCAAACCATAACCTGTCATGGATTTTATCATCGTACAAAGATAAGATTTAATTATAAAGGGCCCGAAACAGATTAAAATAGCTGAGGCTTATGTCATTTAACATAATTTAAGATAAACCCGGCATATGATTTGTTAATTTTGAGCCATTGAGCCTGTCCTGATGAAAGTGATCCTGATGAAATTTCTGTTTGCCCTTCCAATTCTTTGCTGCTGGTTTATGGTATTGCAGGCCCAGGAAAGCTCGGTTCAGGGTTTGGTAATGGAAAGATCAGGTACATCAAGGCTTGCTAATGTATCCATTACCAATAAGAGCACCGGCCGGGTTACCATAAGTAATGAACTGGGATTGTTCAGGATCCTGGCCTCTAAAGGTGATGTCCTGAATATTTCGAAACCGGCTTATACAGATCTCACGCTGGTTTTAACAGATCTGTCAGACCTGGTTCTAAGACTGCAGCCGGTGATCGAACTTGCGGAGGTGAAAGTAGAGGGCCAGAGTAAAAGGCAGGAACTCGACGAATTGAGGGAACAGTACCGTAAAAAGGGGTCTTATTATGCCGGAAAGCCCCCGGTGCTAGCCTATATCTTCCAGCCGCTTACTGCCCTGTATGAACTGGTCGGTAAAACTCCCGGGCAGGCCCGCAGGTTTAATACCTTTTATATCAATGAGTTGCAGCAAACAGAGATTGACCGCAGGTTTAATTCGAATACGATCAGGAATATTACCGCTCTGGAAGGAAATGATCTGAAAAACTTTATGGTGACCTACCGGCCCGGCTATGAGACCCTTTCTTCCTGGGATGAATATGCACTGATCAATTATATTAAAAGGTCGGTTCAGACCTTTAATAAATCAGGACGGCCAAAAGGCCTCTTAAGTCTCCCGGCTTTGCCTAAGGCTCCTGATCTGACCGAAAAAAATCTGAAATATTAGATCAGGCATTCTGAATAATACTTTCCATACTCTTACGAACTATTGACTTCAGATCCTCCAAGTCATCCGCTGTCATACCCTTAACCTTTACCGGTTCTGCAAAAACGCATGTTAACAAACCAGGTTTCGCTGCAAAAGGCTTATTTCTGGGCAAGAGTTTCCTTGCATTTAATATAACCAAAGGTGCAATGTCCGTTTGAGTTTCAATAGCAAGCCTGAAGGCCCCATCGTAAAATTCGGCAAGGGGTTCCTTGCTTCTGTTCATCGTCCCTTCCGGGAATATCAGAATTGATTGTCCGCCGGCCAGATCGATTTTCAGTTCTTCCACACCGCGGGTACGGCTTTCTTTATCTTTTCTGTCGATCAGTACAACCACCCGGCGGTAGATCATACCGAATATGGGTGTTTTCACCATTTCGATCTTACCCAGTGGTTTAAATGATCCGGGAATGGCTAAGACCACCGCAATGGCATCCAGGTAAGAATTATGATTGCATACATAGATATATGCTTTTTCCGGTTTGCTGCTCCTCCTTCCTTCTGCCCTGACAGGAAAAAAACAGAGTATTGAGAATATCCCGGCCCATATCTTAAGGAAGAAAAAGAAGATATTCTGAGCCTTCCTGCCTATAAATAATACTGAACTGATCAGGATAAAGGGAAAGACCATGATCATGGCGGAGATAAATACCAGGAAACACCATATTAAAAAGATGCCTGAGCCAGCTTTTTTTAAGATCCCTGACATTATTCCTGAATTTTATAAAGCAGATACCATTGATCCTCCTTATTGAGACGGTTATTAAAGCGGTAGAAAACCCGGATTGAATCCGGCTTGACTTTGCCGGGGTTTATATTTTCCTCCCTGCTGATGTAAAAGCCAGGTTTATCAGCAGTTTCAGTATATTTTAAGATGCCGCCTGTATATCTTGAGAGGTAAAAAGAGGTCTGAAAAGCCAGGTAGCTGGGCTCATTACGCTCATAGGTAATAAAATGTATGCCTGCAAATTGCACCCGGTCTGTTTTTGGTTCAGGAGGGCCGGTCAGATAAACAGATTCTTTCCCTATAATTTTAGACATTTTTAGTGCATCCGACTTATAAGGATCATCCTGTTTTTTGGTGGGCAGTATGACCAGGCTGAACCCTATCCTTGCAATCAGAATGATCAGGACTGCTGCGAGTATCCATTCGGAAGGGCTATTTAATTTAATGTAAAAGATGCCAGCGCCCAATAACAAAGTGATCAGCAGGCATGCTATGGCCCCGGTCAGCAGGTCTTTTGTAAGTCCGAAAACAGCCAGGCCAAGAAGGCCGGCCAGCACACTTATCCCAACGAAATAATAAAATCGCCTGATCCAGCCCAGCTTATTGATCATGGCCTTTTCACATAAGGCTGCAGCAAGCAGGGAATAAATAAAAGGAAAGAACATGTATAAATACCGTTCTCTCGTACCCGGCGAAAGCAGATAAATGAGTCCATTGGCCAGGCAGAACCAGAGGCAAAAGTTCAGAAAGGGGTTATTTTTTAACCGGATCTTCCACTGCCCGTCAAATGTCAGAAAAAATAACAGGAACCAGGGTGCTGAGATCTTGACCAGCATGATGGGGAAGTTCAGGAAATGCCGGAAATTATCTTTCATGCTGGCCTCCATAGAGGTTCTTGAAAAAGTTTCTGTAAACAGACGCGCAAGATAAGGCCCCGCATTATGATGCAGGGAATACAGGTAAAAGTAGCCCCCTGCACTTAGAACAAGTATTCCGATCCCTGCAAAATGCCATACAGAGAACAAACGCTTATAATCCTTATTGATCAGGAAGATTACAAGGAGGGTGATTGCCTGGAAAAACAGGGGGGGAATACCTTTTGTGAGGACTCCGGCGGCTGTCAGGAGATAGGAGCTGATAAAAAGCCAATGCCATTTTTTCTGCTGATAAAAGTGAAAGATCAGTGCAGATTGCAGGTAAATGATGAGGGCAAAGAAGAGATCGATCTCTCCCAGCAGGGAAAAATAGAACAGAATGTCGGCGCTTGTGACATAAAAGAGGGCTGAAAATAAGGCAGCCTGCCGCCCGATATAGATCCTGCTGATACGATAATGTATCGCCGCAGTTGCCATAACCGACAGTACGGATGGAAGCCTTACCACCCATTCGGCCTTACCCAGGAGTGTAAAAAATCCGATCAGTACCCAGTTGTAAAGCGGGGGTTTATTATAATAAAGTTCTCCGTTTGTGGTTGGAACCAGCCAGTTATCTGCCAGAAGCATTTCAAGTGCGACCAGGGCACGCCTGGGTTCTTCAAAAATCAGCTGGTAGGAATTAAGTCTTAGAAAATAAGCTGCAGGAATGATCAGGATGAGGGCATTCAGCAGTTTTTTCTGGTTAAAGTTTGCTGAACCCGGTTCCATTTTTAAATATTTAAAAATTCACAGGCCTTTTCTGCCGCAAGTTTTTCAGCATTCTTCTTGTTATAATCTCTGCCGAGAGCACAGGCCTCCCCGTCCACATTGACCTGTATGGTAAAGAGTTTTATGTTTTCTCCTTCAGCATTAGGTATAATTTCGAAGGTAATATCCTTCCCGTGACGCTGGCACCATTCAATTAATTTGCTTTTGAAATTGGTTTCGGTCAGTTCCAGGGTATGGATATCGATATGGGGTTTGATGATCCGGGTAATCAGGAAGTTTCTTGTGAAATTGTAGTTTTTGTCCATATAAACAGCACCGATCATCGCTTCAAAAGTATCGCCCAAAATGGAGC
Organism: Pedobacter sp.; assembly: GCA_036677005.1. Classification (GTDB taxonomy): domain Bacteria; phylum Bacteroidota; class Bacteroidia; order Sphingobacteriales; family Sphingobacteriaceae; genus Daejeonella. The sequence continues at coordinate 4,742 of JAKFBV010000092.1, forward strand.
CCTGCTTGTTGTTATGGCTGATCAGCCTGTTATCATATTCAATGTGTTCGTCGAGTCCCAACCGCTTTGCCAGCTGATTCAGATTATTACGGCTGACTATTTTGGAGCGCATTTCTGTTAAAAAACCCTCATCCTTATATGGATACATTTTAAAAAGCAGCTCGGCTATAACAGACCCTAAGATCGCATCACCCAGAAATTCAAGGCGTTCGTTACTGTTCTTGGTGCCGTTCTTTAATTCAACAGCAACAGAGCGATGCCGGAATGCCATACGATAAAGCCGCAGATTTCCCGGAACGAACCCCAAAAGGTTCTCTAAAGATCTTATATACTTGCGATGAGGCGAAAAGTAGAGTTTATAGAGTCTGGAAAATGGCATTAATGACTGATGATCAAATTAGAGATACTAATATACAGGTTTAAAAAGATCCGGGATTAATAAATTAATGCGGGAAATAAATCAGGCCTGATATTTTTTGAAAATCACAGAGGCATTATGGCCGCCAAATCCAAAGGTATTGCTTAAGGCGGCATTTACTGTGCGTTTCTGAGCTTTGTTAAATGTGAAATTTAATCTTGGATCAAAAACCGGGTCATCTGTAAAATGGTTGATGGTTGGCGGAACAATATCATGCTTAACGGCCAAAATTACTGCAATTGCTTCGACAGCTCCGGTAGCACCCAGAAGATGACCTGTCATCGATTTTGTCGAGCTTATATTCAGCTTGAAAGCATCCTCTTTGAACAGATCAATGATGGCTTTTACTTCACTGATATCTCCCAGCGGAGTAGAGGTACCATGAACATTGATATAATCAATATTGGAAGGGGTCATTTGAGCATCTCTCATGGCGTTTGTCATGACCAGTTTGGCCCCAAGACCTTCAGGATGTGGTGCAGTTATGTGATTTGCATCAGCACTCATTCCGCCTCCTGCTAATTCTGCATAGATTTTAGCACCCCTTGCTTTGGCATGCTCTAATTCTTCCAGAATGATGCTTCCTGCACCTTCACCGGCCACAAAGCCATCCCGGTCCTTATCAAAGGGGCGGGATGCGGTTTTAGGATCGTCATTACGTGTAGAAAGGGCATGCATCGCATTGAATCCGCCCATACCTGCCTCATTGATAATGGCTTCTGAACCACCTGAAACGATCACATCAGCCATTCCAAGACGGATATAGTTAAAGGCATCGATCAGCGCATTGGTAGAAGATGCACAGGCAGAAACTGTAGAGAAATTCGGACCGTGAAGACCATGCCGGATAGAGATATGGCCAGGAGCAATGTCCAAAATCATTTTTGGAATGAAAAATGGATTGAAACGTGGGGTTCCATCTCCATTTGCGAAGTTTACGACCTCATCGGTAAAGGTTTTTAAACCACCTATACCCGATCCCCAGATCACCCCAATACGATTAGTATCGAGATTTGGGAAGTCTAAACCTGCATCTTTTATAGCCTCATCAGATGCAACAATTGCATATTGAACAAATGGATCTAGTTTTCGAACCTCTTTCCTGTCCATAAAATCCTCCGGATTGAAGTTTTTGACCTCACAGGCGAATTTAGTACGGAATTTTTCAGGATCAAAATGCGTTATAGGAGCGGCGCCGCTTACCCCATTGATCAGACTATCCCAGAACTCTGGTAAAGTATTTCCAATTGGAGTAAGCGCACCTAGTCCTGTAACAACAACTCTTTTTAGCTCCATTTATAATGAGGATATCGTAAAATTACTTTACGTTCTTTTCCAAATAAGCGATAGCTTGACCAACTGTGCCGATAGTTTCAGCCTGGTCATCAGGGATAGCTACGTTAAATTCCTTCTCAAACTCCATGATTAACTCCACGGTGTCCAATGAATCGGCACCAAGATCATTGGTGAAAGATGCCTCTGGTGTAACTTCACTCTCGTCAACACCTAATTTTTCAACGATAATTGCTTTAACTCTTGAAGCGATATCAGACATGGTTTTATAATTTAATTGTTAAATAATT
>JAKFBV010000093.1:0-54522 GCA_036677005.1 Pedobacter sp.
TGGTACAACAACAAATTCTTATTATGACGCTTATGAATATGATCACTCATAAGACAAATATAACGCTTACTTTACTTACCCAACCCCGAAGCAAAGCTTCGAGGAATTCTTTTGATTAAAAGCATTACAATTGTAGTCCAATTTAAAAAATTAATTATTCGTATCCTACCATTTACTTTTTCAAAGGAGTATAAATCATTATCAATTTCAGACATAGTTTTATAATTATTTCTGGCTGATAATAAATGAGATACTAAATTTACAATTAATGTCCCACCTAATATTAGCCAGCTTAAAATAATAGTCCATTTACATTTTGACGAATTAAAATCATTAACAATCTTTTCAACAAACAGCATTGAAAAACCAAGTGCTCCAGCACTTAAAAATGAAAGTTGTTTCTCAAACGTATCCTGGCTTTTCTCATAGACCTTTTTTAATTCTATTTTATAATCCTGCAACTGTTTCTTATAATCGTCGTTTTGCATCCTTAGTCCTCCACAATCTTTATCTCTTCCTCTGTTAAACCATATAGCTGGTAAACGAGTTGGTCTAATTCTTTTTCTATATCAAATGACAATTCAGTATTTAAGATTTTTTTGTCTAATAATGCATCTACTAAAATGTTAATCCTTTTCGTTTGTTCTTCTGTTGGAACAGGAATACCAATTCCTCTTATATCAGTTAAAGTTAGTTGAGTAAAATCATCTTTTTTCGCAGATGCTGATCCCTTTGTCTTTATAAATGACATTAACTTAGAATTTATAATAGCCAATAAAAACTTGTGTGAGAACTTGTTGTCAATACTTTTGAAAATATAAATATCCTTTTTGGTTATAAATGACTCATTTGTAATGGTAGCCATAATTCTAAATTTCCTGTTTATTATTCTTCGAACCAACAATCTCTCTCCAGTAAAATAGTCGGAAGACGAAGGCTTTTCCTTTAAATTATCACCATATTTCACATAAGTAGATTTTCCACTCTCTATTAAATATCTGTCAATTCTTCCTACAAATACTGGTTTAAAATCATCTGAGTTGGAATCTAAAAATTCTGAATAATCTCCTTTATTTGCTAAAATACCTCTTACAGAAATAGTTGCGCTTCCAATCTTCTGATTGAAACTATTTACTTTGTCAGATAATGACCTAGAACCCTCATTTAAAATAATTTTTAAATCATCTCTTAAAGTCCATTCATTTTTCAAAACAGAAGTGAATTTTAAAGAATTTAATACATTGTAATTAACAATTTCCTTAGGATCAAATTCATATACCATAGAGTTCTGGAATTGCTTATCTTTTATGAAAATATAAATTCCGGTATCTACATAAGCATCTGAAAAAATATTATATGGTAATGATATACCAACCTCGAGATTGGCATTTTCTTTAAGAAATTTACGTGTAGAATAGTATTTATCGCCAGTTAACCAAAATATTGGTATTATTAAAGAAACATGTCCATTTGATTTTGATAGTTTTAATCCTTTCTCTAAAAAAAGAGTGTATATGTCATCTAATGCTTGATAATTATTTGAAATGAACGCTTTTAGACTTGGAGAAAATTGTACTCCATACGGCGGATTCCCAATCACCACATCAAACCCAACAAAATCTCCCTCATCATTCAGCACCTGCGGAAACTCAAACCTCCATTCAAATGCATTTTCATAAATTATATTTTTCTCATCCTCTTCCAGGCTGGCATCTATCTTTGCTACCTCATTCAATAATTTTTCAGCCCTTTCTTTTATTAGTTTCGCGTTTTTACTCGAATAATCCGCCGTATCTTCAAAAAGCATCATCCCAAAGCCACCCTTAACTTTACCTGTCAGAAGATAATGGTCTGCCAAAATCTTTGCACGGCGGATCTTCCGCGGGTCATAATTAGCAATCTCTGTCCGGAAATCACTTTTAATAGCCAGTATTAATTGCTCCATTTCCCGCTTTTCTTCCTTACTGCGGGCGTTCTGGTAGGTCTTTACTGCAAAACGATAACTGTCTATTCCATTCGCTCCGAATTTGCTTTTCTTCAAAGCCTTTTTAAGATCCGCATCCAGGGCGAAACGGCTGATGAGTGAATTGCCGGTTTTGATGTTGATGTCGATGTTGGGGAGAGTTTCAAGGTGCCCCGGCCTCTCTCCAAAGGAGAGGGGTGCGCCTTCACTAAAGCCTTCTCCCTGGGAGAGGGTTGGGTGAGTCTTGTAATACGCATTCTTCAGCAGCTCGATCCATAAACGCAGGCGGCATATTTTTACGGAGTTCGGATTGATGTCAACCCCGAACAGGCAATTTTCAATAATACTCTGCTTTTCATGGAACAGGGCTTCCTGAACCCGCTGGCTTTCTTTGCTGTTCGGGTTATAAGAAAACGGGTTGCCTTCTTCATCTGTAATGGAAAGTTCATCATTCACCACCTCTACCTGGTATTCTTTTAGACGCCGGCCTTCCCTGTCCAATAATATATTGAGGTCGGCTTTAATGGCAATGATCTCATTTAAAGCAGAAACCAGGAAGTGCCCGGAGCCTACAGCAGGATCACAGATCTTTAAACTATTAATGATGGCATTCGCTTCTTTATTATCTTCTATCTTATTATAGAGGTCATTCAGTTCCTTACATTCCCAACCCTTAGCCTCATTAAATTTCTGCACCACTGCCCTTCTGATGGTTTCGCGGCACATGTACATGGTAATAAAGCCGGGCGTAAAGAAAGAACCGTCTTTATATCCATTGATCTTTTCAAATATCAGTCCGAGCACCGAGGCATTGATCAGCGTTTTATTATCTTCCTGTATGTCTTCAGCGCCTTCGCTGCTGAAATCGTATGCATCCAGGAAACCGAACAGATAATCCAGGGTAATCAGGGAGCCTTTCAGGGATTTGCCATTGCTATCCTTCCATACCGTGGAGCTGATCAAAGGAAGCTGTACAAAATCTTCCAGCCCGTTAATGAACAGGGTTTGATGTTCCAGTTCTGTAGGCTCAAATAATGAGGAGTTAAGATAAGGCACTCTGCCAAATAATTTCTGTATGTCATCGCTCCTCTCCTCCGGCAGTTTGGCCAATACCCGGAAGAAAAGTTTATCAAGATCATCAAAATCCTTGATCTTATCCCTGTTCAGAAAGGTATAGGAGCGGTCGCCTCTGTGATAGCTGATCAACTGAGCTTCAAGCAGTTTTAGAAAAAGGATACGATTTACCCAGGTGATTACCAACTCGAGCGCAACGGCATAAAGTCGCTCTTCTTTGGTCTCACCGTATTGAGAAGGTTTATCCAGCCGGGAAAGTTTATCATGACTTTCAAGCTGAATTATGGTGTTTTCCAGTAAGGAACCGGGGTCCCTTAATCCCTCCTTTTTACGCTGAATGAGTTTTTTGCTGCCCTCTTTAACTTCGGCTAAGCCAATGAGATGCAGCAGCTCAGAATAAAATTTAGGCTGAAGGGAATTGCTGTCGTTTGCAAAGGAGAGCTTTAACAAATGGGCCGGGGAGAGCAGCTTATAAATTGCTATGAGCTTATTATCATCCTTCGTATCTGCATTTGAGACTACTGTTTCAAACTCACGGATCTGAAAGTTGGTGGTTTCAATGAGCAGATCCGGCTGGTTGTCAAACAGTTTTCGGAGCTCCTCGTAAAAGAAAGGATTATCCTTATTATCGGTTTTCTTTAATTCATACAGCTTTTTAACAACGGTGTTGCGGAATATCTTTTTATCAAACTCGTTGGCATCAAAAATAAACCAGTCGTCTATATTCGTGGCAACCAGGAATTTGATCTCATTATTATTGTGGTCAATCCGTTCACGCAGTTAATATAACACCAGTTCGTGCAGCGCTTTGGCATTAGGCTTGTCTGCAGAAAGCATTTCGACTTTGTTGGTAATGCTCTTCACCTCAATAATTACTCCGGCCGGATCGCTTGTTGATTTACCTGTATGAATAACCATGTCGTTCTTCCCGATCGGATTAATATGGTGGATATCCTTAAACCAGGTGTCCCTCAGAAAAAACATTAGCTGTGATTTTAAATGCTCTTCATCGTTTTTATTTGAGTTGGTATGATTGAGAAAGACAGAAAAATTCTTTTTGAACAGATCTATAGCAGATCGGCTCACCTTTTCTTTCAGATAGGCTTTGTTAATGGATTGTTTGGGCTTAAGTAGAATGAATTGCATAGATCGGTATATGGTGTTAAGTTATAAAAGATTAAGCAAATAAAAAACGTATAGAGTAGTAACATCATACTTATTAGTCTTGGTATCCGTCCGGGCGGGAAACCCCCTTTGAAAAAAGGCAATACAGAAATGCCCTTGAATGTTTTCTCATCCAGAATTTCGTAAATTTTAAAATACCTCTTTCAAAGGCAAATAAAAGTTTACCAAATCACCATCAAATTTCCTAATTTGAATTCCGAAAATTTCATCATATGAAAACACGCCGTAATTTCTTAAAAACCGCTGGAACGGTAGCTATCGGATCAATGATCCTTCCTTCTTTTGTTTCAGCCAGGGCAAAAATTAAAAACCCCGGAATACAATTATATACTGTGCGTGCTGAAATGCTTGCGGATGCGCGCGGCACATTAAAAAAACTTGCCGACCTGGGGATTAAACAGATAGAATCTGCCAGAAGCGCTAAAGGAAATTATTATGGCCTCAGCGCAAAAGAAATGAAACAAGCCTGTAAAGATCTGGGAATGACCCTGCGCAGCGGACACGTTGCTGTAGATGCGAAGTGGCAGCAAACCATGGAAGAAGCTGCGGAATCAGGCCAGGAATATCTGATCTGTTCCAGTATGCCAAGCTCAGGACAAACACTTGATAATTACAAAAGAACAGCCGATATATTTAATAAGAATGGTGAAGAATGCCGGAAACTTAACCTGAAATTTGGATATCATAATCATGACTATGAGTTTGAAAAAGTCGACGGGCAAGTACTTTATGATTTGCTGATGGATAATACAGATCCGAAACTGGTTCACATGGAGCTCGATCTGGGATGGGTAATTGCAAGTGGAAATGATCCTTTTGACTATTTTAAGAGATATAAGGGTCGCTTTCCGTTATGGCATCTGAAAGACATGAACCTTCAAAAAAAGGAAAGTACTGAATTTGGAAAAGGCGGACTGGATATCGTAAAGATCCTGCAGCATCAGGGAGAATCGGGCTTAAAATATCTTTTTATTGAGCAGGAAGAGTATGCAAAGAATCCTATAGAAAGTATGAAGTATAATATGGATTATTTGGAAAGGATTAGAATTTAACCGATTGAGAGTTGAGAATGGAATTGAAAAATTCATTTCCATTCCCGACTCTTAATTCTAATTATGCCTGTTTTGCTAATTGCAGATTAATGTTCAGTTTGATATCATCTCCTAACACAATAGCTCCTGCTTCTGTAATACCATCCCATGTAAGGCCAAATTCTTTACGGCTGATCTTACCGCTTACCTCAAAACCGGCCTTTTCATTACCGTAAAAATCGGTAGCGGTTCCGCCATATTCAACGCTCAGTTTAACCGGCTTGGTTATATCCCTGACAGTCAGGTTTCCTGTTAATTCATATTCATCACCGTCTTTTTCGAATGAAGTTGATTTGAATGAAATTTTCGGAAATTGCGCTGCATCAAAGAAATCTGCCGATTTCAGGTGTTCGTCGCGTTGCTCCTGATTGGTATCAATGCTGCTGACATCCAGTGAAAATTCGATGTTTGCCTCATTAAACTCATCATTTTCTGTTTCCAGACCGCCTTCAAATGATTTAAAAGTACCTGTTACTGTCGAAATGACAAGATGCTTTATTTTGAAATGTACTTCCGAATGGGTAGGATCTACCGTCCATTTAGTTTTTACTGCTGATTCCATATTGTTTTTTGTTTGATTGATTGATCAAAGGTAGATATATAGATGTTTAAACATGTAATTTAAACGTCACAAGGTGAGGCTGTAGTAATAAGTTGTAAGTAATAAGTTTTAAGTACCGCTACAGCTGAAGATGAAATTTATTTTTTAGGCTGAAAGGGGAAAGCAGAAGGGTAATACCATCCTACTCTATTTCAATGGACAAATCGACAAATCAATTCATCGACAAATTCATTTGCTAATTCCCAAATTTGCTGATTTGCTAATTACTGATCTCCAGCGAATAGGTAATTTCAATACCGCCGGCAACCAGCATATCATGTACCGAGCAGTATTTTTTCACAGCAAGTTCTGCAGCCCGTTCGGCTTTGGCAGCATCTATATCCCCTTTAAGGCTAAAGGTCATATGAATTTTAGTAAAAATATGGGGAATTTGTTCCCGCCGTTCTCCCTCCACAGAAACCGAAAAATCTTTGAGATCCTGTTTTTGCTTTTTCAGGATGGATACCAGATCAAGTGAACTGCAGGAAGCCAATGCCATGAGCACCATTTCCATTGGCCTGACACCAAGGCCTAAACCACCGATCTCAGGAGAACCATCAATATGGACCTTTACTGTTGAGGAGGGACCTGAGGCTTCAAAATGCACCGCATCATTCACCCTTTTTAGTTCTACTTTCACTATTTTGTATTTTGAAGCGAATTTACAGAAATTAAGGCTTTATATCAAACAGATGATGGGAGAGACACCCGCCTCTTATTCCACCGAAGCCCTGAACATCAAAGCTCCTACCGTAAGGTTGGTACGGGGATCGATCAGAATGGCGCCTCCATTCAGCTTATTTTCCTGGTAAAGGTCAAAGGCAAGGGGTTCGGCAGTTTTAAGCACGATACGTCCGATATCATTCAACTGAAAAATTTCGGTCTCCATTTTCTCCAGGGTATTAATATTCACCTTGTACAGGATCTCTCTGATCTTACATTTGCTGACCTTGCTGTTATGCTGGATCAGGTACATGATGGAAGGGTCTAAAGGCCGCGTATCCATCCAGCACAGGTCTGCTTCAATCAATTGGGAAACATGGGGTTCATGGGATGAATTTACCAGAATATCGCCACGCCCGATATCGATATTATCCTTCAGATGAAGGGTCACTGACATCCCGCTGTGGACCTCATCCTGCTCTTTTAAAAAGGTTTCGATCTTACTGATCTCCGACCTGATACCCGAAGGCAGAACAGTGATCTGATCATTTACATGAAAACTCCCGCTTAAAACACGGCCTGCATAGCCGCGGTAATCATGAAGCTCATCGGTCTGGGGCCTGATCACCCATTGTACCGGCATCCTGGCCTGAACTGAACGGACATCCTCGTTCACTTCGATGGTCTCCAAATGATCCAGCAGGCTTTTACCTTCAAACCAGGGCATCTTTTCTGATCGATTGACAATATTATCCCCCTTCAGTGCGCTTACCGGAATATAGGTCACCTCTTTTAAATGGAGCTTGGTAGCTATACCGGAATAAGCCTGGCGGATCTTTCTGAAAACTTCTTCACTGTAATCAACCATATCCATCTTATTGATACAAACCACAATATGTTTCAGCTCCAGCAGGGAAACCAAAAATGAATGCCTGATCGTTTGTTCCACAACCCCGTTCCGGGCATCAACCAGGATAATGGCCAGGTCAGAGTTTGAAGCCCCGGTAACCATATTACGGGTATATTGGATATGTCCGGGAGTATCCGCAATGATAAATTTCCTTTTATCTGTCTGGAAATATTTATAGGCAACATCAATGGTAATTCCCTGTTCGCGCTCTGCCTTGAGGCCATCCGTTAAAATGGCGAGGTCAATGGTTCCGTCATCATTCTTACGGTTCGACTGCTGCAGGGCCTCAAGCTGATCAGCAAGTATTGATTCGCTGTCGTAGAGAAGCCGGCCGATCAGGGTACTCTTTCCGTCGTCAACACTTCCTGCTGTAAAAAATTTAAGTAGATCCATATTAAAAATATCCCCCCTTTTTGCGGTCTTCCATAGCAGCCTCAGATACCTTATCATCCATCCGGGCGCCACGTTCACTAATTTTTGAAAATTTTATTTCTTCAATGATATCATCGATCTGGTCTGCATCCGACTCCACGGCTGCCGTGCAGGTCATATCTCCAACGGTTCTGAAACGAACATTCTTATGTTCAATAATATCATCCTGATCCATATTCAGGCAATCAGCCGCAGCCATTAACTGTCCGTTGCGGGTGATCACATCCCGCTCATGCGCGAAATAGATCGATGGCAGGTCAATTTTTTCCCTGCGGATATAATTCCAGACATCCAGTTCGGTCCAGTTACTGATAGGAAAGACCCTGACATTCTCCCCCTTATGGATCCTGCCATTATAAATGCTCCATAGTTCAGGTCGCTGACGTTTTGGGTCCCATTGCCCGAATTCATCACGCACTGAAAATATCCTTTCCTTCGCACGGGCCTTTTCCTCGTCCCTGCGGGCTCCGCCAATACAGGCGTCAAACTTATTCTCAGCAATAGTGTCAAGCAGGGTAACGGTCTGCAGGGCATTCCTGCTGGCATTTTTTCCTGTCTGCTCGATCACCTTTCCCTGATCAATTGAATCCTGGACATATCCGATGATCAGTTTTTCTCCAATCCTGGCTATCATCTGATCCCGGAAGCTGATCGTTTCAGGGAAATTATGCCCCGTATCGATATGTACAAGCGGAAAAGGAAATTTCCCCGGCCTGAAAGCTTTTTCAGCAAGCCTGACAAGAGTGATCGAATCCTTTCCGCCGGAAAACAATAGGGCGGGTTTTTCAAACTGCCCGGCAACTTCACGCAATATATATATCGCTTCGGCTTCCAGCTGGTCTAAATAGGTAGTGTCCTGTATATTCATATATATTATTAAAATCCTATCTCAATGTCTTTTCCGCTCTGAACGGACAGCTCCGCTAAACAGGGGAGCAATTCAAAATTGTTTTGTATCAGGTACTATGTAAGCCGCATTCTTTTTTATCCTGGTCTTCCCACCACCAGCGGCCGGCCCTGAAATCTTCACCTTCCTTTACCGCCCTGGTACATGGGGCACATCCTATACTCGGAAATCCTTTGTCGTGCAATGGGTTATATGGGATATTATTTTCCCGGATATAGGTTTTAACCTGTTCAAGGCTCCAGTCGAATATAGGATGAAACTTTGCTAATTGATGGGACTCATCCCATTCAACCGCGCTCATATGCTCCCTGTTCAGGGATTGCTCCGCACGAATCCCGGTGATCCAGCATTCATTTCCGGCAAGGGCACGTCTTAATGGTTCCACTTTCCTGATCCCGCAGCATTCCTTGCGGTTCTCTACGGATTCATAGAAACTGTTTGGCCCTTTTTTACTTACCATTGCCTCTACTGCCGCTGTATCGGGATAATAGGCATGAATAGGTTTTCCATACATTTCGAGCGTGCGGTTCCAGACATAATAGGTCTCCGTAAATAATCTTCCGGTTTCGAGTGTAAATACCTTGATCGGGAGATCGTTTTTAAATATGATATGAGAAATAACCTGGTCTTCCCAACCAAAACTGCTTGAGAAAACCACTTTCCCCGGAAACTGATCAGCGATCCACTTCAATGACTGTTCAATCCCCAATCCTGCTATTCCCTGAAGTATCCTATCTGATGTATTCATTCTTTTCTATTTCAAATTTTCGACTCATCCAGTGCCACTGTCAGGTCCTTAATAATATCCTCAATATCTTCTAGGCCTACAGAGATCCTTATACTTCCCGGATAAATACCGATCTGTGCGCGTTCCGCATCACTTAGTTTGGAATGTGTAGTTGAGGCAGGATGTGTGGCAATGGAACGGGTATCCCCCAGATTTGGGGATAAACTGGTCATTTGTAAGGCATCCATAAAGAGCCTGGCACGCTCATATCCACCCTTAACAATGAAAGTTACTATCCCCCCACCCTGTTTCATCTGACGTTTAGCCAGTTCATACTGCGGATGAGAAGGCAGGAAAGGATATCGTACCACTTCTACTTCGGCATGATGCTCAAGGATTTCTGCAAGCTTTAATGCATTGCTGCAATGCCTGTCCATACGTACCGCAAGAGTTTCAAGGCTTTTTGAAAGGGTCCAGGCATTAAAAGCTGACATGGCCGGTCCGGTATGCCGGATGAAGAACATCAGTTCTTTCATCAGGTCTTTGCGGCCCACTACCACTCCTCCCAATACTCTTCCCTGACCGTCCATATACTTGGTAGCCGAATGGCTCACCAGGTCGGCGCCATAAAGGATCGGCTTTTGCAGGTAAGGAGTTGCAAAACAATTATCGACATTCAGGATGAAATTATATTTTTGTTTCAGTTTTCCCAGCCATTCAAGATCAACAAGTTCCAGACCCGGATTTGAAGGGGTTTCAAGAAATACCATTTTAGTTTCCGGGCGCAATGCAGCCTCAAAATCTTCTGGCCTGGACGCATCCACATACGTAGTGCTTATCCCCCAGCGGGGCAGCAATTGTGTAAACAGCTGATGTGTGGAACCGAATATAGAACGGAAAGCCACTATATGATCGCCGCTTCGCAATAATCCGGCAATGGAAGCAAAAACAGCAGCCATTCCCGATGAGAAAGCTAATCCGGCTTCAGCACCTTCAAAATCACGAACCTTGTCAATGAATTCTGTCGTGTTGGGATTTGAATAGCGAGAGTAAATATTACCTTCCACTTCGTCTGCAAACATAGCCCTCCCATGCTCCGCATTATCAAACACAAAACTGGATGTAAGATATAAAGGCACTGAGTGTTCTCTGTTCGATGATCGGGGTGCCTGGGTACGTATGAGCTTGGATTGTTCTTTCATTATTCTGTGAGGTTTCGGCAAAAATACTTAATTAAATAAAATTAATAAGGGTGCTCACAATTGTTTTAAGACTCACCAGGATCACAATGATACTTACAGCTATCATGATCGCTTTTACTGATATCTTATTTGACAAACGTGCCGCGATCGGGGATGCTAATGCACTTCCAATAACAAGGCCAAGAACAGAATCCCAGTACACATTATTAAGCATAGTTATAAAAGCCAGTGAGCTCATCAGCGCAATAAAGAACCTGGAAAGTTTTACTGTTCCTAAAGCATAACGGGCATTCCGGCCACCGGCTATCAGGGATGACAAAACGATCGATCCCCAGCCGCCACCGCCCACTGCATCAATAAAACCGCCTCCAAAACCCAGGAATCTGATATTTTTAATTTTCGAGCCGATATATCTGCGATTTATTCTTAGCGCTCTGAGCATAATGAAAAATCCAAGGATCAGGGTATATATGGAAACAAGAGGCCTGGTGTACTGACTATAATGTTCGAGCGAGGACAGCAAAGTGGCTCCCAGAACAGCGCCGAGTACCCCAGGAACAAGTAAGAGCCAGAACAATCGCATGTTCACATTTTTCATCCTGAAATGCATCCATCCTGCAATTCCGTTACTCAATATTTCTGAAACATGTACCGCCGTACTGGCGGAAGCAGGCGGGATGCCCATCGACAATGAAAAGGTAGTAGATGTAACTCCATACGACATGCCGATAGCTCCGTCGATCATGGCAAAAACAAAGCCGGCAACAAGGAAATAGTAAAACGTTGGATGGATTCCTTCCATATAATTCCGAAACTCAGGATCATTGAACCAGAAGGATAAAAATATTAGCGCAAGACTTAAAAATCCGGCGCCCCATAAAATCCAGCGCATTTTCCGGCTTGCATACTGCTCTGAGGCCGGGGTTAGTAATACGGCAGTCGCCTTATTCAATTCATCGACCTTATGTGAGAAATCACCATTGAGTGTATTTCTGAACTGGCTCATCTGTTCTAAGCTAATCTCCAGCCCATCAGGCAAATAGTTTTGAAAAACTTCTTTCAGCCGTTTTGCTATTGTAGGTGATTTTCCGTTAGTCGAGATCCCGATCTTCAGGTCACCCTTCTTCACAATAGATCCCAGGTAAAAATCACAAAACTCCGGCTTGTCGGCTACATTGATCAGCAAATGCCTTTCACGTGCCAAACTTCTGATTTCGGTATTTACATCATTATCTCCGGTTGCAATGATCACCAGGTCCTGACCATCAAGATCGCAGGCTTCAAACCTTTTATAATGTAATTTAACTTTTGGATACCGGGCAACATAGTCGAGAAGCTCCGGCAGATAGGTCTCAGATACCATGCTGATCTCGGTTTCAGGACTGTTCGTCAAAACTGCTCCTATCTTTTCCAGTCCGACATTTCCGCCGCCAACCAGCAAAACCCTAAGCTCATTCAGCTTAAGGAATACCGGAAATAGTTGATTACCGGCATCATTACCAGCTTTTTTATCTGTTTTATTCAGTATATTCATAAAAAGCCCTGATCGGCTGGAATAATGAATGCAAGCCAACAACCTCACCAAATACGATTATTGCCGGAGAACTGACCTTCTGATCCCGGGCAGCTTCGAAAATTGTTCCGGCAGTAGCTATAACAAGCTTTTCATTTTCCATTGAGCCATTCTGAATGACTGCTACAGGCAATCTGCTTTTCCCTTCTGCGATGAAAATCTCTGCGATCTCCTTAAGTTTTTTGGTCCCCATTAATACCACCACCGTGGTATTGGTTTTGGCAGCAGTATAAAGGTCTTCTGAAATTTCCCCTGAAGCAGTCGTTCCGGTAATGACCCAAAAACTTTCGCTGGTCCCGCGATGGGTTAATGGAATTCCCTGCAGGGCAGGCACAGAAATACTGCTTGAAATTCCGGGAACCACTTCTGCAGGAATGCTGTATGAAGCAGCTATTTCAAGTTCTTCAAAACCACGGCCGAAAACAAAGGGATCTCCTCCCTTTAAACGAACGACATGACCATAGTTCAGGGCATAATCGATCATCAGCTTGTTTACAGCTTCCTGTGAATAGGAATGATCGCCTGATCGCTTTCCAACATATACCCTGATCGCATGCTCCGGAGCGAAGTCCAGCAAATCATTATTTATCAGGGCGTCATACAACACTACATCCGCAGATCTCAGTACCCTGACCCCTTTTAAACTGATCAGCTCAGCATCACCCGGACCGGCGCCAACCAACGTTATCCTTGGTTCCTTAATTTCATTTTTCGTTTGAGTATTTATCATAATTGAAATGCCTTTTTTTCTAACTTAATTCTTTCTATAAAATCAACTGTAGATCCCAGATAGGCCCGGGCAAATTCAGCTGATGGTTCATTTTTGTTTATTTGTAAAACCAGTTCAACAAAGCTTCCTACACTTTCAAGTATCTGACTGTCTTTATACTGTTCATCAAAATCACGCATGATCCCTGTCTGTGTACTGCTATTGATGCCTTTATCGAGCAGCATCGCCTTGGCACTGCTGATAAAAACACTATAAGCATGATAGATCGCATCAGAATACGCACCCGCCTCAAACGATTCTACTGACCATTGAAGTTTTTCCTCCGATTCAAGAAGCAGGGTTGAAACCAGGTCGATCATCACGCCGGCACATTCACCTACACCAATGGCAGTGGCGAATATTTCTTCGTGCCCCCAATCCACAAACTCATCAGGGGTCAGCGTACTGAGATCAGCAAGCGGCTTCAATAACTGATAAAAATGATCTTTACCAAGGCGGTCATAATAATCATTGAACAACTCATCCCCTGCTTTATTCTGGCTATAATTATCAAGAATTACCCTGACAACATCTTTGGTCCTTTTGGAAGGCACCTTGATCACCTTTTCTGCAGCGCGTCCTGAACCATCGCCGATCGTACCCCCTCCTAATAGAACCTGCGCTGCCGGAACAACTTTGCCGGCAGCTTTAAGCGAACTGCCATGAAAACCGATCTGAGCCAGCCCATGCTGGCCGCAGCTGTTCATACAGCCGCTTATTTTTATTTTAATATCCTGATTTTCAATAAGATCATCATATTCATTAATGATCAGATCCTCCAGAACACGGGCCAGTTCAGTGCTGTTGGAAATCCCCAGGTTACAGGTATCTGTCCCGGGACAGGTTGTCACATCACTTACACTGTCAAAACCCGGTTTTACAAAATCAAGTTCTTTTAGCCTTTCAAATAATAAAGGCAATGCTTCCTGGCGCACAAATTTTAAAAGCAGGCCCTGATTGATGGTGATCCGAATCTCATCAGCCACCAGACCGCTGATCGCGGCAATAAATTTTCTGGCCTTTGAAGTTGGGATATCGCCGGTGCTAACCTTAATATACACACCAAAAAAGCCCTTTTGCTTCTGTTCGAATACATTGGTATCAAGCCATCTCTGATAGAGAAACTGATCTGAAATATTTACTTCAGGAAAAGTTTTTTCTTCCGGCATCTGCGGCAGGTCAATGGCATTGCGGTCAACAATAAATTTTTTAGACCGGTTAGCGACTTTCTCTTCTTCAATCAGTCTCAAAACCTCTTCCAGACCCAGTTTTGCCACCAAAAATTTCATCCTTGCCTTATTTCTGTTGGTTCGTTCACCATGCCTGTCAAATACGCGTAAGACAGCCTCAATATAGGGTATCAGCTCATCCTCTGGTAAAAAATCATTGACCGCACTTGCAATGGATGGCTGAGCTCCAAGGCCCCCTCCAAATAATACCTTAAACCCGCGAATCTCTTCACCATCCTGAATGATAAGTTTTGGAATAAATCCCAGATCATGGATATAGGTAAAGGCCGTATCCGCATCACTTGAAGAAAATGCGATCTTGAATTTCCTGCCCATTTCCTGACAGATTGGGTTGCGCAAAAAATACTTAAATGTTGCATGTGCATAAGGCGATACATCGAAAGGCTCTTTCGGATCGATGCCCGCAGTGGGAGATGCCGTCACATTCCGCACAGTATTACCGCAGGCTTCCCGGAGGGTAATATCATCCTGTTCAAGCTTTGCCCAGAGCTCAGGAGTACGGTCGAGGCTAACATAATGTATCTGAATATCCTGGCGGGTGGTTAAGTGCAGATTACTGATCGCGTACTCATCAGAAATATCAGCCATACGTAATAACTGCTTAAAGCTTACTTTACCGAAAGGTAGCTTGATCCTGATCATCTGAACTCCGGGCTGCCTCTGCCCGTAAATTCCGCGGGCCAAACGCAGGCTGCGGAACTTCTCATCATGGATCTTTCCTTCGCGGAACTCTTTGATCTTTTTTTCCAGATCGATGATATCCTTTTGGACTATCGGATCTTCTAATTCTGTTCTGAAACTATTCATTCAATTTAACAAAAAAAAACCTCTTCTACCGTGGTCGAAGAGGTTCATGTATATAATTTATTCTATATCTGCGCTTCTTCAATGTTTTGATATTCCCATATAACAACAATTCATTGTTATTTCATTCATCATATGGAGACATAAATTTTTCATTGGTCAAATATAAGATAAAGTATATAGAACTAGTAGTCTTTTTTTTAATTTTTTTTTTTATTCTTCAAAATTCTTGATCAAAAGCTCCTCGCGGCTGATAACATCCGCAATGCTTGTTTCACTTAAGATCTTCACCGTTGCGTTCCTGACCTCAACAAAAACATCCCGTACACCACAGGTTAGTTCATTATCGCATTCATCACACTTCTGGTAAAAGTTCAGACTTACGCAGGGCAGGAGTGCAACAGGACCGCCGGTTAAACGCAATACCTGCACCATGCTGATTTCCCCTGGATCCTTCACAAGCCCATATCCGCCTCCGGCACCTTTTTTACTGTATAATAACCCGGCATTCCTGAGGTCCAGAAGGATTTGTTCCAAAAATTTTTTAGGTATATGCTCTTCAGAAGCGATCCTCGAGATCTGCATTGGCGCCCCACCGAAATTCTTCCCCAAAATCACGAGGGCTTTTAGAGCATAACGGGTTTTTTTCGAAAGCATATAATTTCAGGGGTTTTATGGTAAAGCAAATTAACGTAATTTCTTTTTGAATACATATCCAAAATCTGCTATGAATTAATCATTGTTTTTCACAATTCTGCTTACCCTAAAAAGCAGAACCACAGAAATGACAGATAGTAAGACAACAACATAAACGAGCGAATCATAATGTTCAAGCGGACTGAACTTATCCTTCTGAACAACGATCATCCCACCCAGGGCAGCAGCAAGTCCGCCGGAGAACTGTTGAAGTGATGAATTTACTCCCATAAATGCCCCTCTGTCCTGCTTTTGAGGGAGTGCGGAGGTGAGTGAAATAGAGGGAACCATGCGGCTCATGAAGCCAACCTGGAGACCAAGATTCATGATCAGCACAGTCCAGAACGGAACAGGACCGAGATTGGCATAAATAGTTATCACAACTATCAGGATCATGGAAGCGATGGTAAACAGATGGAACTTGTCGAAACGATCGCTCAATTTTCCGACAATCGGCATAATGGTAAGTGTGCACACCCCGGAAGCCATATATATAAACGGGAGCTGCTGATTTGTGATCTTCAAATTATTGATCACGTATGCACTTCCCCAGGGCATCATCATAAAACTTCCCAGGGAAAGAAATGCGGTTGCAAGAAATCCTATACGGTATTTAGGCAAAGTCAGGGTATGCCATAAATGACTGATAGCCTTTCGTTCACTCTTATGCTCAAGATGCTCCCTCACCGGCTTCAATTTAAAGACAATGAATAACATGATAATAAAAGACAATCCAACGATCATCAAAAATGGCGACTGCCAGCCCCAAATGTTAGCTATGTATAAACTGAGTGGAATTCCGAAAACCTGACTTGCTCCAAAACCCATTTGCAGGAAACCAAACACCCTGCCCCTTTTCTCCAGCGGAAACATATCTGAAACAATAGCCATTGAGATAGAACCGATCACTCCCCCGAATAATCCGGTGAAAATACGTGCTGACAAAAGCATTGGATAGGTATGGCTGAGACCGCAAAAAAGTGTACCGAGAATAAAGCCAATGTAAAAAAACAAAAGTAATTTTTTCCTGTCGAAACGATCCGCGAATCCCGCAGTCAGTAAGCCCGAGATCCCTGCACTAAAGGCATAGGCTGATACAGATAATCCAAATTGGGTGGTGCTCAGGTCCATGGATTTCATCAGAGAATCGCCCAGTGGTGATATCACAATAAAATCAAGCACTACAGTAAACTGAGTCAATGTCAGAATCAGTACCACAAAAAATTCATAGGATGAGAATTTCAGCTTTATGCCGGCTGCTTCTGTGCTCATCCTGCAATAGTATAATTGATCATTTTTCTAATACTCCATGGATTTGACATCGCAAGATAATGGTTTATACCTTTAGTTCGGATGAAATTACAAGCGTAATTACATGATCAGATCAGCATTTACCCGTATAGGCTAAATCAAAATCTCTGACCCGTACTTCTTGTTCCTTATTCTTTGTAATCCTATATTTACTTTACACAATTCAAAAAAAATCATGCGTAAATTCATTTGCCTGCTGATACTGGCCTGCATCAGCACTACTGCCATTTCACAGGAAGCCCCTGCAAAAAAAGAGAATGTAAAATATTACGGAAAAGAATCTTTCATCATTGAGGGTACAGGCGTTCCCGAATCTGAGAAAGAAAGTCCGTACGACCGTTTGCCTGCTTCCTATAAAGATAAAGTCAGAAAACCGGTATGGGACCTGTCAAAAAATTCCGCCGGAATCTCATTAAGATTTAACAGCAACTCTACTTCAATAAAGGTAAAGTGGGCATTGCTGAATGATACAAAGATGAACCATATGGCTGAAACAGGCATAAAAGGCATTGATCTGTATTGCAAAGTTAATGGGATATGGACTTATGTCAATACGGGCAGACCAACAGCAAAGGAAAATGAAGCTAATCTTATCAGTTCTCTTAGTCCGGGCGAAAGGGAGTTTAAGCTCTATTTACCACTTTACGACGGGACCACCAAAGTGGAGGTAGGTATAGACAATGGCAGTACGATCACCAGGCCGGCAGCTGATAAGCAACTTCCCATTGTTTTTTACGGCACAAGCATCTTACAGGGTGGTTGCGCATCCAGGCCGGGCATGGTATTTACAAGTATCATCTCCAGAAAATTGAATGTAGATTGCATTAATTTCGGCTTCAGCGGAAACGGAAAAATGGATCCGCCTATGGCAGAGCTTATTTCCGGCATAAAGGCCTCATATTATGTCATTGACTGTCTTCCTAATATGACAGCAAAACAGGTAACTGATAGTGTGATACCATTGGCCAAAGCTATCCGCGCTAAAAATCCAAAAACACCCATTGTATTTGTCGAAAATGTGGAATATACCAGGGCTATTTTTCAAGCCAGTTTGCTAAATAGCATGAATGAGAAGAATCAGGCATTGAAAATAGAATTCCATAAATTGCTGCGGGGGGGTATGAAGGATCTTGTTTACATCAGCGCAGCCGGTTCAATTGGGACAGATAATGAGGGTACTGTCGATGGAACCCACCTGACCGATCTGGGATTTTTACGATACGCAGATTATTTGATTGCGAAATTTAAGGAGAATAAGCTTGCAATCAGGCAATTTTAATCTAGTTGATAAGTATTTCCATTTACAGAAACAGGATATAATTAAAGATAAGGTCAGATTGGAGGAATCTGATCTGGAAAGCACTGCCTGTGTTTTTTTGTTTGCGTCAACCGGGCTCTGCGCTGTAGCTTTTGCATTGGAATTTTATTGCAAATGGTAAATGTGAATCTGGCAAAAGGCTGCCGCTTCGATCCCGTTTAGATGGCAGGGACAGTGCTGTTATATGCAGCAGCTTAAATTCTGACAAGAATAAAATGAACCCTATTATTAAAACTATGCAAAACCCAACAAAAGAGCTACCGTCCGATGTAAACTAAACCGGGGCGTCAGCCTTAGCTTTTTTGCTATCAGGATTTCTATATTTCAGGACTGTATTTTAGCGCAAAAAACTAAAGCAGAGCACCGGAATGCACAAACAACAGAGCTACAGCAGCAGCTTTCCAAAAATCTAAACCAGTAAAATTTTCATCAATCCTTACACCACAACAATAGTTTATTCCTCTTTAAAAACCTTAATTGCAATCATGTTTACTCCGCCTCGATTGAAAACACGCGAATTAAAGTTCCGGCCACCCCCTGTAACTTTGAGCTGTAAATTCTATTGAAATTAGATTGGAACCTTCAAGCTTATTCTTTAAACCTCTCCTTCAAAAAGCTCCCTGTATAGGAGTTTTTCTCTTTGATCAGATCTTCAGGAACTCCTTCAAAAACAACTGTACCTCCCTTATCGCCTCCTTCCGGACCGATATCAATCACCCAGTCAGCACATTTGATCACATCCATATTATGTTCAATAACGATTATGGTATTGCCCTGCTCAATTAAAGCATCAAAAGATTTAAGCAGTTTTTTTATGTCATGAAAGTGGAGGCCCGTTGTTGGTTCATCAAATATGAACAGGGTTTTACTGCTGTTGTGACCTTTGACGAGGAATGAAGCCAGTTTGATCCGCTGCGCTTCCCCACCTGAAAGTGTATTTGAAGATTGTCCCAGATGCACATATCCTAAACCCACATCCGCCAGGGCTTTGATCTTCGCTATGATTTTTACTTCCGTTTCAAAAAACTGAAGTGCCTCATCTATGGTCATATCCAGCACTTCGAATACGTTTTTCTCTTTATAGGTCACATCCAGCACATGCTGCTTAAAGCGCTTTCCGTCACAGGCTTCACAGGGCAGATAGATATCTGCCATGAACTGCATCTCGATCTTAACTTCGCCTTCACCCTGACAAACATCACATCGCCCCCCTTCCACATTGAAGGAAAAGGCAGATGGCTTGAGGCCTCCGGCTTTGGCAGCTCCCTGAGAAGCAAATAAATTCCTGATCTCATCCCAGGCCTTTACATAGGTCACCGGGTTAGAACGGGATGAGCGGCCGATCGGATTTTGATCCACAATTTCAACCTGCTCTATCTTATTAAAATCACCTCCTATAGAATCATAGGCCCCCGTTTGTTCACCAGAATAATTTCCGATCGCTTTCTGCACTGCGGGCTGAAGGATACGTTTAACCAGGGAAGTTTTGCCCGAACCTGAAACTCCTGAAACTACAGTGAGCACATTCAGTGGAAATTTAACATCCACATTTTTCAGGTTGTTCTCCCTGGCACCCTTAATGTCAATATGATCACTCCATTTTCGCCGGTGCTGCGGGATACCGATCGATTTCCTGCCGCTGAGATACTGCCCGGTCAGGCTGTTCGCATCCTTTAATATCTCCTCAAAAGTGCCGGTAAATACCAGGTTTCCACCATGCGTTCCGGCTTCAGGGCCAATATCAATAATATGATCAGCGGCCTGCATGATCTCTTCCTCATGTTCAACCACTAACACCGTGTTCCCTACATCCCGCAGGGATCTAAGCACTTCAATCAGGCGATGGGTATCCCTTGGATGAAGGCCGATACTTGGCTCATCGAGAACATACACTGAGCCAACCAGGGAACTTCCTAAAGATGTGGCCAGATTGATCCGCTGTGATTCTCCCCCGGATAGGGTATTGGAAAGCCTGTTCAGGGTCAGGTAGCTTAATCCCACATCATTTAAAAATTTGATCCGGTTTGTTATTTCCATCAGCAAACGTTTTGCAATTTTCTGCCGGGAGGGTTCAAGTTCTAATCGCTGAAAAAAATCCAGGGCCTTATCCAGGGGCATCAGAACAATATCTGTAATAGAATGATTAGCGATCTTTACATAAGAGGCATCATGACGGAGACGGCTTCCAAGACATTCAGGACAACTGGTCTTACCCCGATACCTGGAGAGCATCACCCGGTATTGAATTTTATAGGTTTGAGTTTCAAGCTCTTTGAAAAATTCATCAAGGCCATTGAAATAGCTGTTGCCGGTCCAGAGCAGCTGTTTCTGCTCATCTGTAAGCTGATTATAGGAACGGTGAATAGGAAAATCGAATTTAAGGGCGTTCCTGACGAGTTTATTTAGCCACTCTCCCATTTTTTCACCTCTCCAGGGGGCAATTGCGCCATCATAAACAGACTTGCTCTTATCCGGTATAACGAGGTCTTCATCAATTCCGATGATCTTTCCATAGCCTTCACAGCGCTTGCATGCCCCGTAGGGATTATTAAAACTGAAAAAGTTTGGTGCGGGTTCCTCAAAACGAATTCCATCCAGTTCAAACCGGTCACAAAATACATGGACCTGCCCATTCTCTTCGACATAACAGTCACCTCTGCCTTCAAAGAATGCAGTCTGAACCGAATCAGCCATACGGCTTAATGTTTCTTCATCTTCAGCAACAGAAACCCGGTCGATAACGATCTTGACATCCGCATCATTACCGGACTTTGTATTGTCTGTAGATCCGTCATCCAGAAGTTCTTCGATCTTAGATAACTCATCATTGACCAATACCCTTGTAAAGCCTTTCTGCAGGAGAACCGCCAGCTCTTCTTTCATGGATCTGTTATTATGGGCATGTAATGGGCAGGATATAGTTACAGATGTTCCCGGAACCAGGCCCGAAATAAAATTGATCACATCGCTGACCGTATCCTTTTTCACTTCTCTGCCCGAAACCGGGCTGAGCGTCCTTCCTACCCTTGAAAAAAGCAGTTTCAGATAATCGTAGATCTCTGTTGAAGTACCAACAGTTGAACGGGGGTTGCTGGTGATCACTCTTTGCTCAATAGCAATAGCAGGTGCGATCCCTTTGATATAGTCAACATCAGGTTTGTTCATACGCCCCATAAACTGTCGGGCATAGGAAGAAAGACTTTCAACATAGCGCCTCTGGCCTTCGGCATAAAGCGTGTCAAAAGCCAGGGATGATTTACCGGATCCGGACATTCCGGTGATAACTACCAGTTTGTTTTTCGGGATAGCAACATCTATATTTTTCAGATTGTGAACCCTTGCCCCCTTTATGATGATATATTTTTTAGGATCTTTTTCCGCTTCTTTGTTCATTCTTCAACTCCAAACTATTTTTTTACCGTATATTGGGATATATGCCCATATTTGGGATTGCAAAAATACGGCTATAAAGACTTATTATATTATCTTGAATAAATATTCTTTGATATTGGCAAAATAATTGTTTCATTTGAAACAGAAAATCTTATCATTGCAAAATTAAAATAGGAGACAAGCTATCGGATATACTCTACTTCAATATCTTTTGAGAATTTACATAAAGAAGAATTTAAAGTATGAGTGCTATAAATATTCAATCCAGGAGCGATCAGGATCTTGTTCATCAGTACATTCATGGTCATGAGCCCAGCCTTGAGGAACTTCTCCGCAGGCATAAATCCAAAGTATATACTTCTATTTTTCTCCTGGTTAAAGATTCCTATCTGGCCGAGGATATTTTTCAGGATACTTTCATCAAAGTAATTAATACCCTGAAGGCTGGAAAATACAATGAAGAAGGAAAATTTCTTCCCTGGGTGATCAGAATCGCACATAATCTGGTGATCGATCATTTCCGTAAAGAGAAACGAACTCCTGTTGTAACCACTGTGGAAGGCTTCGATATTTTCGAGGTTCTGAAGTTTTACGATGAGAGTACAGAGGATCGTATAATCCGTGAGCAAACCCACCGCGACCTGCGGGAACTGATACATCTGCTTCCTTCCGAGCAAAAGGAAGTATTAATTATGCGTCATTACGGGGAATTAAGTTTTAAAGAAATTTCTGACCTTACAGGGGTCAGCATCAATACGGCACTTGGCCGGATGAGGTACGCTCTGAACAACCTGCGCAAGATGATGCTAACCAGGGAATTAAGTTTTAAGAATACATAACAAAAATGTTATACAATATTTTTTAGGATTTGAAACATTCATAACATAAGTACGTTTTAATTAAAAATTAAAATCGCTTATGATAGAAATCTCTACTCCTAAAACAAATTCATTACAAAACACGAAGACTGAAAACAGTCCTGTTATTGAAGAACTGGGTGAAGAAGAACAATCTTTCTTTGTTTCCATCAAACCAGGTTTAAATGCAATAGTCAGCAATCCTAATCAGGAAACTGTCAGCAGCATTTTAAATTATTCAAAATCCCTGTAAGAATTTAATCAAAAAAACCAGCTCATGAGCTGGTTTTTTTGACCTTTTAATTAAGAAAGATCAGTCTTCGGGGGCTATATTTGTGATGTGTTAATAAAAGACAGATATAAAGCCTTTGTTGAGTATTTCTCATCTCATCAGCCCGAAGCGGAAACAGAACTTAATTACGCCAATCCCTATCAGCTGTTGGTAGCTGTCATCTTATCAGCCCAGTGTACCGATAAGCGCATCAACCAGATAAGCCCAAAACTTTTTGAACGTTACCCTAATCCTGAAAGCCTTTCAAAATCAACACCAGAAGAAGTATTTGAATACATCCGAAGCGTAAGTTACCCCAATAATAAGGCGAAGCACCTGGTTGGAATGGCGAAAAAACTGGTTGAGGAATTCAATGGGGTGGTCCCCTCCGATATAGAGGAGCTGCAGAAAATGCCTGGAGTTGGAAGGAAAACTGCGAATGTAATCGCCTCCGTCATATTCAGCGCTCCTGCAATGGCCGTTGACACTCATGTGTTCAGGGTAGCCAACCGTATTGGATTAAGCAGAAACGCAAAAACACCGCTGTCAGTAGAAAAGCAATTGGTCAGCTACCTTCCCCAGGATAAAATTCATATTGCCCACCATTGGCTGATTCTGCATGGCCGTTATATATGTGTTGCAAGAAATCCGAAATGTACCATTTGCCCGCTGACAGAAATATGCAAATATTATCAGCAAAGCCAGACTGAGACTGCCCTTCGCAAAGCAGAGAATTCACGCTTGAAAAAGGTAAAAGAATTAAAAAATAAAAAGCTGACCGGGACAATTGCCAAAGCATTGAAGAAATATATTTAATTAACTATCCCACTATAATTTTTTGAGATATTTACTTAATAACTTCCAGGCATAGATCTTTGTTAAAAAAATTTTGATAATATTTTTAGTATTTTAAACTATTTATTATAAATTTGTTGATACAAAACTAAAATAATGAGCAACGCAGATAAATTAAAAGCATTACAGCTTACGCTGGATAAACTTGAAAAATCATACGGAAAAGGTACCGTTATGAAGTTAGGAGATAATGCGGTTGAAGCCATCGAATCAATTTCAACAGGTTCTATCAGCCTCGACATTGCCCTGGGCATTGGAGGTTTACCGAAAGGACGTGTCATTGAGATTTATGGCCCTGAATCCTCAGGTAAAACCACCCTGGCTATCCATGCTATCGCTGAGGCTCAAAAAAAGGGTGGAATAGCAGCCTTCATCGATGCGGAGCATGCCTTTGATAAATTTTATGCGAGTAAACTGGGAGTAGATATTGAAAACCTCCTGATCTCACAACCCGACAATGGTGAACAAGCCCTTGAAATTGCCGATAACCTGATCCGTTCAGGAGCTATTGATATCATCGTAATTGACTCTGTTGCCGCATTGGTGCCTAAAGCAGAAATAGAAGGTGAAATGGGCGACTCCAAAATGGGCTTACATGCCCGTTTGATGTCGCAGGCTTTGCGTAAACTAACAGGAACTATTTCAAAAACAGGATGCTGCTGTATATTTATCAACCAGTTGCGCGATAAGATCGGCGTCATGTTCGGAAGCCCTGAAACTACCACGGGAGGTAATGCCCTGAAATTTTATGCCTCTGTTCGATTAGACATCCGGAGAATTTCCCAGATCAAGGATTCTGATGAAGTTTCAGGAAACAGGGTTAAAGTTAAGGTGGTAAAAAACAAGCTTGCTCCCCCATTCCGTATCGCTGAATTTGATGTCATGTTCGGTGAAGGGATTTCAAAGGCTGGAGAGATCGTGGACCTGGGTGTTGATTTTGATATCATCAAAAAAGCGGGATCATGGTTCAGTTATGGCGATACCAAACTTGGACAGGGCCGTGACGCTGTCAAGCAGCTATTACTTGATAACCCTGAACTGATGGACGAACTGGAAGCTAAAATTAAGGCTACAGTAACTGCCAGCCATCTTGAAGATAAAAAGTGATAATAAAGAGGCCCTATCATAAGTTAATATCACAATTCGAAAACAGTATTAAATTTTAAAATTCTTTTTTGAAATTAATAAAGGTATAAAAAGGCAATTTTCTAATCAAAAATTGCCTTTTTTATTTAAATCTTCTGTACCATAAAATTTAATTTGGCTTCTTATCACCAAAAATCACTAATGAGACAGCCCCTTTTGCTTCAGGGCAGTTCAGGCAGGGATCATTGCTGATTTTACAGGATCCTGAATTTCCCCGTTTGTAGAGCATTTTCCCCCGATCGTAAATGTAATGCCACAGCTGATTTCCGGCTATTAAGGGTTTGGTACAAGAAAAATGCCCCTGTGGGCTTGCCAGGGCATTATTTATCATTTGGCATATCAATTGGATATAGGTATTCAGGTTAAGAACGCTCTCACCAAATTAAACAGGGCAAAAACTTAACAAGCAAACTAAAAAGCAATCATGAAAAAATTAACATTAATTACCAGTCTTTTTACCGCACTAGTGATACTTTCAAATACCGCAGACGCTCAGGTAGGAACTTCAGCACCAACCAGTTCTATGGCCGTTACCATTGCCCAGGTTCGTGACCTTGCTGTAAGTTCAGGCGCTACTACTACCTTTGATTTCAGCTCGATCGCCTCCCTTGATAATGGTATTGAAACTACCAATGCAGTTGGCTTAACCTATAAAGCGAATAAGCCCTGGATCTTAAGTGTTAAAGCAAATTCAGCAACTTTCACAGGTACATCTGTCACTCCAATGCCGGTATCTGTAGTAAGCTATAAAATTACAGGCGGCGCGCAGTCATACGTTCCGCTTACTGCTACAGACGCAGTGATAGCAGGGACTTCAGGAACAAGGGGTAATGCAACTGTCGGTTTGGATTATAAAGTGAACCCGGGTTATATTTATGCGCCGGCTAATGATTATGGTCTGGTAATCACTTATACTTTGAGTGACCAATAAGACCCGCTCTCTCCTGTTTAAATGTATAAAAGCCGGCTTATTGCTGGCTTTTATGATTCCTGGAACACTAGTTTAAGGATAAAAAGGTATATGAGTAATTAATATTGAAAATCTTCGCTCATGCCGCTAAGCAATCCTATTCCCTGAAGGCCAGTCATTGCAATCGGCAATACCGGTAATTTACGAACGGGTGTTACCCCGGACAGCATCCCAAAAATCGTTCATATCAGTCTTCCATGGCCTATCGAAAAATGACTCGTATAAATCAGACTGCAGATCAATCTTCGCATCCGGAAATCTAATTTACTTTCAATTGTTTCTGAAGCCATCCTTCCATATTCTCCCTTTGCTCAGGATACATCCAATGTCCGGTCTCCAAAGCCAGGAACAATGATTTTGGAGCGGTAATAACATTATAAGCAGCAAACATGGATGTAGGCGGGCAGGTTTCATCATTAAAGCCCCAGCTGTACATTCCCGGAACTTTTACAAGCCTGGCGAAATTTACAACATCATAATAAGCGGTGGTCCTGACCTTATCAGGCGTGCTGCCTGTATTCATATTATCTTTATTAAACAGATGAGGCCAGCCGCCGGCGCGTCCGGCCATGAAACCGGTAAGGTCACTCAATGCAGGGTAATAAGCACCTAAAAATTTAACTCTGGGATCTAAAGCCGCAGTAATTACAGACAATGCACCTCCCTGGCTTCCGCCTGTTACTCCTAAGGTGCTTCCATCGAATTCAGGAAGAGAAGTTAAGAAATCATTGGCTCTAACACATCCCATATACACTCTTTTATAATAGTAGCGGTCGCGATCTTCCAGATTAAATGCCTGATAACCCGATAAAGCCCCTGCACCTAAATTGGCATAGGTATTCAGATCCATGTTTACAGGTATGCCATGAATACCGATCTCAAGAGTGATCACACCTTTCTCGGCTGTGGCTACATCTCCATTATAGGGTCTTATTCCGGCTCCCGGGACCCTTAGTAATGCAGGATATTTCCCTGGCTTTTTAGGAACACATAAAATACCGAACAGTCTGCTTCCTGCACGGAAGTTCTGCAGATTTACATGATAAACGTTGACCTTCTCAGTAGAACGTTCAGGCAACAGGGTCATCCTGGCATCGATCGGAATTTTCGCCAGCTCAGCCTTCGCATCATCCCAAAACTGTACAAAATCAGCAGGATTGATGGCTACCGGCTTGATCTGACCAGGATCAAAACCAACCGTTGAGAGACTCCTGTATTTTTTACCATTCACTTCAGCAACAACAATACAGCGAAAGAAACCCGGAGTTTTCATGGTTCCGGCTTCAATTGTAAAACCGCCAGCAGGCATTAAAAGAGAATCACGCTTCTCAGGGGCCATCCTTTCAGGGCCATATTCATACTTCACTTTTACATTTTTCAGGGAATTTCCATATTGAAGTACTGAAACATTGAATTTAACCTTCTCTCCCGTTTTGTAAACCCAGTCAGTATGATCGGGGGCTATAATAACCTTTACATTTTGCTCTACAGGCTGGGCAATACTCCCATTATAGGAGATCAGGAGAAATACAAGAAATAAAATTGATTTTAGTTGTTTCATTTTGGCCAATTAATACATGAATATTTATTTTTTAAATTCGGAAATAATAGAGTTTAAACCAAATTTAATTTTTAAGAATAACTTTTTACCCGATTAAACGTATCAACAGCCTGATGCCCGATATAATCAGATACATCCCTTCCGGCAGAAGCTATATAGGCTCTTTTATCATCCCCGGCGGCGATCATCTTATCGGTAAGCTCTTTGGTAATATCGATCAGAGATATCCAGTTCTGCTTCCCTTTTTCTGAACCCATGAAATACCAGGTTGCTACTCCTGCAGCAATACCTGCGACAATTGCAAGCGCAATCTTTGAATTATTGTTGTTTTCCATATAGATAGTTTAGAACAGACAAACCAATATCCTGCCAAAACTCTATATAACGGAATTATTTCAGATCAAATAAAAAATCATGCGGAATAATGGAAAATTAAGATGACCCGATCCTGTTACTGGCCTTTGGTCATGAGATACATGAACCATACCCCTACCAGCACGATAAAACCCAGAACATACAGTCCTGTTTTACCTTTGCGTTTGTCCTGACGCATGACCCATATAAGAAATCCGGTAAGCGGGATTAAGAAGATCAGAAAAAATATAATACTAGCTGCGCTCATAATTTATCAGATTGTAAATCCCGCGTTTTATAATTAAACCCGGGGTGTATTTATTAAAACTGCATCCGGGCCAATGGCGCGATGTCCTGTCCTACGAAATCCTTTTTTAGAAATTTATAATGCCCGGCAATGGCAATCATCGCTGCATTATCTGTGCAATATTCAAATTTGGGAATATGCACTTTCCAGTTTAGCTTCAGGGCTTCTTCATTCAAAGCTATCCTCAAGCCGGAATTCGCCGATACTCCGCCAGCGATGGCGATCGTTTTTATATCAAATTGGAAGGCTGCTTTTCGTAGTTTATTCAGCAGGATCGAAATGATCCTGTCCTGAACGGAGGCGCAAATATCATAAAGATTATTTCTTAAAAAATCCGCGTCCTCCTTTAGCCGGTCGCGCACAAAATACATGATCGAGGTTTTTAAGCCACTGAAACTAAAATCTAAGCCGGGAATCTGCGGTTCAGGGAATTTATAGGCCGCCCTATTGCCCTTTTGCGCATATTTATCAATAAGGGGTCCTCCGGGATAGGGTAAGCCAAGCATTTTGGCTGTTTTATCGAATGCTTCACCTGCGGCATCATCCGTAGTTTGCCCGACGATCTCCATATCAAAATGATCTCTGACCAGTACAATTTGTGTATGCCCACCCGAAACAGTAAGGCATAAAAAAGGGAAGGACGGCTTATCCTCTTCAATAAAATGGGCAAGTATATGAGCCTGCATATGATTTACCTCAATGAGCGGGAGTGTATTTGCCAATGCAAATGCCTTTGCAAATGAGGTACCCACTAAAAGTGAGCCTAATAATCCCGGTCCGCGAGTAAAAGCTACAGCATCAATCTCATTTTTATGTATTTTTGCGAGTGAAATCGCCTGATGCACGGCAGGAATAATATTCTGCTGATGAACCCGTGATGCCAGTTCGGGCACTACTCCACCATAATTTTGATGGATAAGCTGACTGGCAATTACATTGGAGCGAATTTTGCCATCAATACATATTGCTGCAGAGGTATCGTCGCAGGAGGATTCGATGCCGAGGATGATTGCCAAAACTATATAGTAAAATTGATGTTGATCATTTAAAATACAAATTTATCAAAAAAGCTCTAAAAATAACCCTTTGGATACTGGCAACATTTTTATTGCTGCTCGTCATTTTCATTTTTTCGTTGCAGTTTAAGTCTGTACAGACTTATATTGCCAAAAAAGCCGCACGGTATCTTTCAAAAGAGCTGGATACGCGTGTTGAAGTGGGTAGTTTATATATAAAACCATTTAAATCCCTGGTACTTGACAGCCTGTATATAGAGGATCAAGAGAAGGATACCCTGCTGTTTTCTCCAAAATTTTCCATTGATCTCAATTTTTTCTCTTTAAAACTTCGAAAGATCGATGTAAATACTATACAGATGGATAATGGTAAATTTTATCTCAAACAGTATAAAGATACCACGACAAACCTGGAATTTATCATCAATTATTTCGACACAGGTACTACAGCCCCCCGAAAAAAACCAAGGAAACCATTTGACATTACCCTGGCAAAGATCGTATTGAATAATATCGCATTTAAATATAAAAACTATAATAATACGGTTCCTGTAAAAGGAATAAATTTCAATGATATCTATCTGAGAAACCTCAGCAGCACCATATTAGACCTGGATAGTAAATCCCATCTGGTAAAAGCGGGATTCAGGAACCTGACTTTCAGGGAAAAAAGCGGCTTTTATCTGAAAAACCTGACAACAAATGCAACGATAGATACAAATCAAATGGAGTTCAGGCAGTTATTGCTTGAAACACCGGGCAGCAGGATTTCTGATTATTTAATTATGAAATATTCAGGATTCAAGGATTTCAGAAAATTTATAAGCAAGGTTCATATCAAAGCCCATTTTGATAAGTCAAGGCTAAACAGTTCCGATGTAGCCTATTTTTCACCCAACTTAGCCAAATCATCTGTTGACCTTCAGATAAGCGGTGATATGTCCGGCTATGTCAATGATATGAAAGCAAAAGGCCTGACCATACAAAGCGGACAGGCAACCTACCTGAAAGGTGACTTCTCGCTCAAAGGGCTTCCTGATATTAAGCACACCCTGCTGGACCTGAACTTTGAGCAGGTATCTACAAACAAGCAGGACCTTGAACTTATCATTGCTAAGGCCACAGGCTCCAAAAAATCTATCCTGCCTCCCATTGTTTCTAAATTCGGGAACATTAATTTTAAAGGCAGGTTCACCGGATTTACCAATGATTTTATTGCCTTTGGAGAATTTAAGACCAGGCTCGGCCGGCTGGTGACCGATATTAATATGAAGATCAGCGGGAACGGAAACCCTGCATACAAAGGGATCGTTAAAGCATACGATTTTGATCTGGGTGAACTTCTTGATCGCGCTGATCTGGGAAGAACCACCCTGGTTGCAAATGTCAGCGGGAAAGGGTTTAAATTTAACAGCCTGCATGAACAGGTTAAGGGTGATATTCAATATTTCGATTATAATGGCTACAGGTACAGCAATATAGCTGTTGATGGCAGCTTTATAAACAAGATCTTCAATGGTCTGATCAAGGTTGACGATCCGAATGTAAATCTTGATTTTGACGGCGATATCGACCTGAATCCCCGTTTACCTGTCTTTAATTTTAACGCCATTGTACGCGGCGCTAATCTCCACAAGCTGAATTTCACCAAAGATACTATCCAGATTGACGCAGATCTGAATACCAATTTTTCAGGCTCAAATCTTGATAATATTGAGGGTGCTGTCGATATCAATAAAATACATTTAACGAATACTTCAAATTCATTTGTAATCGATTCCGTCTATTTGAGAGCTATAGGGATCGGAACGAACCGTTCCCTGAATATCAGATCCGATATCCTGGATGCCAGTATTAAGGGTGAATATGATCTCAAAACACTCCCTTCTTATTTTAAATCGGTTGCCAACCAGTATATTCCTTCCCTCGGGCTTAAATTTATTAGCCCGGGTAAGCAAAACTTTGAGTTTAGTCTGAACATTAAATACTTTGAACCGATCAGTATGCTATTAATTCCGGAACTTAAAATTCCGGAACAGGCGAATTTCAACGGTAAGTTTGTATCGGCCGAGAACATTGCCAATCTGAACGGATTCATAAAACTTGTTCAATACAATAAAATAAAGGTCAATAACCTGATCATTGATGAAAGTACAACTGGCAAGGCAATGAACTTCTTTATCACATCAGACAGGGTAGATATTTCAGCCAGCCTGTATATCAAAAATGTCAATATTGCCAATATTTTAAGGAACGATAGTCTGAACCTGAACATTAAACTTTCCGACAAAAACGCGATCAATCAACTGGATTTAAACTCATTGGTTGAGTTTACTTCAAACGGAGATGAGAGGATCCGTTTAAGTGTTCTGCCATCGGATGTTATTATCAATAGTGAAGTATGGAAGATCCAGGAGAAGGTCAGCTTTAGCTTTGATGAAGGGAGAGCAAAAGGTGAGAACTTCAGCTTGCTGAGGAGGACCAAGATCGCAGGCTTTGAACTATTCAGGGACAACCAGATACTGACCATTGACGGAATTATCTCCAAAGATCCGAAGGATGAACTTCT
Source organism: Pedobacter sp. (assembly GCA_036677005.1). Classification (GTDB taxonomy): domain Bacteria; phylum Bacteroidota; class Bacteroidia; order Sphingobacteriales; family Sphingobacteriaceae; genus Daejeonella. The sequence goes on from JAKFBV010000093.1 coordinate 31,776, forward strand.
GATCGGCTTTAATAAATTCAAACTCACCACCTTCAACCCATTGACCAAGCCTTTAGGGATTACATTAAATGGAATACTTAACGGAAATGCAAAGCTGTCTGCCTTAGGAAAAACCCCCAATGTAGAAGCTGCAATCAAAATAGATAGCCTTAATTATAACAGCATTGATATTGGTGACCTTAGCCTGACCGCCGGGCTTGACAATTCAACAAAGCTTATCAATGTCAAAATGGAAATTGATAAACTGGGGCAAAAAACTCTGGATATTGACGGGACCTATAATGCCAACAGCGATCAGAATAACCTGGATATGAAGGTGATGATGGATGATAATGAGGTTATTCTATTCCAGCCTTTCCTTAAAAATCTTGTTTCAAAAATGAACGGAAAGGTTTCAACCGATCTCCGGGTTACCGGAAAACTGACAAAACCGCAGATCAACGGAACCCTTACTCTCAAGGATGCAGGCATGACCGTCAATTATTTAAAAACACCTTACCGTATATCCGACAAGGTTGAAGTTGAAAATACGGTCATTAAATTAACAAATCTGAAGTTAAGGGATATTAAGAACAATGAAGCTATCGCCAATGGAACGGTTGATATGAGTAATATTAATAACCCTGAGATCCACATTAATCTTGTGGCGAATAACTTTATGGCCCTGAATACAACCGCAAAGGATAACCCTCTCTACTATGGGGTAGCTTATGGTACTGGCGTATTCAGTTTCAATGGCCCTACCAACGATATGCGCATCATTATTGATGCAAAAACAGAAGCCGGTACGGTTTTTAATATACCATTGAATTCATCTGCCACCGTTAGTAAAACAGATTTCATAACCTTTGTAGCCAAAGACTCCTCATTAAATATCCCAAAAGTGACCTCTTTCAAGGGACTAACAATGAATTTTGAATTACAGGTCGATGAAAATACCGAGGTCAATATTTTCACTGAACTGGGTAAACTGACAGGAAGGGGCCAGTCGCAATTAAGTTTGAATATCAACAGTCTGGGTGATTTTGAGATGTATGGCGATTACCTGATCTCCTCCGGGAAATTTGAATTCACAGCACAGGAGTTTATCAATAAGATCTTTAAGATAAGTGAGGGGGGCTCGATCAGGTGGACAGGCAATCCGGTTGAAGCGGCAATTAACCTGAAAGCGATCTATGAAGTACGAACAAGCTTAGGCCCACTTTATGCTGCTGCAGGCAGGCCGGCATTAGACCAGCGGGTTCTGGCAGAAGCAGTGATGAACCTGAGCGGGCCTCTTTTAACTCCTAATATTTCATTTGATATTAATTTCCCTGCTGATGCCTATATCAAAGACGAGCTTCAGTCATATCTCAGTGATGTTAACAATACCAATCAACAGGCTTTAAGTTTGATCGTTAGACGCTCATTCGCTGCAGGTAAAGCGGCAGATATTGGCTTTGCCACTTCTACCTTTATCAGTGCGGGGACAGAGTTATTCTTTAACCAGCTGAATACCATACTGACCCAATCATTGAACCTGAATTTTGTGGATTTCAATATTCGTTCACTGAATGAGGCCAGTGCTTCCTTCCGGTTCCTGAACGACAGGCTGGTTTTAACCGGAGGTGTAACCGACCGCACAAACCGCGGCGGGGTTGTCTCAGATTTTAATATCATAGGCGGTTCCTCGGTGGCTCGTGACGTGGAAGCCTTATATCTGATCAAAAAGGATGGAAGTCTTGTACTGAGGGCCTCGAATAAGCTCAACAACCGCAACTTCCTTAACACCAGCACTATAGATCCATATGTCAGTGCAATTGGCCTGGTTTACCGAAAGGACTTCGATAATTTCGGTGAACTTCTCAGCTTTCTTGTAGGTAAAAAAAGAAAAGAAGAACGTCAAAAGGCCGCACAGGAAGCCATTCAGGATCCTATGGCCATTAAACCTGAGGAAACTGAGCTGAAGCAGGAATAGGGTATTAACTGTTCTTCATGATGGTATGTCCCATCCTGTCACGTTTCGTTTTCAGATACAGCTCATTATGTATATTCGATTGTATTTCAATGGGAACATTTGACACCACTTCCAGTCCGTATCCGATCAAACCGGAACGTTTTGTCGGATTATTAGACATCAGTCTCATTTTTTTAATTCCCAGGCTTCGTAAGATCTGGGCTCCGATCCCGTAATCTCTCTGATCCATAGGAAATCCCAGCTTGATATTCGCATCGACGGTATCCAATCCGTTTTCCTGAAGATTATAAGCATGCAGTTTATTGATCAGACCAATTCCGCGGCCTTCCTGATTCATATAGATTATCACACCTTTACCTTCCTTTTCGATCATCTCCATTGCTTTATGAAGCTGGGGGCCGCAATCGCAGCGGCAGGATCCGAAAATATCCCCTGTGATACAGGAACTGTGTACCCTCACCAGCACCGGTTCATCTTCCTCCCAGCTTCCCTTAACCAGGGCAAGATGCTGTTCACCAGATGTGATCTGGGTATAGGCCACCATTTCAAAATCACCCCATTGAGTGGGTAATTTAACCGATACTTCCTTCTTGATCAAAGACTCCGTCTTTAAGCGGTAAGAGATCAGGTCTTTAATACTGATTATTTTGAGATCAAATTGCTTTGCGATAATAAGCAGATCCGGCAATCGTGCCATTTCCCCATCGTTCTTCAGGATCTCAACCAGCACACCTGCGGGCTCGAGGCCGGCCATCACAGCAAGATCAACAGCCGCTTCGGTATGTCCTGCCCTTCGCAAAACTCCGCCATGCTTGGCGATCAAAGGAAAAATATGACCCGGGCGACCCAGCTCTTCAGGTGCTGTTTTTGGATTGATCAGGGCAAGGATAGTTTTTGAGCGGTCAGATGCTGAAATTCCGGTGGTACAGCCATGTCCGATCAGATCCACAGAAACAGTAAAATTTGTCTCAAAAGCCGCCGTATTATTCCCGACCATTAGATTTAACCTTAACTCCTGACAGCGTTCTTCAGTTAAAGGAGCACATATTAAGCCGCGGCCATGGGTAGCCATAAAGTTGATTATTTCAGGGCTGGCATTGGAGGCTGCAGTAAGAAAGTCACCTTCATTCTCCCTGTCTTCATCATCAACAACAATGATAACTTTACCTTCTTTTATATCGCTTATCGCTTCTTCAATGGTATTAAACATAATTTTGAGCTTGTTTGGAATGCGGTCTCAGAAAGGATATAGTAAAATTCAAAATATGATTTATGATCCCGCTTAAAATAGAATGCAAATTTAAGTAATTTTTGGCAGCTATAAATTTACAACTTGCTAATTAGGTCAATGCAGTGCAATAAATAGGGAGTGGAAACTTGTTTATCCTTAAGTATTTAGTCTTCTGACCTATTGAAAAGACGCTTGAACCAACGCTTATAATAATCGAGATCAAATAATACCGAATCGACGGTCGCCTTATACGTAAGGAATGCCCCTAAAGGCGACAGGGAAAAGATCGCGATCCACATGCCTAACATTGGAGAAAGTGTACCCTCCTTAACAGATTTTTCGCCAATAGTTGAGATAATATGATACAGCAGGAAAAAAAGTACAGACATGACCACCGGTAATCCCAATCCGCCCTTACGGATTATTGCACCCAAAGGAGCCCCGATAAAAAACAGGACAAGGCATGACATGGCAAGGGTGAACTTCCTGTTCAGCTCAATTAAAAAGCCGCGCAGCCTGACTTTATTATCTGCCATAAATAATTCCTTACGGGATAAGATCTCCCTTACGGATCTGATCTGATCTTTAGCGCTGTTTAAAGCCACGAGTCTTTTATCCGGAGGGATCAGCTGCAGAACATCCTTGTATTTTTTAAGAGGTACAACCGGAGTTTTCGGGCTTAGCGAATCAGTACGATAGAGACGTGAGAAAAGAGTCAGGTCTATATAGGTTGACCGGAGATTGCTATCCCCTTTCATTTCAAATGAATCACGGTAAAAATTGAGCTGTTTCAGGTTAAGCATCGCATAATTCGATTTGAACAGTTCTTCATCAGTCCTTCTTAACTTGAAGCCCGAGAGATCGAATCGCTGCTCTGTCTCTTTGAACTCAGTTCTCATAAAACGCTGACGGGGATTATAGTTGCCCGATGTCCCGGGAGTTTCCTCATACCGTTTTCCGTTTTTTAATTTCAATACCAGAAGCTGATCATCATCCGTAATGAACATCTGCCCTTCTTTTGCCATCAGCACATTAATATTCCCGCTGCTTGTATTTCGTTCATAGATCAGGACATCATGAAGCGTTTGATCCGGATCCTTCTTTTTAACCCGTATGGCATAACCTGGAATACTAGTGTTAAAGATCCCTTCATTAATTAGAAAAGCTGCTTTCTGATTACGCACATCATATAATAATGAACCCATTTTCAGGTTGGCGACAGGAAGCATATAATCTGAAAAGAGGAAGGCGCCCACACTCAGCATGGTCACTGTTATGATAAGAGGCATCATGGCTCTCTGCAGGGAGATCCCTGCTGATTTGATGGCAACCAGTTCATAGTTTTCGCCGAGACTGCCGAAGGTCATGATCGAAGAAAGGAGTATAGCCAGGGGCAGAGCCATAGCGACATTGGTCGCTGATGCGTACATCAGCAGTTCCAGGATCACATACCATTCAAAACCCTTTCCAATCAGATCATCGATGTATTTAAATAAAAATAGCATCAATAAAATGAACATGACAATGAAAAAGGTAACAACAAAAGGCCTTAAAAAGGCCTTAAATACCAATAAGTGTACTTTCTTCACAGGTATAAAAATAGAGAAAATTTAATCTCTATGCGCCTAATACACTAATCAAATATTGCATCTGGTTATCCCATATCAATTTGCGGTCCTGAATAGTATCTTCTGTTGCGAAATCAGTTATAGACAAGGCCACATCATTGGTCAGTTCATCCTGGACTATTTCCATTTCGAAATAACAATGAGGCTCATCATCCAGCCACTTAAATTTCACAAGTTTATTTTCCTTGATCGATAGTAATTTCGCTTTATGCAGCTCGCCGTCCCAGGTAAAAGTATATACCTGATCTTTGTATGTCACATCATCTGCAAACCATTGAGCGAGCCCATTTGGTTCATTAAGAAAGCCAAACAATATTTTAGGAGATGATTTTACCTCATATTCGACATTAAACTTGATCTTTTCTGCCATTCCTTTATTTATTTTATATCGCATGGCCACTTTTTTTGCCATTAGTTTCTAAAGAAAAGTAATTTCCTCTATATTTGCAACTCTGTTTTGAAAGGCAGTGTTGTTTGAATTATCTAATGGAAAAAACATCCGGATTAATTTCCAGATCTGACCCAAGATAAAGCATTAATACACAGCAAGCAAGACAAATCCGGCGGGGTAGCTCAGATGGTTAGAGCGCAGGATTCATAACCCTGAGGTCGGCAGTTCGATCCTGCTCCCCGCTACCAAAGAGGCATAATCTAGATTAAGTTCTGGAATGCCTCTTTTTTGTTGGGTCAAATCCTGCTTTAGATGGGCAATATAAGCGAAAACGCTATTCACCCTTGTGGTTCGACACTTATCAATTTGCTTGTTATATCTAATCCCTTCAGGAAAGAATAAAAATTGGATCTGTTGCTTAGTCGTATAATCGGCTGTAGACCATTTAGAGAGTAATTTTGTAGAGAAATTGATTGCTTTTTCGACACACTCTTCGAGGTTCGACACCCTATTTGATGCTTTCATTAAATTGTCTTCAAATTTCTTTTTCTCAATGTTGTATTTCTCAGAGTATTTGAGGTATAAGTATCCATATTTATTTTTCTTTGAGTGCTTATAAAGATATGGTAGTTGCAAGTCATTTCAAACTATATGGATTAGGTCGAAATGGGCTTCATTTATACTTAGGAATCTGCCAACGTGTCGTGTTTTAACCAAATATTGATAGAACACGCACAATTTAGATTCCGGCATAAAATTAGTCGTCTAATATGAAAATTATTATATGGCACGAAAAGCAAAATTTATAACAAGTGTAGGCACTTTAGAATTTGAAAAGGACATAAACCTTTGGCTTTCTGAAAACGAAAGCGCAACAATTATAAGCATTGATCATTGTACGACTGACACAAAAATCCCACTTCCTGCTGGCAAAACCATGATGGCCCATAGTATATCTGCCTTGATCGTTTTTGAGACTAAGGAACCTGAAGATAATAGAATCAGCCGCGCAAATTGATATTATTTTATAAATGGAAAAAACAATGGAAAACAAAGTTTTATTTGAAGGTATTATTCAACGTCAAGACGGCACACGGCTATTTGGGCCAGTTTCCACTAATGACAATGATAAATTTTTGTTTAGGAACAAATTAGCAGGTGTTGATTATTGGTTGCTTCTTCAAAAGAACAATGGATTCTGGAGGAAGGTTGATGGTGTGAGTGGAAATATTCCTGTCGAACATATCATTCAACTTGGAGATCAAATAGACACGTATTTCACTGACATTCAATAGAAAATCTATTTGGGATTCGCTCGATTGCCGAAAATGGCAATTACAACAATTGCGAATTACATCTGAAAAGAACTTAAAAAGCCTATAAATTATAGAATTGCTATCAATTGCAAATCTGCCATAAAGTTCGACATTTCGCCGGTTCCGTCTACTTTAAAGCCACCGCAAGGTGGCTTTTTTTGTTTCTATTGGTTTTCAAAACTTAATATTTAAATTATAAATATTAGAACAACTCAGATGCTTAGTGCACCAGCTTCATATCCGCCCGGGCGGACGGCTTTCTCCCGATAAAATCGGGACTACTCCCCACTACGAATTCAATCAAAAGATTGGCTTTTTTTATTTAAGGGCACCAGCTGCAAGCTCTCGCCCAATGTCATTAGGTTAAGGATTACGATCCTGACGAAAGTCAGGATCTCCTCCATTATTAAATAAATGCATTGTCATTCTGGCGAAAGCCAGAACCTCCTGCCCCTTAACTTAATGACATTGAGCTCTCGCCAGCAAGGGAAGTCCTTCGTTCGCCTTACTTCGGCATGGTGGCCCGAGGCAATTTTCCGTATTGCGTCGTTAGCAACTGTATGGAATTACCCTGAACGTTCACACTGAATACATAATCATAACGATCCTCACTCAATGCCGGCATTGGGCGTTTGATCCCGAAGGCCTCAACAAGTTCAAGGACAGTATTCGAATGTGCAACGATCACTACCGATCCTCCCTTATGTTGCCGGAGCACCGATGCCGCCAAAGCCGCAGGATCGGCTGGGTCATACGTTTGAACAGTGACACCGTGCCCATAAGCCGTAGGTTCTGCGGTTTGCCTGCTACGTTTGAACGGAGTAGAATAAACGGCAAGTATCCGTTGCGGTAAGAGCAAAATGGCCAGATCCTTCGCCCGGTCCTGCCCGTCAAGCGACAGCGCCGGATCCGGATCAGAAGGGTTCTTCAGATCTTTCTCTGCGTGACGCACGATCCACACGGTGGTCTGGGCCTGTGTGCCGAAGGACATTAACGCCGCCATTACCAACAGGCAGAACATGAAAATTCGACGTTTGCTCATAGATTGGGATTTCTACTGCAAATTAAGAAAAAAATGAGATCGGACAAATACGTATGTCGAATCAGTGTAACCGGAAAAATTTCGCGATTTGCCCAGCGCAAGAATTCAAACCACGAACGCTAATGCACGCAAATGATCCACAAAATAATTCGGGATTTGTCCAGTGCGGGCTACCTGGAAAGCTACCTTCGGGTGGCTTTTTTTATTATTAAAATATTGGTCGCACAGGATTCATATCCGCCAAGATGGCTTTCTCCCGATAAAATCGGAACTGATCCCCGCTACAAAACCCGCTTTACAATGCATAAGGCGGGTTTTTTTGTTTGATAGTGTCACAATGGATGCTTACCAAATGGTGACTATCGGTAGAAGTCTGGCATGTAATCTTTTTTTTAAGTTTATATTTAATGGGGCAATTTCTCTTGTATTTCATTCTACTAAATCCGATAAAAAGGCAAGACTTTGAATTGGTTTTATTGAAGTATTATTTGAACCATTAACTAATAAGCCTTGATAATAATCTGAAATAAAAGACTTTGCCATAGAGTCGTTAGTTTGTGCCAATTCAAAAATATTCCGGAATATTATTTTTAGAGTTGGATGAAAGGCCCCCCAAGCCGGATAACCGCCTAAAGGGATAGATGAGCTCAGTCCATGAGGGGGATAACCAATGAATCTCCTTCCGGTCTGGTGTACGTATGCTACTCTATACCAACCATTATCCCCACTCCAAAAATTGGAAAATAATGGATAATTAACATCCCCATTCCATATTTTTTCAGCAATCTGGTTGGCATAGGCTTTGCGAAGAGCAATTGGGTCAAAAGCCGGATTGTCATAGCCCCAAATCGCTTTAATATTTTTCCGGTTTCTTACAAAAGTTTCAAAAGCCGGAACCAATCTTCTTGAATGACTGATATCCCATGATACATCATTGGAGATATAAGTACTATCCAATTTAACATGTGTAATCATTTTCCATTCTCCGTCGCTACCTTTTTCCCAAGTGACGGGACTCTGAGAGCCTGTATACTTGGCATATCTGTTATCATAAAAATTCTTCCAATATCCCTTATCTATTTCAGCCCTTTCTCCTTTAATAGATTTGGTGAGGATAGACCTGGCCAGGAATAAATCAAATATTTTTTTTATACCCTCCTTCTTATTTTGCAAATCCTCAAAAGCTTTTTTCCCATCCTCTGTTGCAGGCTGGATACCGGATTTGTGTAATTCTGACAAATCAGAAAGAACTGTCAAATGCCAAAGATCTCTGTCTGAAAAAAAATATTTTGAACTCGCATCTTTGATATCAGCAGGAGTCATATTAAGCCTGTTATTAACAGCTTTGAAATAGTCTGCCGTAAACCAGCGATTTAACTGAATAGCGATGGTATTGAAAGTATTAGCAAGAAATTCCTTCTCTGCCACCGATTGTTTTTTATTGGGAATATTTTGTGTTATACTAGTGGAAAGCGCCCCTAACAAGCCCAAAAACTGCAGACTGCAAAGTGGAACTTCCTTTCCAAGAAGACCATAGGCTGTACATATATTCCCGCCGGAACAGATCCATCCGGTACTATTGTTAGTATTTGGGATAGGTTTTAATGCGGTAAGGATGGGACTTAGCAAATTGACAATCTCGCCAATTTGCTGGGTATCCTTGCATCTGCGGGTCATCTCTACAAACGATTGCAAGCCTCCATTCTGAATGTCATATAAAAGATAGACATCATTATCCTGAAATAACCTCTTCTTAATTTCTGAAGCAAAATAATCACGATAGTAGGTATTCCATGAATCGATTACCTGATCATGAATTTCACCGTTTTTTGAAAAATCAAATTTACCTTGCGACGAAACTGATTGAATAAGTATAAATGAAAGAGCAATGATAGCTAAAGAGGAAATTGCCAATTTTCTAATTTTCATAGGTTTAGTGTTAAAGGTATATGTTAAATGACTCTCTGTTAGACCCATAAATCAATACTACAAGTTAAAAATGACAATATCAAGAGGAATGGGTTTGGGTAAAATAAACGTTTGATCTGGTCTTCACCTTCGAAAAGCTTATATTTGAATCAGACAAACATTCAGTCAGGATAAGAAATGGGATTTAACCGGAAAGCCGGACTCTTATTTTTAGCCTGATATCCAATCATGAAGACTCTTCTTAGCGTTTTAATATTACACTTCTCGTTTAACCTTAGTGCCCAGACTTTCAAATTTGCTTTTCTAAGTGATACTCATATCGCAACCGATCCGGGTGTGCCGGCCGAGGATTTGAGGAGGACAGTTGCGGATCTAAATAAACGTACGGATCTTGATTTCGTGGTCATCACAGGAGACATCACGGAAATGGGTACTGACGAGGAGATAAGAACCGCAAAAAGCATTTACAAAGAACTGAAGATTCCATTTTATATTCTTCCGGGGAACCATGATACCGGTTGGTCAGAATCAGGCGGCGTCAGTTTTATCAGAGAGTTCGGTTACGATAAATTTGTTCTCGATCATAAAGGTTATCGTTTTATCGGATGCGCATCAGGCCCCTATGTACGGATGTCAGACGGTCATATTCCCAGGGATGCGGTGATGTGGCTGGATTCAGTTTTAGCTCAAACTCCGAAAGAACGACCCCTTATATTCCTGAATCACTACCCGCTGAACCCCGAACTCGACAACTGGTATGAAATTACAGACCGGCTTAAAAAATACAATACCCAATTTGCCCTTGCCGGACATCACCATAGCAACAAAGCTGCCGATTTTGAAGGTATTCCAGCCACTCACGGGCGATCAAACTTAAGAGCGAAGAACCCTGTTGGAGGGTATAACATCGTGGAAATGCGCGCCGACTCAGCAATTTTTTCAGAACGAAAACCTGGTATTGAGGGCGAAAAAAAATGGCGTTCGCTGTCATTGGGAATGAAAACTTATGAAACCGGAACTTATCCGCGTCCGGATTTTACGATTAACGGAAAGTACAGCAATGTAAAGCCCGAGTGGACTTTTCATTCGGATGCAAATGTGGTCTCCACACCAGCCTATGCCAGGGGTCTGGTACTTTATGGAAACAGTACCGGAACCATTGAAGCACTCTCGGAAAAGAATGGTTCGTTGAAATGGAAATACCAAACGGGGGGAGGCATTTATTCATCAGCGGCTGTGAGCGGCAAGCGGATGGTTATCGGTTCCGGGGATGGATATATTTATGCCTTGAATATTAAAAAGGGGAAGCTGCTTTGGAAGGTCAAAACCGGCCATTCTGTATTGGGAGCAGTCAGTATCGAAAATAATACTGCCTATGTAGGTGGAAGTGATCACACCTTCAGAGCTATCGACATTAGAAATGGCAGATCTGTATGGGAATTTAAGGGTCTGACTGGCCCGGTGGTGAGCAAACCCCTGATCTATGAAGGCAAGGTGATTTTTGGCTCATGGGACACTAACCTGTACGCCTTGAATCAAAAGGATGGAGCCCTGTTGTGGAAATGGAACAATGGTAAAGGCGTACGGAATTTTTCTCCGGCTATGGTAAACCCTGTTGCAGCAGACGGGGTGATATATATCGTTGCACCCGACAGGTACATTACTGCGATAAACAGTCAGACAGGAATCGAGTTCTGGAGAAGCAATTCGGCAACAATCAGGGAATCAATCGGTATTTCTGCAGACCAGAAATTTATTTATGGTAAAACCATGAATGATAAGATTGTCGCTTTCCGGGCTCAGAAATCCTCGGCGGAAATTGCCTGGACTATGAACGCAGGGTTTGGATATGAACATGTGCCTTCCATGCTGATTGAAAAAGATGGGAGCGTATATTTTGGGACGAAAAGCGGAGTGGCTTATTCCATCGATCCCATCACACAAAAAATCAATTGGGCATACAAGATTGACAACTCCATGGTGAATACGGTGAATGTGATTGGCCGGAACCGCGTTATTGCAGCCACCATGGATGGTAAGGTAATTATTCTGAATGCGACCGGATCTAAGTGATCAGAACCGCTGGCGGGAGCCTGAAGCTCATTCTTGCAATGGCATGACGCCTCCAAATACTGCTAATAATACCTGTATTTTTTAATACGCCACGCTGGCAGCCCCCTTTAATAACCTTTCTTCCTCAGCCCAGGGCGGAAAGCTCATAACTATTTATAATTTAATACTTTGTGTCTTTTCTTGAAACAAAAGGCACCAAAAATTCAAGAAAGAACGATGCTTCCACCGCTTTCGTTTAATCATAAAACCGGTACTATTTCTGAAGAGTTCGGACTCCTTGAATCGAAAATGAAAAGAAAGTATTTTCCCGGACAACATTGAAATTATTCAGCAGGACGCCCGGAATGATAATTCCTACTTCAGTCTGGACTGATATTCGGATATGACATCTTTATAGGTATTCAGGATCCTGTCCCATGGGGAAAAGGATTCATCTTCCTTTACGCTGGTTTTAGGCTCTCCGCTATATTCGCTTACCAGCTTAATGGTGTACTTTAAAGGAGAAATATCGGCCTGCTTGACAATAATTCTGGTGCGAATTGTATTGTTAAGAAAGTTTTTTGTATTCCAGCTTGTTCTTATGTATCCGGTTTCTTTATCAGCCAGCTCAATATTATCAAAATAGCTCATTGTAATCTGGCTAAGTATTTTCCATGCATCTTCTTCTGGCTTACCCGTTTCGATGGTAAAGTTCAAATTTGCCTGATCACTCTGAACGGAACTGGTAAAGGCCTCATCAATTTTCAGAATCAAATGTTCAGAAACAGGAGGAGGCTGGACTCCATCTTCATTACAGTAATTTTTTTTCGAACTGACGAATCCTGATTTTTCTACGATCACCTCCACACATTGATTAAATGGAATCCTCACTTTGTATTCTCCTGAACCCATAATACGCCCATCTATTTTAATAGAAGCATCCTCCGGCGTTGTCCGGATAGAAACCTGCCTGTCTTTAAGGGAGATATTTTCAGTAATTGGCGGAGAGGGCTGACCGTCCTTTGAACAGTATTGTTTTTCTATTGTAACATAACCCTCCTTAACATATTCTACTGTAACACAGCTCTGTACGGGGATTACTACTTCCGAATTCCCTTCGCCAATTTTTTTACCATTAACAATAATCTGAACATCTGATGGTACGGTCTTCACAAACATCGCTCTGTCAGTGAGCACAATAAAATCATCTATAGGCGGAATATCCACTCCCTGCCTGTTTTGGTAGGTTTTGTTCTTTGTATAAAATCCCGGCTTTTTCACCTCAACAGTGACTGCAGCATCCTTTTTAACCTCAACCCAGGCTGTACTGCCAGTCTGATCAACTCCGTCAATATAGATATGAGCATCAAAAGGCTGAGCATTGACCCTTACAAGCCGATCTTCCAGAACTATCCGGTCTTCTTTAGGTAAGTTGGTGCTTTTGGAATTAACATATGTTTTGGAAACAGGCTTATACCCCGCCAAACGAATAACAATAGTAATTGGTTCATCCTTATCGATCTTCAAAACAGCTGTGCCTGTACCCAAAGGCAATTCCTTCTTATCAGCAGCAACCCTATAAATAGTCGCCTCAGCCGGGCTGCATAAAATGGTGATACTTTTATCGGCACGGGCGTTAATAACGCAGAACAAAAATCCGAAAATTAAAAAAAGCTTTTTCATAATTATAAAGTGAAATTGTCGCCGGTATCCATTATACTTTCTTTAAAGTGAATTGGTACATCCCTTAAAAATAATAAATATTTTAATTATGCATGCTATTTCAACACATAAACTTCTAATTTATAAGACAAGGTTTTAAGCACACTCCCTCGGCTCCCCTTGGTTCGAGCCGCAGATTTTTCGAGCCAGGCTCCCGGTAACAATCCGGAAGATCAAAGCTTTTTAAGTTCCGCATAGGATTCCTCCGCCCGAATTTCCTGTCATACCAATACCGGCCAGACCAGCGAGTTTGATAAAATCCCTGCGATTATTTTCATGCTTATTTATTTTCCGAACTGTCTCAGGTGATGGTCCAGGTGTTTGTAAAACATATTATTCCACTCTTCAATGCTTAATTTTCCAAAAGAATGGGATTCCCTTCCATCAAATTCTTTCTTTCCAAGTCCCTGGGTTCTTTGAATAAATCCGGTCAGGCGGCTTTTTTCTTCCTCAAAATCCTTTTCCCCTTTAATAATAAATGCAGGTGCCGTAGGCTTGCTTTTCTTATAAGGATTTTCATTCACCACAGTATTCTTAACCAACAGTTTCAGAATTATCCTCATCAAACCATTTGGCTTAGGATGCTTATCCTCATAAACCATTTCATAGGATACATTACAATGTGCCAGCATTTGGGAAACACTCATTTTACCCCATAAGGGCATCGACTCATCCGACAGATTATTGATCCTTTGAATAAGATCATCAGCTACTTTTTTAGAAAAGATATCAGGTACAGCCATATTTCTATTAAATTTAACCGGGTGTAAGATAATTCAAGAGAAAAGATAGGTTTTTTTAATTTATTCAAACAGAATTGTCTGATATTTTCATTCTGAATAATTTTCTTTCACAAGCATCTTAATGGAATTGCCAGTACCAAAAAAATGGTATATTAATTGCATAATACCCATGAGAAAAACCTGATATGGAAGACAAAAACGGACTTGAACCAGCATTCTTTTGTGTGCCGGATATTACAGGTTTTACAAAATTCATTTCTACTGCAGATATAAATTTCACGAAAAGCCTGATCCCGGCCTTACTGCGTAAACTCATTGATTCCAATATCCTGAAAATGAAAATCGGGGAAATTGAGGGAGATGCTATATTTTTCTATAAAAAAGGCAGATTACCTTCAGTTGGGAAAGTTGCCGAACAATGTAAGAACATCTACCAGACATTTTCTGATTTTATCAGTTCCATAGAACAAAATGATCCTGTGAATTATAATTTATACCTGGCCGACAGCCAGCTCGGATTGAAAATAATTATCCATTATGGTCATATCAGCACTGCTAATATAAAAGGCCGGATTAAATTGCTTGGAGCAGATGTAATTATTGCCCACAAATTGCTAAAAAATGGCATAGAAGACTACAACTATATATTATTAACTGAAAAATACCTGTCCAAAATAAAGGACAGGCAAAATCTTGAACAATGGTTTCATTGGGAGAAGCTACGGACTGGAATGGAAACTTATGAATACCTGGGCGAAGTCGGATACCGCTATATCTCGCTCGATGAAATGGAATTCATGGTGGATGTCAAACTTTCTCCGGCCTTAAGGTCTAATAAGAAAACAACATAATTATAACAAAACCTACCGCACAAATAACCATCCCAAACATAAATATATTATATGACCAGCTCAGATAATTGTATTTCTTGACCAGTACACTGCCTAAATAATAGATATCTACAGACATACTGTTATATAATTCATTCTTCTCTTCCTTCAGTTCTTCTATCCGGTCAACAAATTCCTTCAATTGCAATTGCGCAAAATTTCCAAAGAAGAGAATGCTGCTGTTCTTATTGCTCAATTCATATTTTTCTTTAGTGGTCACATTTGGCCTTGCTGATAAAATGGCAAATACCACGGCGAGTAAACTGGTTAAGAGCAAAAATGTCATCGGAAACACAAAACGGACACTGCTGAACTCATCCTGGCTTGAAAAAGTAAATCCGGTACCAAATAAGGTTATTACAATGGATATTATGATCGTATTGATACTGATCATCATATTGGCCTTATTATCTGCAATGGAGGTCAGATTGATATGATAAGCATAAACGGAACGGTAGAGGGTTTCAATTCCTCGTCCTTCTTTTACCGGTTTGCTTTTATTTTTTTCCTCTTCCCTGCTTTCTTTTAATTTACGGTCTTCTATTATATTACGCTGTTTTATGATATTATCTTCCCTTCGTTCATTAAATTTCAAAACTGCATCCTCTGTTTTGAAACTAGTATCTAGCAGAAACTGAAGCTGTATCTGAGCCCATTCTTCTTCCGAATAATGTTTATTCTGAATACGTTCCCACTCGATCCGCAAAAGGTCGGCGCGATGGTTAAAGTTTTTACTTCCCATACTGATATAATCAGCATCGTGAAGGATTTCCTGCATGGAACCATCCGGAACAGTTTGGAATTTTGTTGATAGGATCAGGGATTCTATTTCACGGATTTCATCATCCGGATAGTTTCCTTCCAGATATGCTTTCATGAATTTGACACTCTCCTCCTCATGGCCCTGATACATTGTAATATATCCGGTATCATGAAACCAGGCTGCCAGCATCAAAACCTCATAATCACGGCTTGTTAGGTTGTAAGATTTCGATAGTTTCTTACATGCTTTTACGGTTTCAGAGGTATGGTTAAAATTATGATAAATATAGCCAGCCGGCAGCTTTTCCTTGAACAGGTTGAACACATACTCCTCAGCGTCTTTAACAATAGTATTGTTTTTCATAGAAATCGTGTTAATTCTTATTCCTATAAGTAAAAACTATGCCATCATACCTTAATAAAATTATTTACCACTCAGTTTGGTATGATTATAGCAAATAATCAATATATAATTTATTATAATATGTTGAGAATTTTTATCCTTTTAATAGCAATAGCCCTCACTTCATGTAATAACCCACTTAAAAATCCTGCCAATAGAGCTAATAAATCTAATGAAAAAGTTATAGCTCCTAAAGAAAATACTGTACATGATCTGCCCGAAGAATTAAATGAAATTTCAGGGATCACATTTCTAAACGATTCTGTATTGGTTGCCATACAGGATGAAGAGGGAATTCTTTACTATTATAATTTATTTCAGAACAGAATCATAAAAAAGCAATCTTTTGCAGATACCAATGATTTTGAGGATCTGGTCAGGGCAGGAAAGGATATGTATGTTATAAGCAATAAAGGACTGATCTTCCAGATCAAAGATTTCGAATCGTCAAAACCTGTGGTCAACTCATTCAAAACACCCTTTACGGCAAAAAATGATATTGAAGGACTGGCCTATGATCCTAAAAAGAACCGCTTGCTCATCGCTCCGAAGGAACACGGCCTGAATAAAGATAAAGAAAGCAAACAGATCTATGCTTTTGACCTGAATACAATGATCTTTCAATCTGCACCGCTTTATACGATCCGGCTCGCTCAGATAGAATCCCAATTTGAGGGAGATGCCCTTGAAGAAAGCTCTAAGAAGTTTCTTAAAGCCATTGGAAATCAAAATATGAACAAGGTGTTCCGCACCTCTGCACTGACAATTAATGAGAAAACGGGTGAAACATATGTACTCTCAGATATAAACGGATTAATACTAATTTTAACTCCTGAAGGAACTTTAAGAAAGCTTATCCAGTTCTCAGGGCCTGAATATAAACAACCGGAAGGGATCGCATTTTCTCCAAACGGTAAGCTGTATATTTCCAATGAAGGAAAGAAAGCAGGCATTGGCAATATCATCGAACTGATACATGAAAACTAACTATTCCATTCTTATCATTTTTCTGGTAAGCGCTATTCTTCTGAATGGATGTACCAGTTTAAAACCATTTTATGATAAGACACAGATAGGCTGGGAAACCGCGAATAGCCCGGATACTTTAAAACTTAAATATTCTGTTTTCCTTATCGGGGATGGGGGAATCCCTGAAAAGGACAAGCAGGAGCCGGTTTTAAAGCTCCTGCAAACACAGATATTCAATAAAGACACTACCCGGGTCCAATATGTAACTGATACAGGTATTGTAAATAATTCTCATCCCGAAGATTTAGTGATCTTTCTCGGTGATAATATTTATGAAACAGGGATGCCTGAATCAGATGCTCCTGATCGTGAAGAGAAAGAACGCAGGATCAAAGCACAGATGGATGTCGTGAAGGACTTCCGCGGGCGTAAAATATTTGTGCCGGGAAACCACGACTGGAATGAAAGCCGTGCAGGAGGCCTTGCAGCAATAAACAGACAGGAGGCGTATATTGAACAATACCTGAATTCGGGTGATGTACTGATGCCAAGCAATGGCTGCGGAGGGCCGGTAGAGATCCAGTTAAACAAAGATCTGGTAGTTATTGCAATTGATTCGGAATGGTGGCTGACTAAGCATGAAAAATCGATCGCCCCGGATTATGACTGCACTACATCAAGCAGGCTGGAGGTCATACAGCAAATTCAGGATATTATCCTCCGCAATAAAGGAAAGCATATCATTCTGGCACAACATCATCCGCTGTTCAGCAATGGGCGGCATGGAGGATATTATACCCTGAAAGACTACCTGTTCCCATTAACCCTTATCAGAGATAATTATTATATTCCACTGCCTGTTATTGGCGCTGTTTATCCCCTGATGCGGCAGTATGGGGTATCCAGGCAGGACCTGTCAAACAAAGATTATCAGCAATTAAAGAGGGGACTTTTATCGATTCTGGAAGAGGAGCAAAATATAGTCATTGCCAGCGGACATGAACATGCTTTACAGTTTAATAAGTATAAGGATATTAATCATATCATTAGCGGCGCCGGTTCAAAATCATCGTCCTTAATCAAAGGTAATGAGGCCTTATTCTCTTACGGTGGGGGCGGTATGAAAGGATTTGCACGCATAAACTACTACAATAACGGTCAGTGCTGGCTCGAATTCTGGGAACCTGTCGGTGACGGATCCACAGGGAAGATCATGTACAGAACCCCGCTTTATGCCATACCAGCAAAAGCTGATGACAAGAGTCCTGAGGAAAAAATAATCAGTTATGCTGACAGCATCAAAACAATAGTTGCAGGCGATACTTTTAACGCAGGATCATTTAAAAGATCCCTGTTTGGAGAACATTACCGTGATACCTGGGGAATTCCGATTAATGTAAAATACCTTGACCTGAATACATTCGGCGGAGGACTGACCCCGATCAAGCTGGGTGGAGGTAAGCAAACCACCAGTCTCCAGCTCCAGGGGAAAGACAAAAATATATATCAGTTTCGTACAGTGGCTAAAAATCCTGCAGCCTTATTGCCTGAAGGATTTCTTAAAACATTTGCTGAAGACCTGATACAGGATCAGATCTCATCAGCCCATCCTTACGGCGCCTTAATGATACCTGATATGGCAAAGGCAATCGGGATCTATCATACTAACCCCGAGCTGGTTTATATGCCCTATTCCACCTTACTCGGGCCATACATACAGCAGGTGGGAGGCAAATTGGGCATTATAGAGGCAAGGCCTGATGAAGACCTGTCTGATTTCATTTCATTCGGGAATGCAAAAAACGCAGTAGGTACACCTAAGATGTATGAAAAACTGCGGGAGGATAATGATAATGAAGTTGATCAGGTCATGTTTCTGAAATCAAGACTTTTTGATATTCTGATCGGCGATTGGGACAGACATGAAGATCAATGGAGATGGGGTGAATTTAAAAAAGAGAAGGGTGTTATTTACCGTCCGATTCCAAGAGATCGCGACCAGGCCTTTACCAAGTTTGACGGGCTGATTCCCAGCCTGATCTCAAAGGTATTACCTGATATTCAATCATTTGAAATGAAAATCGGGGATCCGGCTGAACTTTCCATTGCAGCCAGAAACCTCGACAGAAATCTGCTCAATGAATTATCAGAGGATGACTGGCAAAGAATTGCTGCACAGATGCAGGCAGACCTGAGCGACAAAATCATAGAAACAGCCGTTGGCAGGATGCCTGCAGAGGTCTTTAAAGAAGCCGGTGCAGAAATAATATCCAAGCTTAAATCCAGACGCGGGCAACTGCTCGATGTTGCGAACGAATATTATAAGGTATTGGCAAAGGAAGTTACTGTGATCGGTTCAAATAAAAAAGAATTCTTTAAAATTGAACGATTTGAAACCACAACCAGGCTTACTATTCATAAGATCGACTCTAACAATCAGGTTACTAGGCCTTTATATTACAGAAACTTCCAGAATTCAGAAACCAAAGAGCTAAATCTGTTTGCCCTGGATGGTCGCGACAGTATCTTAATAGAAGGTTCAAATCAGAACATGGGAATAAAAATACGTCTGGTAGGCGGAGAAAAAAGAGACGCATTTATTGATAATGCCAGAAAAGGCAGAACATTTATATATGATCTGAATA
Organism: Pedobacter sp.; assembly: GCA_036677005.1. Taxonomy (GTDB): domain Bacteria; phylum Bacteroidota; class Bacteroidia; order Sphingobacteriales; family Sphingobacteriaceae; genus Daejeonella. The sequence continues at coordinate 51,456 of JAKFBV010000093.1, forward strand.
CTGAGAATAATAACATAATAACCGGTCCAAATACTGCTTTACGCCTGTCTGACCAAACCTATGTTAATGACTATAGTGAAAACGCATTTACCTACGATAAGAATGGCATTAAGCCTTCATTTGATTATAATGCTGAGGATGGACTTTTCTTTGGAGGAGGATATGGCATGAGACATTATGGGTTCAGAAAATTCCCATATAGCTATGATCAGAGTCTGATTGGAAATTACGCCCCCAAAAGCGGAGCATATATCATCCGTTATGACGCAAATTTCTATTCCTTGTTTGCAAGAAATGTGGATGTCGTATTAAAGGCACATCTGAATGCGCCGAAATATACTTTTAACTATTATGGTGAGGGCAATTCCACATTAAATATTGATGATAACATTGATTACTACCGGGTCAGGACCAAAAACCTAAGCTTGTCTGCCTTTCTTCAATACCGGTTTACCAAGGTATTCAGTGTGGGAATTGGTCCGGGTTACGAATTTTACAGGGTTGAAAAGCCTGCCGACCGCTATGTCAGCACACTCTCTTTCCCTGACAGAGATGACATTGAAGGGCCTTCACGTTATGGAACAATACGTTCATATGCTAACATCGATTTTGTAAATGATAAATTGTTTCCAACTTCCGGTGTTCGCTGGAAAAACGAAATCAATTTTTTCAATGAATTTAAAAACACTAAGAACCGTTACCTGCAATTAAGGTCTGATCTTTCATTCTATGCTACCCCTAATTTTAATTTTCCGGTAACCGTGGCTTTACGATTGGGCGGGGCAGTTAATATAGGTGATTATAAGTTCTTCCAGGCTAATTCACTGGGCGGTAATACTAATTTAAGGGGCTTCCGTAATAACCGTTTTTCAGGGAGGTCATATCTGTATCAAAACACCGAGATACGGTTTAAAGTCACCCATTTCCGAAACTATATCTTTACAGGGGATATGGGATTATTCGGCTTTTTCGATTCAGGACGAGTATATTCCGATCTCCCTGACAGCAGTAAATGGCATAAAGGATATGGTCCCGGGGTATGGCTGAACATCTATAATAAGATACTGGTATCCGGCGGATACGGCTTCTCTAAGGAAGGACACTATCTGACGCTGAAGAGCGGATTGACATTCTGAAAAATTCCGGCTATAAGATCTAAAAAATAAATGCACCGCGAAAACGGTGCATTTATTTTGGAAGGATACTTTATTTGGACTTAACCCTTGCTGTAGAATTTGTTTTTTCAGCCAATAACATGGCATTATAAGCATTCACTACTCCTCCTGTAACTGAAATATCGCTTAAAAGCACCTTTTTATTAGAGCCATCCTCCTTGATCTTTACTTTCTGCTCTACTTTAGTTACCGAATTCATAATGATATCCTTCACTTGTACAGCTGTAAATTGGGGATAGTAAGACCAGATCATCGCAGCTAAACCGGCAACCACCGGGGATGCCATACTCGTACCATCATTTTCCTTATAAGTTGAACCAGGGAAGGCCGAATTAATTTTAACTCCGGGTGCAAAAACATCGACGGTTTTCCCTCCATAATTTGAGAAACTTGCCAGCAGTTCTTCATCATTTTTCCATCCTGTAGCGCCCACTTCGATCCATCCGGCCGCTGTACCCATGGTTACACCTGTACTATCGCTAAATAAGCGGTTAGGATAACTTTCTTCTTTCTCGGTATTTTTCCCATCGTTTCCGGCAGCATGAACCAGGAGAACGCCTCTGGAAACAGCATATTTAACTGCTTCATCCACAACCTTTTTATCCCATGGATAAGCTTTTCCAAAGCTCATATTAATAATTTTCGCCCCATTGTCCACAGCATAGCGGATGGAACTGGCGACGTCCTTATCGCGTTCATCACCATCCGGGACAGCCCGGATCGCCATGATCTTTACGTTATCAGCAACACCCTTAATACCAAGATCATTGTTACGTATGGCAGCTACTATGCCCGCCACATGAGTACCATGTTCTGCATCAGGACCCGTAATATTGTTATTTCCATAATTGCGGTCATTACTATTCAAATAGTTATCACCCACAGAATCTGTTCTGGGATCAAAATCCATATTTAAATGGTATTTAACCTGGGTATCATAATACTTGATACCATCTTCAAGCTCTTTATAGAATTTCTTAAAATCACGCTTTTTAAGTTCCGGTTTTATGAATTTAACAACCTGTGATTCAACATCATTTGCTGGCTTATAAGCATTGAAGTCATCAAGCGAGGGATTCTCCAGGTTCATTTTAGCTAAAATTGCATCCAGATACTTCTTTATCATGCTGGTATTCTGGAGACCCATTTGAGCGGATTGCAATTTATCCATATAATCAGTCACTAACTTTTGGTACAACTGAAATTCCTTTCTTTCCTTTTCATTAAATGGAGTGGAATTCAATGCAGATGCATATTTAGGCTGAAGTTTAGCGATCAGACGGATCACTTCCATATTGTCATAATGGATATTTGCTTTTGCTGAACCGATAAAGTTCCAGCCATGAATATCATCAATGTATCCGTTCTTATCGTCATCAATTCCATTTCCGGGAATCTCCTTCGAATTAAGCCACATCACTTTCTTCAGGTCCTCATGTTTGTCGTCAATGCCACCATCTATTACAGCCACAATTACAGGATTGGATCTTTTTCCTTTTAAAAGTTCCATATAGGCCTTTTCAGTGCTAATTCCAAAAACCCCATCTGTTTTAAGGTCCAGATTCTGCCAGTTTTCCCTGGGCGATTCATCTTCGCTGCTCTGGGCAACTGATATAACAGGTAAGGCAAGAACAGCCACTGTATATATAATTCTACTAACGAAATTCATAATATGCTTTAAATGATATAATTCAATGTTCAAGATAACGAATAATTATGCCAGTAGGTATTTCATTATTAATCAAACTAAAATATTACATAGATTTAAGGTAACCGCCCGAGTAACCCCATATTGCAATCTACGATGTAGTTCTCTTTCTTTGGCTTAAAATAGAAAGCGATGAATCAACGAGAACAAATGGAAGTTGAAATACAGAAATGGCGTGAAAGCG
>JAKFBV010000094.1:0-7759 GCA_036677005.1 Pedobacter sp.
AACATCCCCTCAATACAATGGAAACATTTCAAAGGTGGATTGGAGAGGCCAGGACGATACAAAAAGAGTATACAATTACTTCTACGATCCTAATAACCGGATAAAAGATGCCTTATACACTGTCCCTGGTACTAGTGGCCAAGACGGCAGATACAACATAGGCTATGTCAACTACGATGCCAATGGAAATATCACCACCCTTCAGCGGGTAAATCAACAGACGGCGAGTATTTGGGCATTGGTGGATAATTTGGCTTACTCTTATGCTACACACAGCAACAAGCTGACCTACGTGTATGACTACCAAACCTCACCAACCTACCTGGCAAAGGATTATAAAAACCTGGGAACCAGTACGTATAACTACGATGCCAACGGTAATTTGATGGGTAATTCTGATCAATACAGTGTCGTGATCAGTTATAATCACCTCAATTTACCGACTTCTATCGTCTTCAGCGGTACCGGACGCAGATTAGACTATTGGTACAATGCCGAAGGAGTAAAGGTACGGCAGGTGAATACGGTGGGAACCAATGTTTTGACGATGGACTATATCGGTGAGTTTGTGTTTGAAAACAATAACATCTCCTATATTAATCACGAAGAAGGAAGGGCCACATTTGAAAATTCTGCCTTCCAATACGAGTTCTTTATCAAAGATCATCTGGGCAACGTAAGACAGGTTGTCCGTGCTCCAGTCTCCGCATTGCGCATCGCCACGATGGAACCCGAAAAGGCGGAAGAAGAAGAGGAACTGTTTAAAAACATCAAAGAATCCAGACAGGGAGCGGCAGAGCATAATAAAACCCCCGGAGGCTATGCCACCGCCTGGCTCAATGCCGATCGGGGACGAATTCTCGGTCCAGCCAGGTCACAGGAAGTGCAAGAAGGTGACAGTGTGGAGATCGGCGTTTTCGGGAAGTATGTAGATCCTAAGAAAATGAAGCTCAGCCCAGCAGCTTTTGCCCATACGGGGATAGATAAGAAACTGGTTCAACAGCTCACGGAATATGGTCAAAACCTACAAGCAGGAGGAGTAAATGAAATTGCCATCGCCAATGTGATTGCGCTGGTGATCGGAGAACTTCAGCAAAAGCCAGCCCCGGAAGCCTATATGGGCTATGCGCTTTATGATGCGGATAGCAATCGATATGAGGTAGGCAAGGTCGTGCTGAGTAAAAATGCAAGAAACAAACACGAGGAACTGATCGAAAAGATTGCCATTAAAAAAGACGGATATATTGAAACGTACCTGGTAAACGAAACATCTGAAAACGTGTGGTTTGATCAGTTCCGAATCCTTAGTACCGGTCCACTCATAGTTCAAGAAACACATTATGATCCCTGGGGAGTGGAACTGTCCGGGCTAGGATACCAGTATGGTGGGATCAAAATAAATCCGTATTTATACAACGGCAAAGAGCTCACCAGTGGACTCGGGGTAATCATGTATGACTATGGAGCCAGGCTCTATATTCCGGCAATTGGTCGCTGGTTTGTCCCTGATCCTCTGGCGGAGAAAGCTAGAAGGCAGAGTCCCTACAACTATGCCCTGAACAATCCGCTTCGGTTTATTGATCCAGATGGAATGGAGGCTTATTCGATACAGGGGGTACCAGCAATGACCGCTAATACCGAACCAGAGGACCGATTACTGAAGAGTGTAGTCAATGGGGAGGAAAGTTCTCCTGGAAATGATTGTAGAGGATGCATGAACCTACCTGAGTTTACGGTTGAGGCTCCAAAGGATCAAAATTCTCTTTCAAATTATAATAATAGTTTATTAATCATTTCTAATAATAGAGATCCTTATACTGGCTTTTGGGACCAAGTTGACTTCTTTTTGAACGGAGGGATTTCCAATGGAGTTAAGTATAACATGCAGGGGAACCCTTTGGGTCCTGCGCCAATTGGGGGGACTGGACCAGATGTTTCTCCAACTAGAATCCTCAAAATTTCTAAATTATTAATAAAAGAAGGTGGTATATGGAAATGGGCAATTAATGGACGAATAGTTTCAAAGGAAGCTTTAAAAAGATTTGGCCTCCAAGGTCCTTCATTAAATACAACAACAAAAGTTTCTAATTTAGAAAAAGCTTTTGAGCAGACTGTTTCTAATGTTCCAAATACTACTGGACCAATTTCCACTTGGGAAAAAATAAAACAAATTATAGCAATAGCAGGTCAATGGAATATAAAATAATGGAATTTGTATTAGGGATTGTTTTTGGTTTTATATCTTTTTTCATCATGAATTTGATTAGGAGGCAAGTTTATGAAAAAAAGGGATTGAAATCCAGAGAATATAAAGATTTACCATTCAATGTTAAGTTGAGAGATACAATTAGACATATTGTGTTTGAATATAATATTAAAAGAATAAATAATGATTTTTTATTAAATATAAACTTTAATGATGTTCAATTAATGCAAATAATGCATAGGTCACATTTTCCAGAACTATGCAGTTCTGAACAAGATATACAATTTGGACTTGCTTTATATATTCCTACAATACATATGAGTAATAGTAAGATTGAATCATTAAAGTCAATTTTAGTGTCAGAAAGTGAAAGAGTAAATCTTATAAGTGGTGGAGCGGTAACTTATTTTGTAATTGATTTAGGAACTAGGATTAGGTTTGGTGGTTACCTTTTATTAAGAATTATTAATGAGGTTTTTAAGGAGGAAGAAGTTAATATGAGTCTTGAGCTCTTTTCTGAAGGGAATCTACCTTATCAAATGAATTGATTAGAATTTTTCTATTTTTAAATAGATATAATGGTACTATATAATACTTCAATTTAATAAAGAAAATATTTATTGAAAATTTTAAAGTAGCTCAAAAAGTTTTGGAATTCCTTATAGTTTCCATCATATAAGTAGATTGGTTCCGCCATCAAAATAATTTGCTTCTTCTCCTAAGGATTTAACATACCTGGAACTGTTGCAAAGAATTAGATCAAGAAATGAATTATATAATTTAATTATTATACTTAGGTCATTAAAATCAAAGAATGAAGTTTCTAAATGGTCTCAATAAATTATGGTTTTAAATAATGATAATTGTCAAGTTTTGATCTTTAACCTTTATAATAATAATTTCTTTTAGTATTCTTACAATGATTCTTTACTGCCTTTTTATTAAAAATTTGATTACATGAAGTAGTTTTCGAAACTAGGTAAAAGTTGAAATTGTATATGGAAAATACTTTGTCATTCCTCCTCTAAAAAATAGCTCGTCTTATTCTTAAACTTAATTTATTGTATAATGAAAAGAATATTTTTATTTTCACTTCTTTTTTTTCTGATTTTGGAATCCCATGGGCAAGATTCGAATTGTTCTGTTATTGATACAGACGAACCTGGTTATAAAAGGCCCTATGTTGGGAACAATCGATTTTTATTGGGGGTACTAAAAGAACACGGGATTTTTCTTCCTGATGATTATTTTGAGAGTTTGGATTCAAGAGGGTACTATAAAGGAAAAAGCCTTGAATTGAAAGATTTAAGGAAGCCAGCGGATGTAGGTAAAGGAAAGGATAAGAACTCTGAAAATTCCCGTACCGAGGTTTTCCCGGGAACTGGCACCGTGTATTACCTTCCCGTCAGAATTTATAATTATGCAAACAGTTCGGGTGAGCCCGCCTTTACCAATCAACAGATTTACGAATATTTCGAGGAAAATTTCAAAACTTTCAGAACCCATGTAGGATCCATTGAGTTTTATATCAAATCAATTACGATTTATGGCAATTCCCCCTATTTCGATCTTTCTGAATCCGAAGAAAACAGTTTATTCCTTGATAATTTTGATTCCAATGCATTAAATGTACATTTAGTTAGAAACGCTCCTTCCGCAGGTAGAGCTACAATACCTGGTAGGAGACTTTATGTTTCATTAAATCAAAGTAATAAAACAACATTGGTTCATGAATTTGGACATAATTTTAGCCTAAAGCATACGCATGGAACTAGTGATACTTACAACGCTACCTTAGATAATTGTGGACAGGAACCTGTCAGTAGGTATATCTTACAGGGGGTTGGTTGCTTAAATTATAACAATGCAAAAAAATGTGAAACCAATGGAGATGGATTTTGCGACACACCAGCTGATCCAAATCTTGGGAGAGGAAATACAAATGTAGTAAATTCCAGCTGTAATTTGGTGATAAGTAATCATGATTATCCAACGGACAATTGGGGAGAGACTTGGGTAACTGATCCAAAAAATGTAATGTCATATGCAGAAAGAAAAGAATGTAGAGTGAAATTTAGCTATAGTCAAACAGCAGCGATGTTTTATGAGTTACAAACATCTAGATTTAATTTCAAGTCTACTTCGGCAAACCATACCATTTCTGGACCATCCTTACTTTGTCCTAATTCCACCTATACTTTTACTGCACCCACGATTAGTGGGGTAAATTCCTACCGATGGCAAGTTCCAGATGGCTGGACTCTTTCGGGGCAGGGAAGCAGTTCGGTTACCGTAACCGTTCCCAATTGGGATCCAGGTGATCACTATATTTATGTTAATGCTTTTCCTGCCGGTAGTACAGGCTCTATAGCACCAAAAAAGGTTACTTTCAATGATTCACAAATGAACATCACAGGACCCTCAACCATTGCTGATGATGGATATTGTAGATCATTTTTTGTGGATAATCTCCCTGGTCTAAGCTATTATTGGTATACTTCTGCTCCGTCAGGTTCTGGAATTACTATATGTTCCGGGCAATATTCACATTTGGTAACCGTTAGTGCCAGTAGTGGCGCTCCCTCGTTTTATCTGAATGTCTCAACACCTGGCCTTTGCGGCATTCCAGCCAATGCCAGTATATATATTACAGTCTCCGGTGATGGAGGAGGGGGACCTATTGCAAGAATGTCTACGAGTGAAGATGTCGTATTTTATCCCAATCCTGTAATTTCTAGTCAGGTGAATTTTAGAATCCCAGAAACGGCCGATACTGACATCTTAAATGTGACGATTATGAATAGTACTGATGCTATTCCTGTGATGTTTCTGGAATGCTGGAGATCATCAGAACCAATTGATGTCAGCACTCTTAGGTCAGGAGTTTATATCGTAAACTATGTTTTGGATGGAAAAATCCGTAACGCTAAACTTATAATACAATGAGAAATTCCCTATTAATTTTGATAAGTGCTTTGTTTTCTTTTTCCTGTCAATCTCAAGAATCACCTGGCGAACCTCCATTATGGAGTCATTTTATCAGACTAGAAACATATGAGGGAAAGGATTATTTTACCGAAAACGGCAACTATAAAATTTCAGATTTGAAATTATGTACATTTCGAAGCGAACCGTTTTGCACCTTAGTAACTTCAGATTCACTTTTCTATACCGAAAAAAATGGCTTCAGTGTAATTGGAGTAGGGCAAAAAGGCGATAGATTTCTTGATTTTGGAAATGGGGATATTGATACTTTAAGCTATCAATGGAGTCCGAATGTAGACCCTACCAGCAACTTTAATAACCTTGAATATTTCGACGTTTTTTATAACGGCAAGAAAGTGTATAGATATGATTTTGAAAATGATGCCCCTTCCTGGGAGGAAATGATGAAAAGAAATGGGAATAAGTTTAAAGAAAATCTAATTATTATCCCAATTGTCAAAGAGGACTCCGAAGAAGAGGAGGAATGAGTTTCCAAGAACCTATAAATGGCAATAGGTCAACAAAAGTGTGGTAACTTTCTGATAATAGGAAGATAAAATCTTCCCTTAACATCTATTTGGTATTTTAACTGGGTATTCAAGAATTTCTACTATCATGCCGACTATTTTTTGCATTTGGTAGCTCTTGGTCTGAAAGGGTGAAATCTTAATTTTTTTACAAAGACCGACGGTATTTTATTAATAATATCACAAAGACAAAAAATAACATTTCAGTCTATTACGGTATTGTTGAACAACGTGACAAGTAAAATCAAAACCGGTTTTCACACAATCTGTTTTTAAGGCAAGGAATGATTTCGCGCCGCTTAACTGATGATATTTTCTGGGATAATAATATGAAATTCGGCATGATAGTCAGCTAAAAGTTGATTTTGAAGGCATTTCCCTAATTTCCGTTACGGAAGATAATTTAGTTACGCAGATTGAACCGGTCTATAGAAGTGATACTAGGAACAATATTTTTTTCCCACTGAAGTGAAGGTCTTTGGAATTTTCCTACTAGCATTTTGTCGATTGGGGAGAAAATGGCTTTCGTTTTAGAAATCTTGTCGTTGACTATCGCACCTATTTACCACTATCAATATTCACAAAGGGATCAGTTCTGGCGATTCAACTGCATTACCAAAATTTCCATGGTCAGCATACCCCCCCTGAATGGATATGGTTTTTTTGATATTCTCGATCTTGATTGATGACGGCAAAAATTCTCGCAATGAGTTTGGCTCTTATTGCATTGATTACTGACATTTTATTTTTTCCTTTGGCTACTTTTCTGTCGTAGTATTGTCTTAGCTCTCCTTTTTGGTTCAATGTTGATACTGCCATATGAAAGATCCGTTTGAGGTTTTTGTCAGCCTTATGGGAGACTCTATGAGCTGATCTTCGACTAGTTCCTGATTCATATCAGAATGGAGCGCATCCAGAATGACAAGCGAACTTTTTGGAATCAGTGAATTTGGTAAAGTTTTCAGTTGCTACCGGAGTAGCTACTGCTGTTTGTCTTCCAATTCCTTCGATGGCTGTAATTCGATCCAGATTTTTCTTTAGCTCAGGATCTGAAGTTAAAATTTGATCAATTTGATACTCAACCTCTTTCAGAACTTTTTCATTGGCTTTCATAAGTTTTTCGATCCTTTTCTTTTTCTCCGAGAAGTATTCTTTTTCAAAGAAACCTGCCTCTTGTTTTAACTGCGATTTGAATTTTGCCAAATCCCTAACAATCAGGTCTCTTTCAGCCGAAAGACGTTTTAATAGCTCGATACTTTTTGGTGTAGGAGTTAGCAGCGTTACTTTATCCTGAAACCTCCTAGCATACTCCATAATTCGGAGGGCATCTGTTCGATCATTTTTTCCTCTTATTAGACCCTGGGAATGAATGATTTTGAAAGCAGACTCCATCCATAAATTGAGTCCAATTTTGACTACTACATCAATTAACTTGTTTCCAAAATGTCCAGTATGTTCTGCACAAATCAGCGTCTTTCCCCATTCTATTTGACTTTCCTTTCTCAACTTATTTAAAGCTCTATCAATAATCTGACGGTCATTCTTAAGATTCAATTCAATCAATTCACCATCCTTAGTGGCTAATGCAAGGTCAAGAGTGTCTTTGCTGATGTCAATTCCGATGAAGTTTTTAAATACCATGATGTTTTGTAATTTTAAAATGGACAATAAAACTGGAGGTTAAGAATCTGAACCGGAACCTAATAACCTTAACGATGACAAGCTCTTATACAGGCCTTGGGTTCAGAGTTGAAGCAAGCTTCGAGCAGAGGGATGAATCTTATTCCTGGGTGTAGATGAGTCGCTTGTTTCCCTCTTAACCAAAAGAATTTACTGATTTTTTGAATACTCCAAAAACTTGGAATAGTTCAATGGATAAATCTAAGGTTGGGAGTAGAATGGGCGGTTGCCTGAGCGTAGTCTCCAGACTACGCTCGACTATTATCTGAATTTGTAATTCAAAAGAGCTATTTGGAGATTAAACAAGAAAGAAGGAAACCAAAACGAATAAAGACCCTAAAAGACCTAACAGCAAGAATGT
>JAKFBV010000095.1:0-3159 GCA_036677005.1 Pedobacter sp.
CACCTGTTCACTGCTTAACTTTCTCCGAAGTCTGGCGAGCTTAATATTTTCCCCCATTTCAGACAGTATTATTTTCAATTTGGGGAAAATCGGAAAGTTAATTCGATTCATAATGTTTAATATTTCATACAAATATAAGATTTAATGTACAATATATAATACATTATAATTTTTTGAAATTTAATTGATTTCTTTTGTCCATTGATAAAGCCCTTTCCATCAAAATCGGAGTCTTCGGCGCTAGCCGGAACGGAGATAAAGATGGGCAGGGGCTTTTACTCTCCGTATTTAGCTTAAAATCTCTTTCCCGAAGGAGGTACGGTTGAGGGAATGTGAGTTGAGGCTTTTTTTAAAACAATTACCTCAATAAGCTCAGTCATAGCTTGGTTTGGACGGGTATAATCCAGAAATCTTTCGATATCAATAATACCCTATCAGCCTTTTCAATTTCTAATTGGCATTTGACAAAATCTATTCCTTTCCTTGAAATAAAAACTAAACAGCGAGATACAAATTCGAAAGAATAGAAAAGAGTAATTTCTCTCGACACATTTCGTGAAAAAACTGGTCAATCACTTTTCTACACTTGGAGGAAAAAACAAGTTGTTATTGGAACAGAATTCCCCCAGAAGTAGAATTTATAACGTTTTTCCTTCAAAAAAACATCAAAAAATACCCTATATAGGGTATTTTTTGGATGATTAATAAATCCGTAATTCGGTTTCACTCTTAATTCGAAAACCTTAGCTATGGGGTATCGCCTGATTTTTATTACCCCTGAAAAAGCAAGCCCAGTTCAAAGTATATTCTCGATTTCTCTAATCCCCCATCTTATCCTCTTCCTTTTGTTTTTTTTCTGCTGCGTGGTGCAAAGCAGTGCTCAGAGAATTACAGTTTCCGGCCAAGTCCGGGACAGCTCTACCGGGACTCCGCTCCAATTCGCAAATGTGTTTGTCAACAACACCACAATCAATACCGTCACCGACGCACAGGGAAAGTATTCCCTCTCGGGGATTAGTCCCGGAACTTACGAACTGGTGGTCTCTTACGTAGGCTATAAAACCCTCAACCGGAAAATAGCGCTGCAAACAGCCAACAATCCAATTGTGGATTTCAGCCTGGAACCCAAAGAAGATGACCTGGAAGAAATCGATGTCACCAGCCGGATGGATAAAAAATGGGGACGGCAGTTAAAAAGATTTGAGAAAGTTTTTATCGGAAACCCGCTGGATTCAATCGCAGGAGCAGCCAAAATCCTGAATCCCTGGGTACTGGATTTTGGGGAGGGAAAAACCTCAGAGGGACCCCGGTATTTTTATGCAAGCGCACAGGAACCGATCCAAATCGAGAATACAGCCCTGGGATATCGGATCATCTACGATCTCCTGGATTTTAAGCAAACCCGGAACGGATTTTATTATTTGGGATTGTCCCGGTTTGTAGAAATGGAGCCGTCCTCCAAGGATATCGCAGGTTTGTGGCATGAAAACAGACAGCGCGTTTTCTTTGGGTCAACCAGGCATCTGCTAAAAACGATGATTGAAAAGGATACCACCAGCAAAGAATACCAGGTGTATGAAGTAAACCTGTTTCCAATTAATCACAAGAGGACCAATATTTTTTCTCAGGAACTGGGACACAGCCTGGAATTATTCCCAATTGATTCAATTGCAAAGCAATCCAGTTTATCGGGAAGGAATTTACTGGTGTCGGATGCAATGCTGGAAGCACACCATATCAAGGGCACTGCATTAAACAGCTATTATAGGGATGTTTACAACCCCATAAGCTGGTTGATTTTCAAAAACGATTCCCTGATCGTAGATCAAAACGGTGTGGCACTTGATCCTGCACAGTTGATCTTGTCCGGACAAATGGCGGAGGACCGAATGGGCCGTTTTCTGCCATTGGATTTCAAGCCGGACTTAGCGTTGGCTTATCTTCAGCAAGAGGCAACTTTCCATCATGACCCCAATAAATGGAATAGCCTAAGGGAAAAACCGTTTGTCCAAACCGACAAGCCTTATTATTACCCGGGAGAAACGATTTGGTTCAAGTCCAATATGATGTACCAAAATCCGATCATGGCAGATAGCCTGAGCCGTGTTTTGTATGTAGAGCTTATTGGAGAGGAAGGGGATTTAGCCGCAACTGGAATCTTTCCAATTGAAAAATCCAAAACTTTAGGAATGCTAAAGCTTCCGCAAAGCTTGGTTCCGGGCACTTACCTATTAAGAGCCTATACTAATTGGATGAGAAATTTCGGGGAAAATGATTTTTACTATCAACAGATTCCTGTCCCGAATTTATACCAAAACATCGAGATGAATCAACTCCCGGCAACCATTTTGGAGAATGATCCAGAATTGGTTCTGGAAATGAAAACCTCCAAGGAGGTTTATGGAAGGAGGGAAAAAGTGACCGTAGATTTCAGTATTTCAGATCTTTTTGGTCAGCCTGTAGAAGCTGATTTTTCGGTAGCGGTAACGGATATAGAACAGGTTACTCCTATAGACCTGGGAATCCCTACAATCACATCAGCAGTAGAATGGATGTATACCCCTGAAAAAATACAGTTGCCTGATACAATCACTTTCCCCATTGAATATGGAATTGGTTTGGCGGGGGAATTCCTCAATACTAAAGGAGTACCGGAAAAAGCAAAAATTACCATTGTACAAGGTAATTACGATGATTTTGGAGAAGTCGAAACAGATTCAATGGGCTACTTCTGGGCCAGTGGACTTTATTTTTATGACAGTGCCGAGATTGCTCTAGCGGCATTGAACCCTCGCTTGCGACCTTATGGTTCTGTCAAACTTTTAGAAAGAACCGCTCCTGCACCACCCTCTGAACTCCCAAAATTGGATTTGTTAATTACTGAAAAGATAAGCCCACAAAGAGACTTCAGTCTGGATAACATGGAAGGCTTCATGACACTTGAAGAGGTTATCGTAGAAGACGCATTAATTGAACCACTGGAAAAAAGAAATTATGGATATGGCCCTTCGGACCGTAGTTTTTCCAGAGAAAGGCTAGATGCATTTCCAGGAGCATCAATAGGAGCATTTCTTCAAAGAAACTTACCAGGAGCTACCAGTACCCGATTAAGCAGCCATAATTATGGGCTAAACGCGGGAGATCCATTATTGATAATAG
>JAKFBV010000096.1:0-45579 GCA_036677005.1 Pedobacter sp.
AAAAACTAGGGCAGAACACGGGAATGGCAGGACCGAAGAGGCATAGCCCCTGCTTTCTAAAACAACAGAAAATCAGTCAATTTTAATAGTACTTCGCAAAATTTTATATCGAACTCACGTTAAGTAATGAATAGCTTCCAGATCAGAATGTAAGATAGGTCTTATATAGATTCTTTCAATTTCAGTAGAATTTGCTTCATTAGTCATAAATTTTTCACTCCGGAACCTGCTGGCTTAAACAATGCAATGTTCCAAATCCCCAGATCAGGTCTATCGCGCTGATCGGAATAATTTTCCTTCCTGGAAAGCATTCTGCAATGATATTCAAAGCAAGGCGGTCATTAGGATCATTAAAAACCGGAACGAGTACCGAATGATTTAAAATCAGGAAATTGGCGTAGCTGGCCGGTAACCTCAGGCCGTCAAAATCCAGTCGCCCGGGCATGGGTAAGGTTACGATTTTCGGTGCTTTCCCATTCTCTAATTTTGATTTTTGAAGGCGTTTCAAGTTCTCCTGCAAAGCAGCATAATTGCTATCCTTCGGGTCTGACTCGACTACGGTAATAATAGTATCTTCATTCACAAAGCGGCAAAGATCATCAATATGCCCGTGGGTATCATCGCCCGTTATACCATCTCCAAGCCAGATGACATGAGTAATTCCAAGGAATTCTTTAAAGATCGCCTCGTAATCAGCTCTTGTAAAACCAGGATTTCTTACCTGGATGTCAGAATGCATCAGGCATTCTTCTGAAGTGAGTAATGTACCTCTTCCGTTTACATCTATGGCTCCCCCTTCGAGTATAACAGGTTTACCTTTGTACAAAACTGAGGTTAATGGAATGTTTAAGAAAGAGGCTATTCGTGATGGAATGAGCCTGTCGAGCTTATAGTTCTTATACTTTGCCCATCCATTGAAATGGAAGTTCAATGCTTCTCTGGACGCACCGTTTCTGACTATTATAGGGCCGGAATCGCGCATCCAGCTTCGGTTGGTTTTATGAATGATGAAAGATACCCTGTTTAGTTCCGCATGGGCAGTTTCAAGCATTTCCTGAACTTTTTTCTTCAGGCTTTCATCGGCTACAACAAGAAAAACCTCTTCAAAGGCCGCTACTTTTTTAATGAACTCGACAAATGCCCATTGCACAGCCCCATACTTGCCAGGCCAGTCTTTACCGTTATGCGGGAAACAGAGTAATATACCCTGCTGTTTCTCCCATTCAGCAGGAAACCTTCTTTCAGCACTCATATTAGAGGATCGCTCTTTTTGTGATTTCACCATAGGCATCAATTCTTCTGTCTCTGAAGAAAGGCCAGTTCTGACGTATATTTTCCTGCATCTCCAGATCTACTTCTGCGATGAGGATCTCTTCCTGATCATGTGAGGCCTGTGCCAGGATCTCTCCCTGCGGACCGGCGATGAAGGAAGAACCCCAAAATTGAATGCCGGCAGTACCGGATACATATTGTTCGAGCCCGATGCGGTTGGCGGCAGCAACATAAACACCGTTGGCTACAGCATGTCCTTTCATTACATTCATCCATGCACCCTGCTGTTTTTCGCCGTATTGTTCTTTTTCCTGCGGATGCCAGCCAATAGCAGTGGGGTAGAATAATACTTCAGCTCCCTGCAAAGCCGTGAGTCTGGCAGCTTCCGGGTACCATTGATCCCAGCAGATCAGAGTGCCGATCTTTCCTTTTTGAGTTGGGAAGGCTTTGAAGCCGATATCACCGGGGGTAAAATAGAATTTTTCATAAAAATGTGGATCATCCGGAATATGCATCTTGCGGTATAAGCCGGCTTCTGAACCATCCGTATCAATAATATAGGCACTGTTATGGTAAATTCCTGCCATTCTTTTTTCAAAAAAAGGCACGATGATCACCACCCCGAGTTCTTTTGCAAGGGCACTGAAAGCTGTAAATGAAGTACTGTAAAGTGGTTCGGCAAGGGCAAAATTAGCGGTGTCCTCAGACTGGCAGAAATAATGACTGCTGTATAATTCAGGCAAGGAAATCACCTCGGCTCCCTGACTGGCAGCATCCCGAACCCAGCTGAGGCATTTTTTTAAATTATTTTCCGGAATATCATTAAGGTTCAGCTGAAGTACAGCTATCTTATATCTGCTTTTTGACATATTGAAAATTATCGGAGCTAAAACGCAAAATTACTGAATTTAATCTTTGCACCCTAATAACGCTGACAGGGTTCTAAACCCTGTCAGCGTTAAAACCCTGTCAGCAATTCAGCCTTCAGGTATCTGACTTTCAGCCATATACAAAATTTCCCCCTATTACGACAACTTTAGGGCTTGTTAATCATATGGTTCTCAGTTCCCGGTTGTATTTCCTGCCAGACAGGAATTGATGGTTTCTATGAAATTTTTTAGTTCAAATGGCTTGCTGATAAAGGCATCACACTCGTAAGTGCCAAGGGACTGAATGAGGCGGGGATATCCTGAAAATATGATTACAGGAACATGAGCAGTTTCCGGCTTTGATTTGATCATGTGACAGAGTTCCCCACCGTTAATTCCATAAAGAATGTAATCTATCAATATCAGATCAGGTTGAACCTCTTCTACCAGGGCTAAAATATCATCAACATAGGTTCTTGTTACAACCTGAAAATTCTCATAAAGAAGTGCTGTTTCCACAGCTTCCAGCAAATCGGGGTCATTATCAATCACGAGGATGCGTTTTTGCATAAATCGAATATTTTAGCATTTAACAATGCTAAGGCAGATTTGTTATTTTAAATGCAGAAAATTCCGCCTGGAATGATGGTTTATTTAAAGGTAATACCTAATCCAAGACGTATAGAGCCTATGTCGAAGTTATTATCAATTGTAAAGCTTGAAGGGAAGTCTATTTTCTGATAGTTATATCCGGTCTGCAGGCCTAAATTAAGTCCGCTGTTTAATGGAAATGAATAAGATAAACCTGCTCCGCCTGTTAATCCCCGGTTTAAATTACTGAAAAGTTTAACCGCATAACCTCCGTAAACGTCAGCTTTCAGTCCGCTGAGATCTGAATTCATATACCAGGATGCATTCAGTGTGATTGGCAGGGTATTATAATTGCCTCCGCTGGCTTTTCGGTAATTATCTGTTCCTAAGGCAAATCCCAGGGCGACATGATCATCAAGGAGTTTCGAAATTCCGGTACGCGTTCGGAAGCCGTTAAATTTTGAATTATCAGTTAAGGAGGTACTGCTATGGATTAATGCCCCTATCTCCGTATAATTTATCATTCGCTTTTTCTGAGCCCATGCATTTTGGCTTAAAATGCAGATCGCCGTAAGAATAAGCAAAGTTCTGGTACTCAATATTTTCATTTTCATGTCGTTCAATTGATAGTAAAAGCGAATATAATCACATTATACGAAGTCTTTAATGCTTTTTATATAATTTTATGGCCTTGTAAGATTGATTCGAATCTTCTTAAAAATCGGAATGGCCTTATCTATTGCATCATTAAATTCAGGCAGTAACGGTAATTGTTATTACCTGGCCAATGAGCATGATGCTATTCTGGTGGATGCAGGGATTAGCTGTCGTGAAACAGAAAAGAGAATGGCACGCCTCGGGCTTTCTATGAACAAGGTGAGAGCCATTTTTGTATCTCACGAGCACGCTGATCACATCCGGGGTATCCCGGTACTTGCGAAAAAATATAATTTGCCGGTATTTATAAGCGGAGCCACATTGATCAGTGCGGGACTTGATCTGGATCGGGAGCTCGTCAGGTCATTTACCGCTCACGAAGTTGTGCATATCGGGGAACTTGCAGTTACAGCTTTCCCTAAATTTCACGATGCCGCCGATCCGCATAGCTTCATCATCAGCTTTAATGAGATAAGGGTAGGCGTTTTCACGGATATAGGTTATCCATGTGAACATGTTATCCGCTACTTCAGCCTGTGTGATGCTGCCTTTCTGGAAGCTAATTATGATGATGATCTGCTTGAAAATGGAAGATATCCTTATCATTTAAAAGCCCGTATCAGAGGAGATAAAGGTCATTTGTCAAATAAACAGGCCTTTGCGCTTTATTCTGCCCAGGGCGCTCATATGAGCCATCTTCTTCTTTCTCATCTTTCAAAAGATAATAATTGTCCCAAAATAGTTCGGGAATTGTTTAATAGCCATGCCGGTGAAACAGAGATCATTATAGCATCGAGAGATCAGGAAACGGAGATATGCCATATCCGTAAATTGGGTGATCCCGGTCTGATCAAAAAAGCAGATCATTCGGTACATGTACAGTTTACGTTGTTCTGAGAGGATCTCCATGGATCGATCCGGGCATCCGAAAGTAGAGATCAGGCATTGGGATCAGGGAAAATGAAAAAAAATCATTGGTATCATCCCCACTATCGCTTATCTTTATAAACATATAAGGGTTTATTATGTTTCTGCTCATTCTGAATATCATATTCTGTCTTTCCTTTCTGGCATTTGCCTGGGTTAATTTAAACGACAATGATTCCTGGCTATGGGTGCCTATTTATCTGGCGGCTTCCATACTTTGCGGGCTTGCCGGGTTTGGCATGTTTTATCCCTGGGCCTATCTGTTCCTGATCGCATTTTATCTTTTATATGCACTCATTTTATTTTTTGCCGTGGATGGTGTCCGCGACTGGCTCATAAAGTACAATAAGCCCAGTATTGTTGAGAGCATGAAGGCAAGCAAGCCTTATATTGAAAAGACCAGAGAATTTTTTGGATTGCTCATCATAAGCGCAGCCCTGGTGATCAATTATTTTGCCTCTGGCGGTATCTGAAAAAACTAATAATAAGGCCATACATATTTCCGTCTCAGGCATCAGATTGTTATGAATTTTTGGTAATTTTCGCAATATTTAATACCTTCCAATAGTGTAAATATTCAATTTGTGGACATGTTTGATTACGATGCGGAAAGATTAAGGGCTTTGATAGTTGAACTTACCAGTTCAAATGTTAATCCGGAGGCCTGGGCATGGTTAAAAGAGAAGCTGGGCTCAAATGAACCTGCTGTTATTAATTCCTCTTTTGTTTTGATGCCACGTAAAACGGGGAAGGCTGTGATAGTGATCAGCAGCCAAATGGAGAAGGAAATAGATCGGCTAAAGCCTGGTTTATGTGTTAGAAACTGGACAGCTGACCGGCTAGGAAGGCTCTGCCTCATCATGCATCTTGACACTTCAAATAAAGAAAAATATTTTAAGACCATAGAGAACCTGTTCCTGGCTGGAGAAGTTTCTGAACTCGTTGCTCTTTATTCCTGTCTTTCCGTACTGGCCTGGCCTGAACTGTGGAAGCTGCGCTGTGCTGAGGGTATCCGCAGCAATATGGGTTCTGTACTGGAGGCGATCATGTATCATAATCCCTACCCTGCGCAAAACCTGGATGAAAAAGCATGGAATCAACTGGTTCTAAAGGCTTTTTTTACGGATAAGGATGTTAATCAGATTCCGGGGCTTGATGAACGGGCCAATGCTGAACTTGCCGGTACATTGACTGATTATGCTCATGAACGCTGGGCCGCCAGCCGCAAAATAAATCCCCAGTTATGGCGTCTGACCAGCAAGTTTATGGACGATGATATTTTAAGCGATCTCGGAAAAGTTTTTCTGAAGGGTAGTTTGAGGGAAAAACAGGCTGCAGCACTTACGGCGTACCGGTCTGAATTTGAACCCGCTAAAGTACTGCTCAAAAATTATCCTGAGCTTTTGCTTGCTATTGAAAAGAATAATCTGACCTGGGGCAGCCTGGCATCTGAATAAGAGATATGAGATATGAGACAAGAGATATTAGAATTGTCAACTGTCCATCTACACAACCAACCAACCAACTAACAACCAACTAACAACCAACTATGTGTTGCAGCCATTCATTTGAAGACAGGAAACCTCAGGGCATAACAGAGAAAATGGATCTTGAGGTCATTAAAGGGATGAAGTTTTTCGACCCTCATGTGCATATGAGTTCACGGACCACAGATGATTATCAGGCCATGGCCGATGCCGGGATAGTAGCCCTGATTGAACCTTCCTTCTGGCTGGGCCAGCCCCGAACCGGAATAGACACTTTCAGGGATTATTACAGCAGCCTGGTGGGCTGGGAGAGGTTTCGATCCTCCCAGTTTGGGATTAAACATTACTGTACCATCGGTTTGAATTCAAGGGAAGCAAATAATGAGAGGCTGGCAGCAGAAGTGATGGAGATTCTGCCCTTGTTTGCGTATAAGGAAGGTGTAGTGGGGATAGGGGAGATAGGTTTTGATGATCAAACTGCAGCGGAAGACAAATATTATCGCCTGCAGCTTGAACTGGCCAGGGAGGCAGGGCTGCCTGTACAGGTACATACTCCGCATAGGGATAAGAAAAAGGGTACCACCCGGAGTATGGATATAGCCATAGAGCATGGAATTGATCCTTACAGGGTAATTATCGACCATAATAATGAAGAAACCGTTAAGGAAGTGCTGGATCGCGGATTCTGGGCTGCATTTACGATTTATCCCTTTACCAAAATGGGAAATGAACGGATGGTTGACCTGGCCAGACAATACGGGCCTGAGCGTATCATGATCAATTCTGCCGCCGACTGGGGAATCAGTGACCCGCTGGCTGTGCCTAAAACAGCAGCTTTAATGAAATTAAAAGGGATCAGCGAGGAAGATATTAAGCTGATCACCTATTCGAATGCGATCACCGCATTTGCGCAGAGCGGGCAGATTGATGAAAAGGACTTTATTACTCCTTTTACGGTTGATCAAAGTGAAAAATTTGAGGGCAATACCGTTCTGCGTGGCGGTCAACAACCCAGAACGGATAAATCCTCTATCATAATAAGCTGAGTTTTGTTGAAGAAGTCCGGAGTTTACCTGCGTTTGATGCGACCTGCCAATCTGGTAACTTCTGTTGCTGATGTGCTGGCCGGGATCGCAATTTCCGGGTACTATCTGAACCAGCATACTGATTGGCTTCCCGCACTTATGCTTTGTGTATCTACCATTGGGCTTTACGGCGGAGGCATCGTATTCAACGATATATTTGATGCTGAGCTGGATAGGATCGAACGCCCCGAAAGAGCAATACCCAGTGGGGCGGTCAGGATAAAGGAAGCTGTAATTCTGGGAACTATTTTATTACTGATCGGAATAATTTCTGCACTGGCATTTTCCCTTCTATCCGGATTAATTGCTTTTACGATCGCATTATCCGCACTTATATATGATAAATATGGAAAGCATTACACTTTTCTCGGACCTCTGAATATGGGTCTCTGCCGGGGCCTGAACTTATTGCTTGGGATAAGCCTGCTGGCTTCTTCCCTTTATGAATGGTATTTTCTGGGGTATATTCCTCTGATCTATATTTTTTCAATAACGATGATCAGCCAGGGTGAAGTGCATGGCTCTGACAGGAATAAACTATATGCTGCGGCTTTTCTATATATGGTGGTAATCAGCTCCATATTATATTCATCCCGGATCCAGGAACATTTACTGATCGCACTTTTCTTTATGGTACCATTTGCATGGATGATCTTTAAACCCCTGCTTATGGCAATCCGGGATCCTGCAGGTAAGAATATCGGGAAGGCAGTTAAAGCGGGAGTAATTTCCCTCATATTAATGGACGCAGCCTGGGCGGCAGCTTTTGGTCAGACCGGTATTGCTTTATTTATAGCCCTGCTCTTACCGCTATCTTTATGGCTTGCAAAACGTTTTGCGGTTACCTGATTGAAAAACTATCTTTAACAAATGAATATTTACTCATTCGGCTGAATTGAACATCCGAAAAGAGCTCTGGCTTATATGAAATACCTGCAACAATCTTTTACCGTAAAGTTTGAATACAAAGTATATTTTACTTCCGGTATTTTTGAGATATCGAATACTCTATTCAATGATTTTCTGAAAGGCATGGGCAGCCCGGGTATTCCGCGTAAAATACTTTTTGTTATTGACCAGGGAGTGATCGATGCCGGTAATGATGTTGTGAATGAGCTAAAAGCCTATTTCCGGACCTATGATGAAGTACAGCTTGCGCCCGAAATTTTGCTTGTACCCGGAGGAGAAATAGTAAAGAATGATACGAGGTATTTTGATCAGATACTGGAGGCTGTCAATACACACCGGATTGACAGGCACTCTTATATTGCCGGAATTGGAGGAGGTTCTGTACTCGATCTGGTCGGATATGCTGCAGCGGTATCACACCGGGGAATCAAACATATCCGGATCCCCACAACGGTATTATCGCAGAACGATTCGGGTGTGGGAGTAAAAAACGGTATAAACTATTTTGGCAAGAAAAATTTCCTTGGAACTTTCGCGCCGCCGGTAGCCGTTTTCAATGATGGCCTTTATTTAAAGACACTTGGCGAACGCGACTGGCGTTCAGGAATTTCTGAGGCGGTAAAGGTAGCTTTGATAAAAGATCCTGATTTTTTCGACTGGCTGGAGAAAAATGCTCAGGCTCTGGTCGAACGTAACCTGGATATAATGAATTACCTGATCTCCAGATGTGCGGAACTCCATATGCAGCATATTGCCGGTATTGATCCTTTTGAAAACGGTTCATCAAGGCCACTGGATTTCGGACACTGGAGTGCGCATAAACTGGAACAACTTTCAAATTTCGAGGTGCTTCATGGAGAAGCCGTAGCAATGGGGATGGCTCTTGATACCGTCTATTCCTATTTATCAGGTCATTTATCAGTTGCCGGGGGAAAGAGAATAGTGAACTTATTAAGAAAGCTGGGCTTTGAATTGATCCATCCCCTGATGGAAGTTTCAGGGGAGGATTCAGCCATTTTAATGGGGCTTGAAGAATTTCGTGAACATCTTGGAGGAGAACTGACCATTATGTTACTGGATGGGATAGGTCAGGGTACAGAGGTTCATGAAATTGATCCTGAAATACTGAAGAAGGCTGCACTGGTTTTAAAGGAAATGCAGACAGTAAGTCCCGGA
The DNA here is from genome assembly GCA_036677005.1 of Pedobacter sp. Taxonomy (GTDB): domain Bacteria; phylum Bacteroidota; class Bacteroidia; order Sphingobacteriales; family Sphingobacteriaceae; genus Daejeonella. Next base: position 8,974 of record JAKFBV010000096.1, read on the forward strand.
GGCTTGATCTAACCCAAAATTAATGAAACTCTCATCCGGACATTTAAGTTATTGTACAAACATACATTCAGGAGAAAGCTGGAAGGATCATTTCGCTTCATTACAAAAAAACTTTCCTCTTATAAAGGCCCGGGTTTGCCCGGAGCAGCCAATGGGAATTGGTTTGCGCCTTTCGAACTCAGCCAGCATAGACTTGCTCAGAGAAGCCAATCTGGCCGACTTTAAAAAATGGCTGGCCGCAAACAATACCTATGTGTTTACCATGAATGGCTTTCCTTATGGAGATTTTCATCATGCTATAATAAAAGATAAGGTTCATGCTCCCGACTGGACCAGCCCCGGCAGGCTTGAATATACACTCCGGCTTTTTCAACTATTGGCAAAGCTATTACCGGCAGGAATGGAGGGAGGTATCTCTACCTCTCCGCTCAGTTACAGGCACTGGTTCCCAAACCCATCATTATCCGGGAAAGCCATAGAAACAGGCACCCTTAATATTATAAAAATTGCTGAAGAACTATTCCTGATTAAAAAAAGCAGTGGTATCAGGATGCATCTTGATATTGAACCCGAGCCCGATGGATTACTGGAAACCGGTCCCGAATTCATAGATTGGTTTCTGAACAAACTGATTCCCATGGCCAGAACCTTATTGCCCGTATGGCTGAAGATCAGCGAACAGGAAGCTGAAGATTGCATCAGGGAGCACATTTGTCTCTGCTATGACGTCTGTCATTTTGCGATCGGGTATGAACCCCATCGCGAAATATTAGAAAAGCTATCTGAACTGGGAATCCGGATCGGCAAGATTCAGATCAGTGCGGCATTAAAGGCTGCTATGCCCGCAGACAGGAATGTACGGACAAACATAGCAGCTGCATTTTCGAAATTTAATGAGCCAACTTACCTTCATCAGGTAGTTGCACGAAATACTGAGGGCGGGCTTTTACGCTATCGTGACCTCCCTGAGGCATTAGCGGATAGTGAAAACCCGCTGGTTAATCAGTGGCGCGCCCATTTTCATGTACCTGTTTTTATTGAGGGCCTTGGATTGCTGCAATCTACTCAGGCAGATATTATTGAAGTGTTGAAAATTCAAAGGAGCAAGCCGTTTACGGATCATATGGAAATTGAAACCTATACATGGGAGGTATTGCCCGATTCACTGAAAGTGCCGGTTGACCAGAGTATTATCAGAGAACTGAACTGGGTCAGAGAAATATTAATGTAAAATCAATCCGATGAATAAGACAGTTGTAATAGATGTAGCAGGACTTTCAACTTCCATAATTGGAGAGCATATGCCTTTTTTGAGCGAATATGTAAGCCGAAAAAATATCACGCGGATTGAACCGCTCTTACCGGCACTGACCACCTCGGCACAATCGACGTATCTCACCGGAAAATGGCCCTCAGAAACAGGTATTGTAGGGAACGGCTGGTATGACCGGACCGATTGTGAGATCAAATTCTGGAAGCAATCCAATAAGCTGGTCAATGCTGAGAAAATATGGGAAAAGGCAAAGAAAGAGGATCCCGGATTTACCTGTTCAACAATGTTCTGGTGGTATAATATGTACTCTACAGCCGACTATGCGGTAACACCCCGCCCGAATTACCTGGCTGATGGGCGTAAGATACCCGACTGTTATTCGCATCCTGCAGGCTTGCGCGATCTGCTGCAGGAGAAACTGGGAACTTTTCCCTTATTTCAATTCTGGGGCCCCGGAGCCAATATCAGATCGACGCAATGGATCGCAGATGCTTCTATGATGAGCGATGATCTGTATGACCCAACCTTAAGCCTGATTTATCTGCCGCACCTGGATTATTGTTTACAAAAGTTTGGTCCCGACTTTACAAAGATCCATAAGGAGCTGCACGAAATTGATGAAGTTCTCAGGCAGCTTATTGCTTTCTATGAAAAAAAGGGTGCTGAGATCCTACTGCTTTCTGAATATGGAATTTCACCGGTTGATCATCCTGTTCATCTGAACCGCCTGTTCAGGAAACACGGTTTGTTAGAGATCAGGATAGAAAGGGGGCTTGAGATATTAGATCCCGGGGCTTCCAAAGCATTTGTTGTGGCTGATCATCAGATAGCACATGTGTATATCAACGACCCTTCGGTCAGCGGACTGGTGAGATCAATTCTTGAAGGAGCACCGGGAGTTGAATTAATTCTTGATAAGAAGGAGCAGGCCGAACGGCATATCGGCCATGAACGTTCAGGCGATCTGGTTATAATGGCCGATGAGGATAGCTGGTTCACTTATTATTTCTGGCTGGACGATGAAAAAGCTCCTGATTATGCCCGCTGTGTAGATATTCATAAAAAACCAGGGTATGATCCGGCGGAGATGTTCATGAGTTCCAAACTTCGTGCAGGGTATAAATTATTGAAAAAGAAAGCTGGCTTCAGATATGTGATGGATGTGATCCCTTTGGATGCTGACCTGATCAGGGGTTCACATGGAAGGACCGGTGTGCTTCCTGAATATCAGCCAGTACTCGTTTCGGATTTCCAGCAGGAGGCTGGTACTATCCTGGCAACAGAGGTTTATGATGTGATCTGGGCGGCCTTACATAAATAAAAAGGAAAAGAATCGATCTCAATTACGTATTATTTTTTGCATTGATTAAAAATCTGTTACCTTAGAATTACTAAAGTGTATCATTAGTGAAAAAGCAATTCAGTGAACTTCCGGATATTGTTGGACGGCTTGCGGTTTCAGGTACTGAGCGTGTTTACAGGGAACTTTTTAATCTTTTATACTTACCTGCAAAGAAATTCGCTTTTTGTTTACTCCATTCAAATGAAGAAGCTGAAGAGGTTGCTGAGGATGTGATGCTCACGCTCTGGAAGAACAGAAAGACCTTGTCTGCGATAAATAATGTTCATGTATATGCCCTGGTTATCACCAAAAATCTTTCTTTAAATATTTTAAAGAAAAAATCCAGAAATAAAACAAGTTCATTGGATGACGTGGATATTAATTTCTACTTTGACAGCTCAAGCCCTGAACAGATCATCATTGATAATGAATTGAAGAGAAGGCTTGAAAATGCTATTCAATCCCTGCCTCCAAAATGCCAGCTTGTTTTTAAACTGGCAAAAGAAAATAATCTGAGCTATAGGCAAATAGGCGAAATTCTGTCTATCTCTGTAAAAACCGTGGATGCTCATCTGGTTGCCGCCAACCTAAAACTGGCTAAAATATTTAAAGCCGAATTCCAGATAAAATAGGGCGAAAAAAATAAATTCATTCCGACTAGGGAATTTCTCCATTTTCATTGTCCTTTAAGAATACTCATAAGAAAGAGTCTGAGCCATCATGCATGAACATCGCATAGTTGAATTATTAACCCGGAAAATTGCAGGGGAGGCTACGCCCGATGAACTTGGCGAATTGTCTTATCTGCTGACGAAATATCCAGATGCAATTTACTATGAAGCCTTGTTAGAACAGGTTTGGACTCTGGGCCGGAAGAATGAAGAGGAAGACCTGGAAGAAACATTCAGGAAGCATTCAGAGAAGTTTAAGGAAGAACTGGATTTTGAGGCCAATAAGAGATCCCTGATCAGTTATTTTAAAAGGCCTGTGCTTATTGCAGCAACACTTGCCTGCATTATATTACTTATCAATACCCATTTTATTAGAAATTACCTGTCTCTACCTAAGGAGGAACGAATTGAGATCATTGCAGGTAAAGGGGTGCGGAAAGAAATTAAACTTCCGGATGGAACTGTCGTACTACTTAACAGCGACAGTAAGATATCATATGATTTGGATATGCAAAACAGAAATCAGCGGGATGTAATTCTCAGCGGTGAAGCATTTTTCAAGGTGGCTCATGACAAAAAGCGCCCTTTTGTGGTAAAGACCAATACTATTGCTATTAAGGTTTTGGGCACAGAGTTTAATGTTAAGGCTTATCCCGGGGATCTGAAATCGGAAACTACTTTATTGAAGGGATCCATCGAACTAACGATCAATGGCCGCTCAGAACAGAAAATTATTCTAAAGCCATCCGAAAAGTTCGCCCTGGTAAATAAGGATACGAGGCTGGCCGAAAAGAATAGTAACTCGGTTCTGATGATTGAAAATATCTCTCCCGTAAAGCTTGGAGATATAGAATATATAGAAGAAACGTCCTGGACCGAAAACAAATTTGTGTTTCAGAATGAATCGTTTGAGGAACTGCTGCCAAAGCTTGAACGATGGTATAATGTGCGGATAATACTGGAAGATCCCGCGATCAGGTCGTATCGCTTTACCGGAATTTTTATCGATGAGAACATTAGCCAGGCTTTAGAAGCCATGCAATTAATTAAACCGTTTAACTATAAACTCACAGAAAATGAAGTAAAGATCTACTAAGCAAAAAAGCAGGAAATGCGTCAACATTCCCTGCCTTTAATCATCCAACCGTAGCGGAAACTACATAATCAGATTATTAACCTTGTAATACACAAAAGTATGAAAAAAAGAGAACTATACAATAAAGTTCTGTTGCCTGATTTCTCAACCAAAACACTCCTATTAATGCTAAACTGGACAATAACATTGACTTTCCTTCTTGTCCTGGAAGTATCAGCAAACAGTTATTCTCAAAATGTTAAAGTTAACCTTGATTTCCAGAATGTGAAATTCAAGAGAGCCTTAACAATTCTGGAGCAAAAGGGTAATATCAGGCTGTTATACAGCGAAGAAAATATACCCGCAGATAAATCGATTACCCTTTCTGTTAAAGACACTCCTGTAATGGATGTATTGGGGATGATACTAAAGGATACGGAGCTTAAATTCCGTGAATTAGAAAATGGCCTGGTAGTGATCTCACCCCAAAATAATGAGTTGAAAGACATTGTGGTCAAAGGACAGGTAACTGACAGCAAGGGCGAAACCCTTCCGGGAGTAAGTATCAAGCTTAAAGGGACAAGCATCGGAGCTACCACTGATATGAATGGTAAGTATTCGATCAGTGTTCCAGAAAATGTCAGCACGCTCGTTTTTACCTATATCGGCTTTATTACCCGGGAAGTCGCCATTAGCGGAAGAAATACAATAAATGTTGTTCTAGAAACTGCTAATACCTCATTGAATGAAGTTGTAGTAACAGCTTTAGGTATGTCTAAAGAGAAAAAAAGTTTAGGGTTTTCAGTGACTGAAGTTAAGGGCAGTGATCTGGCAGTTACTCAGCAGTTAAATCCGGTCAATTCATTGATGGGAAAAGTTGCAGGGGTGCAAATTGACCAGAGTGCATCCGGACCTTTTGGAAATTCAAGAATTGTGATCAGGGGTAATTCAACTTTAAGTCAGAACAATCAACCCATATTCGTGATTGATGGAGTGATTGTGGACAATGAATCTGTTGCCGGTGGCCGAGATTTCGCAAATGACCTGTCAAATCTGAACAGCGAGAACTTTGAAAGTGTTTCGATATTGAAAGGTTCTTCTGCTGCAGCATTATATGGATCAAGAGCGATCAACGGGGTTGTACTTATCACTACCAAGAAAGGTAGTAAGGCCAATGGAATAGGAGTCGATTTCTCGCAAAACTTCATGGTATATGATCCATACAAAGGTCCTGAATTCCAGAATGAATATGGTGGAGGTTCTGTTGGAGCTTTCTTTACAGATGCCCGTGATCCGAATTACCAGCCAAACCAGATGTGGACCACAAAGGTATTCCCTATAAATCCAATTACCAAGGAACCTTATATTGATCCTGCAGTGGACCGTGAAAATGAAAACTGGGGGCCTAAATTTGCTAATCAGAAGGTTCGTAATTATGATGGTACCTGGACAGAGTATAAAGCTGTTCCTAATAACTATCTCGATGCTTTTCAGAATGGTACTTTGGGTACTACCAGTTTTGCATTCTCAGGAGCCGGTGATAAAACAACTTACAGATTTTCGGCAACACATGACGATCAGAAAGGAATCTCTGTGGCGAATAAGATGAAGAGGGATAATTTTAATTTAAGGATTACGCATCAGCTAACTAATTGGCTAAGCACAGATGTAAGCGGAGGATATACTACAAGTGATAATACCAATCCTCAGAATCTGGCCTGGGCACCTTATACTGATACATTTGCTGGTGATAACTGGGGAGTTGCCTATACATGGATGTTCCCTCGTAATTATGATACGAAGTATTGGAATCAACAATCAAGATACACGAGTCAGGTATTGGGGGGGGCGCCAAGGGGCTCGAATCCACTCGAAACCAATAAAGTGATGGCTCCTGAATTTTGGTTTAACATGAATAATACTGTTGCTACTATGGATAGCAGGAATTTCATGGGGCGATTTGCTTTAAATGCGAAGTTGACTAATTGGGCGAATTTTACCGTAGAGGGTAATTTGAATAATAACTATGACAAATATGAGAATAAGGCACTTGGGCAGTTTACTGACTTTAGCGGGGGCTCTTATACCTTAAATCAGTCTAAGAAGGAGAGCAGCTTTGTCAAAGGAATCCTTTCATTTAATAATATTAAAATAGTTAAAGATTTAGGATTTAGTGGTTTTGCCGGTGGTGAAATGTACAACTCTATTAGTTCTTTTACACAGGGAAATACTTCTGGTGGGCTTATGGTGCCGGGTAGTTATTTTATTACTAATTCAGTGAATTCTCCGCTTGTTAGCGGAGGTATAAACTATAATAAAAAGATCAATTCTGTTTATGCCAGTGCTGATTTTGATTATAAAAGTCAGATTTATCTGGCTACTACATGGCGTGGTGACTGGTCTTCAGCTTTAACTTATAAAGATGGAACAGGAAATAATTTTTACAATTACCCTTCCGCAAGTCTTTCCTGGATCGCTTCTGAAACATTCAATCTGCCAAAAATCATAACCTTTGCGAAGTTACGTTCAAACATTGCAGCCCTGGGTAAAGATACAGACCCCTTTGTGATCAATCCCGGATATCGATTTGCAGGGAAGGTTATCGGACTTCCGGGTGAACCTACCCGGGCAGGGTTCAGTTCAAGCAGTACTTTATCACCCAACTTAAAACCTGAACGAAAGATCTCCAAAGAAATTGGAATGGAAATGCGTTTTCTGAAAAGCCGTCTGGGTTTTGATCTTACTTTGTATCAGGATAATACCTACGATCAGATTGTTGATATTTCAACACCTGTTGAGTCCGGAGTTTCTGGTGTTAAGATTAATGCCGGTAATATTCAGAATAAGGGTATTGAAATCTCATTGGATGGAACTCCTGTTCAGACAAAAAACTTTGTTTGGAATTCCAGGTTAACCTTTTCCAGAAATAAGAATTTGATCGTTTCCCTGGCAGAAGGAAGAACAGATTATTTCCTTGGCGGAACGGCTTTTGACGCAAGTTCATGGGCAGTTGTTGGAAAATCCTATGGTACAATTCGTTCTATAAATCAGTCCTTAAAGTACAGCAATCCATCAAATGCAGCTGATCCTAAAACAGGAATGACTGTACTTGCCTGGAGGAATGATGCACGTGCTGCTTTCCCTCAAAGGAGTAATAAATATCAGGACATCGGTGATATTAATGCTAATTTCAGAGGTGGATTCTCTAATGATTTGACATATAAGCAGTGGTCTGTAAATGTATTGTTTGATGCAAAAGTTGGAGGCGACATGGCCATGTCATCTTTACGATCAGGAACACACACCGGTGTACTTCCCAATACATTGTTTGGAAGAGATGCTGAACATGGAGGGATTACATGGACCAGCAAATATGACGGAATTACCTATGATGACGGGATGATCATTGACGGAGTATTTCCTATAGGTCAAAAGATTACACAGCCTAATGGTACTGCTGCCGATGTTGGTGGTATGACTTTTAAAGAGGCTTATGCAGCCGGATTGGTTGAGCCAACACATGCACCACAGTTCTATTATCGTTATGCTTCTTCTTCCACAGGCGTTACTGATTTTTGGATACGGGAAAGTACCTGGCTTGCACTTCGCCAGATAGCCATATCATATAACCTTCCAAAAAGCATTGCAAGCAAGCTGAAGGTTAACGCAATTTCTGTAAGTGTTATAGGCAGGGATCTGGGTTACATTTATAACTCTTTGCCTTATGATTTTAATCCTGCGTCATTAAACTCCAATTTGACTTCAGCAGTAGGTGAAGAAGGCTTTTTACCAATGATTCGGTCAATTGGCGGTTCAGTAAAGGTCCGTTTCTAATAATCTTTATTGGGATACATATTTTAAAAAAAATAGAAATGAAAAGGAAATTTTTATATATCATAATAGCAGCATTCACCAGCTTGTTTACAAGCTCCTGTACTAAAGATTTTGAGACAGTAAATGTTAATCCTAATGTTGTTACTGATGTTGATGTAAGGTTACTCTTTACCTCATCATTGGTGCCAATGCAAACTTCCCGCGGTGGTGAATATTGGAATGAAGGGTTTACTCATTTTTTGTCGGCATGTCAATTAGTGACCGGACAAAGTTATGCTGTGTCAACTACCGGAGTAAATGGTCGTTATAACCTTTTTTATTCCAGTGTTCTTCCGAATCTTGTGGAGATGCGCAGGTTAATTGCACTTAAAGCGGATAAAGAGAAGTATGAGCAAATAAACGCGATTACCTATATCCCTCAGGTAATGATGGCTCTGAAGGTCAGCGATATGAATGGCTCTATGCCTTATACCGAAGCCAACAAAGGCAGGGACGAAGCTAAATACAGTCCTAAATATGACAATCAGGAAACCTTATATACTGTATGGTTAAAAGAATTGTCTGATGCTATTTCTGCTCTGCAAAAGAATTCACCTAATCAGGTCTCATTTGGAAATAATGACGTCTTTTTTAGAGGAGATGTTACAAAATGGATCAAACTTGCTAATTCTTTGAAATTAAGAATTGCTGCCAGGTATCAGAATCAGGATCCGGCTAAGGCAACTCAAATATTCAAAGAGGTAATGGGAGATGCAGTAGGCCCTTTCAGTTCAACATCTGATCAGCTCGTTCATGCAAATCCGGCTTATTATCCTTTCGGAGTTGATGGTTACAACATTGATATTTACAGCCGTCACTTTGCAGTTGGAACAGCAATAGAATTTTTGAAGTCATCCGCTGATCCACGTCTTGGAATTTATTACGACAAAAACTCTTTACAAGGCAGTTTTAAAGATACCCTGGTAAAATATAGTAAGACATTGCCATCATGGATAAATACTAATGATCCGAATATTATGTATCAGGGCGGACCGGCTGACTTTCAGTCAAATCCAGCCGTAAGTACCTATTTCGTGAATCCGCTTAACGCTGGGGGCGCGAACAGGTACCAATTGATCTCAACTGTAAATCGTAAATTCTTTGCGCCAACTGTGGACAGAGGCAGCGGTACAGTGGTCGATGTATTGTTTTCATATGCAGAGGTTTGTTTGCAGATAGCTGAATTTGTCCAAAAGGGCTACGGTACCGGAGTTAACACCAGGGGAACTGCATCCGAATGGTACAATAAAGGCATTCGTGCATCAGCAAAGACTATGAATGAAATCGCTGTTGCAGCCGGTTCAACATCGTATGCAAATATTGATGCCCTGGTTGATGCCCAACTGGCCAATGCAAAAGTAAAACTGGATGGGACTAACGATCTGGAAAAGATCTATATACAGTCACTTTTGAATTTTTATCGTGAGCCTAACGAAGCATTTACACTCGCCCGCCGAACAGGTTATCCAAAGTTCAATTCAACCCTGCTTGCCCGAGAAGCTATCAGTGATGTGCTGCCAAGAAGATGGTGGACGCTTGATCCGGGACAAGTTAACAGAACCAACTGGGCTGCAGCCATGACTGAACAGGGCTTTACTCCTAACGATTTTACCATTGCTAAACTTAATGCCGAAAGGATCTGGTTTGATAAGAAATCACCGGATTATGGGAAGGGTAATTAATGTATATTCGATGTAGATAAACAATAATTTTGGTTTGGGGGGATACCTGATATCCCCTCAAACCAATTTTTTATTGACAAACAGATAAAGAATCAGGCAAGGATTTTTTCAAATTCGCGATTTTATACCCAATAGGTTTTTTTATTAATCAATACGACCATGTCAGGACGCAAAAAATTTATACAGCAAATAGGATTGATGGCGGGTGCTTTTTCAGTCAACAGCTTGTTCAATCAATTACATGCTGAGGAAATCTCATCTGCCAATAGTAAGATCAGGCATCTTTCGCCACTTGACGTAGCTGCAGATGAAGATTACTGGAGTGTTATTCAACAGGCATTTACGGTTAGTCCCAACATCATAAATTTAAATAATGGAGGGGTAAGCCCATCCCCCAGGGTTGTGCAGGAAGCTGTTGAACGATATAATAAATTAACCAATGAAGGCCCCTCTTACTTTATGTGGGAGATACTGGACCAGGGTAGAGAACCCTTACGTGAAAAATTAGCTGAACTCGCAGGATGCAGTAAGGAAGAAATCGTGATCAACCGCAATGCTACTGAGTCATTGAATACGGTGATTTTAGGTTTGGATCTGAAAGCCGGTGATGAAGTAATCGGGTGTAAACTTGATTATCCTAATCATATGAATGCCTGGAGGCAAAGGGCCATGCGTGATGGTATTGTTTACAAACAGCTTAGTTTTAATTTCCCTGTTGAAAATGATGATGAGATCGTGGCCGCGTTTGAGAATGCCATAACTTCCAAAACGAAGATTATTCATGTAACCCATGTAATTAACTGGATGGGACAAATATTGCCGGTAAGGAAGATCAGTGATATGGCACATCGCCATGGTTTGGAAGTAGTCTGTGACGGGGCACATTCATTCGCCCTGCTGGATTTTAAAATTCCGGATCTGGGCTGTGATTATTTCGCTACCTCTCTGCATAAATTTTTAAGTGCACCTATCGGCAGCGGTATGATGTATATCAGAAAGGATAAAATCGAAAAGATATGGCCATTACTTGCTAATGGTGACCCAAGGGGTACAAACATCAGAAAATTTGAAACACTGGGTACCCGAAGTTTCCCGATCGAGCAGGGTATTGGCGAAGCTGTTAATTTTCAGCTGGCTATAGGGAATAAAAGAAAAGAAGAACGCGTAAGATATTTAAAAAACTACTGGGCTGAAAAGGTTAGGGATATCCCCAAAGTGAAGATCAAAACATCTTTGAAGTCAGCATATTCATGTGCTATTTGCGGTGTCAGCATCGATGGAATTGGTCCGCGTGAATTGGAAAGAATGTTATTTAACAACTATAAGATTCATACCGTTCCAATTGACTACGAAAATGTCAGTTGCATACGGGTTACACCGCATGTTTACACGCGGATTCCTGAATTGGATAAATTCGTCAGGGCGATAGAAGAGATTGCTTCGAAAACATAATCGTTTTCCGGTGTAAAATTTAAAACATTTCATGGACACTTATCCCGGGAATATTTCCTGGCCCGGATTAATCTGCCTTTTCTTTAAGGGCAAATACATTCCGTTTCGAATGTTTAAGATTATTTCATTATTATTATAGTAACAATAATTATAATGAACGAATATGTCTGAAACAGAAACAACAAATCGCAGAGAATTTATAAAATCGACAGGTGCTGTAGTTATAGGGGGCACTATTGGGCTGAATCTTATGTTCCCGCAGACCGGATTCTCCCAAATTAGTGATGTATTAAAAGTGGGCCTGATCGGATGCGGCGGCAGAGGAACCGGTGCAGCAAGTCAGGCACTTAAAGCTGACCCCAATGTCATTCTCAGTGCCATGGCAGATATTTTTCCGGATCGCCTCGAATCATCCTATGATATATTGCTCAAAGCACATCCTGATAAAGTAAAAGTGAACCCGGAAAACAAGTTTGTTGGTTTTGATGCCTACCAGCGTCTGATTGATTCGGGGGTAGATGTTGTACTGTTAACAACTCCACCAGCCTTCAGACCGGACCAACTAACTGCCGCAGTAAATGCGGGTAAACATATTTTCTGTGAAAAACCGGTAGCCGTGGACGCTCCGGGAGTACGAAAAGTGCTTGCCGCTGCACAAAAAGCCAAAGAGAAAGGATTATCCCTGGTATCCGGATTTACTTTTCGTTATGATCTTCCTAAACGGGAATTGTTTGGAAGGGTTCAGAATGGGGAGATTGGAGAAGTCAGGATGGTTAATTCCACAAGGAATGGAGGCGGACTCTGGTATTTTCCGCGCAAACCGGAATGGACGGAGATGGAATATCAAATGCGTAACTGGTATTATTACGACTGGTTATCCGGCGATTTTATTGTGGAAATGGTAGTTCATAACCTGGACATGATGACCTGGGGAATTGGCAGTCAGATGCCGGTAAAAGCTTTTGGCACCGGAGGAAGACAATCAAGGGTTGAAGAAAAGTGGGGAAATATATACGATCACTTTGCTACAGAATATGAATTCGCCAATGGGGTAAAAGGTTATAACTTCTGCCGTCAGCAGGACGGTTGTTCATCCAAAAATTCGGTAGAGATCATAGGATCTGAAGGTACGGCCTTTTATCAGGGCAATACCCACAAGATCAGCGGTAAAAATAACTGGGAATATCAGGGAGAAAAGAAAGATATGTACCAGGTGCAGCACAATGAACTTTTCGCTTCGATCAGAGCAGGAAAACCCTTAAATGACGGAGAAATGATGGCTAACAGTACCATGCTTGGAATTATGAGCAGGATGGCGGCGTACAGCGGACAGACTATTAGCTGGGAGCAGGCAATGAATTCCAATCAGGTTCTGGGTCCGGATTTTCATCAGTATGATTGGGATCTGAAATGGCCGGTGCCTCCGCCTGCGATACCGGGTATAACGAAAGTTTTATAATGTTTGTCTCGCAAAGACGCTAAGCGAATGACAGAAATGTCTTTTAATAATAGGATTGCTTCGTCGTGCCTGCCCGTCCGGTCAGGCGGGCCTCCTCGCAAAGACATTCCCTCTGGTCGGTGTTCTCACCGTACCATAAGCACCCAAATCCTCTGGTCGGTGAAAACACCGACCAGAGGAGCAAAACTTAATTAGAATTATAAAATAATTTTAGAACTGAAAAAATAACTTATGAATAGCTCGTTAAAAAAAGGACTAATGTTCCTTAGTGTTCTGCTGATAGCCAGCCAGATATCTTATTCACAGGAAACATTGTTTGAGTTTGGTACATCAACCAGTATGGATGCTGTTCTTTCCAAATCAAAAGCAAAGGAAAATAAATTAAAATGGGTTAATGTCAACACGACAAAAGAAACCTGGAAAGTGATGAAAGACGGAACGCTTTCAAATACAGGCCTTCCGATCGGGGTTGTACGTTCTGAGAAGCAATATGAAAATTTCATTTTACATGTGGAGTGGAAGCATATGGAACCGGGAGGTAATTCCGGAGTATTTGCCTGGAGCGGTGCTAAGCCAGTGGGTAAAAATCCGCTTCCGGATGGTGTTGAAATTCAAATGCTCGACCTGGAGTGGGTTGACCTGAACTTAAGGGATGGTGTAAAACCTCCAATCGCCTATGTTCATGGTGAGCTTTTCGGTGTGCAGGGGGTAAAAACAGTAGCGGATAATCCCAGAGGGGACAGAAGCAAGTCGATTGAAAACCGTGTAAAAGGAAAAGGCGAGTGGAATACCTATGATGTTGTTTGTGTTGACGGTGTGATCAAACTTGCGGTGAACGGTAAATTTGTGAATGGGATCAGTAAATCGACTCAAAAGAAAGGGTATCTCTGCCTGGAAGCTGAAGGCGCTCAAATTTTCTACCGTAATCTTAAAGTCATTGAACTTGCACCTGGAGTAACCTCTGCAGAACAAACTGCAGCATTGCTGCCATAGGGGCCGTGCAGAATAGGGCTCAGGTAAATTTCAGATCTTCTGGAATACAAAACTGATCAGAAATACCTGCTGTATAGGTATTAAATAATGCCTGTAATTTTTAATCCTGAAGCCCTGATTTTAGTTTTATCCATTTGTTTGCCATTGAAAAATTACAGAAGCACTCGTAAAAAAATCATTATTTTCGGGCTTATTTAAATTCTACTGAGGGAATTTTAAATTCATTTTTCTATTTCAAACTATTTATAATGCAAAAACTATTTCTGATATTTTTTTCAATTTTAAGTACCCAGGCTATGGCTCAAAAGGCAGATCCGGTATATGCCATAATTATTAAGGGTGGACATGTTATCGATCCAAAGAACAGTATTAATGAGATGATGGATGTGGCAATTGATAAGGCGGGTAAGATTGCTGCCGTTTCAAAAAATATAGATCCTAAATCAGCCGCAAGAGTTGTGAATGCAAAGGGTTTATATGTCATTCCGGGGATCATCGATATGCATACCCATAATTTTGCGGGTACTGAGCCTGATAAATATTTAAGAAATAGCTACTATGCCAATCAGCCCGATGGATTCACTTTTCGTGTGGGTGTAACTACTGTTGTGGATGCAGGAAGCGCCGGCTGGAGAACCTTTGAAAAGTTTAAGGATCAGACCATTGACCGGGTAAGGACCAGGGTACTGGCTTTTCTGAATATTGTTGGAGAAGGAATGACCGGTGGAGCCCCTGAGCAAAATAATGCCGATATGGATTCCCGCTTATCTGCTGATATGGCCTTGAAATACAAGGATCATATTGTTGGATTTAAGGTTGCGCATTATAATAAGCCCGACTGGATTCCGATCGACCGCGCGATTGAAGCCGGGAAAATGGCAGGAAATATTCCCATTATGGTTGATTTCGGAGGCGGAGGATTATCACTGGTAGAACTGACAATGAATAAATTCAGGGCTGGTGATATCTATACGCATACCTATGGCGGAGGTGGTGAAGGCCGTGAAGCGGTCACGGATCCTGTCAGCGGCAAATTAAGGCCCTTTGTTTTTGAGGCTAGACAAAGAGGAGTGATCTGGGATGTGGGCCATGGCGCAGCAAGCTTTTCATTTAAGCATGCCATACCGGCAACAAAGGAAGGATTTTTTCCTGATGTGATCAGTACAGATCATCATGGAGGAAGTATGAATTCGGCCATGAAGGATATTCTTAATGTGATGAATAAATTTTTAACCCTAGGTATGGATGTGCCTGCTATTATCAATTCTGTTACCTGGAAACCCGCACAGGTTATTCACAGGGAGCAGCTGGGTAACCTTTCGGTAGGCTCAGAAGGAGATGTGACCGTTCTGCGTATCCGTAAAGGTAAATTTGGCGTTTTCGACCAGATGGGGCAGAAACTGGAAGGTAAGCAACGCTTTGAATGTGAAGTTACGGTGAAAGGCGGGCGTGTATTTTATGACCTGAATGGTTTAACGAATCCGCTGCCAAGAGTAGCCGGCGGACTTCCGGCCCTTTAATTTAATTATTTTATGAAAAGGAGAGAATTAATAAAAGGCCTGAGCCTTTTGCCTGTTGCAGGTGTGGTTTCAGGATCTAACATAGAATCTGTATTTGCAGCTAGTCCCGTGATGGCAAAGCAGGCGGGTAAAAGTATTTATGAGGCCATAGGCGTTCGTCCCCTGATTAATGCGAGGGGTACAGTTACCGTGGTTGGTGCCAGCCAGATCCTTCCTGAAGTGCAAAAAGCCATGGATGAAGCCGTTAAAGAATACGTTCAAATCGATGAACTGATGGATGCCGTTGGTGCCCGTTTGGGTGAACTGACCGGCACAGAGTTCGGTTATGTCAGTTCGGGTGCTTCGGCTGCGATTACGGCTGCTACTGCAGGTTGTGTAACCGGCGGCGATCCGGATAAGCTTTGGATGATCCCTGATCTTACAGGTATGAAGGATGAAGTGATAATTCCTGCTTATTCACGAACAGCTTATGATGCAGCTGCAAAAGCTGTCGGAGTGCGAATGGTTGAGGTATCTACTCTTGAGGATCTGAAACTGGCAATTGGTCCGCGTACGGCCATGATTCTTGTTCTTGCCGGTGGACGTTCAGAGAACGGACCTCTATCCATTAAAGAGATAGCATCCATTGCAAAACCTCTTGGTGTGCCAATTTTGGTGGATGCGGCAGCCGAAGTACTGGAAGTTCCTAATCCTCATATTTCCCAGGGTGCCGACCTCGTTGCTTACAGTGGAGGTAAATATATTCGCGGTCCGCAATGCGCAGGTTTATTATTGGGACGTAAGGATCTGATCATCGCATCCAGGATAAATGCCGGTCCGCACCATGGTTTTGGCCGCGGATTTAAGGTTGGCCGTGAAGAAATTATGGGTATGCTTGCTGCTGTAGAAACCTGGTTCAAGCGGGATCATGCTGCAGAATGGAAGACCTGGGTATTTTATGGAAATCATATCATCCAGCGTCTGGCGAATATTAAGGGAGTGACCACACAACTGAGCGAGCCCAAAGGAAGAAGCAATCGTGCGCCTTCTGTGACCATTAACTGGGATAAATCAATAATTCCCCTGACCGGTGAAGATTTAGAGGGACTTTTATGGGATGGTACTCCACGCATTGCTGTAAGTGGTGCAGGTAGTTTTCTTCCTTTTCCACCAAATTTGCAGCCGAATATCAGTATCCATACTCCGGCACTTCAGCCTGGTGAGGAAAAAATAATTGCCGACCGGGTATATGCCATATTAACCAGGCCTCCACTGATCAAGCGAGCTGCCGGGGAGGCTGCTTTTGACCTTAGCGGGCAGTGGGATCTTACCATGAAATTCTCTGCCAGTACAGTAAATCAGACATTGATCATTGAGCAAAAGGGTAATGAGTTTATCGGAACACATATTGCCAGTATAGGCTCCCGCGACCTTGACGGGACGCTTCATGGTAAACAGATTATGATGCGGAGTTCCTACACCAAAGATGGTGTTCGTATTAATTATACATTTACCGGAACTTCAGATGGAAATACCATGCAGGGTAAGGTAAGCCTGAGTGAGTATGGAGATGCGGAGTGGACAGCCAAACGCCATGATTATCGTCCGGCAGGTGCCAGACGCACAGGAAGATAGTTATTAGATGGGTAATATGCTTGTGTGCCTTTTAATAAATATGAAAGATATGCGGGCTATAAGATCTGTTATATTGCTTATTTGTCTGGGTACTCTGGTATTGTCATTCACCGGCACCTATGATGTGCAGCCGCAGGTTTGGAAAGCTCCGGCTTGGGCAGATACTTTATATAATCCATATCATATTGAACCCCTGACACTTCCCCAGGCACAAGAGGTGTATAATTTATACTGTATTTCCTGCCACGGCAATCAGGGACAGGGTTATCCGCTGGAGCATACCAGCCAGCAAGTGCCTGATTTTAAAGATGATGAGCTTATGAGCCAAAGTGATGGAGCTTTATACTGGAAGATACGGGAGGGTAGAGGAATCATGCCAGGCTTTAAATCCAAACTGTCGGATGAACAACATTGGCAGCTCGTAGAGTATATCAGGGATCTTTCAAAACCCTTCCAGCTTCAGAAAAATCCATTTAAAATTTTTGAAAATTGATTAAAAATGTTTTTTTTACCTAAATTGAATTGTTCACAAATTTTCAGACTATGAAGAAGTTAATATTATTTGGTTTTGTTCTGACTCTGTTTATCACAAATTCTCCTGAGCTTTTTGCTCAACCAGGTACGAAAGGTATCATTTATGCAGGTTCATCTTCAGTTAGGGGAAGTAAAGGGATATATGTATTGGAATTCGACCAGCAGAAGGGTACGCTAAAGGAATTGCAAACAGTGACTGAGGGTAGCAGCCCCGGCTTTTTGGCTTTCAGCCCGAATAAAGACTTTTTGTATTCAATTTACGGTAAAGGCACCCTTGGCGATGGAAATGGTGCAGTTATGTCCTTTAAAATAGATGCTTTTACAGGTTTCTTAAAGAAAGTGAATGAGCAATCTGTCGGAGGTAAGGGACCAGCTCATATCAGTATTGATCCAAAGGGCAGGTTTGCATATACAGCCAATTATGGAGATGCAAGTGTAACTGTATTTCCGATAAATTCGGATGGCGCGCTGGCTAAAGCCTCTGATTATGTCAAACATACCGGTAGCAGTACTAATCCACAGCGGCAGATGGAGCCACATCCACACTCCAGTATTCCATCCGCCGATGGTAAGTTTTTATATGTTTCTGATCTTGGTACAGACAGGATTGTGATCTATGAAGTTTTGAGCGGGGGCAAGTTAAAGCCTGCTGCTGTTCCTTATGTACAGGTACCTGCCGGCTCCGGACCGCGTCATTTTAAAATCCATCAGAACGGCAATTTTGCTTATTCTGTCGATGAATTATCGAATACTATAGTTGGCTTTAAATTGAATAAGAAAACAGGAGCCTTAACGATTATCGAGCGTTTAAGCATGCTTCCCGAAGGTTACGCTGAAGTGACCTACGCTTCTGATGTTCATTTCTCGCCGGATGGCAAATTTATCTATGCCACGAACAGAGGACATGAAAGTGTCGTGATCTATGAGGTTAATGCCAAGAACGGAAAATTAAAGATGCTTGGACATGAGTCGACCGGAGGGAAACACCCAAGAAACTTTATGATCAGCAAATCGGGTGAATATGTCCTGGTAGGGAATACAAATACCGATAATGTGGTGATCTTTAACAGAGACAATAAAACCGGCTTGCTTAAGCCTAATGGGGTTCAGTATACTATTCCGGCTGTGAGTTGTTTGATTGAGTTGTAAAAATCTTCTGGTCAGCCCACTGGTCGGTCCTCTGGTCTGTCCTCTGGTCGGTGTTATCACCGACCAGTCTATCACCGACCAGTTTGTCTCTCCAAATCGGTATCAAAGATGTCCCTCTGATTGGTGTTATCACCAACCAGCCTAGTCTATAGATGCTCCATGTAATGAGTAATAAGAGGATTGTGCTGGTTCAGATAGTAGTATTGTGCTGATGAGAATAAATAATCTTCGGGTAATTCACAAAGTCCGGCTTTAACCGGATTGAAATGTATGTAGTTTATTTTTTGTTCAGCCACAGCTCTTGTTAATATTCTGGCCCTGTATGCCCTGCGTTCCCAGAAATGAAACCGTCTGTCACTTTGTGTGCTTGTATAATGAGTTAGTTCATTTGGGTGGTTCTCAAGTAAGTTGAACTTTATTTGTTGTGCGGTATATTTAAGAAAACTCTGCTGAACATTTTTTTCAATCCAGTCATTTTGCTTGCGCCAAAGTATATGCATGTGATTGGGCATAATTACATAAGCATAGAGCCATATCCGTTCATCCTTTACCAGGAATGCAAGGCTGTCAAGGATTATCTGCTTGTGTTTATCTTCTTTAAGCAAGGTCTGCCAATTTAAGCAGGTAACAGTGAAGAATTCTATGTCCCCGTGATTCATAATTAAACTTAAAAAAATGGGAATCATGATGTTTCCAGGAATGAGTAAGCGGTATGTTGCACTGAGTATTCGGGGGATTTTGGTGGGTAGTGGTTGGTGATAACACCAACCACAGGGGTATGGGGTCCAGTACACCATCCCGGCTGTGAGTTGTTTGATTGAGTTGTAGAGATTCTGGTCGCAGTCTACTGATCGGCCCACTGGTCTGTGCGGTCCTCAGGTAGACCCTCTGGTCGGTGTTGTCACCGACCAGCTCACCATACCGGGTTATCCCTGATCGGGAGTTTGGCAAACTTTTCGACCTCAATCGCGGGGCAGCCAAAGTCCTCGACTACTTTTCCCAGGATCAGGTAACAGCCCTTTCCTCTGAAAGGATAGGAAGGAGTATTATTCGGGAAATGAACAGTATCCAGAAATTCGCCCTCTGCATCCAGAAAAGTGCCGAACCACATTTTCTTATTGTTTTTTGTGCGGACTGTCTTTTCACAGACGTAATTGCCTGCTAACCGGATTGTTTTGTTGAGGTGCTTTGATAGATCTTTTGCTGCAACATCCCCACGGTAATCCGATTTCATCAGGTCGAACATACTCATGCTTATCGGATAGCCCAATAATTCGAGCTCATTATAGGCATCTTCCAGTATCGAGCTTTCCAGTTCGGGTAGGTAGAGTTCTTTCGCTTCGGTACAGAACAGTTCGGTATCCTGTTGAGGCACAACTTTGCTGCCGAGGTAATTATGTACTTCCCATAGAAGCTCCTTTTTGTTCTTCCCACAAAATCTGAGGGCTCCGATCCGGATCAGGATAATGGCCTGATCAAGTGTGATTCCGGTTCGCTTGATAAAATCGGCCAGATCGCGGTAGGGGCCATTGGCATTCCGTTCAGCGGGGATCAGTTCCATGAAATGGTTTTCGAGTCCCTGGAGGCCAATAAAACCCAGCCACGCATCTTTACCTCTGATCCTAACCTTCGCTTCACTATTGTTTACACAGGGTAAATGCACCCGGGCGCCCGATTTTTGTAGCTCATGAACATAGACCCAGCGCTGGTAAAAGCCGCCGTAATTATTCAGTACGGCTACCATAAACTCCATGGGATAATAAGTTTTAAGGAAGAGACTCTGATAACTCTCTACAGCGAATGAAGCGGAATGGGCTTTTGAGAAACTGTATCCCGCAAAAGATGAGACCTGCCGCCAGACTTCCCCGGTAGTTTTTTCATCCCTTCCGATCTCTTTGGCACGGTCGAAAAATCGCTGAACCAGGTGATCAAATTCCTTTTTAGAACGGTATTTCCCACTCATACCCCGACGCAAAACGTCGGCATCTGTGAGATCGAGCCCGGCATAATGGTAGCAGATCCTGATCACATCTTCCTGATACACCATTACGCCGAAGGTTTCCTGAAGATGCTCCTTCATCACGGGGTGGAGGTATTTTACATTTTCGGGATCATGGAAACTGCTGATATAGGTCTTCATCATACCCGAAGAGGCTACACCAGGTCGGATGATGGAGCTTGCGGCAACGAGCGTCAGATAACTCTCACATCCCAGCTTTCTCAGCAGTTGCCGCATGGCAGGCGATTCGATGTAAAAGCAACCGATGGTTTTACCTGTTTTTAATTTCGCATTGATTTTTGGGTCCTTCATGAAAGAGCTGACTGCATGGATATCCAGTTTTGTTTTCTGATTTTCGAGGACCAGACGGACCGCCTCTTTAATATGCCCGATGCCTCTCTGGCTCAGGATATCGAATTTTTCATATCCGATGGCTTCGGCTTCATACATATCCCATTGCACGACAGGCATACCTTTGGGCGGCAGATCCAGTGCAGTATAATAGGTGATCGGTTCTTCTGAGATCAGCACACCTCCTGCATGGATAGAACGCTGGTTTGGCATATGCTGCATCATGCTCTGAATGGCCAGTATCTTAGCGAAAGTCGGGTTGTTCCGGTTCTGTTCCTGTTTTGTAGGGTCAGTAAAACTGTCTATTTCCTGGGCCGGTAAGCCCATCACCTTGCTGATCTCCCGGATGATGGACCGGTCTTTAAACGTACTCATCGTTCCGAGTAATGCGGTGTGATTGCTGCCGTAACGTTTAAATATATAGTCCTGTACATCTTCCCGTTCATCCCAGCTGTAATCGATGTCGAAGTCGGGCGGACTACTCCGCTGCCGGTTCAGGAAGCGTTCAAAATACAGGTCGAGCTCTATCGGATCCACATCAGTGATACGCATGCAGTAAGATACGATGCTGTTTGCCCCTGAGCCTCTCCCGATATGATAATAGCCCCTGGCCATTGAATAGCGGATGATATCCCAGGTGATCAGAAAATATGCAGAGAAATGCAGCTCATCAATAACTGCAAGTTCTTTCTGTACCCGTTTTAAAGCTTCCCTGTTCGAGCGGCCATAGCGATATTCCATCCCTTCAAGGGCGAGTTTTTCCAGCAGGGCTTTATCATCTTTTGTCGATCCGGTAAATGTTTTCCGGTTCTTCGAGCCCTTTTCAAAGCTGCTGCTGCAGTCGTTCATGAGCTTTTCGGTATTACTGATGATGAATGGATAGGCCCCATAACGTTTTTTTAGCTGATCGGGTCGGAGAAATACCTCATCTTCATGGCAGCAGTCATTTTTCCCGATCTTGGAGAGCAGGGTGTTCAGGTCTATTCCCCTTAAATAGGTATGCAGCCGATGTTCGATCTTATTGCTGACAGTCACGCTATGCAGAGCCACAATCTTTTCCCTGATCCCGGATAATGGTTTTCCAAAAAGACTGTTCAGATCCCGGTAGGAGATACCCAGAAATTCATTTTCTTTCAAATCCGGGTGTTCGGAATTGTATGGATATATGATGTAAACGTTCTGAAAATCCCGGGGCTTGTCGGGCAGCTCCATACTGTTGAGATTGTAGAAGCTAAGGAAGTCATTCAATTCTTTCATACCCTCCCTGTTACGGGCAATTCCAATAAACAGAAGTCCGGATGATTTCCTGAACTCAATACCTGTAATTGCTTTGATCCCCTTTTCCTGGCATTCCCTGATGAATTCCATCGCTCCCGTCGAGTTATTGATATCGGTAAGTGCCATTTGTTCTATTCCCATAGTTTTAGCTTGCTCTACCAGTTTTTCGACAGAGAGGGTGCCGTAGCGCAAACTATATTGTGAATGGACATTCAGGTACATGGCTCAGAGATTGATGTCGATGCTGGATGCCAGTTTTACAGCCTTCTCCCCAAACCTGTTCCGGATGCGGTCCATTGCCTGATAAAGTTTATACTGTTCTTCAGAAGCACCATACAGGCTGATTTGTTCATTTCCGCTTACCAGTTGCGAAAGTTTAACCCCAACAAGGCGAATCAGCATACGCCGGTTGTATAAGGTGTCAAAAAGCTCTTTTGCCTTGCTGATCAGGAAGGAATCCAATGAGGTATAAGGAATCCTTGCCTGCCGGGTATGCGTTTCGAAATTGGAATATCGGATGGTTACGGTGATACAGGCAGCCAGTTTTTGCTGTGATCTGAGTTGAAAGCAGAGATCCATGACCATGGAACTAAGCAATTGTTTGATCTTCCGGGTATCAATGCTGTCGTTCTCGAAAGTGCTTTGTGTTCCGATTGATTTTTGTTCATGGTAAGGTATTACCGGTGAATTATCTATTCCACGGGCCTTTTGCCAGAGGCTTGTGCCGTTATTTCCAAGTACTTTGAATAGCTGTTCCTGAGGAATCCGGGCCAGGGTGTATATCTGGCGAACCCCCATTTCACTTAGTTTGATATAGGTTGCCTGCCCCAGTCCCGGGATCTTTTTGATCGAAAGGGGGTTTAAAAAAGGCTGAATCTCATCATAAGGGACCTGCCGTTCTCCGTTGGGCTTACATTCATTGGTGGCGATCTTTGAAACAGTTTTATTTGCCGACAGGCCAAAGGAAAGGGGCAGGCCTGTTTCCTTCATCACATAGAGTCTCAGTTCATGCGCGAATTTCATGTAGCCGTAGAAGCGGTCCATTCCGGTCATGTCTATATAGTGCTCATCAATAGAAGCTTTTTCCAGTAAGGGAACCCGCTCCTGCAGAATATCAGTTACCATATGCGAGTATTTGCTGTACTCATCCATATTGCCGCGGATAAAGATCGCATGCGGGCAAAGCTGCCGGGCCATTCGCGATGGCATAGCAGAGCGGACTCCGAATTTCCGCGCTTCATAGCTGCAGGATGCCACCACCCCGCGATCGGAACTGCCTCCTATAATCACCGGTTTCCCGGCGAGGGAGGAGTTCTTTAAAAGCTCAACCGATACAAAAAATGCATCCTGATCAATGTGTATGATTTGTTTATCCTTTGACATAATTTATTTGTGGGGAAACAAATCTATGCTAAAAATATTAGTATTTATAATTAAAAAAAAGTATAAGGAACCAAGTGTCAAGAATCAAGACTTGATCTTTCTGAACTTGAAACTTAAGTATAATAGAACAAGGAGCAAAGAACAAGGAACAAGGACATGTTACTGCTTCATTTGACATTTAGTAATTAATTACAGACAACAGACAACAGACGAGATCCCTCTCTTCGTTATCCATGACATGTTTCTCCGGGTCTGGCTTTTCTGCTGCATGTGATTAGGGTAAATGACCTTCGGAATTGTGTCTGAGAAAATACAAGGATTAGGATTTCCCTCCTTTTTTCAAGGAGGGGGCAGGAGGTGGTTTTACTTTTCCCAATTCCCAACCCCTCCTGCGGATAGCTCCCCTCGGCGGTTCTAATATTTTCAACAGGACTTTTGTTCAATATGCTGGAGGGTCGACCATCGGAGCTTTGTATTATGCTGCCATAATTTTTGATGGATTATTGAATAAATAGTGACAAATATCATAAATAAAAATCCGGCAGATCGTTTAGGATGTACCGGATTTTTATCATTTTCGAATTGTAAAAAATGCAGGTAAAAGAAAAAACATCAGGAATTGTAAAAAAATCCGGCTTATCCGGTGAAAAACAATGGAAGAAATTCGCCTATTTATCACTGGCTGTTCTGACGATCCTGTTTATAAGTTACGCTATTTATACCTATGTGCCCTATTCTTCGGTAAGCGCTGCAGGCAGGGAATTGTATTCAGGAATAGATGAAAAATTTCTATGGATGCTGCTCGTCGGGTTCTGTGCCCAGATGGTTGATGGAGCCCTGGGGATGGGCT
Organism: Pedobacter sp.; assembly: GCA_036677005.1. Taxonomy (GTDB): domain Bacteria; phylum Bacteroidota; class Bacteroidia; order Sphingobacteriales; family Sphingobacteriaceae; genus Daejeonella. The sequence goes on from JAKFBV010000096.1 coordinate 33,472, forward strand.
ATGGAGTAATATCTACCACGCTTTTATTGTCCGGTGGCTTGAATCCGGCAGTAATTTCGGGAAGCATCCATACTGCCGAAATGTTTTCCAGCGGAGCTTCGGGTTTCAGCCATTATCGTTTTGGCAATGTCAATATGAAACTATTCAAAACCCTGCTTTTCCCCGGGATTGCCGGTGCTATTGTGGGTGCACTGCTCTTAAGTTATGCGGGTGAAAACTACTCTCAATGGATCAGACCAATAATCTCCCTTTATACTTTACTCCTCGGAATTAAGATTTTAATCAATGCCTTCAGAGAAAAAAGGAAAGCGCAGAAAGTAAAACGGGCAGGCTGGCTGGCCGGAGCCGGCGGTTTCCTTGATTCATTTGGCGGCGGAGGCTGGGGACCCCTGGTTACCAGTACGCTTATTTCAAAGGGCCGTACTCCAAAGTATGTCATTGGCTCAGTGAGCTTAACGGAGTTCTTTGTCACAATGGCCAGCGCTTTGACATTCTTTGTGATCCTGGGAGTGAGCCACTGGCAGACCATTCTTGGTTTGATCCTCGGCGGTGTGATCGCAGCGCCTCTGGCTGCCAGGCTGGCAGGTAAATTGCCTCTGAAAAAGATGTTTATTGGGGTTGGTGTGATCGTGATCATTTCCAGCCTCCGGATTATATGGAAATCTATCGCGAGTTTGATGTGAGCAGTACTCCGTTATTCGGGATTATAATTTTGAGAACCCGGAAAGATGGCATGAGATTGCTTTGTCGTGCCTCCTACCATTGACGTTTTTCATAATCTTCTATCTTTCAACTAATTGAAAATTGAATTCATTAGCCTTTTTTTGAAGAAATATGAGTTGTTGCTCCTTTAGTTTTTCTTCATACCTTTTGACCCCTTGTTCTACATATTCCATTCCTGTGGAAAACATATTGTAATAGAGTTCAGCTATTTTTCTTGCCGTAGCTTTTATGGCTATACCAGCACCCCTTCGTGCTTTAATTCTTCGGGCGAATACCCCAAGGCCGGGTTGTTTACTCAATAAGATGCTTTGTGCTGCCTGTTTAAAGATTTGTCCGGCTCTGGTGACTGCCTTTTTCCTGCTTCGCTTATTCATCTTTCCTGATTGATGTTTCCCCGGAGCTAAACCTAACCACGATACAAAGTTTTTAACCGTGGGCCATTGAGTAATATCATTGCCCAGCTCTGCGGTGAGTTTCATCAGGCTGTAATCTGTCAAACCGGGGAGAGTTGTCGGATTAGCACTATGAATTCCCAACAGCAGTTCATGAAGATGTTTGATCTCCGGTTTATTATGACGTATGGGTTTAATAGGATGATTATCTTTATAACCCTTGTCTGAGCGGCTGTTATATTCTTTTAGTATTTTCCCAGCTTCCTGATCACATTTAGCTACCTGATCCAAATAAAACATATAGCCATCATAAGCCTGTTGTAGCTCAAATAGATATTCTTCCTTATAGTTTCCTTCCAGGGCAAGCAGAATATCTGTTCCTTTTCGCTTGATCAGCGAAGTGGTGCAATAACTTAGTAAGACCTCTGCCTTTCGTTCCCCTTTCAGGATAGCCTTGATCATGGCCATTCCGCTTGCTCCATGGGTCTGAGAAAGCACTTCGGGCAAACGAATATTCATCTGTATCATCGCCTTCTGCATATGCTGGATGTGAGAGGAGGCCATCTGAAGTTTATCCTCACGCATACGCGTATATACCCTCAACTTCCTGACTATATCTTCAGGAACAAAACTTTTACGCAATAGTCCGTAACTGAATAATTGCTGGATCCATTGGCAATCTTGTACATCGGTCTTTCTGCCAGGAAGATTCTTACTGTCAGCCGGATTCACCAAAGTAACATCGAATCCATCACTTTCCAGAACATCATACAGGGTGATCCAATAGATTCCGGTTGCTTCCATGGCTACATGGGTGATTGAATTTTCCTTAAGATAACTGCTCAGTTCACGATAAGATGCTGTGAAGGTTGCGAAGTTCCTAACGGGTTGGTCCTCTACAGAAACATACACCTTTTCGCTCCCAATATCAATACCGGCACTCTTAGGATAGATTTTGCTTAAACTGCTCATAAGATTACAGGCAAATTTTTATAAACCATCAAGCTTAGGGTATCATAAATAAGATATTACTACCATGCGGGATATCCAAAGGGATTCACCAATATTGATTAATACTATACCCTAAAACAAAACTCGCAATCAGGTTGGAACACTAGTGTTCAGACTGTTATACTGCTCTAGGTTTTTTGCCTTATGCAAAATTAACGTCATTCATATTGATTTTTATATAAAAACGTCAATGGTAGCAAAGCGAAGCAATCTCCTCCACAATTAATTACTAAATGGCATGAAATTTATGCGTTTAAAAATCTTTCGACTGCCGATTCCATTTTCCGTTCTGCCGGAGACTTATTCGAACCCAACTCTTAACAGACAACTCACAACTCAAAACAGATAACAGACAACAGATAACTGACAACTGATAAGAGATTCCATTTAATCATTTCCGGCCTGATTTTATATTACAATTTTTCTTATTTTTAAGGTAAAGATTGGAACAATATGCTGAAGAAAATCAAATTTTTGTTTGCGGGGCTTTCAGTTCTTCTGATGCCTTGCCTGAGCAGTTTTATATCCTCTGAAAATCCTGATGAAAATCCTGTAAATGGAGCCTGGAGGATCCAGCACAGCACACTGGAGCAGGTTCTCTTACTCTCTGACGGATATTTTATGCATACTATCTTCGACAAAGTAAATAAGCAATTTATTCAGAGCAGGGGTGGAACCTATAAATTTTCAGGATCTGAGATGATCGCTACGATAGAATTTAATACGATTGATAAAGATCAGATAGGGCAGTCACTTACCTATAGTTTTGCAATAGATAAGGATAAATTAAATTCAGATATCAGTGGTAAAAAGGCCAGCTGGACTCTGCTTGACAAGGGTGAGGGTGAAATGGCAGGTACCTGGCGGATGTCAGGCCGGATGCAGGACGGGAAGATCATCTTCAGTCCGCCGCGGGCGCGTAAAACCCTGAAGATCCTCACAGGTACCCGATTCCAATGGGCCGCCATCAATGCCGAAACCAGGGAATTTTTTGGTACAGGTGGAGGTTCATATACCTTTGTGAATGGGAAATATACAGAACAGATCGAATATTTTTCCCGTGATAACAGCAGGGTAGGAGCATCGCTTAGTTTTGATGGCAAGCTGGTTGATGGTCACTGGCATCATTCAGGCCTGAGTTCTACCGGAAATCAGATTTATGAGGTATGGCGGATGGAGCCTAAACAATAAGGGTGAAACTTAATTGGGCGGTAGTTACTGGTTTACTGAGCATAATTATCTGCAAGGTTATAATTATATCAAAAACTTCTCGGGGAAGAAACCTTCTCTTTTTGAAAATCAAATTCATAGCTTAACATGAATTCATGACTACCTGAATTAAAATTTTCAAATTTGCTTCGACTCCTGTCATAAGAATAGCCCATTCTCATCTGAGGATTGATCTTAAATTCCGCTATTGGGGCAATAGATGCATTAGTATGGTATTGTACACCCACTGAAAATACACCTTTTATCCATAAATTTGTATTAAGATCAAATTGAATGGGTGCACCCTGAATCCCTTTAAAAAGGAAAGAGGGTTCAATTTTAAAATCTTCACCCAGGCTGAATATATATCCCGATACAATAAACGATTGCAAATACTGCCTAGCATCCAGGCCATTGTTGACTATTCCAGAGTTACTATTAAAGTTATTCTTTAAAAGATGCGGAATAGAAATCCCAAAATAGAACCTATCGGTATTGAAATAGATTCCTGCACCAAGATTTAAAAATGTCTGGTTTATATCCTGGGGCTGTGCCGGGATTGAATTATTCGAAGTTGCAGAGCTGAAATTCGCCTTAAAATGGGTAGCTCCAGCTTGCAAACCGAATGCGATTGTGGATTTTTCCATGAATATCCGATAGGCATAACTTACAAATCCGCCGCTCAAATCTGTAATGCCTATTTTATCATTAAAGGCCTGCATGCCGAATCCCTGTTTCTTATTACGCATCGGCATATCAAAAGACATGGTTGTGGTTACAGGAGCACCCTCTAATCCCTGCATCTGGCTACGGAAGAGGGCGGCAGCACTTACTATATCCCGGCTACCTGCATAGGCTGGATTGATTGCCAAGGGATTAAAATATATTGTGAATACATGGCATCCTGTTGCCCAAATACGTTCAGACTGCATAATAAAACAGACAGTATAACACCTATTCCTTTCATCGGAAAATAGATTTGAAAATTGGGATCTGCCCGGCCTGCAAGTGGGTTTGAGAATTTAGACTTTTCATGCTCCTGTATATATTAAAACTTATAATTATAGTTTGATTACCGGAGCATTATCATTGACATCTGTTATAGTTATAGTTAATGTTTGATCGGCTGTGTTAGCCCCATCGCTGGCTCTGATTACCACAATATATTTATTATTTGCATCTGCATCGCTGGGTTTTTCATAATCAGGCGCGGCGATAAATGTTAAGACCCCGCTGCTGCTGTTAATGTAAAATTTAGCTGCATCTGCTCCGCCGCTCAGGCTATAGATGAAGGTGGATTCAGCATCAGCATCGGTAGCCTTTACCGAAATTACAGCTGTAGTATTCTCGGGAATGGAAACCATCGCATTGGAAGTAATTACCGGAGCATTATCATTGACATCAGTAACGCTTACTACTACTGTCTGATCGGTCGTATTAGTTCCGTCGCTTGCTCTTACTACTGCGATGTAGGTATTGTTGGCACCTACATCGGCAGGTCTTTCAAAATCAGGTGCCGAGATAAATGATAAAATGCCACTGCTGCTATTGATAAGAAATTTAGCCACATCCGCTCCGCCACTCAGGCTGTAGCTGAAGGTGGTTCCGGCATCCGCATCGGTAGCTCTTACCGTAGTTACGGCACTTATATTCTCAGGAGTGGAAACCGCAGCATTGGAAGTAATTACAGGAGTACTATCATTTACATCAGTAATGGTTACTACAACTGTCTGATCGCTGGAATTAGTTCCGTCACTTACTCTCACCACTGTGATGTAGGTATTGTTGCCATCCGCATCGGCAGATCGTTCAAAATCGGGTGGGGAGATAAATGTTAAGTCACCGCTGCTACTATTGATACTGAATTTAGTAACATCTCCTCCGCCGCTCAGACTGTAGCTGAAGGTTGTTCCCGCATCCGCGTCGGTAGCCCTTACTGTAGTTACCGCTGTATTATTCTCGGTAATGGGAATCGCAGCATTGGAAATAATTACCGGTGCATTATCATTTACATCCGTAACGTTTACACTTACTGTTTGATCGGTAGTATTAGTTCCGTCGCTTGTTCTCACCACTACAGTGTAGGTATTGTTACCACCTCCATCAGCAGGTCTTTCAAAATCAGGCGCCGATATAAATGATAAGACGCCGCTGCTGCTATTGATAAGGAATTTAGCCCCATCCGTTCCGCCGCTCAGGCTGTAGCTGAAGGTGGTTCCTGCATCTGCATCGGTAGCCATTATCGTAGTAATAGCGCTTATATTCTCAGGGATGGAAACCGCAGCATTGGAAGTGAATACCGGGGAATTATCATTTACATCCGTAATGGTTACTATTACTACCTGATCGGTAATATTAGTTCCATCGCTTACTCTCAGCACAGCGATGTAGGTATTATTGCCATCCGCATCTGTGGGGTTTTCAAAATCCGGAGCGGAAACAAATGATAGGGCGCCGTTACTTGTATTGATACGGAATTTAGCCCCATCCACTCCGCCACTTAGGCTATACCTGAAAGTGGTTCCTGCATCATCATCTGAAGCAGATATCGTAGTTATCGTAGAAATGTTCTCTGCAAGGGATATGCGGATTCCGTTAACGGGATCTGTCCCTGTTCTGATCGCCTCTGCCCCTCTAATTGGTTCAGGGGCCGATCTGACGGGTTCTGGTACACTAATTGGTTCTGTTACAGGTCTGGCAGGTTCTGTTACTAATTTAACCGGCTCTTCTGTCACTGGTTGAACACCGTGTTCGATGGTAACCTTGAATCTTCTGTCTGAAGCTCCGATCGCGTCGGCAGTTGCTTTTGTTATCGCAATAAGGGCGCCTTTAGTCCTTGCATTATCTGTTAATTTTCCGGCCACCTTAGCAAAAACACTTTTCCCATTGGCTGGATGTGTTATTTTAATTACAGATCCGGGGACTGCAGTCTGATGCTGCACCAGCAATTGTGTTCCATCGATATTTCTGTCATCAATCCGTACGCCAATACCATTCTCGCTATGTCCAGTTAAACCTTTATGATCAGCTTCTTCAGGTGTTACCTTGCTTATTTCAGTATTTTTTGCGGGTAGGTCTGTAAGCACAGGCAGCTCTTCCCCGACAGCTTTAATGACAGGTTCTTTAACAGCTTCGGCCAGTGTTTCTATTGCCTCTGCCATTGGATCATGATCAAACCTGTATATATCATCATTCCCTCTGCGATTTGAGCTGAAATAACCTGATAATCCATTCGGATTTGCAACAATTCCGAAGTCGTCTTTGCTGGAGTTAACAGGATAACCTAAATTCTTAGCTTGTCCGGAAGGCAAATATTCTTTTATTGATACGTAAAATATGTCCTGTCCCCCAAGTCCAGGTAATCCTGTTGATGAGAAATACAGGTTACCCTGGCGGTCAAGGAAAGGAAACATTTCATCGCCTTCTGTATTTACTTTATCTCCTAAATTAACAGGCTTGGTCCAGCTATATCCCATGCGAACACAGTAGTAAAGATCCATACCCCCATATCCTCCCGGCATATCCGAGGAAAAGTAAAGGATATTCCCATTATTTGATAATGCAGGATATCCGGTTGAATATTCATTGTTATTGTAAGGAAAACTTTCTATATCAGTCCATTTCCCTCTTGTAGAACGTGCAGAAAATAATTGCAATTTATTGATATTCTTCTTGCTCAGGAGATACGCCTTATATTTGCTGTTTCGTGTAAACATCATCCAGCTTTCATCAGCCGGAAAGCTTACCGGCCCATCATTCAATTTAGACTTAAAGGCTCCTTTTAGCTGGGTTGCAGATGTAAATTCCCCTCCATAGTCGTATTCAGTGATCCCGCTTAATGATCTTAGATTAAAATCTCCTAAGGTTCTGTTATCGTGTATGGTGGTCGGAGTGTCATCCCCGGCCATCATGGCAGTCATCTTTTCGCTTCTTCCTTTTACATCTATGGGTTTGATGTTGTTAGTATCGCTGATATAATACAAGTCTGTAAATGGTTTCATGTCCCATCCGGAGATGTATTTTATATTGCCGGGACTGCGGTTACTGGCAAAGATCAGCCCCTCCTTAAAAAAAACAGGCCCAAACTCATCAAAACCTGTATTCAGGGATGTAAATCTCACTTTCCATTTTACGGAGTCAGTGTAAAATTCAGAAACATCCATGTTAATTTTTGCAAATATATCGGCCCTGGTTTCACCCTTATTTAAGGTGAGGTATCTTCGGTACCACATTTCTGAAGACTCATATTTGCCGATATTGGCTAATGCTTCTGCATAATGTAAATTATTGTCAGGACTTTCAGGATTTAATGAAACTGCTTTAGCATACCAGATCTCTGCATTTTTATAGTCCTTGATATTACGGTATGAGTTTGCCAGTCGTTCTATAGAAGTTTGATTAAGTGAATCTGATCTAAGACCTTTCAAATAGTACTGAATTGCCGGTTTAAAGCGAAGAAGGTTATATTCTTTATCTGCACGGGCAAAAATTCCTTTTTGGGCATGGCTTTGAGTTAGGGGGAATAAGATCAGTACCAGAATAAAAAATGCCTTGGATGTTTTCATTAAGTATAATAAATAATTGGGGAAATAAACCTTTCCCTTTTCACAAGAGAAAGATAATATAAAATCCAGAACAGTAATGTAAGACTTTGCTTTCATAAATTAATCAAAAATATCTTGGGGATAAAACCTTGTCTTTTTGAAAACCAAATTCATAGCGTAACATGACTTCATGACTGCCCGAATTAAAATTTGCCAGTTTAGTTACACTCCTGTCATAAGAATACCCCATTCTTATCTGAGGATTGATCTGTACCTCCAGCATTGCCGCAATAGCTGCGTTTGTACGGTATTGTACCCCTACAGAAAATACATCTTTTATCCATAAACTGGTATTAAGATCAACCTGAATTGGTGCACCCTGAATGCCTTTAAAAAGAAAGGAAGGTTTAATCTTAAAATCCTCACCCAGGTTGAATACATACCCGGAAGCAACAAACAAATGCATATACTGGCGTGCAACCTGACCATTGCTGGTTATTTCAGAATTATTATTAATTCTGTTGTTTAAAAGATGTGGAACAGAAATTCCCAGATAGAATCTGTCTGTATTGAAATATACCCCAGTTCCAAAATTTAAAAATACCTGATTTATATTTTGGAGGAATGCCATATCCACTCCCCCCTGATTTCCCAAATCTACAGAACGGAGATCTGCCTTAAGATGAGAAGCACCTCCCTGTAGGCCGAATGACAATGTGGATTTTTCCATAAATATCCGGTAAGCAAAGCTTGCAAATCCGCCGCTCAGATTTGTAATTCCTATATGATCATTAAAAGCCTGTACACCTAATCCCAGTTTCTCATTGCGTAAAGGCATATCAAAAGATATAGTTTGGGTTTCCGGAGCACCATCCATACCCACCCACTGGCTTCGCAACAAGGCAGTAGCGCTCAATACATTGCGGCTGCCGGCATATGCAGGATTGATTGCCAGCGTGTTAAACATATATTGGGAATACATCGCATCCTGTTGTCCCATTACGCAAAGGCTGCTTAACAAAACATACAAAATGACAACTATTCTTTTCATTTATATTTATTAGCGTTTTATTGTTATAAATCTAGTATAATTCTCCTTATTATTTCTCTTGCTTACGATGTAAAAATAAGTTCCGTCCGGAATATCTTTACCGCTATAGCTTCCCTGGTTACATATTCCATTCCACTCATTCTGGTAATTATCATTTTTGTATATTAAGGTTCCGAGCTGATTAAATATTTGAAGACTGATCTGCTCATTATCTAAATTTTCTATAACCAGGTTATCGTTAACACCATCACCGTTAGGTGAAAATCCTTCAGGAATGCGTACAGTTACTTTTTCGAGCATTACCCTGGTCACGTTGCTCTCATCCGGATTACCGTTATTATCCGGATCCGGATTAGTGCCTGAAGTTGATACATCACTTATTACTTTCCCATTCGGATCTGTGGCACTTACTGTGGCGGAATTATCAAAAGGGCCCATCATGCCATTGTCCGGAGTTACTTTAATTGTAAAGCTAATTGTATCAGTTTGATTAGGCCCCAGCACATTACCGGCCTGCAGCAAATTACTGTTACCTTTTCCGTCAAAGCCGGAATTTGTTTTAAGAATTCCCCTGGAAGAGGAAGGAGTACCTTCCAGGAAAACCTGCGCCGGGAAAGGGAATGTTTTTGACAGCTCATCAATAACCTGTACATTGCTAAGGATCGTATTCCCGTAGTTCTTTACAGTGATTTTATACGTAAGGATATTGCTGTTCTTTCCATCCAGCTGACGCAAAGGAGTGGAAACCGACTTAGCTAAACCTATCAGAGAACTTCCTTCCAATGAAATAAGTGTCGGCTCATTTTCATCCGGCATTCCGTCATTATTTGGATCCGGGTTGGTGCCGGATGTTGAAATATCGCTGATCATTGTTGTCTCGCTCCTGGCAGTTGCAGTTGCGGTATTGTTGAATTTTCCGGGAACTCCGTTAATATTTACATTGACTGTAAAGGTAATGGTTCTGCCTGTTCCCACAGTTAAGGTGCCTCCATACACCAGCAGGTTCTTATTGGAATATCCGTTGAAGAGAGTGTTTCCTCTGAGATCTGCTCCACTTGCAACGGGTGCATTGACAACTGCAAAAGTCAGAGGTGCAGGGAGTGCTTTGGCAAGATCATCAGTTACCTGAACGTCTGTAAGATCTACGCTTCCCAGGTTTTTCACTGTAATACTAAATGTCAGATTATATGTGCCATTGCTCTGTAATTCCTGCGAATCAAGTAATTTTGCTAATCCTATTACGGGAATTCCGGTTACCGTTATTGTGACGGTTCTTACATCACTGCAAAGCTGCGGATTGCCATCATCACAGGCCTTATAGGTAAAGCTGTCTGAGCCGATGTAATTTGAAGCCGGGGTATAGGTGAATCCGCCATTTGAACTGAAGATCAAACTACCATGAGCCGGCTGCGTAACGACACTTGCTGTCAGTGTATTATTATCCCGATCGCTGTCATTTGAAAGCACACCTGGGCCTGCAACTATAAGTGCTGTATTTGCTGTTGTGGCATAACTGTCATTAACTGCCACAGGAGGATTATTTACGTTGGTAACAGAAATTTGAATGACATTGCTATAGTCAACAGCACAAGTGCCTGAACTTACTCGTCTCCTGAAGAAGGTCGTTTGTGTAAGTATGCCCGGATTATAATCTTTTGTGTTATTTGTACCTCCTGCCGCAACAAAGCCTGAAGTGGCTGAAGCACTGCTTTCCCAAAGATATGTATAGGTACCGGTTCCGCCGGAAGGGGTGAGGCCGGTTAATCCTGCAGGCCTGATGCCTGATGGAATAGCTTGTGCCGCAGATATAGTATTATTAGAAACTCCCGGAGTCACAGTGATGGTTATCATACTACTTATAACCTGGTAACTTCCGGAGGTTACTTCGCGACGGAAATGGGTTGTTTGAGTAAGGACACCCGGATCATAGTCCTTGGATATTTTATCCTTAATGTCGGTAAAGCCGCTATTTGGATTTGTGGAGCTCCGCCACTGATAAGTATAGCTGCCATTACCACCTGCTGGAACGCTACCGGAAATTACAGCCGGATCTCCACTGGCACAGAAAGTAGCCTGTCCGGTATAACTTAATATATTATTTGTTATGGCCGGCTGAATGGTAATCTTAATGGCAGGAGTGCTGAAGACACAGAAACCATACGTTACCTGACGGCGGAACCAGGTGGTTTTTGTAATTACCCCAGGATCATAATCCTTGGATGTTGCATCCTTAATGTCCTCAAAGCCATTTGAAGGACTGATGATGGAACTTTGCCATTGATAGCCATAATTACCGTTTCCATTAGTAGGTACACTTCCTGTAATCATTTCAGGATCGCCGCTGGTGTCGAAATCAACAAGCTGGGGTGCAGTAATCACATTATTCGCAAGAAGATGGGTAACATAAATAGCTATCCTGTTGCTGATTAATGTACAGGAGCCTGAAGTTACCTGACGCTGATAATAAATAGTATCAGTTAATTTAGGAGTTACATAATTTCTTGACGTGTCTCCGCTAATATCAGTGAAAGTAATTCCATCTGCAGAATTCTGCCATTGATACTGATATGTTCCATTTCCCCCTAAAGGATTGCTGCCCGTCAGTGTCAATGGATCGGTGCTCTGACAGAAACCAGTTTGTACCGGAGTTTGGATTGAATTATTGCTTATAGCAGGAACAATACTAATTTTTACTCCATTGCTCGCTACCGGAGCAGAGTTGAAGCCAGGAGAACTGACTAACCTTCTATACCAGGTGGTCTGACTTAAATTACCGGGATCATAATTTTTCAATGTTGCCCCGCTGATATTACTAAAGGTGATTCCATCTGCAGATTTCTGCCATTGGTACTCAAATATTCCAGTGCCTCCTGAAGCGGCTACCGTTTCAGTTAGAGGTGATGCTTTACCACTACATAAACTCTGGTCGCTTCCAATGCTTCCCGCTGTCACGCCGGCTACAGTGGTAATTGTTCCGCTGGTGCCTGTCAAACTGCCGCCATCCGTTCCGGTGACTGTGGTAGCGGTTCCGGATACGGTATGCGTAGTGAAGACTACGGTGGCAATACCGCTTGAATTGGTTGTACTGGTAGCAGTGGCGAAAGATCCGTTGGCATTGGACTTAGTCCAGGTTACGGTAAGGCCGGAGGTGCTGACGGCATTGTTGTTGGCATCGGCA
>JAKFBV010000097.1:0-95766 GCA_036677005.1 Pedobacter sp.
CTTTCACGCCATTTCTGTATTTCAACTTCCATTTGTTCTCGTTGATTCATCGCTTTCTATTTTAAGCCAAAGAAAGAGAACTACATCGTAGATTGCAATATGGGGTTACTCGGGCGGTTACTCCCATCCTAGGTTTTCTATGGGGTCTGATATTATCATAATAAGACCGTGGAACAAAAAATGTATTCGAAAAATCTATCCCTTCCTTAGCATTAATGTTTGAGATGGTCACGAATGGCACCCCATTTTCTGACTTAGGTGGAGGTTGATGGTCGCCGTCGGAAATACTTTCACAAATCTGATCTAATTCCACCATTTCCCATTCCGGGTCAATATCAATTTTAGGTTTGTAATTTTCTACAACCATTTTTGCCCCGTCTATTATTTTTTGATAACCTTCTATTTCAGCTACTATTTCTTCCTGGATGGATAAGGGAGGGAGGGGGATTTCGAGAGTTTTAAAATTTGAAGTTGAAAGTTCTTTAAAAGTGCCACCAGAGGCCATTGAATTCATTTTGTCAATGAGATTGGTCATCATTAATGCAACAAAGTATGAGTTGGCTTTTTCAAAATCATTGATTATAATATTTTTAAACCCCTGATTTGTACTACACTCAATTTTATTAATTGCTATTCTGCCTATCGTTGCTCTTGTTGATACGAAAATTGAATTTACAGGAAGCAATTTAGCAGAGGAATTTTTAAGGCCTTCGTTAGTTATCTTTCTTACTGTTGAATATATATATGAAACCAATTGGCTGGAAGGTAAATCAACTAATGTTGCCCAATTTATTTCACCATTCCAATATTCTTCATTTGTTGAACTTGGCGTGCCACCGGATATAATTTTAAAGATTTTTTCGTCAGATAAGGGAACCATATTAAAATGAGAAGAGATAATTATGGCACTTTTATACCTCTCCCCACTCAAATTATAATCCCCATTTTTTGCTATTTCAGTTTTTGATACGCTGTGTGCAATTGATGGCAAAATACTTTGCGACTTTCCATCACCCGTAAAATCATGTATAATTTTTATAGCCTCTTCTAACTGCCCACCTTTCACCGCATTACGTTGCGCTCCAAGATTGAAGCCGTCATTATCAATCTTTACAAAAAGGATTTCATTACTCTTTTTTGCAAGTTCCTTATCCATTAAGAGAATAGAGGTTTTTACGCCGCTATAAGGATTAAATATTCCAGCCGGTAGGCTTACCACAGCATAGAGATAATTATCTACCAGCATTTTCCGCAAATCCTTATAGGCTATTCCGCTTTGAAAAATTACGCCTTCGGGCACAATAATGCCGGCCCTGCCTTTTGGGTTGAGATGTTCGGCAATGTAATCCACAAAAAGAACCTCAGATCGGTTACTGCTGATACTGAATTTCTTATGTGGCCGTATGCCGCCTTTCGGGCTCATAAATGGCGGATTTGCCAGTATTACATCAAAACTATCGTTCCAGCGCTCTTCGCTGCTCAGGGTATCGTATTCGTGAATATCCGGATCAGAGAAACCGTGCAGATATAAGTTTACCAAACTTAAGCGTACCATGTCGGGGGAAATGTCGTAACCCACAAAGTTTTGTATCAGTTTTTTGCGTTCGTCAGGGTTGAGTTCGTTATTGTTCTTTTCTTTGATGTGTTTAAAGGCAGAAATCAGGAATCCGGCGGTGCCGCAGGCAGGATCAAGTATGGTATCGTTTTTCCCCGGATTAACCACGGCTACCAGGAAATCTATAATATGCCTTGGTGTGCGGAATTGTCCTGCATCGCCTTGCGAGCCCATCACCGACAGCAGGTATTCAAAGGCATCGCCCAGCATTTCGCTATGCGTGTATTCAAATTCGCCGATGGTTTTTAGGAATAGTTTTAAAGTTTCCGGGTCGCGATAGGGCAGGTAGGCATTATTGAAAATATTCCGGAACAAAGTTGGAATATTCGGATTCTTTTCCATGCTCTCAATTGCTTCCGAATATAATCGGAGCATTTCAGCAGCGGTAACTTTCGTGTCGAAGAGACTGTTCCAGCTAAATTTTTTATAATCACCTGAAAAGAACTTGGCATTTCCTCCCAGTTCGATGGCTTCTTTGTCCATATCATCCATGAACTTGTATATCAGTCCAATGGTAATTTGTTCTATCTGAGCTTTCGGGTCAGGGAGTTTTCCTACCAAAATATCACGGCAATCGTCTATTCTCTTTTTGGTTACTGTATCTAACATAATTCCTTCGCTATGCTGCGAACTGCTCTAACTTAATATAATCTTTGATGTAAACCGGAATAACTTCCCGGTATTTTACTGCTACTTCTTTGAACTGTGAAATGGTAAGGGTAGGATTGGTTTGTAAAGCATGGAAATCTTTCATTGCGATAATCCTCCGAATATCCTGATCTACTATATAAGCCTTAAAAAAGTATTTTAAAGCCCTGATGTTGACATCTTCTTCCGGCGGATAAATGGAAATGAATTTATCGAATTCTTCTTCCAGCAAATCATCCTTTGATTTGAATTTAGGAATGATACCAAATATCTTTTCCACGACTTCACGAATAGAAACTTTCCTGTCAATTTTTGCAGCCTTACGCAGCTTTTCCAGGTTAAAGTATTCTTCGGGCTTATCAAAAATTTCGCTTTGAATATGGCTGATCACATGCTCCCAGTTTCCAAGCTCCACGTTCTTTTTGATAATATCATCCATCATGATCCTGTCTTCAAACTTTTTGAACAGCATACGATCGATTTTCATACCCTCGTAGCCGATATGCTGCTCTTTTAACAGTTTGAGCGGGTCATTGAGATAATTGGTGTATTTATCAATATTGACACCGCTCTCGCCACCATCTTCACCGCCACCCTGTTTGGGTTTTGGCAAGTTCAGCTTTTCGTCATAATTGAATTTTTCCTCAAAATATTCACAGTTGGCAAAGAAATCAAAGAGTTTGAAAATCTCTTTTTCGTGCCGGATGATCTCTTCTTCGCCTAATTCGTTTTTGTGTTTAAAGTCGAAGGTGTTTTTCCGTGTACCTCTTCCTTTTATCTGTACAAAATCAGCAGGACTGAAAATTGGCCGCATCATACAAATATTAAGCAAGTCGGGACAATCGTATCCCGTAGTCATCATACCCACCGTAACACAGATTCTTGTTTTGCTTGTTTTATAACCTTCCAGCCAGGTTGTTTTACCATTCAGATTGTTATTGGTGAAGTTGATAGTCATTTGCTGGGCATCACCAACCTGGGAAGTTACCTGTAATGCAAAATCGGAATTGTATTTACCCGGGAAGAGTTGTTCGGCAAATTCATTTAAAATTTCGGTCAGCTTACGGGCATGATTCTGGCTCACTGCAAATAGGATTGTTTTACCAATTTCATTTGTTATCGGATCGCGTAAAGCGTTTTCTAAAAAAGTTTGACAGAAAACCTTATTTGTTTTTTCAGAGAAAAATTTCTTTTCAAAATCACGGGAAACAAAGGTTTCGGTTTCTTCCCCTTCTTCTAATGGTACTACAACGGAATAACCTTCGTCAGAAAGCATTTGAGTAGTAATTTCTGTTCGTGCATCCAATACTTTCGGGTTAACCAGGAAGCCATCTTTTACACCATCCACCAGAGAATACCTGAAAGTCGGCTCGCCTCCTTCACAACCAAATGTGGCATAAGTGTCACGAAGCATCCTTCGTTCAATTTCCCTTGGGTCGTTTTCTTTTACCTTGTCCGGGTCAACTCCTTTGAGGTAATCCCTTGGGGTTGCCGTAAGGCCCAGTTTATAGCCATGAAAATACTCGAACACTGCTCTGGCATTACCGGAAATGGAACGGTGAGATTCGTCAGAAATAATTAAATCGAAGTCGGTTGGTAAAAACTCATAGCGATATTTGTTATCAAACATCAGCGATTGAATGGTGGTGACAACAATGTCTGCTTTCCGCCAATCACTTTTGTGTTCTTTGTAAATGAAAGTAGTGTAATCTGGCTTAAGTTGATTGGTAAATGCTTTCCAGGCCTGATCTTCCAATTCTAATCTGTCAACCAAAAACAAAACCCGCCTTGCATTTTGTGTCCTCAGGAACAAGCGGATCACAGCGGCGGAAGTCAGGGTTTTTCCTGTACCTGTAGCCATTTCAAAAAGGAAACGATCTTTCCCTTTGCTTACCGCTTTTTGCAGATGCTGAATGGCGCTTAATTGGTAATGCCTGAGAAATCTAAGCTTGTTATTCCAGATAAAGTCCTTGCTGCTTGCTATATTTCCATTCCATTCAGGTCTTTCGGCATAGTCCGGCATTTGCACAGTAACGATGTAATCGCTGTCAATAGGTTCCTTTGCTAAGGCATTCCGGTCAGGATTCCATTCTTTTATTGCTCCGATTTCCTCGGGTGAAGGGAATGTATAAATGGGTTTTGGATTGCCTTTTTTTAAGTCCCACAGATAATGGATTATTCCGTTGGAAAGTATGATAAGCGATGCGCCTACGGTATGGGCATATGCCCTGGCTTGTTCTTTAGCCACCAACGGGTGAAGGCTTTCTTTTTTTGCTTCAAGGACACATAGGGGTTTGCTGCTACTGTCAATAAGTAAAAAATCCAGTGAGCCATTTTTGGTTTTTTCAAAATCATTTCCCCAGGCATCAAATGCTTTTTGGGTAATCTTTACATGATTTTCAAGCAGAATATTCGCCGGGCCTTGTTCATTGTCAAAGAATCGCCATCCTGCCTGTTCCAGCAGGTGGTTTATTTTAATTCTTGCATGAGCCTCATTCTTCATTTTTAAAATGAATGTAGTGCAAACCAATTGTTATTACTGTGTTCCAATTTTGCCATAGAACCGGAGTATTTCTTTTTTTCATTCTCATTTCCCCGTTCTAATATACGCTGAATAATAGCTTTGTACTGCTTATGCCAGTCAATCTTATTGATATCCGTATCCCAGAAAAGGATCTTTCGCAAAACGGAAAGATTGGGATGTTCTCCTGATTCGTTTTTCATCTATTAAAAACCAAATATCTATTAACCTGAGTTCGATCATTGTTTTTCCACTACATTCTTGTAAATGCGTATGTTTATTGCAAGGCTGCGTTAACGATGGCAGCGGCATCCTTTTTGGCTTTTCGAAGCCAAAAAGATACAGCGGACAGCGTGTTTAAACGCTCAAAAACCTATTTTTAATAGATTTGTACATTTTTAATTTCGAACTCAGGTTATTAAATATATCCATTCCCGTATTAATTGATATTATTGCATACATAACCCTATTACCACAAATCTATTTCAAGGATGGATTGTTTCGGCTTAACCTGTAGATCATCAGGGCAGCTCTCTGGATAAGAATTGGAAATTCCTTCAGATTGATCAGTTCACCGGGCTTATGTGAGCCGCTTCCGGAAGCGCCCAGACCATCAAGACTATCTACATACTTGGCAATATCTGAAATATCACCCGCTCCGCGGGCACCGGGATCTCCGGCCAGGGTCGGGCCGATACCCATGTCCCTGGAAATACCATCTAAAAATCGCACCAGCCTGTAATTTCCTTCTGTTGGCTCCATTGCCGGGAGGCCATCGGTAAATGTGATGGCAGAACTGGTACCATTCAGGTTTTGAGCAGTAATGGCTTTCATTTTTTCCCTTGCCCTGTCCCGCTGATCTTCAGAAATGAACCTGAGGTCGCCGGCTACATAGGCAGCAGGTGAAATGATATTGGTTTTTCCTATTGCTTCAACCCTGGCGCTCGCTTCATCGATCTTAATTTCAGACCCTCCGCTCATCAGACCGGGATTAAAGGTCAGGTATTTTTCCTCTTTTAACTGCGTGCGGAATTCATTGATTATCCTGGCAGCTTCATAAACAGCCCCATAACCGGCATTTTCGCTAAATACTCCGGCAGAGTGCCCTGTTTTCGCATTCACATTCAGGGTCCAGCCGCCTATACCCCTGCGGGCCACAGCAACTGTATTCAAGCCCATGGCGCCTTCAAATCCCAAAGCGATCTCTGCGGTACGCGCCCGCTCTATAAAGTCCTTCCTGGCCACCTCATGGGGAGATCCGGAGCTCTCCTCATCACCTGTGAAATAGCTTATGATCTGCGTATTATTTAATAAACCAAGTGAATAAAGTGCTTTTAATGCTGAGATCATGACCACATTACCACCTTTCATATCATTTACTCCCTGCCCGCTAGCTGTTGAATCATTTAATTTCTGATAGGGGCTGAAAGCCATGTCAAGCTCAAAAACCGTATCTAAATGTCCGATTAAAAAAAGACGTTTGCCCTGGCTGCCTTTGCGTGTAGCAACCAGGTGCCCGGCCCTCCCTAATGAATCGGGCAAAGCCACCCATTCTGTTATAAAACCAAGTTTATCCAGTTCCCTGCGGTAAACAGCGCCAACCTTTTTTACTCCTTCGGTATTGAGAGAGCCACTGTTGATATTGACCGATTCGATCAATAGTTCTTCCGAGCCAGCATAATTTTCTTTGATGTAATCAATAATTTTCTTCTCATCAAAACTTAGCTGAGCTGAGGCACTTTGTGCTATGATAAGCAAGAGGAACAAATAGAACGCTT
The DNA here is from genome assembly GCA_036677005.1 of Pedobacter sp. Lineage (GTDB taxonomy): Bacteria > Bacteroidota > Bacteroidia > Sphingobacteriales > Sphingobacteriaceae > Daejeonella. The sequence continues at coordinate 6,563 of JAKFBV010000097.1, forward strand.
TCATTAATTTTCAATTAGTAAAAAAAAACAATTTGCTAAGATAAAGTGTTGAATTCAATCTTTCACATCGTTTGGAAGTATTGTAAACATTTACTCATTTTAACGTAATACCCTTGTTAGATTGTTATTGTTAATCGTGGGGAAATTTAATGGGAGTTCGAGATAAAACCTTACTGGGCTAAGTTTAAATTGAATACTTTTCTCTTGTATTGGAAAGCAGGGTCTGTGTTTCTTCGGTAGCGCCAGTCCCGTGTTCTGCCGTAGTTTTTGCATCAGATTTAAAAAATATTATGAAATTCACGACTGCAAAAATCTACAGCTGCCACCCGGGTTTATTTCAAATGGCAAATGGTCCTTTTGCCGGGCTACCCGCTCCCATGAAATACAGCTCCGGGTAAAATAAACCTTGCCGGAGGAGGTAGCTTCCGGCTGTTGGCAATTTAAAACAGAAGACTATTTCTTGCCGGAACTACTCCGGAGGAAAGGGCTGGACAGTCCTATACCACACTGGTATTGCTTTCCATAATCAAATTATTTTTGCTCCAAAGCCTGATATGACAAATTATTAACCGTCTTATTTTATCCTTCCTTATTTCGAAAAGCTACTATTAAAAAGAGACAGGTAACAAGCTGAAACAAATAGATTTTGGTTACACTATCAAAAAAATGGATCTATTTACTGGAATACAAGATGTCTAGTTTTTCCATTTAAAGGTTTTAATCATCTGGTCTATATCCTTCTTAACAAAATCCAAAACCGGTTGGATTGAATCGAGCCTTGGCTGTTCATTAAAATACAGGGCTCCGCGAAGGTAGTGTTTGGTGCTGTCAGTCAGAAAGAACTGCAGGGAAGATGCTGTATTCCCTTCAATGGAATAATAGATCCCGTAAACCTTCTTTTCGGGATAAGAGATCATAGCTTCATCAATTGCTGTGGCCTTCACCGTATGCTTGAATGCAAAGGTCCGGGCATCCTCAATTAACTGATTAAACTGTTTTTCGGAAGTAACTGACTGATAACTTAAATGAATTCTGCCATTAAATTGAGGATAATTTACATTCATCCAGCAGGGCTTTGACTCCCTGCTGCTATCGGGCTGAACCTCTGCATAAACCGGGAAATCAAAACTAAACGGACATTCAGCCGAGTAGGTCTGGTATTTTTTTTCAGGAAGATCTATTTTGAAATAGCCCCTTGGCTTAGGCGAATAATCGTTGCCGCAGGAGCTCAGTAAGAAGCAGATTACCAACAGGCTATAAAGGCAGCGTGCATTCATCAGCTATTCCATATTTCCCATGATTTTTCTGCCTGAAGATGCAGCATTTCCATCCCGTTCTTGATGCTGGCACCCCTGGCCTTAGCCCTTTTAAGAAACTCTGTTTCTGCCGGATTATACACCAGATCATAAAGCAGATGTCTGGGTCCGAGTAATTCATATGGAATATCCGGACATTCGTCAATATTTGGCGCTGTTCCAAGCGGGGTGGTATTTACTATTAATAAACGCTCACTCATCACATCAGCATCAAGTTTGTCATAACCTAACTGCTTGCCAATAGCCCGTCTTGAAACCAGGCGATAGGAAATGCCCAGCTTATTTAGTATGTATGCAACTGCCCTGGCTGCCCCCCCGTTTCCCAAAATCAATGCTTTTTGATGATGCTTTTTGAGTAAAGGCTTCAGCGAGGCCTCAAAAGCAAATGCATCTGTATTATACCCCTCCAGCCGAACCTTCATGGATGATAATTCACCGCTGAAAAATGCCTCAACCGGCTGATGATTCACAATTTTTATACAATTGACTGCATCAATTTCTTTCGCGGCAGGGTCGATCTTATCGAGGTAGAACATCACTCCTATCTTATGTGGTACAGTAACATTCAAGCCGCATAGCTCCGGTATCCCTTTGATCAGATCAGGCAGATCACTCAGGTTGGGAAGAGGATAAAGATCATACTGATAATTGTCAAGTTCTTCCTTTTCGAACTTTTCAGTAAAATACTTTTTGGAAAAAGAATGAGTAAGCGGATATCCGATCAGACCGTATTTCTTCATTAGAATACTTTCGTTGTTTTGGCTTTAGCCGATATATAAATTGAATACTGATAATTAACTTTCCATATTGAGAAAATGATCAAAAGTATCACTTCTCAAGCCAAGGCGTAAGGTTTCAACAGGAATAACATCAGCAGGAGCGATATTACCCAGATTAATATTTGTACCGATCAGTTTGATAAACCATACCTGCTGTGCTTTTTGCGGAGCTTCCCAGATTATTGTTTCAGCGGGTATCTGCGTTAAGATCTCATCAACCAGGCCTTGTCTTACCTCTCCGGAATCGCGGTAAAGACCGACATTTCCACTTTCGCGTGCTTCGGCAATCACTTTCCAGGAACCTGCTTCAATCTCAGCCTTCATTAAACTGATCCATTTGTAGGGTGCAAAGATCTTTGCAGCATCTTTGGATCCAACTTCAGATATCACAGTAACCTGATCCTTCAGTTTACTGATGTATTCACATTTTTCTTCATGAGGAATAGTGATTGAACCATCAGAAACTTCCGCGAACTTCATATCATATTTATCCAGGATCCGGCGGTAATCATCAAACTGATTCCTGACCACAAATGCTTCAAACAAAGTTCCGCCGAAATATACTGGAATCCCGGCATCCCGGTAAATCTTTAATTTATTCTCCAGATTGGGCGTAACATAAGAAGTTGACCAGCCCAATTTAACAATATCAGTATGCGGACCAGCGACTTCCAGAAAATCTTCGATTTCACGCACACTCAGTCCTTTATCCATGACCATGGTAAGGCCCTTCTGGCGCGGTTTAGGTGTACGCTCAGGGATACTTTTTAACGTATAGTTCATCTTTATATAATTGCTTATGGATAATTGGATCTGCCCCTAAGTGGAGTTAAATTTCAAGGATTCGAGCTCTTCTGTCAGGTGCAAATCTCCAAAAAAAAATTAAAACCTAAAGACTAATATTTTATTCCTTTATTAACGCGTATAACGGTTAATTATGTCAACAATAACCTTATTTTCATGAAGCTGAGGCAGATATTCAAAAAGAATATGGTGTTTTTCAGGATCTGAATTCAATGCAGTCTCCAGATAGATCAGCGCTTCACTGAACTGATGCGCCGCAAAAAGATAGGCAACCATCCTGTAATACAATTCTGCGGCATCGGGATTGTTTTTTATCCCCTCAGAGATGATCTCGATGGCTGAATCAAGTTTGTCCTGTTCAAACAATATGGATGAATAATCAAGCCATGCTTCAATATCAACAGGGTTGAGCTCCAGGACCTTTTCATAGGCCTTTTCAGATTCATCCAGCTGTTTTAGTTTGTACTGGGCATCGGCGATCGCAAACCAGTAATCTGCATTTTTATCATCCAGGTCCAGCGCTTTCTTATAGAAGTAAAGTGACTCGAAATACCGTTCCTCAAAATCAAGAGTTACCCCAATACCAAACCAGGCATCTGATTGGGAGGGATCAAGTTTCACGGATTTTTTATAATAAGACCGTGCTTCGTCCATCTGCTCGAGTTTTTCATAACATTCCCCGATAGCACAATAGGTATCCCCGCTTGGCGGCTCGTATTCAAAGGTTTGCTTATAAACATCAATTGCTTCAGAATACCGATCTAAATGAACCAGGGCATTCCCTTTATTAAAGTAGGCCGAAGCAAAGTTATCCTTGATCAGAATGGCATAATCATAGGCATCAATAGACTTTTCATACAGATCCATCTTGTTGAATGCATTTCCTAAATTATACCAGGCAGCATACGAATAAGGTTCGTTATCAATATACTGCTCATAAAATTTAATGCTTTCTTCCTGCTTATCCAGCACATCATAACAGAACGCTAATTCATAAAGCGCGTCCTGGTTTTCCATATTCTGCTCCAGACATTGCTTCAGATAGGTGACGGAGTTTTCATAATCGCCCATACTCTGATAGACATAGGCAATATGCAGTAATATCTCATCGGTACTTTCGGCCAGGCCCAATGCTTTTTCATAATTGTCAAGAGCCTCCTGATGCCTTTCCATTCCTTCGTAAATATTACCCCTGATGGTGTAAATATCTGCTTCTGAAGGTTCAAGCGTTTCAGCCTTATTCAATGAGGTGAAAGCCTGATCAAACTGATTGGTGGCTACATATAGCTGGGCCTGTTTAATAGAGAATATCGCAGCGAAAGGATGCTGATTAATAGCATATTCGGCAACCTGCAATGCTTTAATCGGATCATTTTTCTCTATATAATATTCAATAATATTCTCAAATGCCTGAGCATCAAAAAAATACTGATCCTGATTACGGATCATCTCCTCATATCTTTCTACCGAAAATCTGGGATCTTCGGAAAAATCAAACTCAAAATCTTCTTCCATCCTAATAATACGATTAAGAACATTCTCCCGGCTTATCGCCTGTTAACAATAAGCCCCAATTCTATCAATTTAAGGCAAATAGCTAATTGTTTAGCTTTTATTTTTCCACATCCTGACACCTCTGAAGCTAATTGGCTGGGAATAAATAGTTAAAGCTGCCGCCTCTTAAGGAAAATGTTTTCAGTCTATCCTTTTGAACTGCCCTTGGGAGAAATGCTTAACTTTGACAAAAATACGAAATTTTATGCAAATAGACATTCTGCCTGTTCTACAGAACCTTGGAATCCAACATATTAATGAAGCCTGTAGTACAGGAAAAGTTTGGAACAGTAGTGATAAGAATAACATTCAGGCTATTTTTTCTCCTGTTGACGGTAAAGAAATTGCTTCTGTAAGATTTGCATGTTCTCAGGATTATGAAAATACGGTCGCAAAGGCAGAGGAAGCGTTCAAAACCTGGCGGACCTGGCCTTCGCCTAAGCGGGGTGATCTAATCAGGCAGCTCGGAGACGCTCTCCGGCAGAATAAAGAGGATCTTGGAAAGCTTGTCAGCTATGAAATGGGCAAAAGTTTGCAGGAGGGCTATGGCGAAGTTCAGGAGATGATCGATATCTGCGATTTTGCTTTAGGCTTATCGCGGCAGCTTTACGGCCTGACCATGCACTCAGAACGCCCGGCACACCGGATGTATGAACAGTGGCATCCGCTTGGAGTAGTAGGAATTATTTCGGCCTTTAATTTTCCGGTAGCGGTTTGGGCATGGAATGCTTCTCTGGCTATCGTCTGCGGAAATGCCTGTATCTGGAAACCATCCGAAAAAACCCCTTTAACCGCCATTGCATGTCAGCATATCATTCAAAAAATTTTTGAAGCAAACGCTGTTCCTGAGGGGGTATCCTGTCTGCTGATCGGGGATCGCTCAATCGGTGAACTGATGAGTCATGATAAACGCATCGGACTGGTTTCTGCAACAGGTTCAACCCGTATGGGAAAGGCCGTAGGAGCTGCTGTTGGTGCACGCCTGGGCCGGAGTTTACTGGAACTTGGCGGAAATAATGCCATCATTATCTCTAAAGATGCCGATCTGGAAATGTCGCTGGTAGGTGCTGTATTTGGTGCTGTCGGTACTGCCGGGCAGCGATGTACCTCTACCCGTAGGCTCATCATCCACGAAAGTGTTTACGATACCTTCAGGGATAAACTGGTGAAGGCTTATGGACAATTAAAAATCGGGAATCCCCTGGATGAACATATCCATGTTGGTCCGCTGATCGATAAGGAAGCGGTTAATAATTACCTCAGCTCCATTGAAAAATGTAAAGCGGAGGGTGGAAATTTTGTAGTGGAAGGCGGGGTTCTCGGGGGCGAAGGTTTTGAGTCGGGATGTTATGTAAAGCCCTGTATAGCAGAAGCGAAAAATGAATACCAGATCGTTCAGCATGAAACTTTCGCGCCAATTCTGTACCTGATGAAATACAGGACGCTGGATGAAGCCATTGCCATGCAAAATGGTGTTCCTCAGGGACTTTCATCAGCCATCATGACCCTGAACCTGCGCGAAGCAGAGCAGTTCCTGTCATGCGCCGGATCAGATTGCGGCATAGCTAATGTGAATATCGGAACTTCGGGCGCAGAGATCGGCGGAGCTTTCGGCGGAGAGAAAGAAACCGGCGGCGGCCGCGAATCAGGGTCGGATGCATGGAAAATTTATATGCGGCGTCAGACCAATACGATCAACTATTCAGATAAATTACCGCTGGCGCAGGGGATCAAATTTGATCTTTAAACGGATAGGAATTATCTGATGGTTTGAATTGCACTGAAGCTATTTTATCCTGACGAGAACATATCCTTCAGCTGAAAGCAGATTCTTATTATCGTTAAAATTCAAGCGGTTCCATAGGATCTGCAGCGCTATTTCCTCAAATTCAAGATCCTGGGAAAGCTGTTTCCTTGAAACCGGATAGGCCTCTTTTCCAGAAAGATCCTGCTTTTTCAAATCCGTATTCAGCTGGCTGATCAGGGTATCCAGCTGAATATATTTTACCTCATCTCCATATTCAACCCTGAACCGGTTTTGATTCTTAACCTGTGAGATCAGCAGTCTGGTTCCCTTGATCTTTTCGAGTACTGAATCAGGATATTGATTCAAAATAAGCATAAAATCAGCCTTATTCAGGGGTAGAAGAGCAGCCCTATCAGCCTCCACCATATTATTCCCCAGGTTCAGCTTTGACCCATATGGCTCATCCGGCTGAAGGTTCAGGTATTTGTATATCCAAAGCTTCTGCTGACTTCGGATCTCCCATCTGTTGGTCCGGGGATCAAATTTCTTTTTATTGCTGGCAGAAAGTAATGAATCTTCCACTTTGTTAAGGTCCTTATCAAGCAGGGGACCTAAACTTTCGAGTCCGTGCATATTAACCAGGTAATCGACAATATTGATCATTCTGAGCTTATCCTCTTTCCCGGGACTTGACTTCAGCGCCCTGATCTTATCACCCACAAGCGAGTTGTGCTTTTTAAATAATTGCCTCAGCTCCTTAACCTGTGATCTCCTGGAGGTCGCAAATGCCCCCTGAGGCCCATAGACTGACAAAATGGTTACAATACATAAACTAAGGGGTATAATACTTATATCCTGGCTTTTGGAGAGCAGGAAATAGGCGGTAATAAAACTGAGCCAGGCAGCCAGAATGATCAGAAAATAACGCTCCTCAGTAATACCATAGTCAATAATTCTGGCCAGGACGGCCCAGACAAGCAATATTATTAATGGGATGAGAACGTAATAAAAACTGCGGCTAAATGTTTTGAGCCATTTATTTTCATCATGGTCGCGAACCGGATAAATGAGAAGTAGCGATAAAATGCCGAAAACGGCATACCCGAGGATAAGATTAGAAACTAATCCCTTGGGTAGTTCCCATTCGATCAGGATCTTAGCTTCATAGGCCAGCAAAATGATCGCATAAACCGTTGCAAGCGGGATAAGAACATATTGAGTAAAGATCTTCAGTCCTTTAGGATAGCTCTTGTCTTCTTCAAGAGCATTCAGGTTATCGGGGACACCGGAAAGGAAGAAAATAGTTTGAAACAGGCCTGCTATACAGACCCATAGAATGGCGAATGTATCCCATTCAAACTTGAAATTAAACAGAAAATTCATTGCCCCGATGGCAGCAGCAAGACCAAGGAAAAGAACGGCGCTGTACAATCCACCTGTCAGAAAGCGCAGGAAAATTGTTTTATTGAATTGCCAGAAGGCATTGACATGGCCTTTTCCAGCAAAGGCCGCGAATGAAACAAGAAGGTGGAAGGCCAGGGCCAGCAAAACAAATCTGAGATAATCTGTTTCATGTTTCAGAGGGTCGATCAGGAAGAAGAGCCCGCCTGTGACCAGTATAAGCAAAGCCCTTAACAGGTATTTTTTTGAAACAGTATAAGAATTTCTTTCTGAAAGCAGGCTGAGTGAAAGGGATAAAACCAGGCCTAAGTTAGCTATCATGATAAACCTGAGGCAATAGCTTTCTGCCGCAACTTTCAGATCACTGAGCTCAATTAGGACCGTGGCGGCAAGGGTGCCTGCCAGGGCAAAGGCGATCTCAAGCGGGAAACGCAGCAGAACCTTTTTTGATGCATGGGCAAGTGCCTGCAGAGATAGAAATTTCATGATCGTTTCGTTTACCCGAAGATACTCAAACGAATTAAAGAATACCAGGCCTTAAGATCAGCTCACCAGCAGTTTATATCCTTTACCGTGAACATTTATAATTTCAACTTTAGGATCTTCTTTAAGATATTTCCTCAGCTTGCTCAGGAACACATCCATGCTCCGGCCATTGAAGTAATTATCATCATGCCAGATAGAGATCAGGGCTTCTTCCCGGGTTAAGACCTCATTTTTTTTTAGGCATAAAAGCCGTAGCAGTTCGGCTTCTTTAGTGGAAACCTTCTGCTGATTATCGCCGTTCATAATCAGCTGAGCAGTATAATCAAATTTATAATTTCCGATTTCAAACTTTGTAGGCAGATCTGAGGCTTCGGTTTTGTTAGGATCAGACACTCTTTTGAGTAAAGCATTAATTCGCAGAAGCAGCTCCTCGATACGGAATGGCTTGGTGATATAATCATCCCCGCCAAGGTTATAAGCTTCTGCCTTATCCTCGATCATTGCTTTTGCAGTGGCAAAAATGATCGGTATCCCGGGATTGATCTTGCGGATCTCTTTTCCAAGTGTGAACCCATCCTTTTTGGGCATCATCACATCAAAAATGCACATGTCAAAATGATCTCTGGTAAAAGCCCTAAGAGCTTCTTCTCCATCCTGACAAAGTACAACCTCAAACTTCCCCTTTAACTGGAGATAATCCTGTAACAGCATACCCAGGTTCGGGTCGTCTTCGGCAAGTAAAATTCTTTTCATATATCTAAATTTCCCGGAAGGAGAATTAATCTGAATGATCTTTGAAGCTGTTTAAAAATGAAATTTTCCTTTTCCATCTTGCGGTTCGTGGGGACACCAACCGCGGAAGACCGCCGTGGCCGGTGTCCCCACCGGCCGCTCTTTTAAAATATAAATGCTGTAAATAAAATTTAAACCGCTTCTTTGTATTTAAAATCATATAAAACCGCTTTTGCCGGATTTAGATCAGGAAACTGGTTTTAATGGCAGGCTGATCTCAAATTCTGATCCCGCATCCTTTTCACTCCTCACGCGAATCGTTCCATGCAATCGTTTCACTATATTATTAACATAACTGAGCCCTAAACCAAAACCTTTTACATCATGCAGGTTCCCTGTTGGAATGCGGTAGAACTGATCAAATATTTTTGAAAGCTGGTCCCGGTTCATCCCGATGCCTTTATCCGCTACTTTGATGATCAGATTTTTGCCTGAATTAAAGGTACTGATCTTTATCCGGGGATTCTCCGGACTGTATTTATTGGCATTATCCAGCAGGTTGAAGATCACATTTGATAAATGAAGTTCATCTCCCATAACCAGCGGCTGATCTGCTTTCAGATCCAGTTCAATGGTGGCATTTCGCTTTTGAAGCTGCAGAGACATGCTGTCAACAATGGCTGCCAGAAGGTCATTCATTTCCACCTCCTTATGCTCCAGTTTCAGGTCGCCCTTTTCAATTTTAGCGATATTCAAAACCCGTTCAATATGACTGCCCAGCCTGACATTCTCATCATAAATAATATTTGCCAGGCGGTCAATACGTTTTTTATCTGTGGTCAGTTCCGGATCTTTCAATGCTTCGCTTGCGATCATAATAGTGGCAACCGGAGTTTTAAACTCATGAGTCATATTATTGATGAAATCCGTTTTCATTTCTGAAATCTTTTTCTGCATCAGGATGGAATGAATCGTATAACCAAAGCTGAAGATCAATATCAGCAGCAGCCCCCCCGATAAGCCCATCATCGCCGTCAGATTAGAGAGAATAATATTGTTTTTATCCGGGAATGTAATGGTCAGCATCCCGGCATCCCGGATCATATCCTTTGGAAAAAGGGGAGTTTCATAGCTGTTATACGGTAAAAACTCGGTCCGGTTGGATGCCCTTGTAAAAATAAGTGAATCTCTTTCCGCTGAGGTTACCTTGTATTCATAATTACTGAAAATGGAAAGGTTTCTCAATTCAGCCCGGAGCATTGAATCAAGGGTCTGAGGATGGACACGTTTATTTAACGGAATATTCACCTCACGATATTCCTGATACAGGTCTTTAAATACGTCCTCTTTATTAGCTTTCCCTGCATCAAAGTATTGTTTCACTTTGCGTACGCTGGTGTTTTTTTCTTCCTCTGGAGATTCAGGGCGCGGGATATTTTTTATCCTGGGCCTGGGAATGGTACGTAAAAAGGCTCCTTCTACCGGATCGAACACGATGTATTGGGTCACTGAATCAGGCAGTACGACAGCAGGAGATCCGATCCCTGTGCTGATGACCGCCTGCGGCTGGCTGTTTAAAGCACGCGAAATAGTCCGGCGTGTTTGTTCATGGATCCGGCCTAAAGCATCTTCAACCTGAACCACATCTACCCGAAGATTGTATTCAAGATCCTTCAATTCAGAGGCCGTTACCGCATCATTAAAAGACCAAACATTAGGATATCTTGCCCTGATCATACTGTCCCTGATCATAAAGATGCTGTCGGCCTTGCGTTGTTCGCCCAGCAGATAATTAGCATCCGACATTCTGGGGCGCTTTTTATGCCTGCTCACTGATCTTACAGGAACCTTTGCCATAACCGGTTGTGGTACAGGAGCAGGAGGCGCAGGCAGGGTAATAAATTCAGCTTTTTTTTCTAAAAAGCTATTCGCATCTCTTTTGGCTAATCGTTCAACCACATTGTTCAGAGCCTCATGTACCGACTGGTCAAACAGCCGTGATTGCAGCTGATAGGATTGCCTGAAGAAATACCATTGCATTCCCATTACCCCCAGCAGGGCAATGCTCATTAAACCAATTATTAAATTGATACTTTTCCTCTTCATGCGAAGACAAAAATACGTAACCCGCTCTTTGTCAATTTAGTTTTAACATATTTTAACAAAGCATTAACAAAATCACCGCAAACACCAATCTATTTTTGTTCAGACCAAATGTACTAAGATGAAAAATTATATCCCTAATCCACACAGCTTGCTAATGGGTTTTTTTGTTCTGATCGTGGTCAGTTCCAGTTCTTCCCTTAAGGCCCAGGAAAGAAAACGCCTCTCCCAAAGTATTATTATTAATAATGGTGATACCATTATTAATGGCAGGAAACTTAGTGAAGCCAATAAAGAAGAACGGATTCGCCTGAGAAAAGAATTTAAGGAGATGGAAGGCAACTTAAAAATTGCTGGAGACCCTAATGAGCAAAGAGTGATCATTAGGCGCAATAATGGCAAAGAGCAGGATATAACTATAGACCTGAAGGGCAAAAAACCTCATATATTACGCTGGGAAGATGATATTGAACATGAATTCAAATTTAACCCGGGGGATAAAATGCCGGGAGATATACACGTATTTAAGTTCAATGGGGATAGTTTGATGTTTGGCTTAAATACAGATACTTTACTTAAGGGATTCCGCTTCAAAATGGATGGGCTGGACAGCAACTTAAGGAAACGTATCATTACGATGCACCGTGACCTGGATATGCGGACTCCGGGTGCGGGCAGGAGGATGATGCCTCCTGTGACTTTTGAAAGATCTGAATTTCCTGACTTCAGGGAAAGAAATAATTCATCTTCATTCAATTATAATTACACGGATAAGGATGGTATCTCAAGCCGGATGAATATCCGCATCGTCGATGCCGAAAAAGATAAGCTGAAAAAAATAACAGGAAGCGAGAGTGATCCTGCAGGCCTGGATATTAAGGATTTAACCCTGTTTCCGAATTTTTCGAACGGAAAAGCAGGATTATCGTTTAATCTGGATGGACGCGGCGCAACCAAAATAAAAATACTGAGTTCGGATCTGAAGGCTGTTTTCACCGACGAGATAGCCTCTTTTCAGGGAAATTATATGAAGCAGATTTCTTTGCCTCAGAATGGAGTTTACTACATTACAATCAGCCAGAACTCAAAATGGTTTGTGAAGAAGCTGATTAAAAACTAATTGTTTGGTGAGAAAGCAGAAAGCCCCGCCCACCTATGGGATCGGGATTTCTGTATTTTTTATTAGTTTTACCTGTTCATTTCTCCACGTGACCTATTTCTTATTCATACAGAACCTCAAAGGTTTGACTCCTGAAGAGAAAAATCCTCTTTTCTTAAAAAACTTAATACATTGACTGAAAATAAGATAAATATACCCAAAGACCTCTCAGACCCAACAGTAACAGTTAAAAACTGGGTAAGTTTGTATTCAGATACGATGTACACCTGGGCTTATTATAAAACCGGAAATAAAGAAACTGCTGAAGACCTTGTACAGGATACATTTCTGTCAGCATATATGGCCATGTCGTCTTTTGAGGGCCGAAGTGACCCCAAAACCTGGTTGTTGGGGATCCTGAAAAATAAAATTGCCGAACATTTCAGAAAATTTTATAGAAGTCCGGTATTGACTGAAAGCCTGGAAACTAAGCACAGAACTAACGAATGGCTTAATAACTTTTTCGATGAGGATGGAAGCTGGAATAAAGACCAGCGTCCATCTGAATGGGTAGAGGAAAGCGAAAATCTCCTGGATGATGGCGTATTTCTAAGTGTTTTGCAGAACTGTATGGGTAAATTACCACCAAACTGGAATGCTGCCATTCAATTAAAGTACCTGGAAGAAAGAAAGGGGGATCTTATTTGTCAGGAATTGCAGGTAACACCGACTAATTTCTGGCAAATGTTACACAGAGCCAAACTACAACTCAGGAAATGTTTGGAAACCCATTGGTTTAAAAAATAATTTATATTCAAATGAAAAAAATAATACACCTGTTTATGCTCTCGTGTAAAAAAGCGACCGAACTAATTGAGAAGCAGTCCCTTTTACCACTTTCATTAAAGGAAAAAATACAATTATATATGCACAAAAGTATGTGCGATGCCTGTACTGCTTATGAAAAACAGAGTAAAAAAATCGATGAGTTAATGCATAATCATACCCATTCAGAACACAGTGAAGTAATCCACAACAATGAGCTAAAGAAAAAGATAATCAGCAAACTGCCATAAGCCTGAAGCTATGGTATAACTTTAACGTTTTAGGGCTTGGCGAAGGTGGCGATTTTAACCACTGAACTTGATACGAAGCACTGAACCACCACTTTTTCCAAAATCGTATTATGCGTTCGCCCTTTATTTTCAGTCAGTTTGTCTGTCCGATTTAGTTCTTTCTGTGCAGTTGGAGAGGCATACTCTCCTGCAAGTTTTGGTTTAGCGTTGGCTTGTGCGACTTGCAAGTATGTATGACTGTGAAAGGAAATTAACTGGCACAACAACTCAACTTTGAAACATCTTTGCCGAATGTTATGGCAGCTAATTTTATTCCTTCTCCTAAAGTCAGGTAAGGATAAAAACTCTCTGCTAAATCTTTGACGGTTATACCGTATTTAATTGCCATACTTAATTGTTGAACAAGTTCACCACCTTCGGGTGCTACTATTCTTGCTCCGATTAGTTTGTCGGTGTCGGTGTTACGAATGAGTTTGATAAAACCTCTTATGTCATTTGCTGCAATGGCTCTTGGCACATCTTTCAATTCTATTTTTGAAACTTCAAACGGAATGTTTTGAGCTTCTGCTTGTGCTTCGTCTAATCCTGCACCTGCTACTTGTGGGTCGGTAAAAACAACCCAAGGCAATGAAGAATAATCTGCTTTGTTTTCTGCTCCGGTAAATGCATTTTCAACGGCAATTTTTCCTTCAAAAGCTGCGGTGTAAACAAAAGCAGGAGTGTTTGTAGCATCACCAACGGCATAAATGTTTGGTAAATTGGTTTCCATTTTTTCGTTTACCAAAATATGTTCAGTCTTGTTAAGTTCTAACCCAATATTCTGCAATCCCAATTTCTGTGAATTGGGTTTTGTTCCTGATGCAACTACAACTTTTCCTTTTTCTATGATTTGCGTAAAAGAGCCGTCTGGGCATTTGCAATGAATAATTGTCTCGTCTCCTTTTTCCTCAAATTTTATAGCTCGAAAGTTGGGTAAAATTTCAATACCCTCTTTTCGCATTTGAGTTTCCAATGCTTCGCTAATATCAGGTGTTTGTGTTCGCAATACTCGGTCTGTAAATTCTATGATACGAACCTTTACTCCCAAACGATTGTAAGCCATTGCGATTTCCAAACCTATATAACCTGCTCCCATAATGGTAAGGCTTTCGGGTTTTTCTTCTAAATCAAAAAGCGAAACATTGTTCAGATAACCGACTTCATTCAATCCTTCAATGTTTGGGATATTAGTAGTCGCACCTGTGGCTATGATGAATTTCAAAGCAGTATATTCTGTTTTTCCATCAACAACAATTGTTTTGTTATTTTTAAATTCTGCCCAACCTATTATCATTTTCAGATTTTGAAAATCATTTACCACATCCAAATATTTTTTTTGCTGAAGTGTAGCTACCAATTTTTTCTTGTCTTTGATAATCTGTGCAAAATCAATGTCAACACCTTTGGGTTTGATGCCCGTAAAGTTGGAATGTGTGGCGTGATAAGCTGTTTCTCCTGCACGAATTAAGTTTTTAGATGGCACACAACCTACATTTACACAAGTTCCGCCAAAATCCAATCCACCGTTTACCATTAAGGTAGATAAACCTAAACTTTCAGCTTTGATAGCTGCCGAAAATGCTGCCGAACCACCGCCAATAATGATTAAATCAAAATGGCTTCCGTTTGAAGCTCCATTTTTATTTTCAGTAATGGATTTTACTTTGTAGTTTTTTGTTTCGTTAATGGTATTGACAATTTCTTCTTTGCTTGTTTTAGAAGGGTCAAACGAACATTCGCAACTTCCACTTTTGTAACTTACTTTGGCTTCTGTAATGCCTTCATTTTTAGAAAGCATTTTTTCAATGCTAGTAGCACAATGGTCGCAGGTCATTCCTGTGATGTCGAGTTTTATGGTTTCTTTGTTCATTATGCTTTCATTTTAGTGGTTTCTTTAATGATTTCTGCTTTATATCCTACTTTTTCAATTGCCTTAATCATTTCAGCAGGATTTGTTTTTGATGCGTCATATTTGATAGTGGCAGCATCTCCCTGATATTCAACAGTTTGTTCTATAACCCCGTCAATATTTTTAAGTGCAGTTGAAACGTGATTAGAACAACCCGCACAGGTCATCCCTGTAATTTTTAGTTTTACAGTTTTGATTTCGTTAACAGTATTATTTAAAGTTGTTGATTGTGCATTAGCACAACTACCGCAACCGCACATTTGAGTTTCTGCCAATAGCAGTAAACTTGATGCAATGATTAAAATCGTTTTCATATTTACTTATTTAGACAAAAAAATCTATTTGCAACCGTTAGGACCACAAACGTGTCCTGCTTCACCGTGTGCAAGATTTACTTTTGTCTCTTCATCTGAAACTTTGTAGCCTGTTGCGTCAATTGCTTTTGTGATAGTTGCTTTATCCGTTTTGGAGTTATCAAATTTCACATTGGCAATTCCTTCATCGCTGTTAGCCGAAACGCTTACAATTCCAGACAACTCGTTTACCGCGTGTTTTACGTGTTCTTCGCAACTGGCACAAGTCATTCCACTTACATTAAATTTTACTTCTTGGATGTTATCCGAAGAAACTACAACAACTTCTTTGTCTATTTTCGGGTAGAAAAGATGTCCGTAATATGGAAAAGCCATCATCAAAAATGCAAATACAGTTACAATTCCTAAAAACTTTTTAGTTTGCATAAAAGGTGGTTTTTCAACATCTTCGCAAGCACACTGTATTTCTTCGGCTGTTCGGGGCTTTAATTTTTGATACCAAGCAAAACCCAATACTAAAACGGTAATTCCAAGAAGGTAAGGTCTTGCAGGCTCTAACCACGAAAAAGATGATGCAATGCCACCTGCACCTGATATAAGTGCTAAGACTGGTGTAATGCAACATAATGATGCTGCAATGGCTGATAGGATACTTGCTCCTGCAAGTTTTCCAGATTTTGAATTTTTGTTCATGCGGGTTCTTTTTTTGAATTTTTGTTAATAATGATTTTGAAAAAAGGTTGAAGCAGTTTGAGATGCTCTGCTTTAAGAGAATAAAAAATAGTTTGTCCTGAACGTCTGGCTTCGATTACCCCGCCATCTTTCATTTTTCGAAGATGTTGAGAAATAGCCGGAATGCTCATTCCCAAAATGTCGGCAAGGTCGCAAGGGCAAAGTTCGTTTTCCTCTTCAAGTAGAAACATAATTTTAAGTCTTACTTCATTGCCAGCCAATGCCAACAAACTACTTAAATGTTTAAAGGATTTTGCATTTAATTGCAACCTTTCTCTACATTGCGTTATTTGAGTTTGGTCGGCAAATACCCTGATACACGATTGATTATTTTCCATATTTTTCCTGTTTTAGAATTTAATAACGCAGCAAAGATGGAATAATTTCCTTATTTAAGCAAATACTTAAATATATTTTAACAATTCTCGTATTCTCGGTGTGTGATGGGAAATTTTAGCTTTTGGGGTTTTGCGAAGCGTTGGCTTGCGTGTCGGACAAACAGTTTTAATTACAGTTGGCGGACTTTACATTTCGTATCGCAGGCACCGTTATATATATCCAATAATAGTTGCTATTCCGAGCGGACTTCTGATTTTTTACGCTTATCACTTTAATAACACAGACTATTGGACCTACTATCTTTACGCAGGTATGTTCGGCTTTCTCATTGCAACAATCTGGAATTACAGAAGAAATAAAATGCAGGGAACCTGTGATACCTGTACGACGTACAATGACAAAACCGTTGAACTGCAATCAACGCTGACCTGCCCGGATTGCGGGCATAAAAAAACTGAAATAATGCCGGCTGATGCCTGTGTATATTTTTACGAATGCGAAAAATGTAAAACACGGCTTAAACCTTTGCAGGGCAACTGCTGTGTTTATTGCAGCTACGGTACCGTTAAATGTCCTCCTGTTCAGGCAGGAGAAAATTGCTGTTAATCGTGCAGAATAATTAGACCATTCCGGAAAAGATAAATCAATAATTCTTTATTTATTCCTGTCAGCATTTTCCCGCCAGCTAAAATATTTTTTCCATCTCTTGTCAGGTTTTTATAAATGCAGCAACTATTCCTGTATTAAATGAATTATCTAACAATTTTAAAATCAAAACAATGGAAAAGAAAAAAAGCATCCTAAACGGTTCATTAGTTGCCGGTGTCATCATCGCAGTATCTGGCTATACTGCCAATGCTGCCGGAATGTTTAATTACAACAACATGGGTACAGGTGAAGAGGTCAGAACTAATCTTTTGAATAAAGGTGAGACCGGTAAAAACTTTGAATTAAAGTGTGGCGAAAAAGGAAAAACCGACACTGCTATGAAAAAAGGGAAAGATGGTAAATGCGGTGAAGGCAAGTGCGGTGATAAGAAAAAAGACACGAAAGCCCCAGGCAATAAAAAAGGCAAAGACGGCAAATGCGGCGCCACTAAAAAGGATATGTAATCCTTTGTTTCTTATTAAAGGGCAGGTGGTTTGACAAGCCTGCCCTCATTTAAAACATTCAAAAAAAGATTATGGTTGGCATAGGTTACAGAAAAGATTTTGCAGAAGAATTTTTACAAAGTAATATTCTAAACCCTTCGTTTATTGAAGTGGCTCCTGAAAACTGGATTGGTGTAGGCGGCTTTTGGAAAAAACAATTTCTAAGGGTATTGGAGAAATATCCATTGTTTACACACGGACTGTCATTATCCGTTGGAAGTCCTGATGAACTTGATTTTGACTTTTTACGAAAAGTGAAAATTTTTTTGAATGAAACCAATTCGAAAATCTATTCCGAACATCTGAGTTATGCCAAATGCGATAATGCGCATTTATACGATTTACTTCCTATTCCTTTTACATATGATGCTGTAAAGCATGTTTCGGAACGTATTAAAACAGTTCAGGATTTACTGGAAAGAAAAATAGCGATTGAAATTGTAAGCTATTACACCCCGCTTGCCCCGGAGTTAAAAGAGATAGAATTCATAAACATGATTCTTGAGGAGGCAGATTGTGAGCTTCTGCTGGATGTAAATAATGTATATGTAAACAGTTTCAATCATCAATACGATGCCAAAGAATTTATTGACCAGCTTCCTATGGATAGGGTAAGCTATATACACATGGCGGGACATGAAAAAGTTTCCGATACTCTGATCATTGATACACATGGGCAAGCCATTATCGACCCGGTTTATGATCTCTTCGAATACTCGATACATCAGTTAAAAAGAGATGTACCGGTTTTACTCGAACGAGATTTTAATATCCCTGAAATGCAGGAGCTTCAGATTGAAATGAACAGGCTGTGTGCCATTAAACAATCAGCCTTAAAAATAAAAGATTATGCAATTGCCTGAATCAACCTTTACGCATCAGTCAAACCTTGCTTCCTATTGCCGTACCGGTAAACTAACCGGAATGCCCGGCATGATCAGGGAAAATGTACACCATTACCGCAGGCTGGTATTCAATGTGGTAGATGACATGCTGCAAAATGCCTATCCGCTTGCTCATGAATTATTGACAGCAAAGAAATGGGAAAGGGCGGTGAATGATTTTTTTACCAAGCATCCCTGCCAATCGCCCCAGGTATGGTATATGCCCAAGGAGTTTTACCAATTCCTTGCTGACACAAGACATCCATTACTGAAAAAGTACCCCTTTCTGGAAGAATTGCTCTGGTTTGAATGGGTGGAGGTGGAATTGTTTATGATGGAAGATAAAATGGCTCAGGCCGTTACGACCGGCAATGTTTTATTCAGCAGATTAGTACTGAACCCCGAACATCACTTACTTTCCTTTAATTACCCGGTACATAGTAAAAATGCCAAATTCATCAGGCTTAGCGATAAAGGAAAGTATTATGTAATTGCACATCGCAATACAGAAGGTGAAGTGATCTTTACGGATAGTTCTCCGGCATTAGTCAGGATGGTAGAATATCTTTCAGAAACCCCTCTATCAATAAAAGAACTTTTCAATGAATTTCAGCAGGAATACCATATGGTACTTTCTGCTGAAAACCAGAAAGCGATCATCCGGTTCTTTGAAAATGCTTATAAACAGCAATTAATTATAGGTTTCGGTAAGCAAAATGATTTAATATGAATATAACAGATAAATATTTTTCAGCAGCAGCGGGTGTTGAAAAAGCAAAATTCCTGCCCCTCCTTTTAATGCGGCTGCTGATAGCTTATGGCTTTTATGGCCCTGCGAGCATGAAGTGGAACGATATAAACAGCATCGCAGAATGGTTTGAAAGCCTTGGCATTCCCCTGCCTTATCTGAATGCCTATCTGGCGGCAGGTACAGAAACGTTAGGCGTGCTGTTATTAGTTTTAGGATTGGGCACACGTATTATTACTATCCCGCTAATCATAACAATGCTTGTTGCCATTAAAACGGTCCATTGGGAAAACGGTTTTGAAGCCGGTGAAAATGGATTTGAAATTCCTTTGTATTACATCATCATGCTACTTACACTATTTATTTATGGTCCCGGAAAACTAAGCCTGGATAAGCTGATCAAAAACAAACTCAGGTCTTAAAATATTAATTGGGAGATCGAATAAGTCTATTATCAGGAAATCGAAGAAACAATCTAAAATAAATAAAAATGGAAAATCAAATTAAACAATCGGCATTTGCCGGTATTGCCGGAACTGCAGTAATGACTATGGTCATGTTCGCTGCTCCGTTTATGGGTATGCCAAAAATGAATCCTGCAGCCATGCTTGCAGAAATGATGGGTTTACCCATGGCATTGGGTTGGATAATGCATTTTATGATAGGTATCGTATTTGCCTCAACCTATGTTTACATTCTCAGAAACCGGCTTCAAAAAATGCAGAGCAGGTTTTTGGAAGGTGCTGTTTTTGGCTTTGCAGTTTTTGTTTTTGCTCAAATTATGATGATAATGATGAATGCTTTATTGCCTGCAATTCCTTCACCGGAAGGAAGTATGATTCTGGTACTAATGGGAAGCATCATTGGACATATGGTGTACGGAATTGTTGTGGCGTTTATGGTTAAAGACTGATTTATTAGCATCAATCATATTATGACAGAACTTTGCTGCTGCCTGAACTGAGCATTAAAGCAAGAAAATTCATATGTCTAATCCTATTCAGGGACTTCAAAATAGAATGTATATGCTAAAAAACAAAATGAGACTCCCTTTTAGAAACAGTCTCATTTTGTTAATTATTAAAAAATTAAAATAGCAGGGTAGTTTTTAAACCCTGCACTCTTTAAAAGCATCTATTCTTCTAAATCAGAAAGGCAGATCGTCATCATCAGGAGCTGAGCTGATATCAACCGGTGCCGCATATTCAGGGGCAGAGGCCGAAGTATCGCCAGCACCGAGCGGTGTCAGTCTCCATACTGATAAGGTATTAAAATAGGAGGTCTTACCCGTCTTGTCGGTCCATGGGCGGCCACGCAGATTGAAAAACAATTCCACCTGATCTCCAACTTTAACATTATCGAATAAATTCACTTTATCCTGTACCGCTTCAAATTTCACATATTCCGGGTAGCTGGGATTTTCTGCGTATTCAAGTATAAGTTCCCTTTTTTTGAACTTATCGCTCACTGTAATTACCTGTGAGATTTCATGTACTTTTCCTTTAATGTCCATTGCTTTTTATTTTTTTTTAGGATGAAAACTCAAATTAACAATTTTGAAGAGGTGATTCTTTTGCTTTGGGGAAGTATAGATACACCTGATACAATTTGTAAAAGTATAAAATTAAGGCAGGTTTTAATTGTTAACTTCGCAAATTATTATGCAAGTTTTCCACACAAAAAGTAAAATTATAATTACCTGCAACAATAGGCTGTCGCCTTATTTGCAGCAGGAGGTTGAAGCTCTTGGTTATAAAATTTCAAGAACCTTCAGTACCGGTCTCGAACTCGAGGGTTCCCTGAATGACTGCATCCCGCTGAATCTTAATCTGCGCTGCGCGAGCCAGGTTCTTTATTCCATTAAAACTTTTACCGCAGAGAATCCTGCCAGGCTTTATAAGGAGCTCCTTGACATTGCATGGGAAGAACTGATCGATTTTACAGGGTATTTCTCGGTTACTTCCACTGTAGATAATGAAACGATCACTACTCCGCTTTTCGCGAACCTGAAAGTGAAAGATGCCATTGTTGACAGGATCAAAGAAAAGAAGGAAATCAGGCCAAATACAGGCCCGGAAGCAAATAAAGCAGTGATCCACCTGTACTGGAAAGAGAATACTGCAGAAATTTTTATTGACACTTCGGGTGAAACCCTGGCTAAACACGGTTACCGCAAGATCCCCGGAAAGGCCCCAATGCTTGAAGCCTTAGCTGCAGGAACAATTATGGCCACAGGCTGGGATAAAAAGAGCCCTTTTGTTGTTCCCATGTGTGGTTCAGGAACCCTTGCCATCGAAGCTGCATTACTGGCTACCGATAAAACTCCGGGTATGTTTCGGATGAACTATGGTTTTATGCACATTCTGGGTTATGATGAGAATGTGTTTTTCGAAGAAAGGCGTAAACTCAAAGAGCAGGCTAAAAAGGAGATCAGTTTTAGAATAGTTGCCACAGATATTTCTGAAGATGCGGTGGATATTTCGATCAAAAATGCCCGAACTGCCGGAGTTGACCATTTGATCGACTTTTCTGTCTGCGATTTTGCCGAAACCGAAGTACCCGAAGGCCCCGGAATAGTAATTTTTAACCCGGAATATGGCGAACGATTGGGAGTACATAGCAAACTCGAAGCTACCTATAAGCGAATTGGCGATTTTATGAAGCAGAGCTGCAAAGGTTACCGGGGTTATATATTTACCGGCAATCCCGATCTTGCAAAAAAGATCGGATTACGTGCTTCAAGAAGGATCGAGTTTTACAATGGGAAACTGGATTGCAGACTATTGGAATACGAATTATATGAAGGCAGTAAAAGAGAACCAAAAATTATCGAATAAGGAGGTCATTTCTGAAACTGTTCAATTTGTCAAACAAACATTGACTGGAGCAGAAAGCGGACATGACTGGTGGCATATTCAGCGTGTCTGGAACAATGCCAGGCTCATTTCTAAAACGGAACAGGCAGATGATTTTATCGTTGAGATTGCAGCCTTACTGCATGACATTGCCGATAGTAAATTCCATGATGGTAACGAAGATATCGGGCCCCGGAAAGCAGGCGATTTTCTCAGTACGCTCGGGATTGCGGAACCTCTTATCATACATGTTCAGCAGATCATCCGGAACATGTCATTCAAAGCAAGTCTGGGCAGGATAGATTTTAGTTCCAAAGAATTGGAAATTGTGCAGGATGCCGACCGCCTGGATGCTATAGGAGCAATAGGAATTGCCCGGGCATTTACTTACGGAGGATTCAAGAACCGGGAGATCTACAATCCGGAAATTCTTCCTGCCTTAAACATGAGCAAAGATGAATATAAGAAATCAGGCGCTCCGACCATCAATCATTTTTATGAGAAACTGCTTCTGCTGAAAGACAGAATGAATACCGGAACCGGGCGCAGGATCGCTGAAGAACGACATCAGTTTATGCTTACTTATCTGGAACAGTTTTACAAGGAGTGGAGTCCTCAAATAAAATGAACATGGAAGCCTTTTTCGGCTTTCAGATTATTAAACTCCTGATCACCTGTAATCAGGGTAGCTTTTTGGGATATTGAAATAGCTGCTGCGAAAGCATCAGCATAAGATAGTTTATACCTGGATTTTAGTTTAGCAGCTTCCAGGGTGAGATCGAAACCTGCATCGATAATTTCTATAGGAAATTGTAATAGCGCACTTATTGCCAGTTCGGCTTTTTTAACATTGCTTTTACGACTGACCATATAATATATTTCACCAACATTAATCACACTTATTGAGCCTGTTAATTCACCTTCAGAAAGTTTGATGAGAACATCCCGCACAAATTCAAATCCATCCTCTTTCCGAAATAAAGCTATAAGTGCATAACTGTCAAACACTACATGCTTCATTTTTGGGATTTTTTTTCATCCATTTCAATTTCTTCACCTTTCCAGCATAAATATTCCTCTTTTGAAGGTGCATCGTCTTTTAATATCCCAACAAACTGATCAAAAAATGCCTGATCCATTGACCTGATCAGTACACCATCTTTTTGTTCTATGAATACCACTTTCAATCCGGGCTTTATGCCATACTTTTTCCTGAGTCTGGAGGGGACAAGCACCTGTCCTTTACTAGTCATCATTGAAGTTTCCATTGTAAACTTATTTGTAATACAAATGTATTACTATTTTTGCATGTATTACTTCTGTAAACCATATTGGTATATTAGATTTAATACATCACAGAACCAAAACCAATGGAAAATAATAATCATTTTAACTATTTTGCTTATGCAAGCAATCTGCAAATAAGCACGCTGGAACAAAGAACCGGTGAGAAGATTGAAAACTACCGGCAGGGACGGCTCGCTGATTATGGCTTCCGGTTTAATGTGAAAAACTCCGATGGAACTGCAAGGGCAAATATCATCGCTTCAGAATCTGAAGATGTTTTCGGATTGATCTGTCAGATCAGTACGAAATACCGTGAGGCACTTTTAAGCACGGAACCCGGCTACCGGCTGATCAGCGTAAGCATAGAAACAGAAGATGGTGATGTTCAGGCATTTACCTTTATATCTGATAGTGATCAGGAAGACATTTATCCCTCCAAAGAATATTTAAAAAGTATAATTGCTGGAGCCAAAGAACTTTCACTTCCTGAAGAATACACGGATTTTATTGTATCAATGGCTAAATAAAATTCAGGATCCCGAAATAGATCAGCATCATCATACTGCTAACCAATGTCATTCGCGACATGTTCTTAAAATTTGCCTGAGCCGGATCCCGGTAAATTTTCAGGAACCAACTGATAAATACCGTAAAAACAGGCAGGGCCATAATAAGAAATAACCAGAAGTTTGTCAGAAGCTCCAGTCTGTACCAATAACTGAACAGCAGAATCCCGGCGAGCAGGAAAAGAAAACCTGAAAAATAGAAAGAACCCCGGATACCCAGGACCATACTCAGGGTATTATCGCCCCGTTTAGAATCTTCCTCATGCTGATAAACCTGGGTAAGGGGATAGGTCGCCCCGATCAGGCAGGAACAGATCAGTCCTGCCAGAGTAAAATTCAAATTCCATCCGCTTAGCGTATCAAGTCCCGAAACTGAAGCATAGCTGCTCCAGTAAACAAGGGCACCCTGAAAAATAAATACGATCAGAAAGCTTATGAAAGGATATTTCTTTAACCTGAATACGGGGTGACTATACATTTTAGAGACTATTCCATAGATCAGCACGGCTATGACTAAGATCCAGCTGACATATAATGCAAGCAAAAGAGCGATCGTATCAAGTATTAATGAAAAATAGTATAAGCTTTTATCAACCGGGGGCGGTTTTTCTATCAGGGCAATACTCCCCTCATCTTTATCAAAATAACTATTATAGCCATTGCTGGCAGGATAAACCAGCAGGTGCCAGATAATGAATGTTAATAGGGTATCCGGCCAGTTCAATTGCGGTGCCTGACTGAGTGCAAAAAGAAATACCGGCAGCAGGAATACTGAGAAGAGAAAACGCAAATGCAGTAAAGCCGAAGCACTTGGAAAGAAATTCCGGAGTAAATTCATTTTTAAAAATAGCATTTTTAAAAGCAATGATAAATTTGATTTTTCAAGGATTTAAAACAGGATGCCCTCATTTATGTTCAACCTTTACTGAATAGATCCATACACCCGAATTTTTAGTATTTTACTCTCTATGAGCAGCTGCATTAGCGCGATTGGTACCGCCAACCCGAAATACCGGATTGCACAGCATGATATTTTTCATTTCATGGTTAAGGCTTTTGATCTGGATGATAATAATGCTTCGAGGTTGAAACAGATCTATGATCATTCCGGCATAGAGCACCGCTATTCGGTGATCCCCGATTTTGGGCTTAGGGATGGCAGCAGGAATACTTTCTTCAGTAATTCAAAAAATTTTGAACCCTTCCCCGGAACGCGCGATCGTTTACGCTTATACCAGGATCAGGCTGCAAATATTGCAGGCGAAGCTGCACAAGACTGCCTGAAAAATCTTGACAGGAATCTTATTCCCCTGATCACACACCTGATAACCGTCAGCTGCACCGGTATGCATGCACCCGGGGTTGACATTGAACTGGTTGAAAAACTCGGATTAAACCCGAATATTGAGCGAACCTGCATTAATTTTATGGGCTGTTACGGTGCTTTAAATGCGCTTAAAGTGGCCGATTATATTTGCCGGGCTAATGAGAATGCTAAGGTTCTGATCGTTTGTATTGAACTTTGCACACTTCACTTTCAGAAAGAAAGCTCGCTGGATAACTGGGTTGCAAATTCGCTTTTTTCGGATGGGGCGGCAGCCGTAATTATAGAAAATACCAGGGACAGAACCGGGCCGGAAAATTGCCTCAGACTGGATACTTTTTATTCTGAATTTGTGAATGAAGCTAAAAGCGAGATGGGCTGGTATGTTGGAGATGCGGGTTTTGAAATGAAACTAAGCTCAAAAGTTTCTAAACTCATACGTAAGCATATCCTCCCCATATCTGAACATTTGCTTGAAAAAGCAGGCCTCCATTTCAAAGATATCAGCCGCTTTGCTATTCATCCCGGGGGCAGAAAAATTCTTGAAGCAGCAGAAACCGCTCTTGGATTTTCAGTTCATGACAATCGCTTTGGCTATGATATATTAAGGGATTATGGCAATATGTCATCCGCAAGCATTTTATTTGTACTGAAAAAGCTTTTATATGACCCGGCGGCAATTGAAGGAGAGAATATTCTGGGTTTCGCCTTCGGACCGGGGCTAACCGTTGAATCCATGATCTTAAAACGAAGCGGCTATGCCTGATTTTACTCTCAGAAGCACTGAGGAGGAAATGATGGACGATTTTTCTCTTGGCCATGAGGTCATCGACCCTATCATGGACGAACTTGAGGTGGTGAATAAACTGCTTGGAGGTTATCATGTATTTTTCAGTGCCTTTAAGAAAGCTGGTATCAGCAATGGGATGACTATCAGCGACTGGGGTTGCGGGGGCGGAGATTCATTAAGGGTCATTGCAGAATGGGCACGAAAGCGAAAATTAAAGATCCGTTTAATTGGAGTAGATGCCACCGCAACAGCTGTAGCATACGCCAGGGAGAAATCAAAGCATTATCCTGAGATCACTTATATACATGCCGATGTAATGAGTGATGAATTATACCCCGGATCTTTTGATATTGTGATCTCAAGTCTCTTCACACATCATTTTGCGGATGAAAGCTGGATTAAACTTATTCAAAAAATGGCCGGATGTGCCCGTGCTTATGTAGTGATCAATGATCTGCACAGGCATTGGTTCGCTTATCATTCCATAGGAATTTTAACCTCCGTCTTCTCGGGATCTGAAATGGTCAAACATGATTCAAAATTATCAGTACTTCGAAGTTTCAAACGTAAAGAACTGGATCAAATGCTAAAAAAAGGAGGATTTGATCAATATACCATCCAATGGATGTGGGCATTCAGATGGCAGGTAATTATTGCAACAGGGAAAATGGAGAATTCTGTTTCAAATCTTACCAGACCGGCACAGCCTGATCATTTAATCAGCTAATGGCAGATGTACTGATCATAGGCGGGGGGCTGGCCGGACTGACCAGTGCTATTCTTTTACAAAAGAATGGCTATCAGGTTAGTTTGCTGGAGAAAAAGAAATATCCTTTCCATAGGGTATGCGGTGAATATGTTTCAAATGAAGTGCTTCCCTTCTTAGAATCTTTGAATATCAGGGTTTCTGAACTCGGCCCTTCAGAAATAAACCGCTTATCCGTTACATCAGTTTCTGGCAATACCCTGCATGCAGATCTTCCAATGGGAGGTTTTGGCTTAAGCAGGTATCAATTTGATAATTTATTATTTCAGCATGCAAAAAAGCTGGGGGTTGATTTCATCTTCGAAAAGGTGAGTGATATCAATTTCAGGGAAGATAAATTTATAATCACCTCCTCCGGAAACAGGATGTATGAAGCCGGAATTGCGATCGCGGCTTATGGAAAAAGATCCAATCTTGACCAGAAATTAAACCGCAGCTTCTTTTATCACCGCAGCCCCTATCTTGGGGTTAAATATCATATAAAAACAGATCTGCCCAATGATCTGATCCGTCTGGATAACTTTCGGGGCGGATATAGCGGAGTTTGTAAGATCGAAGCGGATAAATACAGTCTTTGCTATCTTTCAGAAACTGCCAGCCTGAAAAAATTTACCGGAATCAGGGAGATGGAAGAGCAGGTTCTGTTCAAGAATCCGTACCTTAAAGCTCTTTTTAATAATTCAGAATTTCTTTTTGAAAATCCTGAAGTGATCAATGAAATTTCCTTTGAACGGAAAACACTGACAGAAAATCATTTGCTTTTTTGCGGCGATTCGGCCGGAATGATCACCCCTCTTTGCGGAAACGGAATGGCGATAGCTATTCATTCGGGCAAGATCTTAGCCGGTAGTATTATCCGTTATGGAAAAAAGGATCATCCTATTGACCGGTCAGCACTTGAAAAGGATTATAAACAGCGCTGGGAGAAACACTTTGCTTTAAGACTGAAAAGCGGCAGACTAATTCAGAAATTATTCGGTCATACGCTGATCTCTGACCTGTCTGTTTCTGCTCTGAATAAATTCCCATCACTTACACAAAGTTTGGTTAAAAAAACACACGGCAAAGTTTTTATATAGTAAATTGCATTATGAAATTATGGGTGCTGATTTTCATCAATGCTTTGGCAGTTGCATTATCCCTGTCGATAATCAACTTTTATTTTCAGAAGAACCTTATCGATTCAGTGATCACTTTTTCTGTTTCATTGGTAACCAGTTATCTGGTTTTCTACTACCTCATTGAGCGCTTTGTTTACAGCAAGATCAAACTGATCTACAAGCTGATCCATAATCTCAAGCTGGGAAAAGATCTTAAGGATGCCTTGGGCGAATATGTGAGTGCAGATCCGATAAACGATGTTGAGCAGGAAGTGAAAGACTGGGCGAGGGATAAGAAATCCGAGATCGATCAATTAAAGGAACAGGAAAAATTCAGAAGAGAATTCCTGTCCAATATTTCTCATGAATTAAAAACGCCCCTTTTTGCAATCCAGGGTTATATAGAAGCCTTACAGGATGGCGACATTGAGGATCCGCAAGTATCTATGAAATTTCTTGAAAAGGCTTCCAAAAATGTTGACCGGCTTACATTTTTAATTAAAGACCTGGATGCGATCTCTAAACTGGAAAGCGGTGAAATACCTGTTCTGTATGAAGAATTTGATCTGGCTGAACTCATAAAAGATGTGATCGATTCCCTTGAATTAAAGGCAAAGAAATATAATATTACCATGCACTTTAAGGAAAAATATAATTATCCCACATGGGTTAATGCCGATCGCGAAAAGATCAGACAGGTACTGGTAAACCTGATCGATAATTCATTTAAATATGGGAAGAACCCCGGTAATACATTTATTAAAACATTCGTGCTTCATGACCAGATTCTGGTTGAGATTACAGATGATGGAATTGGAATAGAAGAAAAATACCTGCCCCGCTTGTTCGAAAGATTCTATCGTACCGATCAAAGCCGTTCAAGGCAGATCGGGGGTTCTGGCTTAGGCCTTGCCATAGTGAAACATATCATCGAAGCACACCAACAAACCATTACGGTAAGGAGTGCAGAAAATATTGGCTCAACTTTTGGATTTACTCTCAAAAGGGTTAGCTAACCAAGACACAATTTGTTAACATTAACTTAACATTGGGATTATAAATTAGGCCTAATCTTTAAAAACTTAGAATATGTCATTAAACAGTATTTTCCAGTACTTTATTCCTAAGGACAAGAAATTTTTCCCTCTTTTTGAAAAAGACAGCGCCAACCTGATCGAACTGGCTGAAAAGCTGGTAGAAGCAGTGAATACAGAAGACCTTATTAAACGAAAAGAACTTATTAAAGATATTGAGGACCTCGAGCATACGGGAGATGAGATCACTCACCAGATCCACCTGGAACTTAGCAAGAATTTTATTACACCTTTCGACAGGGAGGATATTCACCGCCTTGCCAGTGCCCTGGATGATATTGCTGATTATATCCACGGATCTGCCAGCCGTATGGATCTGTATAAAGTAACGATTATTACCCCTCCAATTAAAGAACTTGCCGGCCTGATCCTGGAGGCCTGCCAGGATCTTCATAAGGCAGTACATGAATTACGTAACCTGAAAAATATTCGCCTCATTGCTGATTCATGTGTACGTATCAACAGTATCGAAAATCAGGCGGATTTTGTTTTTGACAAAGCGGTGAGTGAACTTTTCGACAACGAAAAAGACGCTGTAAACCTGATCAAATACAAAGAAGTGCTTTCTGCCCTTGAAACTGCAACAGATATGTGTGAAGACGCAGCCAATGTGCTTGAATCGATTCTGGTGAAAAACGCTTAATTACATAAAAACGATATTACACCAGCCTTATGGGTTTTACATTATTAATTGTAATCATTATTCTGGCATTGATATTTGATTATATCAATGGATTTCATGATGCGGCCAATTCGATTGCCACCGTTGTTTCTACAAAGGTTTTAACACCCTTCCAGGCGGTGATCTGGGCAGCACTTTTTAACTTCCTGGCTTATTTCATGTTTGATTTAAATATTGCGGACACAGTAGCCAAGACTGCCGATACGATGAGCATTAATCTGGTAGTGATACTGGCCGGGATTGTGGCAGCTATTTGCTGGAACCTGCTTACCTGGTGGTTTGGTATTCCATCCAGTTCATCCCATACCCTGATGGGTGGGTTTGCAGGAGCTGCCGTTGCGCATGGCGGATTAGATGTGATCAATTTAGGTGTTATTGGCAAAGTTGCAGCTTTTATTGTTCTGGCCCCCCTTATCGGGATGATCATGGCTTACATGATCAACGTGATCATTGTAAATATCTGCAGGAATGCTAATCCAGCTCGCGCTGAATGGTGGTTCAAAAAACTGCAATTGCTTTCCTCAGCCTTATTCAGCCTGGGTCATGGCACTAATGACGCGCAGAAGGTAATGGGTATTATTGCAGCAGCGGTGATTGTTTACCTGAACAACGCCAACCTGAGTGTGGATACCATGTCTTCCTGGCTGCATGTAGGCTACACAGTTATTGATGGTAAGGTTAAGATCAGCAAAATCCCCCAATGGATACCCCTGGCGTGTCATACTGCCATTGCTGCCGGAACGATGAGCGGCGGATGGAAGATCGTAAAAACAATGGGAACAAAGATCACCAAAGTTACTCCACTGGAAGGTGTGGCAGCAGAAACAGCAGGTGCTATCACCCTGTTTATGACAGAACACTTTAAAATACCGGTTTCAACAACACATACTATTACAGGCGCGATCATCGGTGTAGGTTTAAGCAAAAGGGTGTCTGCCGTACGCTGGGGAATTACAATAAGCCTGATGTGGGCATGGATTTTGACCATCCCGGTATCTGCAGCACTGGCTGCCTTATTTTATTTTATCTTTAGTTTGTTCCTTTAAATTCAAAGGTTCATTTCTCAAATTGAATTGAACTATTTCAGAACAATATCTTTTAGTTCGATCCTTGATAACTCTCTTAATTTTCCAGCATCATATAAACTATCGTATTTCAAAACAGGAGTTATCGAGTCCCCTAAAGGTGATTGATAATTGACATAATCCTGGAAGATCACACCACCAACATTCTGAGATCTCAGAACTTCCCTGAACCGGTTACCACCCGAACTGTAGGCAAAATGATCCATGCTATAGTCTTCTGCATCAAACCAGTAATAAAAAACATCGCTATGGTCCCTTCCTCCCAGTTTCTGATCAAATGAGATCTCAAGCTTGTGAAAGGTTTTACCCTTGATGCGGCTTTCCCCAAGATATTTTTTTACTACAGAAGCATCATTCAGTTTGAGGGGCAGATATAGAAAATAGACGACCGCATTGAGCGATTGCGAATATTTATCAGTATCCTTCTGATCAAGCTTCAATACTTTTCCATTCAGCATACGCTTAAAGCCATCATTACTCAAAACATCATGAATATTGCCGGTAGAATCGGTGAAATTACGTTCATATTTAAATTTTCCTTCCTTCTGACTTATTTTAAAACTTGCATTTCTGAACCTGAATTCAAGGCTTGCATTGTTCAGCTTATCCATATGATAATAAGCTATGCTTTTGTCCACGATCTTTTGGGCAGAAGGCCTGGTACAGCCCGAAATAAAATACATCAATAAAATCAGGCTCAGATAATTTTTCATCGGTTTATTTTTTGTTTATTAATGGTGATGAAGCGATCATGATTTGATAATCATACTCCTGCGGGTTTTGGCAAAATCATGATGGTTTCATTTCCATATATTTTGTTTTTCCGGCAACAATTTCACTTCAACAATTCGTCTATTGAGTTATAAGCTACAGAATGATAATTTGGACGGGCACTGACATAGATCTTTTTCGCCCAGGCCTTTCCTTCTGGTGTTTTAACCAATTCCTTATACAGAGGCATCAGGAATTTCCGGCGTCCCACTACAGTCAGGAATTTTTCTATACCTGAATAAGCCGGCTTATATTTCTTTCTGATCGAAAGAACGTACCAGGCAGCCTGGATCTCTGCATTACCCGAATCAGTAAACTTAAAGGCCCTGTCAAGTGTTTCCATTTGAGTGCTGCTTATATTTTCGGGTAAATGACTGATCAGGTACAATGTTTCATTCGTGCTGAATTTCCCTGAGTTAAAAACACGTATATCCGATGATTTTCCCCAATTAACTATCAGACTGTCAATAACTTTGAATTTTTCTGAACCTACAGGGGGCGAATTGGAGGGCAGGCCCGGCTGATAGACCCATTGATCAGGATCGATCTTATCCTTTAAAGCTTTATCACCCCTGATCAGATCAGACTCTAAATAGGCCAGAAATTCTTCAGTTGTAACAGACCGGAAAGCATGGGAATTGAAATACTCTTTTAAGAAATTATCAAATTTATCCCGTCCGACGGCCTCTTCTATAGTTCTTAAAAAAGAATATCCTTTCTCATAGGCAATTTCGCTGGCACCCTCATCAGGATCGCGGCCCTCAAGATTTCCTTTCAGCTTGGTATCCTGGTTTGCAGCTCCCATTTCTTTTACCAGCGATTGTAAAACTCCGTAACCCAGAAGTTCCTGCATCCCTGCTTCATCCTTCCCGAAGACGGCTTCTACAATACGGCGCTCAAAATAGGTGGTAAAACTTTCATTCAGCCAGAAGTCATTCCAGATCGCATTCGTTACGAGGTTACCGCTCCAGCTATGGGCCAGCTCATGGGCAATAACACTCACCAGCGAACGGTCTCCGGCAATAAGAGTAGGAGTTACAAAGGTGAGCATTGGATTCTCCATTCCGCCGAAAGGAAAGCTTGGAGGCAGAACAAGCACATCATACCTGCCCCATTTATATGGGCCGTAGATACCTTCGGCCGCATCGACCATTTTACCCATATCAGCAAATTCATAAACCGCCTTCTGTAATGTTACAGGTTCAGCATATACTCCGGTCCGCTTGTCTATTGATTTGAATTCCAGATCCCCAACAGCAAGCGCCATTAAATAGGCGGGAATTGGATGAGTCTGTTTAAAGTGGTAAACCCCATCAGCACTCTTCTTTTGCGGATTTTCAGCACTCATCACCGCAAGCAAATCCTTAGGAACGCTAACCTTTGCATTATAAGTGAAACGAATACCCGGGCTATCCTGAGCCGGTATCCAGGTACGTGCAAGAATGGCCTGGCTCTGGGTGAACAGGAACGGTGACTTCTTACCCGCAGTTTGCTGCGGGTTTAACCATTGCACTGCGGCGGCATCTTTGGAACTCGAATAGTAAATATTAACTTGTGTTGTTGAGGGATCGATCTTAACCCGCAGCGGGCGGCCAAGGTATTTCACCTCATCCCCCAGCGTAAATGTGGTTTCCTTTTCCTCTTCACCAAGGCTTACTCTTTCAATCTTTAATTGCCTTGTATCAAAAATGATCTCGGTTCCCTTTGAGGGGTTTTCTATGGTCCAGGATGCTTTTCCAGAAATAAGATGTGTATTAAAGTCAATTTTAATATCCAGATCGAGATGTTTTACCAGGGCCAGGGCCGGCTCGGCAAAAGAATGAACATCCCCCATCACTGAAGATCCTTTAGTATTAACGGCCGGTTTTTGCTGGCAGGATATAGTGAACAATACCGGAATTATAAGAAGTAATCTCTTCATGGCTTTTTAAAAGGTCAAATTTAAACAAATTAAGAGGCTGAACCTCCCGGAATAATGAATTTCTGATTAGAACTTCACTTCAACCCTGGCTGTTCTGTTCTTACTGCCTTCAGGCTTTTTCCAGTCAGGGCCATCCTTAATTAAACGAATGGCTTCCGCATCATAAGCTTTGGTCAGGCCATTCAGTACCCTGATATTGACTGGCCTTCCTTTAGGATCTGCATCAAAGGTTAGAACTACCCTGCCCTTAAGGACTGGCTCATTTTCGGGCCTCCGGATATTATCTTCAAGGTATTTTCGATAAGTATCCCATCCTGCAAGGGGTTGTACCTCAAGCTCCTTCGCACTTACACTGCTCAGGGCAGCTGATGGATCTGCAAGGGCCTGTTCCCTGAGGGAGGAAGAACTGCGTGCCGATAGTTTCGTTTCTGCAGAAGCGGGATCAGCCTTACGCGAGGAAGTGACGGAAGCCGCCTTGCTTCCATCTTTTACTTTTTCGGGAGGATTATATGCATCGATCCGGGCATCAGAAGGAGGAACAGATTTTACTTCTTCTGCTATGGCAGCAGAATTTTCTGAGGAAGCTATCACAGAACTGAGGGAATCGCGGTCTATCACCGAAACCTCCACTTGTTTATGATTAGCGGCCAGTTCTGCACCAGACCTGTTACTGTTCATCCAGAACAGGATACCGGCCGAAATAAACAATACCGCAGCAGCCGCTGCGATACTTAAACGCTGCCAGCTCAGGTCAAAGACCTTTTTGTTCTCCTGTAAATGAACGATCCGTTCATGTAATTGCCTTTGCAGAATACTCAGGTTAGCTCCCGGATCAGAAGTATAGGCATAGCCTTCCAGTGCTTCCCACAGGAAAGGATCATCCAGGGCTTGTTTTTCAAGCTGATGCATCTTTTTTAAATCCAGCTTACCCTCAAGGTATTGCTGGATGGTCAAATTATCAGGATAATTAAGCTTCACTATTTTTTTCTATACAGATCTTAAGATTTCGTTTCCCGTTTTGAATATAACTTTTAACTTTTTTCAGGTCATATCCTGTAATATCCGAAACTTCTTTATAACATTTCTGCTCCAGGTAGAAAAGCCGGATCGTGTCTTTCTGCTCTGCAGGCAAAACCTCAATACATTTCTCCATTAACTCTAATCTATCCTCAGTAGAATCTTCAATATTCAGATGCTCAAATGCACTGTTTTCCATAAAATTATCTTCCAGGGCAACAAATTCCTGTTTGGATGAAGAACGTATAGCCATCAGGCAATGATTTCTGGAAAGCGTGTACAACCAGTTCTTAAAATTGCTGACTTCGTGTACCCTTAATTTTTTAACCAGTTCCTCAAAGATCTGCATAACGGCATCCTTGCTTTTCTCTTCATCCTTAAAGTATTTTAAACACAAACCAAACACCAGGGGCATATACCGCACATATAATTTCCCCAGAAGCTCAAGTTTTCCGGTATTGCGATACTCGTGAAGCAGTTCAGCCTCATTAAGATCGTTCTTACGGAGAGTATTATGGAGAAATTTCAAGATCTTTAAGAATAATTGATATCAAGTATAAATAATATTTCGTGGATTAATGGCAAAGGATTTGCTTACATAAAAGGAGCAAAGATCAAAAAAGAGCAGCGAGTAAAGAACCAGGACCAAAGACATATCCCCTTATTATAAGACAAATCCATCTTTGATCCCTATTCCTTGTTCAAATAGAAATTAACATTAATGATATTAAATATGAAAGCCCTAAAAATAATAACTCTGGCTACATCCCTGTTTATCCTTTCGTCCTGCGAAACTTTAAATCAGGCTGGACAGGTACTTTCCCAGGCAGGTCTTGGAAACCCAAGCCTTAGCGAGATTTCATCAGGCCTTAAGCAGGCACTGGAGTTCGGAACATCTGCCGGAGCTGACCGCTTATCTGCAACTGACGGGTTTTTTACAAATGCCGCCGTTAAGATCCTGTTTCCTGAAGAAGCCCTGAAAGTGGAACGTACCCTTCGCAGTGTTGGTTTAAACAAACTGGCAGATAACGTTATCCTGAGCCTGAACAGGGCCGCTGAGGCCGCCGCGATCGAAGCAAAACCGATCTTTATATCGGCTGTAAAAGGAATGACATTCACTGATGCCTCCAATATTTTATTAAGCGGTCAGCAGGATGCTGCCACACTCTATTTTAAACGGGTAACAAATGATCAGCTTCAGCAAAAATTTCAGCCGATCATCCAGAGCAGTTTAAACAAGGTAGGCGCTACCCGTTACTGGTCAGATGCCATTACCGCCTATAACAGTATTCCGCTTGTTGGTAAGGTAGATCCTGATTTAAGTGCCTATGTAACTCAAAAGGCAATTGACGGGATCTTTTTTGAGATCGCACAGGAAGAACTGAAGATCCGAACAAGATTGTCTGCAAGGAGTACCCCATTATTACAAAAAGTATTCGCTTACGCCGACAGGAATAAGGGCTAGTCTGTTTAATCAGAAGATAATAACATCAGAACTTCTGTCGCTACATTTTAAACCTGACATAAGCGGATACCTGCCATGCGGCTAAGGCCTGTGCGCGTATGAGCGTTTGGCAGGACAGCAGAATCAAGAAACCTCTGACCCTGATTTCCAGAAGCTTAAAAAGATCTGTTAATCTGAGTTCGATCATTGTTATCCAACTGCATTTTTGTAAAGGCTGATATTTACTGCAAGGTTCGTTAACGCAGCGGCAGGCATTTTGGGACCAAAAGGAAATAGCGAACAGGTACTATCAGGTTGCCTCCAATTACTGATTGTATTTATAAACATAAAGACAGGAGCTTGTTTAAACGCCAAAAAACCGGTTTATAATATCTTCGCGTCCTTTATACTAACCCGAACTCAGTTTTATTAATATGTTGAAAAGCAGGTACAGAAACTATCAGGATAGGGCAGTCCTGCTTTTCGCTCATACGCACACAGGCCTTAGCCACAGGGCCGGCATCCCTGCCCGTCCGGTCAGGCGGGCGCTCAATCAGGTTTAGGTTGCAAGGATAATGCCCCTGTTAATGCTTGCTGCAGATACTATTCCTCTCCACATACTTTAATAAGACGCGAATCGTTAATTTACGAATCGTTATTTTCAGTACATTCAACTATGAAATTCAGTATCGCCATAATCATAATTTTATTTTTTACAGCCCGGATTTCCGATGCCCAGATAAAGATCCCGCAGGTCTTAAAAGATGCAGCGAATTCCGTTAAACCGGGCAGCCCAAGCCAGCCGGAAATCGGATCCGCTTTGAAAGAGGCACTGGAACTGGGGATTAGCGCCGGAACAGAAAGATTATCTGCAGAGAATGGCTTTCTGAGAAATACAGCTGTAAAACTCCTGTTCCCTCCTGAAGCAAAGAAGGTCGAAAAAACATTAAGGGGCCTCGGACTCAACAAAACCTGCGATGATTTTATTCTGAGCCTGAACCGTGCTGCCAGTTTAGCCATAAAGGAGGCAATGCCTGTTTTCGTGACAGCTTTAAAACAAATGACACTGCAGGATGCAAGCTCCATTCTTTTAAGCAGGGGACAAAATGCAGCAACTGCTTATTTTCAGCTTGTTAGCAGTTCTGCACTGGAAAGCAAATTCAGGCCAGTAATTCAGGATGCACTTGCTAAAACAGAAGCAACCCGCTACTGGACAGACCTGAGTACAAGGTATAATCAGGTCCCGCTGGTAAGCAAAGTGAATACTGACCTCAGTTCATATGCCACTCAGAAAGCAATGGAAGGATTGTTTTATGAAATAGCACAGGAAGAGTTTAAGATCCGGCAAAATTCGGACCTGCGCAGCAGCGCTTTACTTAAGAAGGTTTTTGGATATGCAGAAAGGAATAGGAAATGAAGTACGAGGTATGAAGTCTGAAGCAGGGAGGTAAAAAAAGCACTCACTATCAAAAGCAATTTTGTAACTTATCAAGCTCAGACCTCAGACCTCAAAAAACCCTAAATCAGCAGCCTGACAGGCTCTTCAAGCAAAGCTTTTAATGTTTGTAAAAATGCCGCCCCCGTGGCTCCGTCAACAACACGGTGATCACAGCTTAATGTAAGCTTCATGACATTACCCGGAACTACCATTCCGTTTTTAACTACAGGAACCTGCTGAATTCCTCCAACTGCAAGAATACAGGCATCAGGCGGATTAATGATCGCAGTAAACTCATCAATTCCAAACATTCCCAAATTTGAGATGGTGAATGTTGAGCCTTCCCAATCTGATGGCTGTAATTTTTTTGATTTGGCGCGCTGGGCGAAATCTTTCACCTCTGCCGAAATATGCGAGAGGGATTTCCCATCGGCAAAACGAACTACCGGAACCAGCAATCCATCCTCAACTGCTACTGCTACCCCTATGTTGATATGCTCATTATAACGTATTTTATCGCCAAGCCATGATGAATTAACATTTGGATGCTGTTTTAATGCAACCGCAACGGCTTTGAGAACTATATCATTGAATGATATTTTAACAGATGCAAATTCATTGATCCTGGTCCGGGCCTGTATAGCGTTGTCCATATCAACAGACATGGTCAGGTAAAAATGCGGGGAGGTAAACAGACTTTCAGCAAGGCGCCTGGCAATCACTTTACGCATCTGAGAGACCGGCTTCTCTGTATATTTCTCTTCCCCTGTGAATGCAGGAACAGGTGCCGAAGCAGGTGCGGGTTCAGCCTTTATATCTGCAGGTGCGGGAACCGCTTCAGCAGCTGGCTTTGCAGATGGTTTATAATCTTCAATATCCTTTTTAATGATACGACCGCCTTCTGCACTTCCCTTAACCTGACCCAGATCGATTCCTTTTTCTTTGGCGATTTTACGCGCCAAAGGAGATGCCTTAAGGCGACCGGAAGAATCACTATGAACTTCCTGTTTTTCCTGTGCCGGGCTTTCAGAAGGCGTTTTCTTCTCTTCTGCAAGCTGTTTTTCTTCGGCGGGCTTAACTTCAGCTTTTGGTTCAGCTTTAGTTTCTGAACCTGATTTCAGCAAGGCTGATACATCGGTGCCTGCCTTTCCGACTATGGCAATAATATCATTTACTTTTGCGGCCTGGCCCTTTTCAACGCCCACATATAAAAGTGTACCTTCGGCATAACCGATAACTTCCATGGTAGCCTTGTCGGTTTCCACATCGGCAAGGGCATCATCACTCTTTACCAGATCACCTACTTTTTTATGCCACTCAGCAATGACCCCTTCCGTCATGGTATCACTTAATAAAGGCATACGGATAATAGTTGCGCCCATTGCTTCAGCATCTGCGTCCGAATTGCCACCTACTGCAGCTTCTTTTGTTTCCTGAACGGGGCTGCTATTCTCAGATGTTTTAGTCTCTTTTTTTACTGGTTCCTCTGCTTTAGTCTCTGTTTTCACAGGCTCCTCTGTTTTGGTTTCTGAAACTGTTTTTTGACTGCCCTCGCTTTCTAACAGGTCCTTATAATCTTCTCCTTCTGTACCTATAACGGCAATAACAGCATCAACAGGTACTGATGAGCCTTCTTGAACTCCTATATATAATAATGTTCCTTCCTGGAAAGACTCAAAGTCCATGGTCGCCTTATCTGTTTCAATTTCGGCAACCAGATCACCTGAACTCACTTTATCACCAACTTTTTTATGCCATTTAGCGATAACTCCCTCCGTCATCGTATCGCTCATTTTAGGCATTTTCACTACTTCAGCCATTTTTATTTCCAGATTAGAATTTTAGATAACAATTAGAATTAGTCGAGGATAAAAGGATAGTCAGATTGTACATATACATCCTTATATAGTTCCGATGGATCCGGATATGGAGACTCCTCTGAGAATTTGACCGCTTCGTCAACGATTGCTTTCACCTTATCACTGATCTGCTCAAACCATGCATCATCGGCATATTTTTTTTCTTCGATAGCCGCCTTCACCACATCGATCGGATCTTTTGCTTTGTATTCTTCTACCTCTTCCTTTGTACGGTATTTAGCCGGATCAGACATAGAGTGTCCCTTATAACGATAGGTCCTGATCTCTAAAAATGTGGGACCTTCATCCCTGCGGGCCCTTTGAACAGCTTCGTCCATCGCATTATGTACTGTTACAGGATCCATACCATCAACCGGAGCGCATGGCATATCATACCCTAAACCGATCTTATAAAGATCGACCATATTGGTGGTACGGGCCACCGAGGTACCCATTGCATACCCATTATTCTCACAGACAAACACAACAGGCAGTTTCCATAACATGGCCATATTAAAGGTCTCGTTGAGAGCGCCCTGACGAACAGCTCCGTCACCCATATAACAAACACAAACATTATCGGTTCCCTTATATTTTTCGGCAAACGCGATACCTGCTCCAAGAGGGATCTGTCCGCCTACAATACCCCAGCCGCCGAAAAATTTCTTTTCCTTGCTGAACATGTGCATTGAACCGCCCTTGCCTTTGGAACATCCGGTAGCTTTACCAAATAACTCGGCCATCACCTCATTGGCGCTCATTCCTTTTGCCAGGGCATGGGCATGATCGCGGTATGCCGTGATTATGGAATCCTCTGGTTTAAGTACTGACATTGTACCGGCCATTACTGCTTCCTGGCCAATATACAAATGGCAAAACCCTCTGATTTTTTGCTGGCCGTAAAGTTGTCCAGCTTTTTCTTCAAACTTTCGCATCAAAAGCATTGATTCGTACCACTGAAGATAGGTGTCTTTCGTTATTTCTATTGAACTCATTCGTACTCGTATCTGTTATGCTGATTTAACCTTTTACAAGGGTGGACAAATCTAACCATATCTTCCTAAAAAAAGAATAGTCAGGTGTTTTGTTTAGGCCTGATATCACTGGTTTTGTATCAAAAAAAAACGCCAATCGATCAAATTGGCTTGTTTTTAAAAAGAAAATGTTTTATTATTGTAACAATCTGAGAATATAATCAGTACACAGGCGTTCATAGTCTTGTTGTTAAACTATAAACGAAAGAGCAATAAAATGGGGAAAAAAGTAATTGTAGCCATGCTACTTATGATTTCTTTTGTGTCACTTCAGGCACAAACCAATAATAAAGAGCAAAAAGCAGCCGAAAGGATCGAAGATCCTGATAACCTGGCTACAGAATACTTCTCCCAGATCATGGGCGTTGCAC
Source organism: Pedobacter sp. (assembly GCA_036677005.1). Classification (GTDB taxonomy): domain Bacteria; phylum Bacteroidota; class Bacteroidia; order Sphingobacteriales; family Sphingobacteriaceae; genus Daejeonella. The sequence continues at coordinate 47,180 of JAKFBV010000097.1, forward strand.
TGTCTGCTACTTCTAATCTAAAACTGTACCAATTTGTTTATGATTGGATAGGAACCCCGTATCGTTTAGGCGGAGGAACAAAAAAAGGCATTGATTGTTCCGGTTTTGCTACCGAATTGTACAATAAAGTATTCAGTACGCTTATCGGTAATAATTCCAGAAACATATTCAGTATGGTTAATCCGATCAATAAAGAGGAATTAAAAGAAGGTGATCTCGTTTTCTTTAAGATAGGAAGCCGCTCTATTACTCATATGGGCGTATATATGGGCAATAATAAATTTGCACATGCATCCAGCAGCAAAGGCGTAATGATCAGTGATCTTGACGAGGCTTACTGGAGAAGATATTATTATAAAGGCGGCAGACTGCTCGCATCTTTAAGAGATTAAAAAATTTACTCAGCGGATGAATCATTCATCCCTTAGGTTTTGTAAAAAACACCGTACTAAAAAAAGTACGGTGTTTTTTTATTTGGCCTGATCCGTTGTATTTCTAACCAATCCGATCCCGGTAAAGAAGAATATTACTCCCAGTATGGCAAATACTATGAGTGATTTTGCTCCCTCGGAGTTTTGAACAAATCCAATGGCCGCGTAAATCAATCCAATAATTCCCAGGATGGTTAATATTGTTCCAAAAGTTCTTTTTAAATTCATTTGCTTATCGTTTCAACGAGCTATGCAAATAAACTGCCAGATTAGTGCTCAGCAGAGCTCCTGTTCCTTGCGGGATAAGCCGGGCCGGTCCGGATATTTGTAAAATCTTAAATCCAAATTCCAAAATTGTTCCTTATCTTCCATAAAAAATCAAAGCCATGTACTCAAACTATATCATATTATTTATAGCTGTAGTCATTCTATTCAGCTCATTTGTAACTGTTAAACAGGGCACTATCGGTGTTATAACCGTATTTGGAAAATACAGAAGGCTACTGAAACCGGGGCTGAATCTGAAGATCCCACTTATTGAAGTGATGCATTCCAGGGTATCTATCCAGAACCGCTCTGTGGAGCTTGAATTTCAAGCGGTAACCATAGATCAGGCCAATGTTTATTTTAAAGCCATGGTGTTATATTCTGTAAATAACCCGGATGAAGAAACCATTAAAAATGTTGCTTTCAAATTTATTAACGAACAAAACCTCATGCAGGCGCTTATTCGTACTATCGAAGGAACGATCCGCTCATTTGTTGCCAGCAAAAAACAGTCGGAAGTGCTCAGCCTCAGGAAGGATATTGTAGATCATGTCAAGGAAGAGATAGATACGGTTTTAGAAAGCTGGGGTTACCATTTACAGGATCTCCAGATCAATGATATTACCTTTGATGAGGTCATCTTAACATCCATGAGCCGGGTTGTTGCTTCCAATAACCTGAAGGCTGCTGCCGAAAACGAAGGACAGGCTTTATTGATCACAAAAACCAAGGCTGCAGAAGCAGATGGTAATGCCATTAAGATCGCAGCCAATGCCGAACGTGAAGCTGCACAATTACGCGGACAGGGTATTGCCCTCTTCCGTGAAGAAGTAGCCAAGGGTATGACCCATGCGGCTAAAGAAATGCAAACTGCAGATCTGGACACTTCGGTAATTCTGTTTACAATGTGGACTGAGGCTGTTAAGCATTTTGCAGAAACCAGCAAAGGAAATGTTATTTTCCTTGATGGCTCTGCGGATGGCATGAAACACACGATGGAACAGATGATGAGTATCAACATTATGGATACCGCGAATAAGAAAAAGTCTTAAGACATCTGGTACATTATTCAATTTGCTAACTTTCTGCACAAGAACCAACTGGAGTATATGATTATATTTCAGGCTAATACTAAGGGCCGTATCTAACAAAGCAAACATCTGCCAGAAGCAAACAGGCATAATAAAAAACCCCGGCTGAACCGGGGTTTTTTATTATTTGATCTGAATATAGTCTGCCATGATCTGCAGACCCTCATCCCGGATAAAATCAATATCATCTTTAGGTTTTGCTTCACCCTTCCTGAGCGGTGCTAAACCCTTGGCAGCCCTTCGCTGATTCTCACGCTGCAGTGATTTTGCTTCCTGCTCATCACGCTCCTTTTTCAGTTGCTCCTCATTCAGGGTAATAGAGGTCTCGGATTCCCGTTTGGCAAATTCGGCAATGTCTTCCTGCAGATTCTTATATCCGAGAGAGGTATTCATCCGTCCCTTATGTAATGCAATAAGCTTCTGTTTAATACCTGAAAGGTCCGCAACCGGCGAATACTGACTTGGGGAAATGGTATCCCAGGGCAGGGCCCTTGGCTCAGAACTCTCCCCGTACTTATCTTTCGGAAAAATGGTTGGAAATTCAATATCAGGTATTACCCCTTTGTGCTGGGTACTGCTGCCGTTCACCCTGTAGAATTTAGCCATAGTCAGATTGATCTGACCGAATTCAGGTACATTGGTCCTGGTATTGGCAGCACCCTTATTTCCTGCAGACTGAGCAGCCTTCAGCATGAGTTTATCCGCAGTACCAATAACCCTCGACATATCGATTCCCTGCTGAACGGTACCTTTACCATAGGATTGATTACCAATCACTATTCCCCTTCCGTAATCCTGGATGGCTCCCGCAAATATCTCCGATGCAGAGGCACTGAAACGGTCGAGAAGGACTCCCAGCGGGCCGGTCCATGCGATGGAAGGATCCTCATCTTCGTCAACCTCTATTTTATTTCTTCGGTCGCGTACCTGGACCACAGGCCCCGATTTGATAAACAAACCACTCAGACTGATCGCTTCGGGAAGAGAACCTCCTCCGTTACTTCTCAGGTCAAGTACAACCGCATCCACATTTTGCTGCTTCAAAGTATCCAGCAAAAGCTTCACATCCCTGGTTGTGCTCTTATAATTTTTGTCCCCCGCCTGCATGGCTTTAAAATCAGCATAAAAAGCAGGTAATTGTATGATTCCTATTTTATAGGATTTACCTCCCTGATTGATCGTTTTGATCGTTTTTTTAGCTGACTGATCCTCCAGGACCACTTTATCACGCACCAGTTCCACAATTTTCGGACTGGAAGATAGTTCCTGTCCTGCAGGTATAACTTTTAATCGTACTATAGTTCCTTTTGGCCCTTTAATTTTAGTTACGGTAACATCTAAGCGCCAACCGATAACATCCACAAATTCACCATCCTTGCCCTGTGCCACCGCAATGATACGGTCATTTACTTCCAGAGTTTTAGCTTTAAAAGCTGGCCCCCCGGGAATAATTTCAGCGATCTTCACCACTTCATTCTCGAGCTGCAGTCTGGCACCTATCCCTTCAAAGGTTCGGGCCAACTCCTCATTAAATTCCTGCGCCTTATTGGGAACAAAATAGCTGGTATGCGGATCTACTGTTCCGGTAAAGGAGTTCATGAAGATCTGGAATACATCCTGGTTATTGAATTTTGAAGACTGTGATACCAGATTCTCATATCGTTTTTTCAGTGTTTCACGCATCTTTGCCTCTTCAGTACCTGTGATCTTCAGATTTAACATCTCATATTTGATGCGCTTTGACCAGAGGTTATTTGATTCAGATTCTGATTTCAGCCATGGAAGCTTTTCCCGGTCATACGTATAGGTTTCATTGCTGGTAAAATTGAATTTCTTGTCAATTTCCTTCAATGCAAAATTGACGCGGTCATTATATCGTTTCTGATAAACATTAAATATATAGAATGCTACACTCAGGTCACCCTCGCGCACATCATCATCCATGTACAGACGGTACTTCTCAAAATCCGTGATATCGCTTTGTAAAAAATAATTTTTCCCTCCGTCAAGTGCTTTTAAATATTCATCAAACACCAGCGAAGAAAAGGAATCGTCAACCACAACTTTCTGATAATGAAAGTTTTCTATCAGCTCAACCAGCGATTTTGCCACTACTGACTGCTGCATATCAGGCTTAAGATCATTTTCTGATACTACTATACTTATCCTCGGGTCGGCCTTGCAGGATAAAGCTGCAACTATAAAAACGGCCAGACATAATCTCTTTAACATTTCTTTAAATGATTTTAAATCCATTGCAGAATATATGGTATCTAATTTGGTACCAGATTTTAAATATAAACATGGCAATTATTGATTTGCCATTTAAATCATGTAACATGTTTGTGTACTTCCTTTAAATTACAGTCCATTTAGAAAAAACTGAAGCTCCATTGAAAAATATTGAGCCCCGGCTAAATCAAAGGGCTGTCCTTAATAAAGCATCTTTTAATACTATAAACTCTGAAAAAGCAGAATTTGCGGCACCCGAATCGCCCAGTTTTTTATAAACTTCTGAGAGGTCGTTCTTAATTTCAACCAAATTATGGGTGTATTTGTTTTTGACCGACAATTGTTCAGCTTCCCTGATATCCCTCAAAGCCAGCTGGTAATCGCCAATTGCCATTTTGACATGTGCAAGATTGATCAGCGAATAAACTATCCCTGAGGGATTATTTATCTTTCTGGCCACCATATTTGACTGAATATTAAACCACTTTGCTTCTGAAAACCGTTTCTGCTGCTGATAGGTCTCTGCAAGCTGATCATAACATTTCATAGTTCCGATCTTATCATGCAGCCTGTAATAATAAAGAGGCAGCGCCTTTTTGAGGATTATGGCTTCAGCCTCCTTATACTTTCCTTCTGATGTCCATAAATTAGCCAGGTTCATATAGGCTTCGGCCAGCATGACGTTGTTTCGGGTATCCAGGGCAATATCAACGATCGCATGATTATATTTTATCGCTTCCGGAAAATTCCCGCTGAATTTATAAACCCGGGCAAGATTCAAATAATTTTTTGAAATGGCAGTTCGGTTATTGATCCGCAGATTCAGCCCCAGAGACTCATTGAATAAAAGAACTGCCTGATCCATATTTCCTTTGAGGGCATGACTGACCGCATAGGAATTCAACACAGAGGCTTCAGCATTCCGGTCTCCTAAGTTTCTGTAAAGGAAAAGAAGCTGATCATAAGCGCTCAAAGAATCGCTCCCCAGGAAACCATTATATACCCCTGCTGAGGTGGGAAAAACAGATGGTAGATCGGCGGAGGCTCTCAGTTGCTCGCGAAACTGAAGCGCATTCAGGTAATCTTTTACCGGATGGATCCCCGGTTCAGGGATTGCCTTTTTGATCTGCAATTTCAGTGAATCGTACATCGAAACAGGCGGAATAACGCTCCAGTGGCCTGGAGTCATACTATTCATTTCAGTTTTTACATGTGCGGCAAAACTAATGCTGCCGGAAATGCTTAAAAAAAGTATTGAAAAAGAAATTGGCTTATAGCTCATTTATTACTGTCTGCTAATGAACTTGAGGTTTAAATCCTCAATCTCCGGACGTATATCATTGGTTGTCAATCTCAAACGTACAAAGATTTCTAAAATTATCGGCTAACAAAAAGATCATTCAAAAACCGAAAGTTGGCCATCATATGCCGCCCATACCATATAGGGATGCGAATCGCAATGATAGATTTCCCCATTTGCTGAAATACCTATTATTCCCGCAAAACCATCGCTTAATTTAAGTTCCAGAAATGATTTTTGAGAAGCTGCTTCCAGGCTCATCCCGTCGCTTACACGTGTGCCAATTTTAACTGCCAGGCCGGCACTTACGATATCCTCCCCAACCCCCGTACATGAGATCCCGGCGAATTGATTGGCAAAATTCCCCGCAGAAGTAGCCGAATCACTTACCCTGCCCGGAATTTCAAAGCCCTTGCCTCCCGTTGAAGTGGCCGCAGCAATATTCCCATTATTATCTAAAGCAACACATCCTACCGTTCCCAGCCGGGAAGATACACTTAATTTTTTTTCATATTCCTCCCTTCGCTGCGGAGTTTCAGGATTAAAATATTCAAATCCATTACGCCTGGCAAAATCAAGTGCACCGCTGCAGCTAAGCACTCTGTCATCGATTGACATTAACTTTTCTGCAATTTGTATGGGATTCCTGACGCCCTCAATATTGATCACTCCCGAAAACTTTCCGCTATGACCATCCATCAAACCGGCGCTAAGCCTGATCTTTCCATCACTCTGGATCTGTGAACCAATGCCGGCATTAAACAGCTCGCAGTCTTCCAGGAGCGAAACGGCAAAAACCGTCGTTTGTAAAGCTGAATGAGAACGTAAGTACTGATATGATCTTTGTACAATATCAGAAAGAGCCTCCTGTTTGGCCAGTTTAATCTCCAGATTTGTACCTGATTCGCTAAAAAAACCACCGTGAATAATTAATTTATGATCCATTTGTATCATAATCTTTAACCTTCAGGAAAACTCCTTCTTCCACTTTTATTGTTTTTTTAATAATAAGCTCATGCTTTTCGAGATCATATTTATCAAATATGGACATCACATGCACCCTTAAGCCTTCTATTGATACCGGCGAACCCATTTCAACTTCATAAATGCTGGTTTCATTGATATAGCGGCCATCAACAAGTATCGTCAAGCCTGAGCCGATGGCTTCCATCCAATTTCCTTCAGTTATTAATAAACCGGCATCCTCTCCCAAGCCGATACCTAACATGCCCGGGTTACTGGCCACCGAATAAAACAAGCGGCCTATCCGGCCACGCTGTACAAAATGTGTATCCACAATGACCGAGTTTATAAAACCCAGCCCGGCTGTGATCTGAACCTCTCCTTTAATTAAAGCTTCCCTGCTGCTGCCCCTGTAGATCATATTTGTAGAAGCAGCTGCTGCCCCGGCAGATGTACCTGCAATCAGAAAATTATCTTCCTGGTAACGCTTTTTCAATAGCTGCAAAAATGCGGTACCTCCGAAAATAGAACTCAAACGCAATTGATCCCCTCCGGTAAACATCACCACATCAGCTTTGGCTATTCGATCTAAATATTCCGGGATCGCGGCATCGGCTCTTGACCGGATATCCAGGACCCTGACATTATTAACCTGCAGCTGCCCGAATGATTTAATATACTCTTCACCAACGATATCGGGTATCTGAGATGCTGTAGTGATCACTTCAACAACAGAGTTTTCTGCTTTTGAAGATTCCAGGATGATTCGCTTAAGAATTCCCAGTTCAAAAAATTTTATATAATGAGGGTGGCTAATGTTTTCATTATAATTTAGTGAACTTCCCAGATCAACCGCACCACCAATTATAAGAAGTTTGCCCTTTGGAACCATAACTATTATTAAATTTGCATCACTTTAGAATCAAATATATATTACCTCTATAATAAGTTTAAACATAACTTACTAAACTTTTCAACATCGCGAATCATTTGACACCTGAATAAACATTAATAAGCAATTGCAGGATTATAACATCCTAAAAATTTAATAATTTAGCGAAACTTTCTATCTTGATACTGGTTTAATATCAATTAACCCCAACAACCATTCCAAATAGAAATGTTGAAATCCTTTATTCTTTAATCAATTAAGATTGCGGGCATTAAATCTGGCATTTACCAAACCATTAACAATTTTTGTTTTTGTGAGGCTTAATCTTTAAGATCAGGTTAAAAGGGTAGTTCATAAACAAAAAATAAACAGATGAAAATATTAGGCATACAGGTTTTAAAGGGACCGAATATCTGGTCAACCAGGCGTAAGAAATTAATTCAAATGCGCCTTGATCTGGAGGATATGGAGGAGTTTCCTACCAATAAAATTGAAGGGTTCAGGAAAAGGATCGAAAAGCTGATGCCGAGTTTATATTCCCACCGGTGTTCACCGGGGCATGAGGGCGGATTTTTCGAACGGATTGAGGAAGGTACCTGGATGGGTCATGTTATTGAGCATATTGCCCTTGAACTCCAGTCATTAGCGGGTATGGAAACCGGCTTTGGGCGTACCCGTGAAACTAAAACCCCCGGAATCTATAATGTAGTATTCAATTATATTGAAGAAACCGTTGGTGAATATGCTGCTGAAGCCGCCGTAAGGATCGCCGAAGCTTTAATTGCCGGCGAAGAATATGATATCGAAAATGATATCATGACTATGAAAAAAATGCGCGAAAGGGAACGCTTTGGCCCAAGTACAGCATCTATTGTAGATGAAGCAGTTGCCAGAAAGATCCCTTTTATCCGCCTGAACAGAAGTTCTCTTGTTCAGCTTGGATATGGGGTAAACCAGGTCCGCTTTCGTGCCACAATGACCGATAAAACCAGCAGTATCGCTGTGGATATTGCCGGGAATAAGGACGAAACGAAACGCATCCTTCAGGAACAGGCTATCCCGGTTGCTAAAGGTTTAACCATTTCCACAGATGAGGATCTGGAAACAGCACTTGATAAGATCGGATTTCCGCTTGTATTTAAACCCCTGAACGGGAATCATGGGAAAGGCGCTACCATCAATGTAAAAACCAGGGAAGAAGCTGTTGAAGCTTTTGCTTACGCCCAGAAATATTCACACCGGGTCATTGTGGAACGGTTTATTACCGGGCATGATTTCAGGATACTAGTGATTGATAACCGGATAGTTGCAGCCGCTCAGCGTGTTCCCGCACATGTTACCGGCGATGGAGCGAATACGATACAAAACTTAATTGATATTGAAAACAGTGACCCGCGCCGGGGCTACGGCCATGAGAATGTACTCACCGAGATCAGTATTGACCGTGATACACTCGATCTCCTGGATAAAAAAGGCTATACACTGGCAACTATACCACCAAAATCAGAGATCATTTACTTAAAATCTACCGCTAATCTGAGTACAGGGGGCACTTCCATTGATGTTACAGACATGGTTCACCCGCAAAACGTATTTATGTGCGAGCGTATAGCCCGGGTTATCGGCCTGGATATCTGCGGTATAGATATCATGGCCAGGAACTTAACCGAACTTCTTACTGAAAACGGAGGAGTGGTTCTGGAGGTGAATGCAGCTCCGGGTTTCAGAATGCACCTGGCACCCAGCGAAGGGCTTCCCAGAAATGTAGCTGCACCGGTGATCGATATGCTCTATCCCCCGGGCAAATCAGCGCGCATACCGATCATTGCGGTTACCGGGACAAATGGTAAAACAACCACCACCAGGCTGATAGCACATATTGTGAAAAATAACGGCTACAGGGTTGGTTATACAACATCTGATGGTGTTTATATTCAGAATTCCATGTTGTTAAAGGGTGATACGACAGGCCCCATAAGCGCTGAATTTGTATTGAAAGATCCCACGGTCGAATTTGCCGTGCTGGAAACTGCCAGGGGAGGAATCCTAAGATCCGGACTTGGTTTCGGATATTGTGATATTGCCGTTATTACCAATATCCAGGAAGATCATCTGGGCATATCAGATATTCATACACTTGATGACCTTGCCCGGGTTAAAGAAGTGGTATTGAACTCCGTTAAAAATGACGGCTGGGCGATCATAAATGCCGATAATAAACATTGTGTTAAAATATCAAAAGATGTGCGATGCAATGTGGCTTACTTTTCAATGGATGAAAAAAATCCGGTTATAAAAGATCATTGCCGTAAAGGCGGGGTGGCTGCAATTTATGAAAACGGCTTTATCACAATTAAAAAGGGCGACTGGAAAATAAGAATTGAAAAAGTGACACATATTCCCATCACTTTTAACGGTACGGTGAGTTTTATGACACAGAATGTTCTGGCAGCAAGCCTTGCAACTTTCGTATGGGGATTTAAAATTGAAGATATCCGTTTATCCCTTGAAACCTTTATACCATCTGCCGCACAGACCCCTGGCCGGATGAATATCTTCGATCTCAAAGATTGCAGGATAATGGTTGACTTTGCCCATAATCCTGACGGATTGAGGGGAATTAAGGATTTTCTGTCCACACTGGATATTAAAAGAAGCACAGGAATTATTTCAGGTACCGGCGACCGGCGGGATGAGGATCTTCGGGAAGTAGGGAGGATCTCGGCCCGGATGTTCGATGACGTGATCATTTGCCAGGAAAAATACCTGAGGGGCCGCAACAGAGAAGAAATGGTTAACTTACTCATTGAAGGCCTGAAAGAAGTCAAACCAGAGATCGATATCCAGGTTATTAATAAAGGTAAGGAAGCTTTTGATTATGCGGTAAAACATATCGAACCAGGCTCTTTTGTAACCATCATTGGCGATTCGGTGACCAATGCAGTCGGGTTAGTTCAGAATTACCAGGATAAAGAAATGGGGATTTAAACGTAATGTAATCGCTTCCGGAATAATAAGTTTGTTTCTTCTATAAACGGTCAACCTTATTCAGGCATGCACAACCAACAAACTGTCAATTGTCAATTGTCAATTGTCAACTACCTATCTAATTGAAAATGGCAACAATTCCCCCTCTTGCAGAACGAATGCGCCCGGCAAGCCTTGACGACTATGCAGGACAAAAGCATTTGGTTGGCAAGGATGCGATCCTGCGCCTGGCTATTGAAAGCGGAAAACTGCCTTCCTTAATCTTATGGGGGCCGCCGGGAGTGGGGAAGACTACCCTGGCTTTCATAATTTCGAAGCAGTTAAACCGCCCTTTCTTTAGTCTGAGTGCAATAAATTCAGGTGTTAAGGATATCCGTGAAGTAATAGATAAAGCATCCCTGCTTAAGAAAGAAAATGAAAATCTGCCCATCCTGTTTATCGATGAGATACACCGGTTTTCAAAATCACAGCAGGATTCCTTATTGGGGGCAGTAGAACGAGGGCTGGTCACACTGATCGGCGCAACTACAGAAAATCCATCCTTTGAGGTTATTTCAGCCCTGCTTTCGAGAAGCCAGGTATATATTCTCCAAAATCTTTCAGAAGATGACCTTGTTGAACTTTTGAACAAAGCCATCCGCGAAGACATCTATTTGCGTGAAAAGAAGATCAGCATCAAAGAACATGAAGCCCTCCTCCGGCTTTCTGGCGGGGATGCACGTAAACTATTGAATGTCCTTGAACTGGTTGTCAATGCAGTAAATCAGGACCATGTAATTATCAGCAATGAGCTCGTTTTGAAGCATGTTCAGCAGAACATGGCTATCTATGATAAAGCGGGAGAGCAGCATTATGATATCATATCGGCATTTATCAAATCGATCCGCGGTAGCGACCCCAATGCAGCAGTTTACTGGCTGGCACGTATGATCGCGGGTGGCGAAGATCCGCTTTTCATTGCACGCAGGCTGCTGATCCTGGCATCCGAGGATATCGGGAATGCCAACCCGAATGCCCTTCTTTTGGCAAATAATTGTTTTCAGGCTGTCAATGTGATCGGATGGCCCGAATCAAGAATTATACTTTCTCAAGCTGTGACCTACCTGGCATCATCCCCGAAAAGCAATGCCAGTTACGAGGCTATCAGTAAAGCTCAGGAACTGGTCTCCCGCAGCGGCGACCAATCTGTTCCCCTTCATTTACGCAATGCCCCAACTAAACTAATGAAGAATATCGGGTATGGCCGGGAGTATGAATACTCACATGCCCATGAAAATAATTTTTCGCCCCAGGAATACCTCCCCGAAATGCTTAGCGGTACTCTTCTGTATGATCCGGGAAAAAATGCAGCAGAAGAAAAGCTGCGTGAACGTTTAAGATCCCTCTGGAAAGGGAAATATAAGTACTAGCCTTTTGATAACAGAATGCTATTTTTCAGATCAAAATCCTGTTCTTGCCGAAAAAATAGAAATTTTGCCTAATTTCAAACATGACTTTAACTTTCCTTATTCATCAGTCAAAAGCGTTCTGGCGGTCAAAAAATACCGGTAAAAGCATTGCCATACGCGTGGTGATGGGAATATTGATACTGTATCTTCTTCTAAATATCCTGGTTGTGGCCTTTTTCCTTGACCGGATCCTCGCAAAGACTTATCCTGACCGGGAAACTATTCAGTCATTCAATGCTTTTATACTCTATTATTTTCTGGTTGACCTGCTGATGCGTTTTCAATTGCAGGAATTACCCACTTTAAGTGTAAGACCCTATCTGCACCTGCCGGTTAAGAAAAATCAGATCATTAATTACCTTTCATTAACCTCTCTCGGCACAGCTTTCAACCTCAACCCTTTTCTATTATCATTACCCTTTCTGATCAAGGTGGTGTTGCCTGCACAGGGTCAGGCAGGACTCTGGGCCATGTTATTATCCATAGCGGGCCTGACGCTTTCCAATCATTTCTTAAGTCTGTGGATTAAAAGAAAGGTTAACCTGAATGCCATCTGGATGCTGATCTTCTTTGGTACATTAATCCTGTTTGTTTCTTTAGATTTCTATTTTAAGCTCTTTTCAATTTCCAGCCTGTCGGCAGGGCTGTTTAATTCGGTAATTGCAGAGCCGGCATATTGCCTTGTTTTCCTGCTGATCGCGCCGATCCTTTACCTGATCAACTACAGATACCTTAAAAGCAATCTCTATCTGGAAGAACCTCATACGGCTGATGTTTCCCATAAATCAAGCACGGAGATTCCCTTTTTAGGCCGTTTTGGCTTAGCAGGTGATCTGACAGTGAACGAACTGAAACTTATCCTTCGAAATAAGCGCCCCCGTTCAGTGATCATGATGAGTTTATTTTTTATGTTTTACGGACTGATCTTCTACACCAGGCCCGAATATACAGGCTATACGGCTATCGTATTTTGCGGGATGTTCATGACCGGGATCTTCATTATCAATTACGGTCAGTTTATGTTCAGCTGGCAAAGCGCCCATTTTGACGGACTCCTGGTAAACAGGATCAGTACCAGGGAATTTTTCAGGTCAAAATTTCTGCTGTTCACCTTCTTTTCCTCTTTGAGTTTCATTCTGACCATTCCTTATGTATATTTTGGATGGAAGGTGCTCATTGTCCATTTCATTATGTATATCTGGAACCTCGGTGTAAATACCCTGCTGGTTCTATACTTTGCTAACCGCAACTACCGCAGGATCGATCTGAGCAAAGGAGCGACATTTAACTGGGAAGGCGTTGGCGCATCACAATGGTTACTATCCATTCCTTTATTATTAGGTCCCTTTCTGATCTATTATCCGCTTAATCTGATGGGACATGCTGAAGCAGGACTTATCATGATCGCACTGATCGGATCGCTCTTTATTATTAGCCGCGAATTCTGGATGAGCAAGCTGATCAGGGAGTTTCAGAAAAAACGTTACACGATTGCCGAAGGTTTTAGAAATCAATGATATGATAGAAATTAAAAATTTAAAGAAGATATATAATGGGCTTGCCGTTGTCAGCATTCCGGAACTTATTATCAATAAAGGTGAAACCGTAGGCCTGGTTGGAAATAATGGCGCCGGTAAAACAACCCTTTTCCGCCTGATGCTCGACCTGATCAGGGCGGATACTGGCGAAGTACTTTCCAGGGGAAAAAATGTGGCAGAAAGTGAAGACTGGAAAGAATATACGGCTTCTTACCTTGATGAAGGGTTTTTGATCGACTACCTGACGCCTGAAGAATATTTTCATTTTATCGGAGGCCTCCACAATAAAAACAAAGCCCAGATCGATGCCGAGCTGGCTGGCTTTACAGAGTTTTTTAATGGTGAGATCCTGAACAAAGGAAAATATATCCGTGACCTTTCGAAAGGCAATCAGTCGAAAGTGGGAGTTGCGGCCAGTCTGATCCAGGATCCGGAAATGCTGATGCTGGATGAACCTTTTGCTAATATCGACCCCAGCACACAAATTCGCTTAAAGAATATTGTCAGGGACCTGCGCAGGGATAAACACATCACAACCTTAATTTCAAGTCATGATCTGAATCATGTTACTGAGGTCTGCGAACGCATTCTTTTAATGGAAAAAGGAAAGATCATAAAGGATATAGCCACTAATTCAAATACACTTCAGGAACTCGAGCAATATTTTTCGGTATTATCCTAGCTATATTAATGATGCAATTTTTTCGAATATGAATTTAGATCTGACAGGGAAACGGGCATTGGTATGCGGAAGTACCCAGGGAATTGGAAAAGCCAGCGCTGCTGAACTCGCTTTTCTTGGTGCGAACATTACCCTTCTGGCCCGCAATGAAGAAAAACTGAAGGAAGTCCGGAGCGGATTATCCACAAAAAATAAGCAGGACCATCATTATTTAACCGCCGATTTTAACGATCCGCATCAGCTGAAAAGCATTATTGAGGAATATGTGTCAAAAAACCAGGTAGATATTTTGATCAATAATACCGGGGGGCCGGCCGGCGGGCAGGCAATTGACGCCGAAGCGGATGAATTTATTAAAGCCTTTAATATGCATCTTATCTGTAATCAGATCCTGGTTCAGGCTGTATCACCCGGGATGAAGAAAAAACACTTCGGCCGGATCATTAATGTAATTTCTACCTCCGTTAAAACTCCGTTAAAAGGACTTGGGGTATCCAATACCATCAGGGGGGCGGTTGCAAGCTGGGCAAAAACCCTTGCCCTGGAGCTCGGACCCTTTGGGATCAATGTAAACAATGTTCTTCCCGGCTTTACCATGACCGGCAGATTAGAATCCATTATCAGCACAACAGCCGAACGGGATGGAAAAAGCAAAGAGGAGGTGATCAGGGAGATGATCAGCACCATACCCGCAGGCAGAATTGCCGATGCCCATGAGGTTGCAGCAGTGATCGCTTTTTTAGCCAGCCCCGCCGCATCCTATATTAATGGGATCAATATACCCGTGGATGGCGGTAAGACACCCACTTTATAGTACAATTAATTTTAGCTTTATGAATATCTCCAAATATTTGCTGCTGACCATAGCACTTCCCCTGGCTCTTTATTCCTTTCTGCCGGGAACAGATCATGCAGCCAGAAATTTCTCAAAGGACCAGGCTGTTCAGGATGGAGAAGCAGATATTATCGCAGATAATGCCAAACCCCGGCTGATTTCAAACCAGTTTAAATTTACTGAAGGGCCGGCTGCTGATAAGCAGGGCAATATCTTCTTCACCGATATTATTGAAAATAAGATCTGGAAATACAGCATAGATAGCCAGTTAACATTATTTCTGGATAAAACAGGTCATTCAGATGGAATATATTTTGATAGAAAGGGGAACCTGATAACCGCCGCTGATGAAAAAAACGAGATCTGGTCGATCAGCCCCGAAAAAAAAATAGCGGTGCTACTGGATAATTTTGAAGGAAAACGATTCAATGGGCCGAATGATCTTTGGATTGATCGGAAAGGCGGAATTTATTTTACCGATCCGTACTACCAGCGCCCTTATTGGGACCGGAAAAAACCTGATCTTAAGGGCCAGAATGTGTATTACTTCCCAAGGGGATCCAAAACTGCTTTCGTAGCTGACAGTAATCTGGTCAAGCCGAATGGGATTATTGGCTCTGCTGATGGGAAAAGCTTATTTGTTGCAGATATCGGTGATAAAAAAACCTATAAATACACCATCGGCAGGAACGGAAAATTATCCGGCAGGCGATTATTTGCGGAAATGGGATCTGACGGGATGACTCTCGACAACAGGGGGAACCTGTACCTGACAGGCAGAGGTGTAACCGTTTTTAATCCGGAGGGTAAAATAATAGAACATATTGAGATCCCGGGATGGACTGCCAATGTATGTTTTAGCGGAAAGGACAGGAATATCCTGTTTATCACTGCGAACACCTCTGTTTACACTTTGCAGATGAAAGTAAAGGGGATCTGAAATTACAGGGCTTTTATGTATAAATTCAGGATGCTTATTCTGCAGAAGCAGCGACCACTTCACCCTTGATATAAATAACTTTCACAGGAGTTTTTGCGTTCGACCTGATGGTTAAGCCCTTACTGAACGGAGCAAGTGCCGCCGCATTATAAGTGACGGTAATTGTTCCGGTCTGGCCCTTCAGAACCGGCGTATTCGTATATTTTGGAACAGTACATCCGCAAGCACTCTCTATATTGCTGATTATCAGAGGCTCATCACCAATATTTGTAAATTTGAATTCAATACTTACAGGCTTGCCCTGAGGGATCTTGCCGAAATCATGAGTTTCCTTTTCAAACTTAAATTCAGCTTTTTCTGCAGCCTGAAAGGCAGTCACAGCCGCGAATAAAAATACAACGCTGCAAAGAATGATTAATTTTTTCATAATGATCAAACAGTTTTTAATTTTTCTTCAGTTTAATAAATTGGTTTCAGAATTAGATCACAAGGTATCTGCGTTTCTAATTAATTCAAAAATAACAATTTAGCTGATTTGAAATTCATTAATTAGTAATTGCTATTTAAATGTTACCGGAATATTCCCGGGGAAGAATCGATTACCGGAATAATTACCCGCATCATGTACCGCAAACTTTTCTTCTGACCAGAGATCAGGCATTTCATTCCCCTTCAATCAGGAACAGTATCCCGGGAGCTGCCTGATCTATACACAGCCCCGGGATCTATATTACAGAAATTATTGGCACCAGGGAAAGCCTGAAGCATCCTTAATGGAACAAACTGTCCCTTTTAATGAGAGCCGGCTTAGAAAATCGGTACGGTCCGCTGGTAAAAGCTTTATCCTGGTCTTAAGAAATAACTTAATACCTTCTGTCCGGCTTTTTATCTTCAGACACTCTGACACCTATGGTACGGCCATATAATTCTGTGCCATCCAGGGCATCTATGGCCTTTTGACCAGCTTCATCATCTGCCATTTCAACAAAGCCAAAGCCCTTACTGCGTCCGCTTTGCTTATCAATGATCAGCTTTACGGAGGTTAATTCTCCGAACTTTTCAAAAAGTTCTCTTAACTCCTTTTCATCTACTTTAAATGGAAGTCCTCCAACGAAAATATTCATATGCTTATTAATTGTTTAGTTTTTATTTATTGGTTTAACACCCGCTGGTAATAGGGATGCTGATCTACTCTTGTTACCTCCGGATCTCCGATAGCTGTCAGCATACGCCGGGCACCTACCAAAGTTCTGGATTGAAAATCATCATAATTTTTCGAACCACTTATCATACTATTGATTCGTACTAATCCTGCGGCCTGGATAAATTCACCGCTGCCCATGTAAATTGCAGTGTGTGTAACCCTCATATTCCGCCTATCACCGGCAAAAAATAATAGATCACCGGGTTTCAGGATTTTAAGCGCTTTGGCAACACTTACGGTATCATTTTCAGAAATATCAATTTTATCCCCAACCAGAGCCTGTTGTGAAGCATCCCTGGGTAGTACAATTCCATTCAAAAAATAGCTGGTTTTGGTAAAACCACTGCAATCCATGCCTTTTACAGAAGTACCGCCCCATAAATAAGGAATTCCCACAAAATTTCTGGCCATTTTCAATACCTGTTCAGCATTTGGATTGGGCTGGCCTTTCCATTCCTCAAAAGCCCGGGCCTTCTTCACAGAAATAAAGGCAATCCTTTTATCAGGGAAAGAGACCTTATAAAAGCCATTGGTCTCGCTTAATAACTGCAGAATATTCCCTGCAACCAGATCTGAAACCGGCAATGAAGACTCGGATGCCTCAGAATATGCCTGCCCAAACAGGTCGGTATAGATAATCTTTTCGGCAGCTTGCCAGTTTTCAAATTCTGCCTTATTCATTGGGGCCAGACCCGCAGATTCGGTCCAGGATAAATAGTTATCAGGGGTCCTGACAAAATAATAACCTCTCTCCTTTTTCAATATTTTAACCGGGGTCCCTAAAATAGACTGTGTGGCCATCTCGGCGGCGTGATTTGGCGCATACCTGTTATTACTGACAGAGAGATTCGATATCCCGTAAACCTTGTCACCCAGAGTTTTGGATGGCAGAAGCTCTTCATTAATGATCACATCGATATTTTCCCTACGCAACAAAGCTTTTAATTCCGCCGCTGCCTCAGGTTTGCTCAGCTCCAAAGTATAAGTTAATGGCTCTGCAGTCTGCAGCCTCATTTGAAAATATTCAGTCCTCCTGTCAGGGGCAAATTTTTTCTGTATCCCGGCAGCCAGCTCATTAACTTTTTTAATTATTATGGAATCCGGTAAAGCCGCTTCAGAATATGAACCTGTAAAAACAAACAGAGCAATTAAAAAAAATAACTTCCTCATAATATTTTTAAGCCGGAAAATAAGGAAAGGCATTTTCATGCCTGCCGGGTTCCCTACAATCAGATAATCCATAAATTTAAGTAAAGAATATGAATTAAGTACGAAAAAAGGAAGCTTAACGGCTTTTTGTTGCTTATACTGACATTCATTTGAATTTAAGCCTATATAATTCTATCTGCTATTCAGGAATTAGATCCTGTGAAGCCAATCCATAAGCGAAGGAAATTTATATGAAAAGTTTAACTCTTTTCCTGTGCGCTCACTTGAAATTACTTTCCACTTATCTTTTTCAGGCAAAAAAGAGGGGAGTTCCAGTTGCTCTATTTTTGCAGCCAGGGTATAAAACTCTGCCTTTGTGGGATGGGAAGGAGCACAGCCGTTATAAATACCGGCAGCATTTTCCGTTTCGATCAGGCAGCTGATCAAATTTACAGCGTCATCCAAATGGATCAGGTTAACAGGGGCAAGTCCATGGCGTATATTGGACTTGCCTGCAAAAAATCGTCCGGGACTTCTCCCGGGTCCGATCAGCCCGGCCAGCCTCAAAATGATCACTTTTATAGGTAAGGAACTCAGGATTGTTTCAATCTCTGCCATTAAACTCCCTGACAGGGTATCCGGGGATATTTCGGAGCTTTCAGTTATAATGCTGTTAGAATCAGCATAAACAGATGTTGAACTTATGAGGATCAGCCTGGATATCCTGCTTTCTGCTAACTGACTCTTCAGAACATCTGCCATCTTACGGTAATTCTCAGGTCCGTTAATTCTTCTTCCTCCCGGAGGAACCGATATGATCAGGATATCGGCATGAAGCAGATCATGCAGGTCAGGGTCGGGTTTTAAGGCGTTAAATTGTACTAAATATGGGTCAATGCCTTCTGCTTTTAACAGCGGTAACTTATCAGGGCTGGTGCTGCTCGCTTTAATTTTATAAGCCTTTGAAATTAAGTTAACTGAGAGTGGAAACCCTAGCCATCCGCATCCCAATAAACTAATTACTTCTTTACTTTTCATATAATAGTATTAACAAAAGTACATGTATTAAACCTGGATTTTGTTTTGGCACTGAGTTTGAAAATGTCAGCATAGAAACTAATTATATAGTCATGAAAAATACAAAGATTAAAATAGCAACCTTAGGATTAGCTATTGCTACCTCAACATTATTATTTCAGGGTTGTGCAACTGCAACCAAAACACAGAAAGGTGCTGTAATTGGTGCAGTAGCCGGCGGTACCATCGGAGCGATCATTGGTAAAAAAGCAGGTAATACAGCTGTTGGTGCGATCATTGGCGGAGCCGTTGGCGGTACTGCAGGAGCATATATCGGCCGTAAAATGGATCGCCAGGCCGAAGAAATTAAGCAAACAGTTCCTAATGCGGAGGTTATCCGTGAGGGTGAAGGTATTATCGTGAAATTTGATTCAGGTATTTTATTTGATTACGATCAGTCAACACTAAAATCAGCTGCCCGTACAAATATTGAGAATCTGGCTACTTCACTTAAAAATAATCCCGAAACAAATATTTTAATTGTAGGCCATACAGATGCCAATGGTACGGATGCTTATAACTATCGTTTATCAGAGCGTCGTGCCGCAGCTGTTAAATCATATGCTGTAAATCAGGGTATCAGCTCAGCCCGTTTAACAACCGAAGGAAGAGGTGAAACCGAACCGATCGCCGATAATACAACAGATTCCGGCAGAGCTCAAAATCGTCGTGTGGAAATTGTGATCGTTGCGAATGAGGCGATGAAAGCAGAGGCTAAAACTCAGGGTCAATAAGAATAAATCCAATAAAAAAAATCCTCATCAGTTTCGGCTGATGAGGATTTTTTTTGGCTACCAGCCCATCCTTATTTTTGCTTCGGTGATATGGGCCAAATGATGCTCACCATGCCAGGCGTATAAACTTAAAACTTCGTTTAAAATATATTTCTTACCCTGCTCCGGGTGAATATAGGCTCTGGCGAAGTCTTCTGGTTTGAGAGACCTTAAAAAAGAAACCCATCTTCTATGCAGGCTATCGAGCAGATCAAGAGAAACTTCAACAGGCCCGTATTTAGCTTCTTCACACTCTGCCCAACGATCTTCATGATAAGGCCTTATCGTTGGATTTTCCTCAGTAAGAGCCAGTTTAAACCGGATATAGGCATTCATGTGGCTGTCGGGCAGGTGATGTACTACCTGTCTTAAGGTCCAGCCTCCTTCACGGTAGGAACTGTCTAACTGAGTATCATCCAGATTTGCGATTGCTGCGCGCAGCCTGCCCGGCAGTACGGCGATACGGTCGATAAGCAGAGGTAATTTATCCTCTTCATAAGGTTCAGATTTAAACTTACCGATAGGGTATTTTAATTGTTCTATATCCCTTTTCATTTGTCATTAATTGTTTTTAAACCATAAATGCCCGCATCGTTAATGCATGCCTCCCCAGTTCCTCATCGCCGGTTACCTGCCAGTACTGCCCAGCCTCCCGGATGTCTATGCCTTTTGAAAACAGCATCCAGGCTATATTCTGATCAATAAATACCTGAGAATCTGCCTGCCTGTCAGTATCAGTGAATTCCCATTTCTGTTCCCCCCGAATGACAGACCATATTCCCCCCGCTTCACCCACGATCTCCACCTGAATGAGAGTACCAGGGAAGGCTTTAATCCCCTGATAATGAAAAGCCAGGGCCTGCATACAGGTCTGAAGGAAAGGATGGTAGAGTTCTCTTTCAAGTATCGATTCCGCACCGGCGGCCTGTCTGATCTGCTGCTGATGCAGCCACCTTTCGGTATATTCCCTGGCTATATCGAAGCGGTTTGATGAAATTTTTTCTCCGGCCCATGATACCGGAAATAAAGCTATCCCATCCGGATCCAGGCTCTTCAGGTACTCATATAATTCTTCCTGTACAGTTCTTAATTGCTCAGTTAAGATCAATGGGCTCACTCTTCGGTATGCCTTAACCCAATCGGAGTTCAGGTCATTTAAATAGCTGAGCAACTCCTTATATGATCTGATATCCGGGGCTCCGGCAGGATAAGCATCGCGTCCGGCAGATAAGCGTCTTAAGGCTCCGTCAAGTAAATGAGCGGCAATATCTTTTATTGTCCATTTTTTACAAAGGGTATCATTATTCCATTGCCGCGGACTTAATTCAGAAAGTATCCTGATCAGGGAAGAATTAAGTTTGGGGAAAAGATGTACTGCGTCAATCATAAAATCAGAGGATTCTTTTAAACCACTTTAACAGGCCGCCCTTATTCCCGTAAGGGGGGTATGCAAATTTACTAAAATCTAATTTTGACTGAAACATGATACCGCGTTCATGAGAAAAGGCTTTAAATCCAAAGAATCCATGACAGCTTCCGGTCCCGCTGTTCCCTATTCCTCCGAAAGGAAGGTTCGGATTGGAAATATGCAAGACCACATCATTCACACAGGTACCTCCGGATGAGGTCTGTTTAATAATATTCCGGACGATTGATCCGGAAGCGGAAAAAATATATAATGCCAGGGGCTTTGGCCTCCGGTTGATCAGATCGATGGCCTGGTTTAACGATTCGTAAGTTATTACAGGCAGCAGAGGGCCAAATATCTCCTCCTGCATGATCGCAGATTCGAGTCTGACATTTCTTAGCAGGGTAGGTTCAATGGTCTGGTCCTCATCACTATCGGCGCCATTTTTTACCAGTATTGCTCCCTCTTCCACTGCCTTGTCACGCAGTTCCTTTAACCTGATGTAATGCCCCTGACTAATGATCTTTCCAAAACTGCTTTTGTCCAGCTTATTATTATTCCGATACAACTGATCGATCTTCACTGATGCAAGCCGGAGAAATTCTTCCTCCTGTTCAGCTTTTACCAATACATAATCAGGAGCGATACAGGTTTGTCCGGCGTTCATGAATTTACCCCAGACGATCTTCTCCGCCGCCTTTTCCAGATCAGCATCTTCAGCAATTATTACCGGAGATTTGCCTCCCAGCTCGAGGGTAACTGAGCTTAGGTGCCTGGCTGCGGCTCCCATAACTATTTTTCCGATCTTCGGGCTGCCTGTAAAAAATATATGATCGAATGGACGCTTCAATAAATCTTCAGAAACAGCGGCATCACCCTCAAAACAGGCTATTTCAGAGGCATCAAAGTGCCCGCTGATGAGCCTGGCAATCAGGGAACTGGTCGCACTGCTTAATTCTGAAGGTTTAAGCATAGCACAGTTACCTGCAGCAATAGCTGAGACCAGCGGCGCCATCAGGAGCTGAAAAGGATAGTTCCAGGGAGCAATGATCAGAGAAACACCCTTCGGCTCATAGTAGATCCTGTTCTTTGTGAAGAAACTGCTCAAACTTGCAGCAACCCTTAGGGGCCTCATCCATGCCGAAAGGTTTTTTATAGCAAAGTCTATTTCTGCATAAACAAAATAAACTTCGGTCAATGCTGCCTCAAATTCAGATTTTCGCAGATCCGTTTGAAGCGCAGCAAAAATAAGGGCTTCATTCTGCTGAATAAGGGATCTTAGTTCCCTGAGTTTATCCTTCCTCCGGGCAGCCCCGGTCATCCTTAAACTGAGGCTATGAGCTTTTTGCAGCTCAAATATTTCATTGATACTTTTTTGCATGACAGAACATAAAGCCTGCTTATATCAGGCAGGAGGATTTCTAAAAATTCATTGCGGGATGTACCTCATTAAAGGCAGTGGCTTTCTGATAGGCCATGGCAATCCTTAATAGTTTCCCTTCTCCAAATAACTGACCGGTAAAGGTAATACTCCCCGGAAGGCCGTTTCTGAATCCATTCGGTAAAACCACACAGGGATGACCGCTTAAATTAGTTGCCCGTAAATTCTGTCCGAATGAGGGTGCGATAAAGAGATCTACAGCTTTCATTTTTTCGTTCAGCTGATCGATCAGCATGGTCCTGGCACGATTGGCATGAATATAATCCACCGCCGGTATAAAGCGGGCGGACCGGAATCCATTTGGCCAGGCCTTTTTGTGCTGTTGTACCAGAAGATCATCGCGGTTTGACAGGGTAAGTTCATCAAAAGCGGCTCCCGCTTCAGCAGATAAAACAATGAGCATATCATTATAAGGCAAAACAGGGAGTTCAAACGGAACCAGCTCGGCTCCCAATTCTTTTAATTTTATTAAGCTGATGCTGTCATTTGATGAATTGGCATATTTACGGCTGAACTCTGATCTGATGTATCCGATACGAATTCCTTTCAGACTTGTACTTAAAGGACTGGTATAATTAAATGGTGCCGAAATCACACTCAGGTCTTTCCCATCGGCCCCCTGGATAGCGTTAAATACAATCGCACAATCTTCGACGCTGCGCGTTATCGGGCCCAGCTTATCCATACTCCAGCTTAAGGCCATTGCCCCATATTTACTGATCCGGCCAAAGCTTGGGCGAAGGCCGGTTGTTCCGCATTCGGTTGAAGGTGAAACTATGGAGCCCAGTGTTTCAGAACCGATTGCAAAAGGAAGGCAGCCGGCAGCCACTGCAGAGGCAGATCCGGCAGAAGAGCCGCTTGATCCCCGTTTCAGATCCCATGGGTTTTTTGTTTTGCCTCCAAACCAAACATCTCCCATTGCTAACTCACCAAGGGTCATTTTTGCAATCAATACCGCGCCGGCATTTTCAAGCCGGCTGATCACCGTTGCGTCCAGATCAACTCTCTGTTCTTTATAAGCCACTGAACCCCAGGTTGTTTTATAATCCTTCGCTGCCAGCAGATCTTTGGCACCAAAAGGAATACCATGAAGTAATCCGCGGTATTTGCCCGATACGATCTCGGCATCGGCTTTTCTTGCCTGCTTCATGGCCCGCTCCTCTGTAATTGTTATTGCATAAAGCAATGCAGGATCGTATTTTTTGATCCGCCCGATAAAATACCGGGTTAATTCTACTGAGGATATCTGTTTGGTTCGTATCAATTCGGCCAGTTCAGTAATCTTATAAAATGCCAGTTTTTCCATATCAGCCGGAAGCTTTGTGCCAGCCCCCGATGATATTTTAAAATAGTTGGCCTTATCCGGATATTGATAAGCCACTGGAACGGGGTTGAAATTTAAAGCAGGCGGGACAGAATTGGGAATATTCAGTTTACGTAAAGCAGCAAAACTCTTCCTTTGGCCTTCCAGATTTTCGAGCATTGAATCTGCCTCGGCATCTGTAAAATCCAATCCAATGATCTTTTGCGCCTGTTTGACCAGGGCTATGGTGATTTTTTCTTCTTCAGCTTTTTTAGCAATAAATCCTCCAAGTGTAAAACTTAGAACACATAATAAAACGATGATACTATTTCGCCGGGTATTAAGTTTCATAAAAGCTTGTTTAAGGTTCTCAATAAATTTAATGAAAGAAACAGTAAATTAAGCCCGCAGATAATAAAAATTATGATAAAACAATTTTCGATCTCTTTTATATTACTCGGTTTTTGTCTGTCATTGCTGGCACAGACCACAAAGACCGGTGTGCTTGTTGTAGGTAATACCCCGGGGGGTCTTGCTGCTGCTGTTCAATCGGCACGCTCGGGCGCGAAGACCATTTATCTGCCTCAATCCTTATCCATAAGTGCCCGGTTTTCGGAGGAGGACCTCCCTTATCTGGAGAATATTAAAAATCATTACGCCCTCAAGGTTAAAAAGAGATCCAGGCAGACAGACTCACTAATTGCATCAAAGATCAGACTTGATCAGGCTTCAAACCTGATCAAAGAGATTAGTGATACCATCAAAAATTTAAGTCTTAACTATAACAATGCGATTGATCAGATCAAAAAGGATGGAAAGGGCTGGGAAGTCAGGCTGAAAGGGGGCCAAAAGATCAAAGCCGATGTGGTGGTGGATGCAACCGAAAATCTTTCTATTACGTCTATGCTTAGAATTGATGTAAAAAAAACAATGGCTATCCCCGGTACCGGCAAAAATCTCTTTGATAATAAACTGTATCGCAGTACAGTCGCTCTTGGATTCCAGGAGGAGGCAAACAATGAGCGTTCGGTATCTACCATCCCACTTGGGACCCTGATCCCGCAGGGTTTTGAAAATTTCATTATGGTGCCTCATAAGATCGGGCAGATCAGGCTCCTGAGCATGTCGGCCGGGCAGGCTGCAGGTACCATCGCATCCTATTGTGCCTTCTTTAATACCACAACAAAAAACATCAATGTGAGGGTGGTCCAGGGTGAACTTTTAGCTTATGATGCCTTGCTTTTCCCTTATTCAGACATTGAATTGAACGATCCTAATTTTCTTGCCTTTCAGCGTATGGGCCTTAGCGGTTTGATCAGACCAAAAATCGAGAAAGATGGGAACCTGAATAAGATCCGCTTTGATACGGCTGGCACAATATCAGCAACAGAATTACGGAGCCCGATGAAAGAATTCTATACCAGAAGTCAGATCTGGTTCGCCGATAACAGGAATGCCACATTAAGCATAGGAGATGCTATAAGCCTGCTCATGTTCACGGCGTCAAGGGGTGAAGAACTGAAAAAAGAAATTGAGGAAGGCTGGAAAGTAAGCTTTAAACTGAACAGTGATTTTGACATTAAAAGAAACATTACCAGGAAAGAATTTGCCATTCTTGCCGAACGGTATCTTCAGCCTTATAATGTCAGGGTTGACCTGGCGGGCAATTTATTGCAATGATCTATTTTATTTTTATAAAAGCTGTTTAATGCCATTTAATATGAAAAATTTCAAATCCATTCTTCTGATCTGTGGCATGCTTATGATGAGCAATTCCCTTCTTTCCCAGGGTATCACAAATGAGGTGGTGAGAGCCCACATGCTCAGCGACTGGGAAAGAGCTAAAGCATATACTAAGGAATACCTGGATGCCATGCCGGAGGATGGAATTAATTTCAAGCCCATTCCCGACTTACGCAGTTTTGCAGAGCAAATGCTGCATATGTCGCAGGGAACTATTGGATTAGTTGCCAGTGGTACCGGGGCAAACCCGATCTATCAGGGTAAGGTGCTCGAAAAAATGGATGAGTTTAAGAAAAAAACTGCTCTGACAAATGTAGTAATGGAATGCTATGACTTCGCCATTCAGTCTTTAAGGAACATGGATACGTCAACGATGGATAGTGTTATTAAACGCGGGAACTATGAAACAGACCGGTTTGGCTGGCTGAATAAGGCATTTGAGCACCAGACACATCATCGTGCACAGACTACGATATATCTACGGTTAAAAGGGATCAAACCCCCGAATGAAAAGTTATTCTGATCAATAGCCCTGTTGCCGCGCGTTCTGTATTAATTTCTTTTCAGGGATTTAATATTTTGAGCGGACTAATCTTTCTCATCCGGTAGCAGTTAATCGCTGTTTCACCCAGTTTATTGATCAGCTTATAGTTGACTATCGCTCCCACAGCTGCTCCAATCAAGGGGATCAACTGAGCCATTTTTGCCAGGTCAATATAATCCCGGTATTCCTGCTGAAAAGTACGCCAGTCGAAAGCTTCAACATCTTCGGGCAGCGACTTCACATAAGCATCCCAGTCTGAAATCTGCTCAAATACCTTGTTCCTGCCTTTCTGGCTTGAAAAGGCCAGTTGAAAAACATACAATATATATAGTCTTTCTTTATAGTCTTTTACATCATATCCATACAGAGCCGCAATATCAAACAGGAGTTTTATTTTTATCCCGATAAGGACCGGAAATTCAGCCAGTCCGAGCAGAAAGCCGCCTGCTCCGGTTACAGCGCCCTCCGCTGATGCTGTTTTCCGGTAAAACCGGATCCTTTCTCTCACAAATGCCTCCCTTAACTCCAATGAACTGTCTTCCCGCGCTGCCTTTGTAATATATTTGGCGCCGAAGAGTACAGCCTTGATCATTTTTTCAATGGCCACAGTAATGGCTTTATGCACTTTTTCGGGGATCAGGTTATTTATACGGTTCTGCAGGTTTTTGGATGCATTATCCAGAAATGATGGCTTCTTCCGGATCTTTATCTTCCATAGTTCGAGTTCCTGGTAAGCCTTTTTTTCGTAGGGTAACATAATGTCATACCGGCTAAAAACTGATCTTATGATATGATCAGCCGCAGCAATTTACTGAATAAAATGGCATGAAAATTTGAGATCCTTCAATTACCGCCCTTTTTTTTATACCATATCTTATTAACTTGCATTTCCTTAAACCAATCAACATGCGTAAGTTTTCTCTGCTGATCATCAGTTTATTTCTGATCAGCACTGTTTTTGCACAGATCTCTCCGAAAGAACATTTCGGCTTTTCAATGGGTGATGACTATCAGTTAGCCACATTTACACAAACTGAAGCATACTTTAAAAAACTGGCCAGCGGCTCCGACCGGGTAAAGCTGGTAGAGATCGGAAAGACCGAAGAAGGCCGCAGCCATCCTATGATGATCATCTCCGCTCCGGAGAATTTAAAAAAACTGGACTTTTATAAAGAAATATCCCAAAAACTGGCACGTGCCGGGGGCCTGACTGAACAGGAAGCCAGAACACTTTCCGAAGAAGGAAAAGCAATTGTCTGGATCGACGGGGGCTTACATGCAACTGAAACTCTGGGCATTCACCAGCTCATTGAAACAGCCTGGAACCTGGTCAGCCGGAAAGACCCTGAAACCCTTCGCATTCTTGAAAATACCATCATTCTGATGACCCATGCCAACCCGGATGGCCAGGAACTGGTCAGCAACTGGTATCTGCGTGAAAAAACTCCTGAAAAGCGTTCTCTGGAACATTTACCGCGGCTTTATGAGAAGTATGCGGGACATGATAATAACCGTGACTTCTTTATGATGAACCTGAAGGAAACTCAGAATATGAGCAGGCAGCTTTTTGTTGAATGGTTACCACAGATCATGTACAATCATCATCAGAGAGGCCCCGAGGGCTCGGTTGTTGCCGGTGCCCCCTACCGTGATCCCTTCAACTATGTTTTCGACCCGATCCTGATGACCAGCCTGGATGCTGTCGGTGCCGCAATGAACAGCAGATTAAATACCGAAAACAAACCCGGTTATACCCAGAAGTATGGTTCTGAATTTTCTACCTGGTATAACGGGGGACTGAGAACGACCACCTATTTTCACAATATCATCGGACTGCTTACCGAAACTATCGGAGGGCCCAATCCCTCAGAAATAACGCTCGTTCCGGGCAGATTAATTCCCAACGGAGGAACAACATTTCCGGTTACACCGCAAAAATGGCATTTCAGGCAATCGATAGATTATTCGGTGTCCTTAAATTATGCCGTATTGAATTATGCACAGCGCCACAGAGACGAGCTGCTTTATAATATTTACCTGATGGGTAAAAACTCCATTGAACGTGGCAGTAAAGACACATGGGGACTTTCGCCAAATAAAGTGGAAGCGATTAAAGAAGCTTACCGTAAAGATAAACCCGGGGTGATAACTACCGGAAATCAGAGCATTCCAACCAAATATTTCGACACGGTAATGCATGACCCGGCAAAAAGAGATGCCAGAGGATATATTATACCGGCCGGGCAGGCTGATTTCCAGACTGCCATCAAATTTGTGAACGCACTTATACGTTCCGGGATCCTGGTAAATAAAGCCGGTGAGGATTTTATCGCAGGAGGTAAAAAATATCTGAAAGGTTCCTTTATCATTAAAACGAATCAGGCTTTCAGGCCACATGTACTGGATATGTTTGAACCACAGGACCACCCGAATGATTTCCAGTACGAAGGCGGGCCCCCAGTTGCTCCCTATGATGCCGCAGGCTGGACACTGGCCTATATGATGAATGTTGAATTTGATCGCTTTCAGGATGATTTCGGCGGGCCTTTCCAGGCTATTCCCTATGGTGAACTCCAGAGTACTCCGGGAAGCACGGTGGCATCGGCAAGAGCTTACCTGATGAATGCAGAGTCAAATAATGCATTTACAGCAGTCAATGAACTTTTAAAAGCAGGTGAAAACGTTTTCCGGATCAGCAGCGGTGATGACCGGGGCGATTTCTATATTCCCGGCAGCAGCAAAGCAAGAAACATACTGAATAATATGATTTCTGATCCGGGTCTGGAATTCAGGGCTACTTCCCATACCCCGGGGAATATCACAAAGCTTTCAGAACTTCGCATTGCACTTTGGGATACTTACGGCGGCTCCATGGCATCAGGCTGGGTCAGGTTACTGATGGAGCAATACCGTTTTAAAGCTACCCTGGTCTATCCACAGGATATTGATGCTGGGAACCTTAATTCAAAATACGACCTGATCATTTTCGTTCCGGGAGCAATTCCCGCGCTGCAGGGCCGCCCGTCTTCGGCTCCATCAGGCAGCGAACCGAAGCCGGAAAGTATTCCGGAAGAATTCAGAAACCAGCTTGGAAGGATCAGTCCGGAGAAATCGATCCCCGAATTAAAGAAATTTATGGAACAGGGAGGTAAAGTAATAACGATCGGAAGCAGTACAAATCTGGCCTATCACCTGAAATTACCGGTCAGAAACGCTATGGTAGAGATGAGTGCAGGCGGTCAGGAACGCAGATTACCATCCGAAAAATATTATGTACCGGGAAGTGTCCTGAGTGTCAGTGTGGATAATACTTTAGCCGCTGCATGGGGAATGCCGGCCAGGGCGGATGTCTATTTTAATAATAGCCCGGTGTTCCGGATTTCTACAGAGGCTATTGCAAAAGGAAGCATTAAACCAATTTTATGGTTCTCTACTCCGGCGCCATTGCGCAGCGGCTGGGCCTGGGGTCAGGCCTATCTTATGGATGGGATCACTGCTTTCGAAGCCAGGATAGGAAAGGGTAAACTCTATGCATTTGGCCCTGAGATCACTTTCAGAGCACAAACTCATGGAACCTTCAAATTACTTTTCAACCAGCTCTACCGGAATTCCGAAAATTAATCAGGAATTGACTCATAAGCTTTGGAATTAAAATATTTCTGTAATTTAATCGGCTGAAACTAACCGATTAATTTCATGAATAAAATTTACAAGACCATAGTTTTGCTGATGGGTATTTTTCTCTTTTCCGGAGAATCAAATGCACAGGATTACAGCAATTATGCCCAGATCTCGCAGCGGATCAATGCAATCGCGAAAAGCTACCCCACACTGCTAAAGATAAAATCCCTGACCAAAACATTCGGAGGGAAAGACATCTGGATGCTGACCATCGGGACAGGAAATACAGCACAAAAACCGGCTATCGCTGTACTTGGAGGGGTTGAAGGCTCCCACCTTTTGGGCACCGAACTGGCCCTGGGATTCGCAGAAAAGCTCCTGAAAGATTCTTCTCAGGATAGTATAAAGACGCTGCTGACAAAAAACACTTTCTATGTTTTTCCGAACATGAGCCCCGATGCCACTGAGCAATATTTTGCACAGACCAGGTATGCCAGAAGCGCTAATGCACGCCCTACAGACGATGACAGGGATGGTAAAATAAATGAAGACGGATTTGAGGATCTGAATAAGGATGGTAAAATAAGCTGGATCCGCATCGAAGACCCCACAGGTAAATACAGGATAAACCCCGAAGAACCCCGCTCCATAATCCTTGCCGATCCTACAAAGGGCGAAGCAGGCAAATATCTGCTCATTTCTGAAGGAATTGACAATGATAAGGACGGGAGTTTCAATGAAGACGGAGAGGGCGGTGTCCATTTTAATAAGAACATGAGCTATGCCTATCCCAATTTTGTTCCCGGATCAGGTGAGCATATGGTCTCAGAAAATGAGAACAGAGCTTTACTCGACAATTTGTTCGAGATGTTCAATATCTATTCGGTAATTACTTTCGGTCCTTATAATAACCTTTCTGTTCCTGTTACTTATAATGCCCCGGCGGTTGCCAAAAGGGTAATAACAGGCTATTTTGAACCCGATGCTAAAGCCAATTCACTGGTATCGGAGCTGTATAATAAAACCACCGGTATAAAAGATGCTCCCAAAAGCATCCCCGAAGGAGGCGATTTCGCACAATGGGCCTATTTTCATTATGGCCGCTTCAGTTTCAGCACACCGGGCTGGTGGGTGCCCAAAGCCAAAGCCGACACCGCCAGGAAGGAGAAGGATCTTAAAATTGAGGATGTTGCAGCAAATTATTTAAGATGGTCGCAAAGCCAGGATGTGAAAAACAATTTTACCGATTGGAAAAAGATCGAACACCCTGATTTTCCGGGACAGACGGTTGAGCTTGGCGGGCTTGATCCTTTCGTTTTAACCAATCCGCCCTATAAACTGGTGGAAGGCCTGGTAAAGAAACACAGCGATTTTATACTGGCTCTGAGTAAAATGGCACCTTCCATCGATCTTGTCAATATTAAAAAGGAGAAACTGGGTGAGGGACTGACCAGGCTGACAGCAACCCTGATAAACAGAGGATCTTTGCCAACTCAAACAAAGGTAGGTGAACGCAGCTACTGGGTGAAAAAGATAAACGTCAGTATAATTCCATCCGGTAACCAAACGATCCTCAGCGGACGTAAAAACCAGGCAATTGATGCCATTGAAGGAAAGGGTAATAAGTCATTAAGCTGGCTGATCAGAGGTGCAGGGACTGTAAAAATCAATGCAGGAAGCCCGACAAGCGGAACAACGATCCTTGAAGTGAGTTTGTAAGATCCCGGATAATTTTTAATAATTAAAATAGCATAAGCATGAAACTATTTATAAATAAATTACTGTTTACCCTTCCCCTGCTGGCATTTTCATTTGCTTTGCTGGCCCAGCAGCCCGAACAAATATTAAAGGCATCAGGAAGCCCGGCTAACCCCAAAGTGCACATGAGCTGGAACCGGTATAATGATTATGCCGCGATCAGCGGGATCTGCAAAAAATTAGCACAGGCCTATCCGGATCTGGTTAAAGTCGAATCCATGGGAAAATCATTTCTGGGTAAAGAAATGTGGGTAATGACCATCTCCGACTTTAAAAAAGGAGATCCTTCAAAGAAACCTGCCATGTATATTGACGGAAACATCCATTCCAATGAAATTCAGGGAAGTGAATTTGCTTTATATACCGCATGGTACCTTGCCGAGTCCTTTGCAGACACAAAATATATTCAGGATCTGCTTGCAGAAAAGACCTTCTACATTGCTCCGACCATAAATCCGGATGCAAGGGATAATTTCATCCATCAGGCAAACAATGCAAATTCCCCGCGCTCAGGAATGATCCCGATAGATAATGACCGCGACGGAGCTGTAAATGAAGATGGATATGATGATCTTGACGGGGATGGAAATATCGTTTTCATGCGCCGGAAAAATCCGAATGGCCGCTTAAGAACTGATCCTGACGACCCCAGAAGAATGATCAGTGTAAGTGCCGATCAGCAGGGTGAATATGAATTGCTGGGTTATGAAGGCATTGACAATGATGGTGATGGTGATGTTAATGAGGATGGAGAAGGGGCCTACGATCCTAACCGCGACTGGGCCTGGAACTGGCAGCCAAATTATATTCAGAACGGAGCTTACAAATACCCATTTTCATTACCTGAGAATCGCTCGATCGCTGATTTTGTAATGAAGCACCCCAATATCGCTGCAGGGCAATCCTACCATAACAACGGTGGTATGATCTTACGCGGGCCGGGGGCTCTTGAAGACCTCGATACCTACAATGCACAGGATATCCAGGTTTATGATGCACTTGGCAAAAAGGGCGAAGAACTGATCCCGGGGTACAAATACCTGGTTGTATATAAGGATCTGTATTCTGTATTTGGTGGGGAACTCGACTGGTTTTATGGAGGCCGGGGGATCTATACTTTTTCGAATGAGCTCTGGACCAATTTTCTGATGTATAACAAGGCCGGTGACGAACGTTCACAGTCTGCGCAATATTCCTTTGACCGCGGCCTGCTTTTCAATGATGCATTTGTTGAATGGAAAGCCTTTAAGCATCCCCAATATGGTGATATCGAGATAGGCGGCTTCAAGAAATCTTTTGGCCGGATGCATCCGGGTTTTCTATTGGAAAGCGATGCCCACCGCAATATGTCATTCACTTTATACCATGCTTATCATACCCCAAAACTAAGCATAGAGGAAATCTCTGAAAAAGATATGGGCGGGGGACTGAAAGAAATCACTGCGGTGATCGCAAATAAACGATTAATGCCCACGCATTCCAGCCAGGATCTGAAATATAAGATCGAAGTTCCCGATCTGGTCAGTTTAAGCGGTGCAAAAGTTGTTGCAGGGATGATCGTGAATAACCGCGATCTGAACATCAGCACAGAACAAAGAAATGATCCGGAAAATATCAGAGTGCCTAATATCCCGGGAAACGGAACGGTTACCGTACGCTGGATCGTTCAGAATGCAGGGAAATTAACCATAAAAGTTGACAGCAAAAAAGGCGGCCTGGCCAGCAGGGCTAATTAATCATTTTCCTGGTTTACCGGACCGGAATATTACCTGTATCAATGAAACCTGTAAGTAGCATACTTGGCCTGCTCCTCATCAGCAGCCTCTTATTTGGCCAGGCCGAATTCAATTTAGAGAACTGATTTAAAATGACATTAATATGCAATAACCCTATTATGAAAAGATTATTTATTTGCTTTTTATTTGCCGGATCTTATGCTTTACAGGCCCAGGAATTGGGCAGCCTGAGTGTGGAAAAGATCATGCGCGACCCCAAATGGATGGGTGTCTCACCCTCGAACATTCAATGGGAAGAAAACAGCCGCACGGTCTATTTTAACTGGAATCCGGATCAGGTAAAAGAGGATCCCCTGTACCAGATCTCGGTCGATAAACGCAAACCGCAGAAAGTAAATGAGGATCTGGTAAAAAAGCTAAACAAAGGATCTGTATCCTATTCAAAAGACAGGTCGAAAGTGCTTTTTGAGCGTAACGGGGATATTTTTATAATGAATGTGAGCAGCGGACAGGAAAGTTCACTGACCAGTACCCTGGAGCGGGAAAGCAGCCCGGTTTTTACTAAGGATGAAAGTAAAGTGCTGTTCCAGCGCGGGGATAATCTTTTCAGTATTCCGGTAAATGGGGGAAGCCTGGTTCAGCTAAGTAATTTCAGCCGTACCAGGAAACGTCCGGAAAGTCCATTGAGCAAACAGGACCTATGGCTGAAACAAGATCAGCTGAGCGGGTTTGATATCATCAAAAAGCGGGAGTTTGACCGGAAAGACCGGGAAGCAAAAAGTAAAGCCGCTGAGGTAAAAGTCCCCAAAGAATTCTATCTGGACGAACGAAGTTTCCTGACTGGTCTCCGGATGAGCCCGGATGAGAAATTCATCGCTTTTCGTATCATGAAACGGGCCGAAGGTAATAAGACCACCATAGTCCCGAACTTTGTCACTGAAAGCGGTTATACCGAGGATATTATGGGCAGAACCAAGGTTGGCAATGCATTGCCAGTCTTTGAAAGCTATGTATATGATATACAAAAGGATACGATTTACCCGATTTCCACCAAAGAAATACCCGGAATAAAAGATCTGCCGGATTATGTAAAAGATTATCCCAAACAGCTGGAGGAACGAACCAAAAAGAATGAAGACCGTAAAGTTTCTGTCAATGGTCCCTTCTGGAATCCGGATGGCTCTCAGGCGGTAGTAACAGTTTCGGCGCTTGACAATAAAGACCGCTGGATCATGAAACTGGATCAGGCAAGCGGGGGATTATCCCTCTTAGACCGTCAGCGAGATGAAGCATGGATTGGCGGGCCGGGCATAGGCGGATCTTTTGGCGGGGGCAATACGGGATGGATCGACAACAATACATTTTATTTCCAGAGTGAGGCAACAGGCTATTCACATATTTATACAATAAACATTAATTCGGGAGATAAAAAACAGATCACATCAGGAAAATATGAAGTACAGAGCCTGCAGTTATCGAATGATAAAAAAAGCTTCTACTTCACTGCGAATATGGAACATCCGGGAATTACTCACTTTTACCGCATCCCGGTACAGGGAGGAATATCTGTAAAACTCAGCTCTATGAAGGGCGGAAATGAAGTGAGCCTTTCACCTGATGAAAAATGGCTGGCCATCCGCCATTCCTATTCCAATAAACCATGGGAACTCTACCTTCAGGAAAATAAGACTGGAGCAAAAGCTGAAAAGATCACCAGTTCGACCAGTGCAGAATTTAATTCCTACGCCTGGAAGGATCCCGAAATGGTAAAATTTAAGAACCGCTTTGGATCGGATGTTTATGCCCGGGTTTATAAACCTGAAAAACCGGATCCATCAAAACCTGCCGTGGTTTTTGTGCATGGCGCAGGATATCTTCAGAATGTACATTACTGGTGGAGCCAGTATTTCAGGGAGTATATGTTTAACAATCTGCTTGCTGACAATGGCTATACCGTGATCGACATTGATTATACGGCGAGCTCAGGCTATGGACGTGATCACCGGACAGGGATCTATCGCCATATGGGCGGAAAAGATCTGAGCGATCACGTGGACGGCGTAAAAATGCTCGTCGAAAAATATGGTGTCAATCCAAAAAACGTGGGACTATACGGAGGGTCTTATGGGGGATTTATTACCCTGATGGGCTTGTTTACAGAGCCTGATGTCTTTAAATCGGGCGCCGGCTTACGTTCAGTTACCGACTGGGCGCACTATAATCATGGCTATACCTCTAACATCCTCAATGAGCCGGCTAATGATGAGATCGCTTATAAAAAAAGCTCTCCGATCTATTTCGCTGAAGGATTAAAGGGAAACTTGCTGATGGCTCATGGTATGGTAGATGTCAATGTACACTTTCAGGATATCGTTCGCTTATCACAGCGACTCATTGAGCTTAAAAAAGATAATTGGGAGCTTGCTGTGTACCCGGTAGAAGATCATGGTTTTATTGAGCCTTCAAGCTGGACCGATGAATATAAACGAATTTTTAAATTATTTGAAACTACCCTTAAAAAATAAACTACAAGTTAAATTCCGGTAAAATTTTTAAGAAAAATGTTGAAAACTTATTTGAGATAAATAATGAAAAATTGTAATTTTAAAAAATAAAGGTTAATCAGCCTTAAGGCAATTGTTTTACGAATAGTTAAACGCTTTTCATACATGCAGGGATTGCACTCTGGAAGGCGGATAATAGCTTTAAGGATTTACAAGTTTTTAATTGTAATTTTTAAAAAAACGGTCAGTTATTAAATATCTGACCGTTTTTTTATTTTCAGCATTTTCCTGCCCCGAAACATCATAAACGGATTACCCTTCTCCACAGTAAATTTTTTGTGTCATCTGCCGAAGGCACGCTTTTTTGGTTATTTTCGGATATTATGCAAATTATATGATGAACTTTCGCCTTTTAGGGTTAAGCATTTTCCTGATTATACCTCTCCTTGCAGCAGGACAATCTTCGCCGCAGTACAATTCTGCAGAGATAAAGCTCGCTCTCAAAAAGTTGAACATTCTTGGATCCGCCCTCTATATTGCGGCTCATCCGGATGACGAAAATACCCGCTTACTGGCCTTTCTGGCCAAAGAAAAAAAATTCAGGACCGGATATTTATCCCTCACAAGGGGCGATGGCGGACAAAACCTGATCGGCAATGAACAATCTGAACTGCTGGGTTTGATACGGACACAGGAATTACTGGCCGCCAGGCGGACTGATGGTGCGGAGCAATTCTTTACGCGCGCTGTGGATTTCGGTTTTTCCAAGAATTCGGATGAAACCTTCCGCATCTGGGATAAAGAACAAATACTGGCAGATGCCGTTTGGGTGATCCGAAAATTCAGGCCCGATGTGATTATCACCCGCTTTCCTGAGGATGCCCGTGCGGGTCACGGGCAGCATGCCGCCTCTGCAATTATAGCCCATGAAGCTTTCCTGGCAGCCGCAGATCCGAAACGTTTTCCCGATCAGCTAAAATATGTGGACCCCTGGCAGGTAAAGAGAATAGTCTGGAATACCTTTAATTTCGGCGGTACAAATACCACTTCAGAAGATCAGCTCAAACTGGATGTAGGCCTGTATAACCCGCTGCTGGGAAAGGGATATGGTGAAATTGCTGCAGAAAGCCGTACAAACCATAAAAGCCAGGGCTTTGGAAGCGCCAGACAGCGCGGGCAGGCTTTGGAGTATTTTAGCCCTGTAGCAGGTCAAACCGCAAAACAAGATCTGTTTGAAGGTATCAATCTAAACTGGAACCGTATCCAGGGGGGAGAAGCAATAGGCAAGATGATCAGTCAGGCAGACCAGAATTTCAAAATGGATGAGCCCCGGGCTTCAGTTAGCGGCCTGATCAATATTCTTAAAGCGATAGAAAAATTACCGGATAGTTTTTGGAAAATTCAAAAAATAAAGGAGCTTAAAGACCTGATCAGCGCAGCTGCCGGATTATGGTTCGAAACTTATTCAGCCCAGGCGGTTCAGGCATTAGGCGACAGCATCAGGCTGCGGTCTCAGATCGTCTTACAGTCGGATCTTCCTGTCAGGCTCCTGAAAGTGAACGGACAAACTCAAAATATAAACCTGCAAAAGGGTCAATTGAAAAGTATTGAAGGCCTTAGCATGGCGGGAGGAATAACTGAACCTTATTGGCTGAAGGAGAACCATCCGGTCGGAATGTTTGTCATTGACAATCAGCAATTGGTCGGGCAGCCTGAGAATCCCCAGGCCACTGTTATTACCTATAGTTTCAGCATCAATGATCATGAAATTTCATACCAGCGCCCGGTAGTTTATAAATATACCGATCAGGTCCGGGGGGAAATTTATCAGCCCCTCATTATTGCTCCTGCTGTTACAGCAAGTATTGGAGATAAAGCCTATGTTTTTACAGGAAATACAGTAAAAACAATACCGGTTCAGATAAAAAGCTACCGTGACAAAACTGAAGGTTTTATCATCCCGCAGGTACCTTCAGGATGGAAAGCGGAGCCTCAGAAAATAGCATTCGACCTTCCCCGGAAGGGTGATGAAAAAACAGTTCATTTTACGATAAGCCCAACAGATAAGTCAGTTTCAGGCATGTTTTCACTGAATATCAATACCGGGGGAGCTGTTTATAATCGCGGAAGCAGAATTATTGACTATGATCATATCCCTCTGCAAATGCTGTTTCCATTAGCAGAAGCCAGGATTGAACGGGTGGATCTGAAAACGGGAGGCAAAAAGATAGGATACCTTGCCGGCGCAGGAGACCTGATCCCGGAATCACTGCAGCAGATCGGCTACCAGGTCAGCATACTTTCGGAAAATGAGATCATGAACACTGATCTGTCAGGCTATGATGCAATTATTACAGGAGTAAGGGCATATAATGTGAATGAACGCTTAAATCTGATGCAGCCAAAATTGATGGAATTTGTGAACCGGGGAGGTACTTTATTAGTGCAATATAATGTAAACAACCCCCTCCTGGTTCAGAATATCGGCCCCTATCCATTTAAGATCTCCCGCGACAGGGTGACTGAAGAGAATGCAAGTGTCGGCTTTTTAGCGAAGGACCATCCCGTATTGAACTATCCGAATAAGATCAGTTCGAAAGACTTTGAAGGATGGATCCAGGAAAGAGGCCTGTATTTTACAACTGATGCCGATCCGAAATACAGCCGCATCCTGAGTATGAACGACCCGGGCGAAACACCAAAAGATGGTTCTTTGCTGGTGGCCGATTATGGCAAGGGCAGGTTTGTATATACCTCCCTGGTATTTTTCAGGGAATTGCCCGCCGGAATACCCGGTGCATACAGATTATTTGTAAATTTGATTACAAAAAATAAGGAGGATTAAATGAAAACAGAAAACAGTACCAAATCGTATAGTTCTTATTACACTATTCCTGCAGCATTATGCGGTATTTTAACTGCCTGGGTGGTTACCGGATCACTGGGCTATATGGTCCTTGGAGCGGTATTAGGACTTCTTTCTGCCGGTTTCTGGATCAATGTTGTGGAACATGATGAAGAAGCCTGATCAGGATCTCCCGCCTTTTGTAAAGACATGGAACCAGTTTTATTATCTGCTGATAATATGGCTGGTATTCCTTATTGTCATCTTTTATCTGTTCACTAAAACATTTGAATGAGCGGGATAGACTGGTTAGTGCTATTTGCTACCCTGTTTATAATTGTTGTTTACGGCATTTATAAAAGCAGGGGGACTGAAAATATTGACGGCTTCCTTCTGGGCAATCAATCCTTTCCCTGGTATAGTGTAACTCTTTCAGTGATGGCCACACAGGCCAGTGCCATAACCTTTCTTTCGGCTCCCGGGCTGGCCTTTTCATCGGGAATGTCCTTTGTGCAGTTTTACTTTGGCCTTCCGCTGGCCATGATCGTGCTCTGTATCACCTTTGTGCCCATATTTCACCGCCTGAAGGTTTATACTGCCTATGAGTTTCTGGAGAAGCGTTTTGACCTGAAGACGAGGGCTTTAACAGCCTTTTTATTCCTGGTACAGCGGGGACTTTCTACCGGAATAACCATCTACGCACCTTCAATTATCCTGTCAACTATTCTGGATATTGATACCACCTATACCACCCTGTTCATTGGTGGGCTGGTGGTTACCTACACAGTTTACGGTGGGACCAAAGCAGTATCCTATACCCAAATGCTGCAAATGACCGTCATATTTTCGGGTTTGTTAGTAGCAGGGATACTGGTTGTTAAACTGCTTCCGGAAAGTGTAGGATTTGGCAAAGCCCTGCAGATCGCCGGCAAAATGGGGCGTACGAATGCCATTGACTTTTCTTTCGACTGGAATAATCAGTACACCGTATGGAGCGGTCTGATAGGTGGTTTTTTTCTTCAACTATCCTATTTCGGTACTGATCAGAGTCAGGTAGGACGATATCTCACAGGATCCTCTGTAAGCCAGAGCCGCCTGGGCTTACTGATGAATGGCCTGGTGAAGGTCCCTATGCAGTTCCTGATCTTACTGATCGGGGTGCTGGTATTTACCTTTTATCAATACCATCAGCCCCCGGTATTCTTTAACAGCTACGAGTTAGGAAAGCTTGAAAAAAGCCAGTATGGAAGCGAATTAGAAAAAATAAAAGGTGATTATAGCCATGCATTTTCTGCGAAACAGGCGGAGATAAACCGATTAGAGCAGGCACTGGATGCCAAAGATGAAGCTGCCATAAATACCCAGCGGACCATCCTGGAAAATGCTGATAAAAAAACAAAAGCGATCAGACAGGAAGCGGTTGAACTGATGATAAAGAACGATCCCGAAGCAGATACGAATGATAATAATTATGTTTTTCTCAGTTTTGTGACGCAATATCTTCCCCGGGGACTTATTGGCCTCCTTATCGCTATCATCTTTCTTGCCTCGATGGGCTCAACGGCCAGTGCCTTAAACTCACTGGCATCTACCACGGTGATCGATATTTATAAACGACTGATCAATAAAGAGGGATCAGATGAAAAATATCTTTCGGTTTCAAGATGGGCGACCGTCATCTGGGGTTTCTTCTGTATTCTGATGGCACTTTATGCCAGTAAGATGGGCAACCTGATCGAAGCGGTTAATATTTTAGGCTCCCTCTTTTATGGAACGATCCTGGGAATTTTCATTGTCGCTTTTTACCTGAAAAAAATCGGTGGTTCGGCCACCTTCATAGCCGCCCTGATTACTGAAATGATCGTCTTTACCTGCTGGATGATGGATTTTATGGCTTTTTTATGGCTGAATGTAGTAGGATGCCTGCTGGTGATACTTATTTCTGTGGTACTTCAGCGGTTTCAAAAAAATGCGCTGAACCACTCATCTGATGAATAAGCCATTAGTGTACTGTTAAATTTCGGAATAGCAAGAAATCTTTATTTACGCTTTTAAATGGAGTGAATTATTTAAAATTCTAAAAGCAAGCCCCCCCATAACCTTGCCACCCTCTATCGCCGGGATGGCTCGTTACTTTTGTAGGCCAAAAGTAACCAAAAGCCTTCTTCAATCCCTAGGTGCCTTTGGCCACAAGACCCCCACACATCAAAAAAAAGCGATCGCTGCTTTTGGGGGATATCAGGAAATGAAAGCATTCCGGTTATGATCCCAAAAGCTAATGCTCGCAGGTGCTAATTGAAAGACCCAGCTGCTGTTTTATGATTTTGCCGGCACTGGGGATTGAATCGTACTTCGGATCCGTTTATCTGATATGAACGGTTTGGGATAGTGCTTGGGGTAACACCCGTTCATCCCGCATATGCGGGACCGGTATTGCAGATTGCAGGGATCGGCCTTCCGGGATTTGGCAGTAAAGGCGCATTTTATCCTTGCAATTACCATTCATAAATCAAGTGGTTAAGCAATCCGGAGAAGTGTTGTACATTCATTCATCTCTTACACTTCCATTAACACGGCTCGGATTGCACCGATAGGATAAAATGTGGATTTACAACTAATACCGGGAAGCCGCGGCTGTTACTCACTGTTTATTTTTTTTTAAGGAGTTCGTGGTCTCCCTGCGGTCGGCATTGCTTCCTTTTCCAGCTGCAGGGAAAAGGAAGTGCCCTCTCCCGCGGCATGAGCGGGATGATTTCAATATTAATTACTCATTTAAATTTTTATCCGGAGACTAGTGAATAAAAAGTCATCTGTTGGGTTTCAAAAAATAAGCCCTGAAGAGTATTTCATCTCCAGGACTTAACCTAAACCTCATCACAATTGAACCGCCTACACGGTTCTTAGAGACAACCATCCTG
Source organism: Pedobacter sp. (assembly GCA_036677005.1). Lineage (GTDB taxonomy): Bacteria > Bacteroidota > Bacteroidia > Sphingobacteriales > Sphingobacteriaceae > Daejeonella. The sequence goes on from JAKFBV010000097.1 coordinate 88,811, forward strand.
AACTAAAAAAGTTCTGAATAATATTATATATTTTATGAATGGATACGCTTTCTCAGAAATCCATCAAACAGGTACAAACCGACGATAATATCCGCAAAGAAAAAGATATTAATGAAAGTGCTGTTTAAATACTTAGACGCGTCAATTTCAGGCATTAGGTAATCCGCAAAACCTGAGGAAACAGATTGAGACCAGTCAATCTGGTAAAACAAAATCCCCAGTAAACCCATGATGGTGATCAGGAAAAATGCTGCAATTCCATAAATGATCCTTTTATCGATCAATGATCTTACTAATCCTGGAACAGGCTCCATCTGAAGCTTCTCCATGACATTCCTGGTAAAACTCATGGATGGCTCGTCAAGCTCTGTTGCAGAAATATCCAGATGGACCGATTGACATTCTTCATAAACGGAACGGTATTCGGGGTCGCTTTCAATTAAGTGTGCTGTTAATTTCCGCTCCTGCTCGCTGCAGGTACCATCCAGGTAGTCCCAGATCTTTTGCTCTATATCTTTATCTTTCATAACAATTCCCTCACTTCATGATGTAATATATTCTCAATTTTATCTTTCAGACGATGCCTCGCCCTGTGTAATTTAACTTTTACCGTGTTTGCTTCCATACCTAATACCTGTGCTATTTCTTCCAGTGATTGCTCACCTTTATAGAAAAGCGTAATAATAGCCGCATCATCGGGCATAAGCTGATCAATGGCCCTGTTTACAAACACCATTTTCGATTTATTCTCAATATCATCCGCCCTCCTGTCAGAAATCTGGTTTTCAAGCTGCAAAATGCTTCCCTCATCATCAATGGATTGAGTATCCAGCCTCTTCTTTCGCAAAAATGTCATAGAGGTAGTATAAACGATACTATACAGCCAGGTGCTGAATTTGGAGGTCTGTTTAAAGTTATGCAAAGAACGAAAGGCCTTTATAAAACAGTCCTGGGCAATTTCTTCAGCATCCTCCCGGCTTCTGGAAAACCGCAGAGCCAGAGTGAAAACAAATCGCTGATGGCGTTTCATGAGTAGGGCATAAGATGGCTTATCACCCTCCAGCACTTTACTTATCAGCTCGATATCCGAATAATTGTCCTTCATCAATTATCCCTTGTGACGCCTGCCTTTCTGAAAAGGTTACAGCTTATGTAAAATAATATATAAATCTAAAAATAATTTTCAGGCCCGGGTGTAACCTGATCCGAAAAGCTGTTGTCATAGTTGAAAGACCGATTGATCGGGAATGAATTAAATTAAATATTAACCCTTAAATTATTGTGTCATGATAGCTATTTTAATACCAATTTTACTTGGCCTGGGCCTCTTCGCAGCAATATTCGGTATCCGGTATCTGCAGAACAAAGAAAATATGTTAATGATCCAGAATGGCATGGATCCCGGAATACGCAGGCCGAAAGGTCAGTCCTTCACTACGCTGAAGGCAGGTTTATTAATGATCGGCTCCGGACTTGGCCTGTTTATGGCTTACATCCTTGACAACACGGTCTTTAACTTTAGCAGGGGAAATTTCGGCAACGATGACAATCCTGCGATCTACTTTTCTCTGATAGCCATCTTCGGCGGATTGGGATTATTCATCTCACATCTGATTGAGAAAAAATCAAACGAAGAAAAATTATAAGGCATAACGTAAAAAGGCTCCGCAGCAAGGGGCCTTTTTGATTCTATTCCTTAAGTTTTGGGTATGATCGCAACCGTCAGCCTGCTGATGCAGTTCATCTTCCCCCTGTCGTCATAAAGCCTGATATCCCAGACATGAGTCTTTCCGCCGATATGAACCGGCTTGCAGATACCGCTAACAAAGCCTGATTTTACAGGCCTCAGATGATTGGCATTAACCTCCAGGCCCACCCCGATGTATTTTGTTGAATCAATGACCATATTCGAGGCCACACTTCCAAGCGATTCGGCCAGAACCACCGAAGCTCCGCCATGCAATATCCCGTAAGGCTGATGAGTTTTTTCATTGACAGGCATCCGGGCAGAAATAAAGTCGGGGCCGATCTCAGTAAATTCTATCCCGATCAGATCACCGATATGGCCTTTCGGCCTTCCATTGATTTCCTCAACGGTATATTCCCTGGCCCAGATCATAAATATCTTTCCTCAATAATACGGCGATGATGATTCAGATGCCCCGCAATAATATAAACCAGGGCTTTCACACTGATTGGCTTTCCGTTCGATATGCCCATACGGCCCAGTTCGGTTTCATTCAAGGATTTGAACAGGTGCATATTCGCTCTGCGCAGCTGGGCAAACTCTTCCGCAAGACTGTCGATGCTTCTGTCGGCAAAATGGGCATTCGCCACATAATCGTTCTCGTCAAAACCAGCCAAAGGAGCAGAGTCATTCCTTGCGATCCGCAGGGTTCTGTAGGCCATAATCCGTTCTGTATCAATCACATGCCCAAGCAGTTCTTTAATGGTCCATTTCCCTTCGGCATATGCAAAGCTGCCCTTATCCTCTGTTAAGCCTCTTAGAAAGGCAGGAAAAGCCTCAATCTGATGTTCCAGTTCAGCCAGTACATTTTCACTGACGGTATCAATATACCCTTTATAATAAACGGGATATTCTTCAGGCTGTGGTCGGTTCATAGGTCATATTACTTTTTAAAACAATTCGAAAAGTGGTCCCTTTTCCCAATTCAGAGTCCTTAACAAAAATATGACCCTGATGGTAATTCTCTACAATTCTTTTGGTTAATGACAGGCCGAGTCCCCAGCCGCGTTTACGCGTAGTATAACCAGGCTGAAAAACTGTATCAAATTTAAGCCTGGGGATACCTGCTCCAGTATCGGATATATCAATAAATACCTGTTCCTTCACAAGGTTTTCCCTGATATTTACTTTGATAGTACCAGCGTCTTCAATAGCATTCACTGCATTTTTTAGGATATTTTCAATAACCCAGTCGAACAAAGGGACATTGACCAGGGCTTCAACATGTTCATCTCCCGAAACAATAAATTCAATTTTGTCACTTACCCTGACTTTGAAATAGTTAACAAATTCCTCTACCACTTCAAAAACCACATGATTGTGGAGTATCGGCTTAGAGCCGATCTTCGAAAAACGGTCGGCAACCATTTCGAGCCGCCTGACATCATTCTCCATTTCCAGGATCAGCGGATCATCAGGGGCATTAAACTTTGATTTCAATAACTCTACCCATGCCATTAATGCGGATATCGGCGTACCCAACTGATGGGCGGTTTCTTTGGCCAGCCCTACCCATACCTGATCCTGTTCCGACTTCCTTGAAGAACTGAAAACGGTATAAGCCACCAGCAGGAATATAGCAATAACACTCAGCTGGATATAGGGGAAAACCCGCATCTGGGTCAATAAGGTTGAATCTTTATAGTACACAAACCAATTCTCATTACTACGGGTGTTGAGTTCCAGTATAATAGGTTGAGGGTGCTGCGACTTCATCTGCTCCAGCTGGGCTCTGAAATACCGGGGATCGTATTTTTTAGAACTGTCGGCATCCAGGTCAAAATTTGTTTTAGTGCTGTCGAGACCCCGCCATGTAATGATATTTTCTGCAGAATCAACCACAATGGCAGGTACTGACAGGCTATCCCGGATGCTGTAAATGAATGTGATGTACTCATCGTTCACATCGGGCATCGCAATGATATTGCGGGTACTTTTAGCCCATAATTCGGCACGGGTACGCTCGGCAGTGGAGATATTTCTTACCAGGTAGTCGGTGTACCAGAGCGAAGCTCCGGCAATTACCACCGCAAAAGCAAGTAAAATAAATTTCCAGCGTCGTTTCCGTTCGTATGGGTTCATATATCAGGCAAATTACAAAAGGAAACTGAGATGGCGATAGGATATTTCAATACTTAATCAGGTTATGAGTTGCGGGTTAACGGTTATGTGTCCGAAAACTGACCTTTTAAAATCCTTTGATCTTCTGGAACTCAAAACATATAACTCATAACTCAATAACTCATAACTCTCAACTCATAACTCTCAACTCTCAACTCTCAACTGATAACTCCCAACATTATTTTATCTTTGTTCCATGCCTGATATGACTAAGAAAGTTAGAGTACGTTTTGCACCAAGTCCAACCGGTGGTTTGCACCTGGGAGGAGTACGGACAGTTTTGTTTAATTATCTATTTGCCCGTAAGCATGGAGGCGACTTTATACTCCGGATAGAGGATACTGACCAGAGCCGTTTTGTGGAAGGTGCTGAACAATATATCATTGACTGCCTGGAATGGTGCGGTTTAATTCCGGATGAAAGTCCCCAAAATGGCGGCCTGTATGCTCCTTACCGCCAAAGCGAACGGAAAGAAAATTACAGGATCTATGCTGAGAAGCTGGTTAAAGAGGGCCATGCCTATTATGCGTTCGATACAACTGCCGAGCTGGATGAGCAAAGGCAAATTATCCCCAATTTTCGCTATGGCCATGAAAACCGTATGCACTTACGCAATTCACTGAACCTTTCGGAGACAGAAACCAAAGAACTGCTTGATCAGGGAGTTCCGCATGTGATCCGTATTAAAGTTCCTGCCGATGAAACCCTGCATTTTTATGACATGATCCGCGGGGATGTCAGTTTTGATACCAACCTGGTTGATGATAAGGTATTACTGAAGGCCGATGGTATGCCTACCTATCACCTGGCGGTTGTTGTTGACGATTACCTGATGAAAATAAGCCATGTGTTCAGAGGAGAAGAGTGGCTGCCATCAGCACCGGTTCATATCCTGCTTTGGGAATATCTTGGATGGAAGGCGGATATGCCTGAATGGGTACACCTGCCCTTAATCCTTAAACCCGATGGTAATGGTAAATTAAGCAAGCGCGACGGGGATAGACTGGGGTTCCCGGTTTATGCCATGAACTGGAAAGATCCTGAAAGCGGTGAAATAATCCGGGGTTTCCGCGAGATGGGCTACCTTCCCGAAGCTTTTATAAATATGCTGGCCCTATTAGGCTGGAATGACGGAACTGAACAGGAGATCTTCAGCATGGAAGAGCTTATTGAAAAATTCTCCATTGAACGGGTAAGCAAGGCCGGAGCGAAATTCGATTTTGATAAAGCGAAATGGTTCAATCATGAGTATATAAAGAAGAATCAGGTATCAGGTATCAAGTATCAAGTACTTGAGATTTTGAAAGCTAAGGACATTCATATTCAGGATAATGACTATTTCGATAAAGTTCTTGAAACCGTCAAAGAGCGCATGACCTTTCTTCAGGATTTCTGGGAACAAGCTTCTTTCTTTTTTGAACTTCCTGCAGAATACGACCTGAATGCTGTAAAGCCAAAATGGTCTGATGCCAAAACCGAATACTTTAATGAGCTTGTCACAGCTTTTGAAGGATTTTCCAATTCTGAAGCATGGGAACAGACTAACCTTGAATCTGTTTTTAAAGCATTGGCTGAAGAAAAAACAATCAAAACGGGTGAATTAATGCTGCCATTCAGGATCATGCTTGTTGGAGGCAAATTCGGTCCGGGTGTGTTTGATATTGCTTCACTGCTTGGAAAAGAAGAAACGATCAGGAGAATTAAAAAAGCAATTATTGCTTTTACTGAAGAGTAAAATGTTATTATTTTCGGATGGGGTATTTCTAGCAGATATTGTTTTTTAAGATCGTAATCGTCTGTAAATTAATTATTTGTGTCTGTTGTCTTGAAACAAAAGGCACCAAAAGTTCAAGACATGACCCCTCATGAAGGTCGGGGCAGGCTTCGTTTCCACCTCCAAGCGCAAAACACCTGGCCCGCCGTTCTTTCATCCCTTGCTCGGAAATCCTTTTTCCTTTAAGATGAATTTTCCTTTTTGGAAATCTGAAGGGGTACTAAGATGAACGTAAAGGGTTAGGAATGTTCATCCATCAACGGCTGCGTACAGGGCTTTGAATGAATGTGCTGTAGCAGCTGTTGTATATACCGCCCTGTCCAATGCCGCAAAAAAAGGTACATGAAAATTCTTGCAATGGCGTGACGCCTAAAAGCCCCCTAATTAATCATCTAATTTTTATCCGCCAGGTTAGCAGCCCAATTAATAACCTTTCTTCCTCTGCCCAGGGCGGATGGTGCAATAATTAAAAGCCCAGGCAGAGCCCTTCAAAGCAATCCGGAACCTTCGGGACAGCGGCGGCATTTATTCGCGGTTGTTCTATTGTTTTTAAGGTGCTCATGGTCTCGTCGTTCCTCCTCGGCATGGTCCTTTTTCCGCTGAAGGAAAAGGACTAGTGTCATGTCATAAATACTTTGACGAACACCTCGGAATAATAAGAAGGCTAAAATAAAATGGCTTTTACCTGTGAAGATGCCAGAGTGAAATTATTGAAACTTTATCCGTCAATTAATGAGTGACATGACACTAGATTACCTGTAATTGAAATTTTTGATAAATCTATTCCCCGGCTAAAACTGGAGCCTATTGAGCGACCAGTAGCTTCTGCCATTGAAATGATTGAATAAAAAATACTGAGCGTTGGGATAGCCGCATCACTCCATAGCCCGGTGCTTTAGCGCCGGGTAAAAATCCGGATTTCAGACCGGGCTTCAGCCCAAAACCTAACCGAAAAGAACGGAACAAATACCGGTGCTTCAGCGCCGAAATACCGGTAAATAATTCACATCTACCATTCCCTAACCCAAATTTCTATTATTCCAAAACTTTCAAATATTGTAGTCCAAATACCTGCAATGTCATTTATAAAAATAATTATCCATTGTGTATGGAGCACAAAAAATCGAATTCCCTTTCTAAAATCATCGGAATTCCGGAATGAACTATGGGATCACATTCGTCATAATTCGAAAAAGAAAAATATCTATATAGATACCATAAACGGATATGATGAACATTGCCATTGTCTCATTTCTTTAAAAAACGATCAATGTATTAAGGATGTTCTACAATTAATCAAAGGAGAATCTTCGA
>JAKFBV010000098.1:0-62104 GCA_036677005.1 Pedobacter sp.
CAATTTCATTTGCGAGGTCTATGCCTTCAGTAACCAATCGAGCTTTAGGTACTTTAAAGTTAGTGATTTTATACATCGCTGTTTGTGTGCCTTTATCGCTCATGCCAATTTCATTTGAATATATTTGTTTTTAATGGCAGTGAAGCCCACCATGCTGACACCGGTCGGACGGGCTTGCATGAGCTTATATTCATTCCTATTTGTGAGCGGCAAGCTCATGCAGATTTCATTAGAGTATATTGTTTAATGATAAGAAGATTGCACGGTAAGCATATTGTTGTTGCAGAAGTCCATTCGGGGTTGATAAATCTAAACAATTCGTGGAACTGGCATTGGGATAATGAATCGACCACCCTGTTTAGCATATTCTTTATGGATCTCCATAATTGGAACAGCAAAATTCCATGCTAGAATTAATACATAGTCAGGCTTTCTTTTGTATAATTCTTCCGTAGCCAAGACAGCAATATGAGATAATGGCATAAATAAACCTTGCTTGAGCGGATTATCCTCCACTGTAAAATCAATGGAATCAGGGCCTATTTCAAAATGAGTAAGCAATGTAGTTGCTTTTGTAGGCGCACCATATGCTGCAATAGTTTTGCCCTCAGCCTTTATGGACTGAATTAATGCCCGCAACTGCTCACCAAGAGAAGCAATTTTTTTACCATATTCTCTGATAGTGTCTGCTTGATCAAACTTCAGGCTATTTTCCAATGCAATTAAATCAGTCACAGAAGAATCAATTTTATGTTGTCCTCCCGCCTTCTGAGCCATAACTCTAATCGAGCCTCCCTGCGGACTAATCCTTTCAACCCCAATTAATTCCATGCCTGTACGTTCAAAAAATTTCTTAAAAGGCCCAACAGTATGGAAATCTAAATGCTCATGATAAATAGTATCAAAGTATAAATTAGTATATACATCCACAAAGTAACCAACTTCCAGTACAAATACGCCCGTTTCATCGAGCCAGTGAGATACTCCTTCAATGATGCCGTCGAGATCGTCTATATGTGCGCAGGCATTATGGGAAGTAATAAACGTTGCAGAGCCATACTTTTGTTTTAGTTCTTTAGCTAAAGCAAATGAGAAAAAATCAGGAATGGTTTCAATTCCTTCCGAGGTAGCGGTATTTGCTATTTCTTTAGCAGGGTCCACCCCCAATACTTTCATTCCCAGTTCTTTAAATCCTCTTAAACAGGTACCATCGTTTGATCCGATATCAGCTATTAGCATCCCCGGTTTAAGTTCAAAGCGTTTAACCATACTCTTCGCATAGTCCTTAAGATGCTTTACAAAATAGGCCGAAGTCCCAGAAAGATAAGAGTAATTATTTTGATAAAGTGTTTTCGGATCCACTACATGTCCGAGTTGGACATGATTGCAATCATTGCAAAAGTGAAGCTCCAGAGGATAACAAACTTCAGGATTCTCGAGCTCTTCCTTTTTCAGAAAATTATTTCCGGGAGGAGTTGGAGTTAATTTCATAACGCATTCCATGTCCTCACCATGACACATCCGGCACTGGGTTCGTAGATAAAAATTATTCATTATACAACAGTTAATGTCTCTGGGTCAACTAATAAAATACGTTTAACATCTGCTTCGTACGTCTGTTGATCACCCCGAGGATGCCTACTCATCACGATCAATTGAGTATCTTCCAAAAACACAGTTGCATGATCTTCCATAGGTGGTGTAAACACCATTTCACCTTGTTTAAAGCGAATAACGGACAATTCTGAACCACTTCCGGTTGGACGGAAATAGTAATCAAATGAACCTGATAAGACGTACATATAATGCCAGTCCGTTAAATGATAGTGATTTGACCGTACGGAGTTTTTCACAGAGGTTATTAAAGAAATATTCTTTACTGGAAAGTTTACCAAAGATTGTATAGCCCCACGTGCATCTGAGTGGGCTGGCTGAAGTTCAACTTTACCCTCCTCAGGCCACATCGAACTATCATCCAAATTAATATTCTGCCATTGTTCCATAGATTTTAAATTTTTCGCTAAATTAACCTATTTTATCAAATTCCCGTATTAGATTAATAATTAGGCATAAAGGTTGTGGATTTCCAATTTATTCATCAGTTCAGCTCGCCGTAAAATCATAAGTCGTTCTTTATCAGACATTTTGTGATCAGATACCAAATCCCGAAATGCTTTAAACATTTCAAGGAAATGGTTTGAAGATTCCCCCACCTCCATGCTCTCCTTCCCGTTAAGATCTGAAAACTTAAAATAAGGAACATAATCCGGAGGCTTGGAGAATATTCGGGTAGTAAAAAGAGAACCATTACTTCCCCAAATGTCAATCTCATTCCTATAAGAAACGGCTGTTGACCATTCAAGCATGATACTTGTTTCTTCAGATATAGATAACCTTGCACATCCGAAATTGTCAACTGTGGATTTTTTTGTAGATTTCCTTTCTGAAAAAACTACTACCGGATCTGACTCTGGAAATAATGAAACAATGGCCGAAACGGGATAAGATCCTACATCAAAAAAAGCCCCCCCGCCCAATTCTGGACTATTTCGGAATCCGGGCCGGTCCAGAATCGGTATCCCAAAACGACAATTTATATTTTTAATTCTTCCCAACTTCCCTGACTGGCAAATATTCTGCAGATATAGAAAATGAGGATGATACAGGTACATAAACCCTTCTGCGATGGTTAAATTTTGGTTTCTCGAGAGATCCAATAGTTCATACACCTGGCTGAGCTTTCCGGCAAGTGGTTTTTCGCACCAAAAGTGTTTTAATGCCTTAAGAATGGATTTGCCTTGTTCATAATGTAATCCGATAGGTGTTGATAGATATACGACATCAATCCTGGAATCCCGAAGCATTTCAGCAGAATCATTCCAACCTATACATATATACTCTGATGCTATTTTTGAAACGGTTTCTATATTTCTTGAGCAAACCCCATAGAGTTTCAAACCAGGACATAATGTTATCGCAGGAATAATATTTTTTATCGCATGAGGCCCAAGTCCCCATACCGCGACTTGTAGCTCTCTCATTTTTTATTTGTATCAGGCTTCGAAACACTTCCCCTTGTAAAGGATACCTGGCGGGATCTGGCCAAAGTTAATTTACCCTCGGGTGCATCTTCAGTTATGGTTGAACCTGCACCAATTATAGCATCTTTACCTATTTTTAGGGGCGCAATGAGTTGGCTTCCGGAACCTATATAAGCACCTGACTCAATATAAGTTTTACATACTGTTACGCCATTATGATTGCAGGTGATGACGCCAGCACCGATAGTGACATTTTCCTCTAACATAGCATCCCCAATAAAAGAAAGGTGATTTATCCGTGAGCCCGCATTCACCTCAGAATTCTTTATTTCCACAAAATTACCTATCTGCACGAAATCCTTAATGACAGTACCCGGCCTGATTCGTCCATAGGGTCCTATAAAAGAATTTTTTCCAACCACCGCATCCTCTATAATTGAAAATGCTCTTACTTCAGTATAAGAACCTATCATTGAGTTAGAAAGAATTGAATGAGCCCCAACCTTTACTCCATCACCAAGATGGACCTTTCCTTCTATAATTACATTCATATCAATCTCTACATCGGAACCGAATGTAAGATCTCCCCTAAGGAAGACCGTATAAGGATCTCGAATACGGATTCCTTTCTGAAGGGCCTTCAATGCCCGTGAAAAAAGTATGGCCTTCTCAAGCAGTGCTAAATCCAGCAAACTTCTAACATGAACTGTTGGCTCCAAATCATCCGGTTCTGAGAGGCGAACAACCTTACTGTTTTTTAAACTATTAGACAAGGATTTCAGAGTAATATCAACAGGTGCGATGCTAAGTTCACTACGCAGATCCTGTATAAGGTTTGGGGGATAATAAATACCCAGAATCTCAAATTTCTTATTTTTTTTATCTAAAAAAACTTTTGTTCCAAATATGGTTAACTTTTTCTCCCCGGAAATTAATTTACAAATTTTCCTTAATGTCTTAATTGGAACCCAAACTGCTGCATCTACCAACAACACACCCTTGCTTTTAACTAAACGTTTATCTGCTTTATCCTTTCCATCGTATAGATTGATGGGGGTATCGGACATATCAACAAATTTTTTACTCAGGGTTAAAATCGCAGATGTTAAATACTCTGAAAAAGGTCGCCCGAGAAGTTCTGTTTGGAGTAACGAAGTTTTCGGACCTAAAATAATAATATCCATAATGTTCTTTATTGACTTGATAACCTGGGCCCAAAATTGAGCGACCAAAGAACTGCCGGTGTAAGAGCTATTATCGCGGCTGCGGGAGCCCAATCAGGATCAAGGGCAGACCATATAACTAAGGGAAGAGCCCAGAAAACCTGGTATAGTAGAATCCAATACATAACTTTAGCATGATTGTTTTTTATTCGTGCCAGATTTTGATAAGCATGACTTCTATGTTCCCCATACCATTTTTTTACTAGGAACATTCTGGATATAGTTGTCGTAGTGGTATCTGCAAGATAATAACTTAATGCGGTTATCCAGGTCCACATACTAATCTCTCCAAGATATATGGTTATAAGAATTGAACATCCTACAAAATATCCCAAAAATATACTACCGGAATCACCCATAAATATACTAGCTGGAGGCATATTAAAAAAAACAAATCCTATACTCGCAGCAGCGAGTATAGAAAATACGGTAATTAAAACTGGATCCCCCTCCGTTAAAAACAGCACAATAACCATTGCCATACAAGTAAAAACAGAAGCACTGATCGCCAGACCATCGATGCCATCGATAAAATTTAGTAAATTAATGGCCCATAAGGGTATAAAAAGCCAGATCCCCATTATCAAGCCAAATAAAAATAAATCGGTGTATATGGAAAGAGGGAATGGATGATAACTAAAAAAAACAAAAGAAAAATATAGGGAAAGACAAAAGTGTGACATAAGCTTTTTCAAAGCTGTAATCTCATAAACATCATCGATAAATCCAACTAATGCTGCAACAAAACTCCCCAGACCTATGGATAGCATAAGCCATGTCGGACAATCATCCATAATCCATAATCCAAAAATTATCAGAGAAAACAGGAATCCAAAGCCAATACCTCCTCCTCTTGGAACAACTATATCATGAAGAGTTCTTGAATTGATCTTCGCGATAATCTCTCGTTGGGTGGCGAATTGGCGATAAAAATAAGTTAGAGCAACAGAAAGTGCAACAACTACAATAAAAAATATAATTTTTGCCGGCAATTCTTGTGATTGAATATAGTAGTCCATAATAAAAATAGCCTTTCGGGCATAAATATGCTAATTCTCTCTGATCCGGTCTTCCAAAATTTCAACCAAACGGACAGCTTGCTGTTTTATCTCATAATTTCTCATAAAATAACGTTCCCCCGAAGCTCCCATCTCTGCGCGTTTTTCTTCAGGCAAAGCATACATTGCTCTCACACAATCAGAAAGACCTTGTGAATCTTCGGCAGGACACGTAATTCCGGCCCTTGCTTCAGTAACAATCCGCGCCCCTTCACCATTGATTGCAGCAATAATGGGACGCCCGGCAGCCAGATAAGATTGCAGTTTCCCAGGTATAGTATAAGAAAAAATATCTTCATCCTTAAGCGTAACCAACAAGCAGCTTGCATATTTGAATATTGCAGACATGGCACTCATTGGAAAGCGCCCTGCAAGGATCAGGTTGTCTAGATCTAACCTCTGCTTTTCCTTACTTACCCAATCAGACATACTTCCACTTCCAACAAGAACAATTTTTATATTAGGGAGGTCTTTTAGGAGAGATGCAGCATTTACAATAGTATCAATAGATTGCGCGGTACCTATATTACCGGTGAATACCACACAGAAATTTGATTTCAACAGATCAAGCAATTCGGAGGGTATGAAATTCCGGTCATGTTCATCCTTTCTAGAAATATCAACTGAATTCGCATAATAGATAACTTTATCTTCTCGGGAAAGGCGAGAGACCGGCGCAATGAAAGCCTTTGATTGAACCAGGATAGTATCGGCACAATAATAGGTCCATCTAACTAAAACTGATACTAGCTTTAAGATTAAACGGTTACGTATAAATCCGGTGGCAGATAAGCTTTCCGGCCATAAATCCAGTATCCAAAGGGCTAAATGAGCTTTCTTCATCCATTTAAGGGGAATGGCTGGAATAGCAACATTCGGCGAACCGGCAAATACCAGTATAACATCAAAATCATGACGTTTTAGTAAAAAAGGGAACCATCTTAAACCAGACCAAACAAATGAGAAGTAATTTCTTAACAGATTTATTGCACTGCTTTTTCCCCGAGGAAATAAAGGGACTCTGTTAACTTCAATATCACGGTCGTATTTCTCCTTATCTGTTCCCTTTGATTTATATCCTTCAAAAATTTTCCCATCAGGATAATTAGGTTTTCCTGTCGCTACGACTATACTATGCCCTTGATCTCTAAGTGTGCTTGCTAAATGGTTGATTGTAAAACTTTCAGGCCAGAAATACTGACTAACAATTAAGATTCTCATTAACTATTTAAGGGTATGTATTTAGCTCCACCAAATACTTCTAAAGAAGATTGATGAATATTATTTAAAGCCTACATCAGCTCTATAACAAGCTACAAAGGTAACTTTTTAGATTGCTTTCTAAACCCTCCGAGATAAAATATTGGGAAACTTTAACCGTGATATAAGCTTCCCCGATATTGTAAGTTACATCAGGATAAATCTCTTGCACATTATAGATAACTTTTGCCCCTTTGAACTTCCCGATCAGCAGATTGATAATACCAATTGTCAAAGGAGGAGAGGGAGATAAAATTAACCTCACATTCTTTTCAGCAAGACTCAGGAAAAAAGATAAAATATGTCAATAGATAAACCCTATAATCCTTAAGCACGACTGCCTGAATTTCTTTTGTGAAACGTGTATAACCCTGATCCCATGAAAGTTGCTTTCATAGCATAGCCCCATCAATTTTTTCCGAAGAGGCTACTTTTTAAGTTCAGAAAGAAGCACATTATAATGTGGAGTTGTCGTTAGTACAACCACATCATAGCCTTCATCTCTGAATCGCAATGCAATATCATTATAGAGGTAGGCTGTAGATACCCCGTCGGGACTAAATACAATACTATGAATTAAGACCTTTTTACTAATCACTGTAATTCAGACCAGACAACTCTTTTGATATAATCTACATAGCTAATAATGATTTTCACCATTTTATCAGAAACATTCGGAATTGAATAATCAGCTACCTGACGGAAGTTTCTCTCCTTACCTCTTTTTTGAGATGGAATAAGTACCAAGGCCTGCATAATACGTTCAGGATTTAAACCCACCATCACAACTGAAGCTTCTTCCATCGCTTCAGGACGCTCATGGGCATCCCGGATATTTAATGCAGGGAAATTTAAAATCGATGACTCTTCTGAAATTGTCCCACTATCTGAAAGGACGGCATATGAATTGAGTTGGAGGGCATTATAATCATTGAACCCCATGGGCTTCAAAAATTGCACTTCCGGACGCATAGTTACATTCAAACTGTCAATCATTTTCTGAGTTCTGGGATGAGTACTCACAATGATAGGCATTCCATACTTTTCGACTATCAGATTTAAACTGTTCATTAATCCGTTGAAGTTCTTCATATTGTTAATATTCTCTTCCCTATGAGAAGAAACTACAAAATACTCAAACGATTTTAAGCCAAGCCGTTGGATAATATCAGAAGCTTCGATAGATGGCAAATAGTGATTCAATACCTCAAACATCGGGGATCCCGTTTTGATGATCCTGTCTGCAGGTAATCCTTCGCGAAGCAAATATTCCCGGGCAATATTGCTATATGTTAAATTTATATCTGAAATGTGATCAACGATCTTACGGTTGGTCTCTTCGGGTACTCTCTGATCAAAACACCGGTTACCCGCTTCCATATGGAATATCGGAATATGGCGCTTTTTAGCCGGGATTGCACATAAACACGAATTGGTATCTCCTAGAATCAGAAAGGCGTCAGGTTTTTCGCTTTCTAACAAAGGATCAATTTTGATTAAAATCTGACCCACGGTTTCTATGGCTGTTTTACCTGCTGCATCTAAAAAGAAATCAGGCTTACGGATACCCAGGTCATCAAAGAAAATCTGGTTTAGCTCATAATCATAATTTTGCCCTGTATGTACAATAATATGCTCAATAGCTTTTGATTCATCCAGTTTAGCCATTACCCTTGATAACCTGATAATTTCAGGTCGGGTTCCGACAACGGTCATCACTTTTAGTCTCTCCTTCATATACATTTTTGTTCAGCCGATACGGCTTCAGTTTCAAAAAAATTATACTCTCTCCATATACGTATCATGATCTTGCGGATCATAAAACTCATTGATCCAGAAATTGGTATACAGCTCTTCATCTCCAATATTCTTTATATTATGAGTATACCACACCGGCATATCAACATAGGCAGGCTCATTTCCATCAAGATAAAAATCCAGAACTTCATCTGTTCCAATTTTTCTCAACTGAATCAGAGCCTTCCCCTTTATTACAACAAAACGC
Source organism: Pedobacter sp. (assembly GCA_036677005.1). Taxonomy (GTDB): domain Bacteria; phylum Bacteroidota; class Bacteroidia; order Sphingobacteriales; family Sphingobacteriaceae; genus Daejeonella. Next base: position 8,588 of record JAKFBV010000098.1, read on the forward strand.
TCAATTTTCCGGGTGTGAAAATGGTTGCCTCTGGTTATTCCGGGTACGGTAGTGGAAAATGACACTTGTCCTCCGATATTCAGACGAATGATCTCCACAAAGGTCCCTCTCGGATCAGTATTCTTTACAAACTTTACAGGATAATGATTTTTAATATCCATGTAAGTCCGGAAGGTATTAAAAAGATTTACTTCAAAAGTATTCCTGAGTTCGGGAATTATACCATTAACAAAATACTGTGATTTAAACGATTCCAGAATGCCAAGTATCTCTGAAACCTTATATTCTTCAGTATGAGGAATATGGAGAATATTATTTCTTTTTGCAGTTCTGATCTCATGAATAAATGCTTTAACAAGTTGATCCACATAAATCAGTTTAACCTGACTATCAACCTCAATTTTTGGATACTCATTATGGGTTAACTGATGGCAGAACGTAGCAATAAAGGAGTTATAATATGGGTTACCAAATGGCCCGAATACGTTAGGGATAACCATTCCTGTGAATATCCCTCCTGTCTTCTCAGACCAGTTAGTCAATATTTCCCTGCCTTCTTTTTTACTTTTCCCGTAAAGATTATCACGCTCTTCCTGAGAGGAGGAGGAGAAAAGCACATGTGGTTTCTTGCAGGAGATATCAAGTGCATTGACCAGTTTTTTTACCAGATCAATATTTGTATTGTAAATTACCTCCGGATCAATATGCCGGTTAAGTGCAGCGAGGTGTACCACAACATCACACTTGCTGACAAAGTCAACCAGTTTATTTTCATCATTAAAAAAATCGCCCTGGAAATTAACCCTCTCAAATTCTTCCGGAAGCAGTCCGAGAGTATTGTATAAGTGCTGGCCTACAAAGCCCTGTTGACCGGTTATACCGATTTTTATCATTTTATGCAGATCATCTCCGGCTAAATTTGGGATCTAACCGAGAGCAAAATAAATCATTGACCGATCCGGGGAAGTTCCCTGAGCCGGAATCCGGAGATTACTCTCCGTAAATCTGAGCACCCGGTTCACCAAATATTTCACGGCGTATGAGTGGGAGTTTAGAGAGCAATTCTTTCATCCCTTCTACCCCTAATTGCTGGGTATTGTGGGAGTGATAATCCTCTATGGTTGATATATCGACTTCGCCCTCAGAAAAATACTGGTTATAATTCAGATTCCTGTTGTCGGCAGGAATTCTGAAGAACATACCCATATCTTCTGCTTTTGCCATTTCTTCCCGGGTACACAGGGTTTCATATAATTTTTCACCATGACGGGTTCCAATGATACGGATCTCGTTGTCTGATTTACATAAATCTTTAATTGCCTGAGCAAGATCAGCAATGGTCCCAGCTGGAGCCTTATTCACAAAAAGATCTCCTGGATTACCATTTTCAAAAGCAAAGAGTACCAGTTCTACTGCTTCATCAAGTGACATCAGAAATCGGGTCATATTCGGATCGGTAACAGTCAGTGGAAGACCGGATTTGATCTGCTTCAGGAATAATGGAATGACTGACCCTCTGGAAGCCATTACATTACCATATCGTGTCAGACAAATCGTGGTATCCGCCACATTCCGCGATGAGGCAATTGCCACCTTTTCCATCAAAGCTTTGGAGATACCCATTGCATTGATAGGATAAGCAGCTTTATCTGTACTTAAACAGATTACCTTGGCAACCTTACATGCAATAGCAGCATCGATCACATTCTGCGTGCCGAAAACATTTGTTTTGGTGGCTTCAATCGGGAAAAACTCACAAGAAGGAACCTGTTTTAAAGCCGCTGCATGAAATACGTAATCAACTCCGCGCATTGCACGTTCAATGCTATGGTAATCTCGGACATCTCCAATATAGAACTTCAGTTTTTCATTATTAAGCTGAGTCCTCATATCATCCTGCTTCTTTTCATCACGGGAAAATATGCGAATCTCCTTAAAATGATCCGTTTGCAAAAAACGCTGTAAAACAGCGTTCCCAAATGAGCCGGTGCCTCCTGTTATTAAGAGAGTTTTATTTAAAAGCATATTACACAATTATACAATATTAATAATATCAGGGAAGAATAATTGTCTTATATCACGGGAGAGCTTCTTGATGCGAAATACAATGTTCTTATTATAAATATCGTTCTTGGGGATAATCACCATTACCTGATATTTCAATAATGAATGAATATAAGGCAGGTAAATTTCCTCAAGAATGATTTGATTGGTAGGCACCAATACTCTACTCAGGTCACTACAGAACTTATTTTCTGATAATTGCTTTAAATTTGCAAAATGATAAAATATGAGCCTTTCATTATCAACAAAAATATTCTGCTCTAAGATTTTCAATTTATAATTACCAATATTCCAAATAGCCAAATTAGCTCCTTTATTATGTAATATTTTCACTCCATGATATTCATTTGGCCAGGCATCTAAATATTTTTGATCAGCATATTTTCCATCTTCTAATTGCTGGTAGCACCATTTAATACAATTCTGCATCCAATCATTTAAACATCGAAGTCCGTTTTCATTTTTTCTGAAACTTATCCACCCTACATTAAAATTTCCATATATCTTATTTCTTCGTGAAAACCAGTGAAATCGATGCTCAATAATTCCTATAGATTCGTTTCCCAGTTCATCAAATAACGGTAGAGGAGAGCTATAGAAATAAAGGTCAGCATCCAAGTATGTTAACAAATCAACTTCTTCAAAATATTGAAAAACATAATAACAAGTTGCTGGACTACAAGTGTAAAAATACTCCACTCTACTCCTGTTAGATTTTGCAGCAATTAAATTTGGAATTGCATTTTCTAATTGCTCATGAGGAATTAAAACTGCATTATATAACTCTAGTGTATTAAGATGCGAATATGAATCAGCATCCATGCAGAACATGAAAAGTTTAAACTCCCCGGCATGTTTAACTAATGAATGGTATAATGATAATGCATGCCCTGTATAATTTATGTCAAAATGAGTACAATAATACTTCATAATTGTCTTAAGACGAAGAGCTAAAGTTCAGAATATAAATAGATTTTGCCTTTTAAAAAGAATTCAAAGTTTCTATTACCTGTAAAATATCATCAGAAGTATGAAAATAGGAAATCGGTAAGCTCAGGGTAGTTGTATGTATTTCTTCAGAAATTGGGTACTCACCTTTTATAATATCTTTCATCGCTTTTTGTCTATGCGGGGCAATAGGATAGTGTATTTCAGTTTTAATCTCATGCTTTATTAAGTAATCCCGAAGTTGGTCACGTTTAGGATGTCTAATATTAAAAATATGATATACGTCATAATATTCGGCATCGAAAACAGGTTTTATAAAGTCATCCTTAAGATTCTCCAGATAAAGATTGGCCAGATAACGCTTATGATTGGTAATTCTGTCCAATGAAGCTAACTTAATACTTAAAAATCCTGCCTGGACTTCATCTAACCTGGAGTTATACCCTACATATTCATTATTGTATTTTATTATTGATCCATAATTACGAAGCGTTCTTAATTTTAATGCCAGTTGGTCATTATTTGTAGTAGCTGCTCCTGCATCGCCCAAGGCACCCAAGTTTTTGGTAGGATAAAAGCTATGTGCCCCAAAATCTCCAAAAGTACCTGAAATTTTCTCTTTAAACTTTGCCCCATGTGATTGCGCACAATCTTCAATTACACGTAAATCAAACCTATTGGCAATGGAAAGAATAGTATCCATCTCACAGCATTTTCCGTAAAGATGTACCACCATTATAGCACGGGTATTTGACGTGATTTTTTCCTCAATTTTAGAAGGATCGATATTATACGTATTAATATCAGGCTCTACTAATACTGGCTTTAGACCATTTTGTACAATTGAGAGAATTGTAGCAATGTAAGTATTTGAGGGTACGATGACTTCCGATCCCACAGGAAAATCGAAACAACGAAGTGCTAAACTAAGTGCATCAAGACCATTTGCTAAACCGATGCAATGTTTTGACTTCGTAAAGTGAGCATATTCCTGTTCAAAATTTTCAACATTTTTTCCCAGAATATACCAACCTGAAAAAAGCATTTCGTCGAATTTTGCCTTAAAGGATTCAAAAAATGGCGTATTAAGTCTTCCTAAGTTCTCGTATTCAATCATTTTTGTTATTATTCTATTGCTTGTAATAAAAAAAATCTGTTTTCTGCTTCATACTCTTTGACCAATCTGTAATGCTTTCCCCAAAGCCTTCTAAATGCGCTTTTTGAACGTGCATAACCACAAAACACTCTGGATTTCCCTTTTAAAATGCTCACGAGTAAAATCTTTAATTCAACAATAAAAATTTTAAAATTTAATAATTCTGCCGGGATGAACCAGATATATTTTATACCCGCGATCTTACATTTTAAAAATAAGGTTTCAAGTTGTTGATCGTCAAATTCTGTATCTATCCTGGGAAAGATCATCAGATAACTTTCGTCGACAGGGAAAATATCCATAAAAGCATCTAGCTGCAAACAATCATCAAAAATATTATAATTTTTCAGCCTCAATACACTTGAGTTGTAATCAGATACTATAACTGATAATTTCGAAAATTTTTTGATCTGGTATTCCAGTGAGGCTATTCCACATCCTATTGAAAAGGCTTTCTGGATTTTTAAATTCACAGTTTCATTTATAATGATTTCGGCGGCTTTAGATGGGCTTAGGGTATCAACCTTTTTAAGAAATTCTTCACGTGAATACGGCAGAAAATAAGGTGCTTCAGATTCATCGTTTCTCAATGCCTCCCAGTTCAGGATCTTAGAAGAATTATTAAAAAGACTATAATGTTGTATTTTCATAATCGATGTTAATTTCTCTCCAATTTGTTTTAAACCTAATCATAGGTTTCAAAAATGTAGTCGTTAGGGTTATAATATTCTGAAGCAAATACCATTAATATGCAATCATTTGTAAATTGATCCATCCAATGATGATCCTCTGGTTGAATAACCAGGCATTTAGATGGTTTGTCTAGGGTAAAGTATTGTACTGGTTCATTTTTACCACTTTGAACAAGTATCCTGCAAGTCCCTTTAAGACAGATTGCCGCCTGTATAGTCTGTTTGTGACGGTGATTACCACGCGAGGAATCATCCACACCATATATATAAAAAACTCTTTTGATTTCAAATGGCAGTACTTTCTCTACTACAGTCAAATTCCCTCTTTCGTCGGTAAAGGTTTTCAAATCTAAAATATCTGGCATAGGTTATGATTAAATTTATATGTTTGTTAAGTTAATGGACTGAATATGCTTTCTTGATTGCCTCGGATATAATCTTGAATTGATTTTGTGGATTAAAATTTTCCTCTATCATATTAATGCAAGCCGCTTCCATTAATTGCTTCTGATCCCCACCCACAAAATTCTCTATAGCTTCTGATAAACTTTCAACATTGTTTTCTTCAAAGTAAAAACCAGTTTTATTCTCTATAACTGATTCTACTTCCGGCATTTGATTATTAAAATTGTCATGGGTGATCACTGGGGTACCTAATGACAGACAATGAATAGCTGTTAATCCTACATTTCCCGGGGAAACGCAGGAATCGGACAGCATAATAAGTTTAGAACTTTCTGCATCATCATAACAGGAGCCATAAAAGTAAAAACAATCTCCAAGTTTAAATTCGTGGATTTCAGATAGTAGTTTATCTTTTTCTTGGCCATCACCAACTAATATACAATTAAACTCATTCCCTTTTTCCCTTTGAAGACGAATAGCATTAATTAACAGAGATATTTTTTTTCTTTTTGTGAGTCTGCCGATGAAAAGCATAGTCGGATAATGCTCCCTATCGGGGAAAAATTTTTTCTTTAGTTGACGCAATGTATGCTGATCCTTATTAGCATAAAGCATTTTATGGGTACGATAATCTAAAGAATTATATACAGTGAACAATCTATCTGCATTAAACCCCATATTAATTAGAAGCTTCCTTGCCCTATTCCCATATAGAAAATGATAGTCTGCAATTCGATAGAATAAAAGGCGAATGTTTTTCTTAAAAAATCCTTCGTTTCCATAATAGCCGTGACCCCAAAAAAAAACCGGATTACCCCTGATCTTACATATAGCTGCTGCCAACCATGTTGAAATAGTGTACATATCACCGGCAAAAACATATACATCAAATTCGTTTTTAAGAACCAATTTTAGTACGCCAATTTGGTAAACCAGAATTTTTGCTAAGTATATATTTTTTACAAAATACCAAACCGGGGCTTTTCTGTCACTGGTTTTTAAGAATTCAGTTGGGTCAATCGTCTTTATACCTTCATGCCCTTTGGAAGATGTAATAAAAGTATATCTAATATCTCCCGGCTCTAATAACTTATCCCATAATGGCCTAATATATAAAGGAGCTATATTATTGAAGATACCGACCCGAGTCACGTTTTCCATTCACCCAATTAATATGACTAATACAGTGCTGGAGGCTAATGTTAGTTCTCCTTTAAAGATACCTTTATTTCATTTAATCCATGGTAATTCTTGGATCTGGCAATAATTAGCCCATCTATTGAAAATGTTTTATCAACATCAATATCTACCAGAATTAAATAATTCTTACTACTTAAGAAATTCAGGCAGTCATAATGTACATCATTCGCATGAGTGGAAATAAACAAATATCCAATTTTGTCCTTATCTATAAAACTCTCAGCTCCCTTTAACATTTCAAATTCATAGCCTTGGATGTCTGAATGTAATATATCTATGAAATCAATATTATTTGTATTGACAAAGTCATCAATACAAATCGTTTCCGGGGATGTAGTCTTATCACTTTTTGAAGAAACAAATGCATTCGTAAAGTTGCCACTCATTTTATTCAATTTAAAATTTCTTATACCAAAACCCATATTGAATTTATCTGGCTCAACCATGTAATTTTTTGCGTTTTCTACCTCCGAATTAAACCACATGGAATAAAATGACCAAAAAGCACCAAGTTCAACCATTGTGGCACCTTTTCGTATGCCTGCTTTTAGGACTTCCTGGAAAACATATTCTTCTTGAGGCTCATGAACCCCTTTATTAATTATTAACTGAATAGCTACTTCTGGTCCATAATAACTTCCTAAGTGGATTTTCAATCCGTTATGCATTATCTGTTTGCCTTTTACAACTTTTCCAGCATCTGCTACTCTGGTAATATGTGCATTGTCTGGACAATTTTTAACATCTTCTATCCGCTTTTCCCATATTTCGCTTATTGGATTATCGAGTATGAATTTATCAAAAAGGCCAGAAGAAGCGAGATTATAGGCAACAAAACTTCTTATAGAATGGTTGTTCCTAATCAATTGTCTGAAAAACTGTATAATATTCATTTTATTTTGTTCAGGTATATTTGATCAGAAATACGCATTTACCTGCGTAAGGTCATCTGTTACAACTAATTGACTATCCGGAGTAAATATTGGATGGTTGGTTTCAATAAGGGAATCCAGTTTGTACTCCTTTTTCCGCACTAATTTTACTGCGTAAAGTACCCGCCATATTCCACGCAAAAGCAAACTTGCAATTTGCCATTTTTTTATATATCTAAATTTGAGTTCTATTCCCCGAAGATAATCCCTACGACAGGCGGAATATATTAAGCGATAATTATCTAGTATATAATCTGCATCAGAAACAGTTAGCAGGCTATACCTTCCCGCCACCAAAAGATTCTGCCGAGCTTCTGAGCCATAAAACACGAATTCTTCTTTCCCATGAATGTGATTATAATCATGAAATTGATGCAATGCTATAACTGATAATGTTCCGTCAATAATTGGATAGCGATTTTGTTTGCAAAAAGACAATAATGCATTGTCATATCCCCCCCGGCCGATTGCGATCTGACTCAATCCTTGCCACATATTCCTGGTGAACATAAAGTAGTCGATCCCGGTAGCTTCATGAATTTTTATTTGATTTTTTTCAAAAAGTTTTTTAACCAGATGGCTATATTCATCAGGATGTGGGTCTACTATCACACCTGGAAAAAGATCAATTCTTTGCCCAATAAAAAGGAATTTATCAAACTGTATAACCTGAGATGCCTTATATATCCCCGATAAAAGAATATCGCAATTTAAATAAACCTGGACATCGTATTTTCCATGCTTTCCCGCGTGCTCAGCAATTGCTCCAAAATATGGCGCCCCACTAGGTGAAGAGGAGATGTTTTTTACTATGCTAACATTCAGTTCACGACCAGCTTCTTCAATACCTTCTGAGTCACCATATAAAATAACTTCGGCACCCTTTACTGCTACTAACCAGCTCCTGATTGCACGGTACTGGTTTTCCTTGTCGTTTCCTATGAAAGGTTTCGGGCTTGATAAAAAAGTAAGCATTACAAAAATTTACAACAATACATGGTGAAAAAGTATAAAAAAGTCGGAAAAATATAAAAGTGGTTTAATATGAACGGCTTACACAGTTTTAAAAGCTTTCCTTTTAAAAATACCGTCTACCTGCAATAACTGATCAGTATTAGCATCCGAGAATACGTGATTCAAAGATACAACCATGAATCCCAGATCTTCCATATAGTTTAACATATCAATAAAAAGAGGCCCACCCTGATATAATTGAGCCAATGAAAGCTCTAATTCCATTGCAACAACTTGATTTAATATCTTCTCGGCACCTTTTAACACTAACATTTCAAACCCTTGGACATCTATTTTCATATAAATACGTTCGTCAGGTTTAATCTCACTTCCCAAGAATAAATCCAATGTTCTTACCACTATCCTTTCTTTTGAGATAGTCGCGCTAGGGGGCATCGCGCTAATATGGGTCTCAGTCATAGGAAGTAAAGAACTGCTCGTAACACGCCCGGAAACACTCATTTCCACCTCTTTATTAACATCTCCCAAGGCTACATTAAAACAATCCCATTTTTTATCTTTTGAACTTCTGATTTTTAAACTTTCGTAAGATTGAGCCAATGGTTCAAATGAAATGATTCGCCCGGTATAACCGCATTCACGAAGTTCGATCCCATAGAACCCTTCACTGGCACCAATATCAAGGGCAAGATTTATATTCTCAGATTTTATAATTTTCACACGTTTTAGAGCAGGGAAATTTTCAGGTGTATATCGCCTAAAATCATATCCTAACTTCCGTGAAAATCGATGAATAGTATCCTTTATCCCCATTTATTTACCCTTCTTATATTTTTTGACATATTGATTTTACTATCTTATAAATTTGCCCCTTAAATAATATTAAACAACAAGCAAAAGTCCGCTAAAATATTACATTTTTTTCAACTTCTGAATTATAAATTGATGTAGCTATAGATTTTTATCTACAGTTAGCCTTGAAGATACTGCTGCAGTAAAAGTAACTGGTAATGGCAAACTCTCCTCCCATTCAGGCTCTAAGCTAAAGGCAGGTTTCGTATGGATAACACTTTCATGCCATGGTTTTGCACCACTATGGTACAATGCAGGAATTTGGCCAAGGTATGATGCCCAAAGACTAAATGAAGACCGGGATGCAAATAAACCTGCTGCAGACGACATTAGAAGTAGATCCCTTAATGCATTTTTATCATTAGAACGTTCCACGTTTGGTTCTCTAAGCAAATGACCTATCTCATCATTGCTCCCATCAGAAAAGATAATTACTTTAAATGAAAATCCGATCGCATCTCTGAGGGCACGCAATGATGCAATATACCACTCAAGCGGCACCTGCAAATTTGTTGCACCTCCATATAGCTGCTCTGCAGTCCCTTTTCCAAAATCTCCTCTCCTAATATGCATAGCCACAAATGGAAACGTTTTAGCCGGTGGTATACAGCGTGGATGGGTGATACGGATCAATTCATCGTAAATTTCCTTATGCCGACCAATCAATGGTGTAAAAGCACCAAGTTCAGAAAAAACAACTTTTCCTGAGAAATTACTAATTTCCTTTTTTTCTGCATCATCTGCAGAAATAGTACGATGTTTCCATAATCTGTAATACTTTTCCGGGCCATTAATATATCCTCTATTAATAAAATAGCGCCAATATAAGCGCAAATCGGGATTCCTTCTTATGATACGGTTGGGATGAAATTGCACCCAGGATGGCGCGATTAACTTCGCATCATTATCCTTGCACCAAACAAAGCATTTAGCCCATATCCATAATAAATTCCCCAAGCCACTCCCATTGAGTTTTGGATATCCATAAATATTCCGTTTCATTGTATGGAGCATTAGTCATTCAAAGCATTACTTTCCTTTATCCACAAAAAATGTCTTAGTGGTTGATTTTTCCTAATCCTCCCAGCCATATAGCGCCAAGGTATCCCCGATTTAGGAATCTCGATTTTAAACTTATTAGCAAAAAGTAGATTTTTTGCTGAATTTAGTGCATTAATATAGGGACGGTATATAATTGCCAATATTTTAGTAGGTAAATTGATCTTAAATCCTCCAATGAATGAAAATTTGGAATTACAGATCCTTAGGTAGTGGAAATGATAACACACCATGGGGATTGATCCGGCAAAATATTTCCCATTCTCATCCAAACTAAGTCCATATTTTGCAATATTCCATGGTGCAGCGTTTATCCCGATATTTTCACAAACAACCACTTTCTTAAATCGTTCCGGCCAGTCATTTAAATAGGCTTGATCACCAATTTGACCATTCTCATACTTCCAAAAGCACCATTCAATACAGCGTTCCCTCCACCATTGCAGGCATTCAATAGCATCCTTGTTGTTTCGGAATGCCATAACTCCAACATTATATATCCCTGCTTCTGAATGGCCCTCATTAAATTCAAAGGAGTAATCATGGGGTACTATCAGAATATTTCCATCGCCCAGTTCATTGAGTATAGCTACCGGTGATGAAAAGAAGAAAATATCGGCATCTAAGTAAATCAATACCTCAATAGCAGGATCCTGTTTAAAAATGTACAGCGGAAGGCTTGCAGTGGATGTCCAATAATATTCAACCCTTGACCTTGACCCTTTTACATTTACCAATGACTCATCATTATATTCAAATTCACTCTCTGAGATCAGTATTGCATGAGAAAGGTTAAGTTCTCCCAGAACTTCGTATACTTTATCATCAAAGCACAATATCCATAGTTTAAATTCACTGCCTGTATTGACAAGCGAATCATAGAGTGCAAGCCCTTTATGGATATAATTAATATCAAAATATGTACAAAAATTAATCATCTATTTAGTCCCTATTATATCATTATGGTATTATAATCCTTCCTCTCAAACTCCTCAATTTAGCATGATGGCTTTTTCGAAAACATACGTTTTATGAGAAAACTCTTCATTTTCAGTGACATCATCATCAAAGGTATAACGCAGGGAAAGTTGATTTTGTGAACAAATTTCAATAAAACTATCTTCATTGAAATGAATTTCTACGCAGGGAACGCCATAGGCTTTCTTTTGAAAATATTGTGTCGGTCCTTTTACAACCGGAGTTCGGTGAAAAATCACCCATTGTCTGGCAATTCGCACCGATTCTGAAATTGCTTTGGAATAATCAGCAATATGTAACAAACAACAACCCGAAATAACGACATCAAATTCCCGATCTTTAAAGGGTAATTCTGTAGCATCAGCTACTTTAAAGGTTACATCCTTATATTTTTTTATAGCTTCATTAATCATTGGTGCCGAATAATCAACACCTGTATATTGAATTTTCGTGCCAAGCAAATGTGAAAGCACCTCATAATAGTAGCCTGTGCTGCACCCAATCTCAATCATTTTGCTGTTTTCAATATTTATTAACTTTATACAATCGGCAAGAACCTGAAATGGCTTCATTATCACACCTGAATACATCTTGCTCAACTCTTCATTGGTAATCAAACCCTGTTTGTTAGGAATATCTGCAGACTTCCAGCCATCCAAAAGCTTTTGTGATACTTTACTTTGTTCAATGAGAGTCAGGTTACCATTGAATTTATTTCTAAAACTGATTAATGCTTTACCCAGTAAAGTCTTCTTTAATAGAGCCTTCATAATTATATTTGAGATGTTTACTTAATAATGAATGTTAATGAGTTCTTTTATTTTTATTAAAATACTCCCTACTATGGTCTTTCTCAATTGATTCTTGAAATTATGGGCCGCTCTGTCAAGTGGAATCAACCCTTTTAATATAAGACATTGTACCTGATACTTAGTCTCAGACAGCAGTTTATCCGCATCATCCATATTACGAAACCCTATCCCTTCATATCTTCCTGCATTTACCGCTTTAATCATTTCCTGCACCTGGAGAGGATGCCCGGTAGTAAACCTTTCCAACCAACTTACATGATTATACATCATATGTACTCGAAAGGGTTTTCCAAGTTTCAAATAACAATTTTGAACCCACTCATTTGCTTGCCTTAATGCAGTTGTCCATTCTGCTCCCGCATAATACCCACATTTCTCTATTACCTGTTTTGGGAAAAGCAGTTCGTAGTGATACATATAAACACCCATTCTCCTCATATCTTTAGGAGTTAACCATTTGAAGGACCTTAGATCTCTTGATTGATTATCAACAATTGTTACAGGCCTATGGCTCAGGTATTTATACCCGAGTCCCCATGCAAAAATTCGATGAACAATAAATTTATCAAGAAAATAGCCATTTACAATATAGTTGGGCGAACCCCAAAATGTACGCATGGAAAAAGAAATCGCTTTGATCTCAGGATCTTCGTCTAACAACTTTAAGATTTTTTCTATATCCCTTTCAAGATAAAATTCATCTGCATCAATTTGCCATAAATAATTTCCGGTTGCCCGTTTAGCGTAGGCCTGAGACATTTCATCTTTCTCTAACCAAAACCCATCCGTATTCCCTTCATCTTCAGCGGTAACAATTATTACTTTCTTCTCCGGGTCCTCTTTGTTCTGAAACTGCCTAAGCATTTCAAGAGTACCATCAATGGAATGTCCTGTTTTTGTAGCTACCTTTTTCGAAGATGGTGCTGCGCCTTCCACTACGATAATTTGGTGAGCATATGGATACAAGGCACGAAGATTATATTTAATAAATGGCATCCCATTCAATACAATCAAACCGAATGTGATCCGGACATTACTTAGGGTTGTATTCTGCTTACTCAAGGAAATAGGTTTTGGCAATATGAATTATTTTAATGACTTGACATCACTCCTTTTTGCTCTATTTTAAAAGGCCTAAAACATTTCCACATGTTTGAATAAAACCCGATGGGACTAATCCATTCTTTATATAGTTTTCTAATTGATATCTGGAGTTGCTGAAATTCATCTTCTGAAAGTGCAGCATGAAATTCAGCTACTTTATCAGCAATAGCGTTAATCTCGTCTGCCTCAACCCAGACCATGTATTTTTTCCAGTCAATAATATCTTCGAAAGGTAATACACATTCCGTATTAACAAATACCGGAATACGCCCACAGCTCAAAACCTCATACAAACGATATGAAAAATTACCCTTGCCACGTATCACAAGTGCATAATCAGAATTCAAAATGTTTTGAAAATATTCTAAGCGCGTAGTTTCTGATGAACTATCATTATAATTCAGAGTTTTCAACCTAATAATAAAGTTAGAATTCACTTTGTGGCTGTTCTTAAGAATCCTGACAGCTTTACCACGTAAAGGCTTGCCGGGATTTGTCTCAGATCCATATAAAATAGATCTTGCTATGTGATAAGCAAAACTTTTGTCAAGTACCTTATAGTAATCTACATATCCACAATAGCTTATTGTAGGAACATCTGATTTCTCCCTTATTAATAACTTTTTGGAGGGTAGGTAATTCAAAAAATCTATGTTCCAAGCTGGCAAAGAAAACTCATTGGACATACGTTTAGAAAAATAAAAAGAAGTGCGAAAAATAATTGCGTTTTCAACAGGGATCTTTTTATCGGAGTCATTGTTGAAAAAGATTAACACTTGCTTTTTGAGATCAGAGGCTTTTTCGAAAAGGCCATTTGCTTCAGGGTAATGATCATCTTCTGGCCATTCACTTGGGAGTACAAAAACATCTGCTTCATCCATTGACACCAAAGAGAATAGTTTATTCCCTATATCGGTAAATTCATCAAACCTCCCATGATCTATATGTTCTTGTCCGGAATCGCACTCACCCCAAAATGGGTATAATAATGGTATATGCGTGTACTTTGCTCCTGATCGAAGATATTCCTTTCCCGTATAAATTTTCAACTTCATCTTTCTAATTTTTTTTTTCGAAAGAGGCGGGTAAAGCGTAGCATAAATATACCCGGTCATGATCACTATCATCAGGAATAGGGCTTCCATCCAAATTATAAAACCGATAACCCAGGGACAATAATTGATGTCTGGCAACCCATTCTTCAGGATTGTGAAACTCCATGAGAATCACTGGCATGGACCTTTCAACGAGACTTTTTGCCCCTTCCAGAACCTGTCCTCCGGCACCTTCAACATCAATTTTAATAAAATCAACTTTAAAATCTTTAGAAAAGAAATCATCCAGTGAGGTTGACTTTATTTTCAAACGCGCTTCGGTTTCTATTCCATCTAAATCCTGGCCCTTGATATTCCATTCACCTGCAGCACTGTTTCGGCCAGGGTATAACCATAAATGATCTAAACTTCCATCCGATACCGCTAAATTATACACTTTGACATATCCTGCTTTTATTTCTTTTTTTAAATACTTTTTAAGCTGTTCTGCATTTCCTTTAAAAGCTTCAAAAGCGATAACTTCTCCACCAGAGCCGGATTGGCTGGCTAACATATCGGTTATGATACCGATATTTGATCCTATATCCAAACAGACCCATCCCTTTTTTACAATATTATTAATCACTTCACGAACCTGGGGCTCATAGTTTGTCCTATTTCTCCATGCTCCATCGCGAAGGGGATGCCATCCAATAAAATCAGTTATTTTTCTTAAACCTTTTAAACGTGCTAAATAGGTAACGAGATTTGAAATCATTATTATAATTAATTAATAGTTATATACTTACCCAAACAGTGTTATATTAATTGAATACCTGATTACTACTCAAGGGCGGATGATTTTTCTCTGATGAGATATTGAGTTTTAGGTTTAACGCCTATATTGCTTATAGGTGAAAATGCAAGAATAAAAACTAAGCTACAGAAAGCTGTTTCAATTAAAACCGGGTTGATTATTGTACCAATAAAAAATAGAATACAGGTAATTGAACGTGCCTGATTAATTAAATCGTAACGATCAAATTTCATAGAGCGGATCAGTCTTTTGCAACAAAACATCAAAAAACCAAAATACCATATTATTCCAAACAAACCATATTGAGCCAAACCATCAATAATTCCTGAATGCAGCCCAATAAGATTATTACCATCATTTCTTGCTCCGTAGAGACCAACTCCAAATAATGGGTTATTGATAAAAGTGTTTAAAGAAATCCCAACCAAGGATGCCCTTATCCGGGGGTCATTTTCATCAATTCCCGATGTCGTATTAAACAGTGCAGGGATCTTATAAACCATATGTTCGAGCTGTGGTATCTCACTTAGGTCAAGTGAACTTATAAACAAAACGAACACAACTAGGATGCCCCCCATAATTAAAATAAATTTTTTCTTACTTTTTACTGAGAGGAAGTATAATCCTATACATCCCATTATGAGCAAAAGTATTGATGCTGCAAAAGTAGATAAAAGGACCATTACTGATATGATAAAACAAGAGGCCAACAACAAAATCTTTAAAAATCCACGTTGCTTGAGCGATATCGCAATAAAACATGGCATTGCCATTCCAATTGGAAGAAAAAAGCCCCAGGAACCGAACCAGGGAATCTCATCGGCACCAAACTCATAGAGCCGTGCAATGAAAGGGTTTAGGAATAATATGGGGATGACATATATTGAAATTAGTGCGTAAATGCCTATGATAATTATAGTAGCAATCCGATAATTCTGATAATTATTTTTAAGTTGGACAAGGATGGAAATATAAAGCGTCAGCAGGATTAAAGATTTCACAAAAGATCCATAGGCCGCATTATCACCTCTGCCCAATAACCAATAGGCAGCATTAATGAGAACAAAAGCAAGTAATAGTAATACCTGAAGAGAATGAGTACTTATATTTTTAATTGCAGTATCTAAAGCATTTTTACCTGAAAAGATAAGTGATATAGTCCACAGAGCAACAACAATAATTTGTCCTTTTATATAGCCGATTTCCGCAAAAATGCCCGGACTAAACAAAGAGGCCCAAAATATCATAATTATTAAAAGGGATATCCACGAAACAGGCTTCCCTTTAGGTTCAATTTTTGACAGATTTGAATTTAACGATTTATAAACTGACAAATTTTAGGTATTTTTTTGTGATTTATGCACTACTCAAATTAACTTTGGCCGCCTTACTTAATTTGCCTACGGAACCACAAATTTGGGTAATCCCATTCTTGTCATCGGCTTAAAGTTATCCTTTTGAAGATTCTTTCATTTTTATAAAGAAAATCAAAACCCTTAACCCAGGTACTTTTTAGTAAATTATGAGCTCCTTTTGCATAATAATCCATAACCAACGATTTCTGCACCTCTTACAGCATACACTCCACTTTGGTCATTAAATTTTGCAATCACTTTGTATTTTTCATCCAAAAGGTCAAAGAACTTTCTTTCTGAAAGAAAGTAAAACGGATATTTAATTATTCTATCTGTATACCCATCCGGCAATTCTCCTATTCCATTCCAGCTTAACATAGACGAGTGAATGGTGACAACGTCCTTATCCCGTGCATTTAGCCCAAGTCTATTAAACAGCACCCATTTTGCATTGCAATTCAGGATATCAGACAAGTATTTTTGAGGATTGTCGAGGCATTGAAGTGTTCCAGAAGTATGAACAATATCAATATGGCCAAGCCTCTTTATTGCATCACCAATATTATCGAAAAATGAAAGTTCTTCTGTTTCTAATTCTTTTGCAAATCTTACCATATTAGGAGTTTCTACAACAACCCAATTCAGTTTTAAGTTTTTTTCAATGAGGCTTCTCATTTGAAAATAATGAGCCCCACAAGCACCACCAAAATCTAAAACATTAACACTCTTCGATTGATTTTCAATAATGGGATTTATTATAGCCAATAAACTATAAGCACTTGTATCCCAAATTGTGATAACACCTGATTTGATATTTTCTGAAAAACGTTTAGTTTTTTTCAGAATAACCTCAATTAACTCTTCCTCTTCGTAAGCATCAGTGATACACAATTTTAGGGCATCTTCATAATTAGAAAAGCTACGGGATCTTCCTCTAAATAATTTTAAAATTATTGGCAGAATTAAATCTTTAAGTCTCCTTTTAATCTGTATACTCGCCGGTATGTGTAGGGTAAACAATTTCATAAACTTTTCTTAAACATCGAACTCCTATTTACAAGCTCAAATAAAATTTTACCAAACGATCTGCATTTGATTCCAGCAAAAGCGCAGATGGAACAACGACTTTACCTGGTGGTTTGTGTTTACAGATTTCAACAATTTCCTCGAACGAACTTACCACACAGCCATTTTTATATCTCTCCAACATAAAACGGACATACTTTGCATTTTGAGAAAGTGTAAAAAGTCCTGCATCAAGATAATCGAAAGATTTTGATGGAAGGAAATAATCACCCATATGCTCAAAATAGGTTTCATTATCTTCCCCAAAATCCATTGTTTTCGAAGAAATTAAAATTCCATAATGATATTTAGAAATTTCTTCTCTCAAGGTAAGCAATGAAATCGTTTCATGAATATGAACATATTTTTCAATAACATCAGGAGTCAAAAACCGAAGCATATTGGTCTTTAATAGGTTAATGATACTCATGTGAGAAGGATAAATATGTAAATGAATACCGGCACTACTCAAATGAGATGCTAATTCATATAAATATCCTACAGGTGATTCGGGATTTGGTTCAATACTTCCAACATAAACAACGTGTATTCCATCATTCAATTTTGGTGACCGGATAAATTTCTTTTCGGGCCAACAATACTCTGAAAATAATATTCTTTTAGGAAGTTTATACCCGAGTTTTATTAGATACTGGATCCTCAGATCTCTGGAACAAATTCCGTCTGCATGAGTATAACAGTATTGTTCAAGGTCGGTATAACTGGTAATACTCGCAGCATCTTTAAACATCCCTGTCAATAAATCATAACTATCAAATACGACTTTACCAGGTTTATACCTCGTGAACATAGATGCAAGCTCGAAATGATAATTCGAAAAAACATGGTATATACCGGCTGAGCTTCTGGAGGCTAGCAGGAGCGCATCCCATCGATGCTTGATTTTTTTAGTTTCAAAAAAAAAATCTGAGACATCATAAGGCAGTTCCTCCCTATGCAACAAGGTTATCTTCCATCCTTTACCAGTTAATGCAAAAGCAAGTTTTATTGCACGTACATTGATTTGGTCGCATACAAAAACTGCATGATTTGCATTAGGTGGTCGAACAAATGCTTCCTTTGAACTTTTTATTGCCTGTAATTTCCATATTCCAATTATTGGAAGTTGAAGGATATTCCTGGCACGATTGAATATTGTTCGAAGTATTCTTACCGCCCCACTACTTTTTGTTTTATCTGTTAGCACAACTCAGAGCTCTAAATTATATTTCCATTATGCATTAAAATGTATATGGTAAACAATAAATTGGTTTATTTTAGATAGTTTATTGTTTAATAAACACTGCATAATGTGTTGGGTTACCCCAGCTTGAAATAAATGAGTGATCTGAATTACAAAAAGTTATTAATTCCTGGATATTGTTTTGTTCAATAAGTTGAAATATTTTCTTCATACTGGCAATACTATCCCGTAGTTGTTGGCTTCTCACGTCTGGTATCACAACCTTACCTGAATCAAGAGCACTTGCAATTAGCGCCAAATGCTCTTGACATTTTTTCAATTTTTCGACATCAAAATTATCAATTAGATCATCTGTGTTCGACAATAAAGCCTCAAGAATTTTTACTAATTCTTCGTCAGGCTGGGTAAGGAAGCATTCCTGTCCAAAAAAATGGCTCAGCCTGTTTTGTGTTATAAATTCGAGTTGAGATTGAATTGCTTCATCAGCTTTCCATGGTTTTTTTACCCATTCCACTGCCAACCCATTTTTGTAAGATGGTAAAGATGAATATAATGCAAATCCCAGATTGTGCATTTGCTGACATAAAGCATGAGGTTCTATAAAATAGTTTAGTCGCACAAAAGGATTTTCCATCACATCCATGATCCACGATTCAAATGAGCGGGTATGAGGAATCGATTTCCATTTTGTATCAAAAACCGCAGTGGCCGCCTCTAATGTGTTCATGCCCTTTGCCTTTTTAACAGCATTATAAATAACCTTTAAGAGCAGCTCAAAGAAACTTCCATTTGTGTCAAGATAATTGACTACTACGAGGCCCTCTTTGGCAATTAATCTTGAAAATAAATTCATCCATATTGAATCGGGTTTAACTGTATATATAAATCCTTCAGCAATAATTATATTGTATTCACCAGGCTTAAGATTTGAATTATCACCAGCGATAGAATTATTCTTCAGTTCAACCAGTTTTGAGGAAAGGTTAAAACGATCGAAGTATTCCTTAATAAATGGATGAGCCTTCAGATTTGGTTCACATAAAGTACATGAGGCACCCCACTTAGCAAATACCAGAGCGTTTTCACCAGAATCAGGACCAAACTCCAACAACTTTGCATCTTTGAAGACAGCAATGGGAAGGTTTAATTTATGGAGGAAAATATTTTTTCTTCTGCCTTCATATTCTATTAAATCATTTTCGGATTTAAACTTTGCATAAGTCGGCAATATTTCCTGCTCACTATAATACTCATACATTACTGGTGTATTTTTGTTTTCTTCTTTTTTCATTGTTTTAGATATTATCCTTTGATCAGGAATTCAGGCTTTTATATAATAATTTTTATGCTAAAGATTTCAAAGAAATAGGATTAAGGTCTTAAATGTCTTCATGCCATTTTTGTCGAAAATAATTCCAAATAAAAAATAGAACCGGCATTAGAATAATGTTCACAATCAGGTAGCCAGCAGCGATGCCAGTTACAGAGTACTTTTTGCCCAGAAAGAAAGTTGAACATCCTACAAAAACAGCGTATACTATTGAAAAGACCATTAACGGCTCTTTTTTATGTGCCCGCAGATACGTTGAAAATGGTGATGCTATGGTATAAACAAATTGTGCCATTAAAAATAATCCTACTGGCAAAGGCGATAGAATCCTGGGCGCAAAATTTATTGCCCAACTATTTGGCAAAACATTTAAAATATAAACAAAAAGCCAGATCATAAAAGCTAGGAACGCTGAAATTCCTAAAACAATTTTTGTTGTTTTCCAGAATTGGCGGTCGAGTTCCTCATATTTTTTTTGAGCGATCAATATTCCGAATTGAGGGGCACGCGGCGAAAGCCATGATGCTGATAAGGCCCCAACAATAGAAATTATGCTCCAGGTCATTCCCATCTGTCCGGCTACAAGAGGCCCTTGATATTTAAAGAGTATGGGCACAAAAAATGAAAAAATGAAATATCCACTTATCCATGATAATGCAATCCTCCATTGCATGGGCAACATATCGTTCCTCCAGTTTATTTTAGGTCCATCAATTTTTGAATAAAGCAAGGTTTTAAAAAATTGCCAATACCCCTTGCGCAAAAAAATCAGGGAAAAAATAACTGCCGAAATAGCGGATATTACGGTTGTCCACAATTCTGCACCCAGTAACATACCCACCCAAATACTTATACTCGCTAATAACCCTTTATAAAACCGGAACGTATAGAGCCTGCCTACCTGGTTACAACCTTCCAATAATGACCAGACTGGTACAAGGCATATAGAAATACCTTCAATTACGCATAAAGTGAACCATGGTGAGCGCCAATGCACGCCTGTATCAGGAGAAGTTGAAAAAAATATATAGCCACCTATCCCAACTCCAATGGTAACCAGCAGCCCTCCTATGAAGTACCACTTTGAAGCAATAACCGCGATGCTTGAAAGGCGTGACAGAGAATCATTATCACCTTCAATGTGGCCGGACTCATTTAATTTTAATTTTGACCATTCATGACTGGCAAACTGGATAATAACGGTTCCAAGCCCTAATTCTATAAACACCTGCAAAGCAAGTATCGTAGCGAAAGTGTAATAATACCCCTGAATTTCCGGGGTAAATTTGGTTGCGATAAGAATTGCCGTAACCGGCCCAGAGCACAACCCCCAAAGCTTTGTTATGAGACCATAAAAAACCGCGCGATCTAATTCAAGCCTGTTAAGGGCTCCCATTATCTTTAAATTCAAAAAAGCCAAATTTGATTTACGTTGTTTAATTGTAATGTCCCCAGTCTTATCATCCATTGACTTCAATATTTAGATGATTTGGGTCTTTGGAGGAAATTCTTTTAGCGCAGCTTCGTAACTTTCGATTGTTCCAATATCCCGATGATATACTTTATTTTCGACAGTATAGATCCTGCCCATATAATTTGGAATAACATCATTACTGAAATCAATTACCTCTTTCCCGGCTTTTTCTAGGAAATCAAAAATCCCCGGCTCAAGTATATATACTGCACCATTAGCAAGGTTACCCGGAGGATGTTCAACCTTCTCATGAAAGGCAATAAGCACATCGTTTTCATCCAGCTCAACAATCCCGCAAGTTTTCGGTGCATCTGTATGAAAGGTCATCATGGTCATTTCTGTTCCTTCAGGCCTGGTTTCATGCCGGCGAATAAAAGCGGCCATATCAAATTTCGATAAATTGTCTGCATGGATTAAAATAACAGGTTCATTATCAAAAAAATCTCGATTCTTCAGCAATGTTCCACCGGTACCTAATAATTCCTCTTCATAAACAACTGTAATACACGCTTTATATTCTTCCTGTTTCAGGAACAATTCCACCATGCCGGCAAGATAATGGGTATTCACAAGGATATCTTTTACACCTCCCGAACTCAGCATTTCCAACCATAATTGCAATAATGGCTTACCATGTATATCTACCAGGCATTTAGGAATGTGGGAGGTAATGGGCCTTAAACGGGTTCCAAAGCCTGCAGATAAGAGCAATGCTTTCATATATCATCTGCTGGTTTCAATTCGAATGCTATTTCTTTGGTTGTGATCGGAATGTTTCCTATTCTGCCCACCTGGCAAGCTGCGGCTAAGGAACCAAGATAAGCACTTTCCCAAATCGTAGCTCCAACTGCTAAAGACATAGAACAGCAAACCAAAAACGAGTCGCCTGCACCAGCTACATCCTTCGGTGCGGTATTAAGGGCGGGGAGGCGGTCAAATAGATACTTTTCTTCTTCAATATACGAAGTATGGATCAGGATCCCTTCATTCCCCAATGTGGTCACAATATTTTTTGCATCAGCGATATTTATAAGTGTCTCGGACAAAAAAGCCAATCCCGAACCAAAATCACGTAACGCCAGACGGGCCTCTCTTTCTGTAGGGGTAAGTAGTTCCATATGTTTAAACCTTGAGACATCACCCAATTGAGAGGATGATTGGCTATCTGCTACCATTAAAATATTTCTGTTACTGCAATATTCTATCAACTCGTCTACCAGGGATTGAGGAAGGCACCCATAATTAAAATCAGAGAATATTACCAGGTTTGCATTTTCGAGTTTCTCTATGATCGCCTGAAGCATTTTTGTTGAAATATCTTTTGTGATATCCTGCTGCCTCAAATGACTAACCCTTAAAAGAGTCTTCCCATTCGCCCTGAAGCGTTGCTTCAGGGAAGTTGGTCGGTTCTCATCTTCAAAAAAAAGTGTTTCTACACCGTATTCTACCAATTTTGACATGGCAAATTCAGCGGTTGCATCTTTTCCAGTAACTGTAAAGAAATTCACTTTAGCTCCAAGACCCGCCACATGAGCTGCAACTATACTGGCTCCACCAACAAATTTTTCTGTATCAACGGGGGTAACCACAATAGTGGGGTCCTCCTGCGACATACCCAGCGCATCACAGGTGATATATTCATCGACAATCAAATCGCCAATAACAACAACTTTCAGATTATTCCACTTAGAAAGTATCTTATTCAGCTCCCTGAAGCGAATATTGTGCCTTTTCAGAAAATCATCAGGTTTAATTATCGTTGAGGGATTGAATTCCCTAAACTGCTGCCTTAAAAGATCAAGCGAGGAAAAAGTAATGTCGCCGGAGCTAAAAAGCAATTTTCCTCCATAACCATCCACGGCTTTTTGCTCATGATTCTCCTGAAACTCATATTCTGTTCCTTTTACAACTATAGCCGGTTTAAGAATACTGATAAACTCTACGGGAGGTTCGTCCAGTATAAATGCAAAACTCACGAAACTGATAGATTTGATGCCTTCTAGTCTCAACTCTTCCGGAAGGACGGCCCCCTTAGATGTTTTATTATAAACACCAACTACAAGATAATCACCACATTCAGCGGCAAATCTTAACAGCCGTAAATGCCCCGGATGAACAATATTAAAGTTACCCGATACAAAAACAATCCTGTTACAAGATTTCGTTTGCTCTGAAATCTGTTTTAATGCAATTTCCGAAGAAGAACTAAGTTTCACGCTAATTTTTTTTTGAAATTAATGCTGTTAAAGTGCTGGCTCGGTAATACCATTACGGATATTCTCTGCAATGACAAGTATCTTATCACGGACGAGTACCTGTGGGTCCCAACCTGTTAACTGATTGGCTTTGCTTATATCAAAAGCGAATCCTAAATCTCCACCTGGCATATCTGTCAAATCTGCATTTGGATTGGCACCTAAAATAAACTCTTTAAGACAGATCATATTTTGATTTCCGCCACCGGCATGGATTTTATGGCCATAAACTTTCTTCTCACAAAGCAGAATCATAAGGCTTCCAAGATCATCAGTATGCAAAGGATCCCTAAACTGCAGTCCACCTTGGGTAAGTGTAACCGGCTTATTATTTACTGCAGCCCTGATCAGGGATACAACCCAATTACCAGCCGGATGGCCGTAATCTGTATAACAGGTGGTTAGGCGGATCACATTACTACAAGGATGTGATTCAGAGATGAATTCAGAAATAATTTTAGACTTACCATAAAAATTAAATGGAACTAATGGAAATTCTTCACTCACCAGAAACTTAGGACGATACCCATCTTCTGTTTTAATGATATCATCCTCAGTATATACTGACCCTAATACCTCGCGAGTCGACATTTGGATCCACATGATTTCAGTTCCCTTTAAAATATTTGCCAGATGCCTCGCACCTCCCACATTAATATGATCTGTAGGGGGTCCCACCTGGAAAGTAGCTGATTGCCTATCGGCAACTACTGATAAATTGATCAACATTTCAATGCCTTCATTAACCAGAAAATCTGTGGTGAGAGAAAACAGGTCATCCTCAATATCCCATCCTACAACGTCATTATTGTTTTTCTTGAAGTATTCATGAAGGCCCCTGCCTAGATACCCCTTATGGCCAATTAATAAAATTTTCATTATTATATTTGTTTGTTTCTAATATGAGCAATCTTTTATATACTATTAAAAAAACACCTGAGTTTACATTCCTCCACCATCAATACCTATTATTGAACCGGCAAAAAATGAGGCCAGATCTGAGCAAAGGAAGGCAACCATTGGCCCTATATCATCACCCGTTCCTAAACGGTTGATCGGCAAATGATTCTTAAAATATTCCTGGATTGCCTCCGGATTTTCCCTTTGCAACTTCGCAAAGTGCCTTCCTTCTGAGAAAATAGCCCCTGGGGCGACTGCAGAAATAATCACATTGTCTTTTGAAACTTCCCTATTTACTGCTTTAACATAGCCGTCTAATGCACACTTAGCAGATACATAAGCAGCATAGCCATTATACGTTTGAGTAGAAAGTGTGGAAAGCTGCACTATTCGCCCCCATTTACGTTGCGCCATTCCAGGCATAAATGCAAGATTAAGCGCATGAGAGATACCCACATTAAAATACCAGACCTTCTGCCAATCTTCAACAGAGCCCATTGCTGGAACTCCAAAAGAGCCTCCAAGGTTATGAATCAGAATATCTGGTTCACCGTGTTTGGAGGTAACATATTCAACTAATTCGGAAATCGCATTCTCTTTCATTAAATCAATCGCAAAGCAGTCATGCTTACTTTCTCCTTTTAATTCTTTTTTTACATTTTCAAGCTTTTCCAGAGTACGACCCACGAGAATCACTTTTACCCCTTCGTCCGCCAAAGAAATAGCGATCGCCTTT
The DNA here is from genome assembly GCA_036677005.1 of Pedobacter sp. Taxonomy (GTDB): domain Bacteria; phylum Bacteroidota; class Bacteroidia; order Sphingobacteriales; family Sphingobacteriaceae; genus Daejeonella. The sequence continues at coordinate 33,935 of JAKFBV010000098.1, forward strand.
CCAATTCCCTGGCCTGCGCCTGTTACTATTGCTAGTTTATTTTCAATGTTTAAATTCATAATTTATTATTTATAGAAAAACGTATTTAAATGAGTGTCATGAATATTTTTCGAAAAAAGAACGGATACCTGCCTTATCCCCTAATTCAGGGGCCCAATCAGCAAACAGACAATCATTCTCAGCGAAGGGGCCATTGGTAATTTCAAGGAGTGTAACAAACTCACTTTTAATTAAGGGAGTGTGCCAGGCGTCGGTTATTGATTTTAAGTAAAATTGTTTTCCGCTTTCAAAATTGCCCATTTCGATCCTGTCGGTAACTTGCCCGTTATCATTGAAATAAAGTATTTCCATTTCACCTTCGATGATTAAGTACGATTCTGCTTTTGCTAAATGCTTATGCGGTCTTACGTAGGTATCCCTATGAAAGGTGATCATCATCTCATGAACGAGGTCATTCTTATCCTGATGAAAACATATCCGTGCCCTTTTAGTATCTAGCTCAGAGGCAATCTCTCTCTCTGTAGTTATATCATTAGCTGTTATACTGGCAATACCATTATGAAAGGCTGTATATACTACACCTGATCTATTATTTTCTGGCCGGACGGGACGCATTAATTAGGTTCTATGAGAAAATTTTCGCAAATATTAATTAGACTACCCTTAATTCAGGAAGAGGTATAATGAACTTTCCACCATGATCCGCAAAGGCTTTATTATTTGCCATGATGGCATCCGCATAATTCCATGCAAGGATAACTACATAATCAATATCCTGATTTACCAGTTCAGCTGATGGCAATACTTGCAAATGGCTCTTGGGGCTGAACAGGTATTGTTTTATTTTATTATCATCAACCAAAAAAAGCAACCTTGCTGAAAGTTCAAAATGCCACATCAGTGTAGTAACTGTGGTAGAAGCACCGTAACCAGCTATCTTTTTCCCATCTTTTAAAAGCTGATCCAAGAGATTGTTCAGCGCTTCCTTCCTTTTCAGTATATCATCATTGAACTTTAAAAAGATATCTCTTTTATCAAGGCCTCTTTCCTGCTCCGTTTGAATATAGGACTGTACAATCGGTTCAACGTTATGCACCTTTGATTTAATCCTTTTCACAAAACAACGGATAGACCCTCCCTTTGACTTATTCTGAATAATATTGAATATTTCAAGCCCTTTGTTTGCAAATGCTTTTTGAAGAGGATTTATAGAATGGTAAGATACGTGTTCATGATAAACGGTATCAAAAAGAAATTTATCTACAATATCAGCGAGGTAGGATACCTCAAAAACAAAGATCCCATTTTCATTTAATATCCTTTCGATGCCGCTTATAATATCTATCAAACTATCGCTGTGTGCAAACACATTATTTGCCACCACAAGATCAGCCGACCCATACTCATTCAAAATTTGTTTGGCTAGCTCATCTGTAAAATAAGTAGGGAGTGTTTCTACTCCGCTTTCATTTGCAGCTTTGGCAGCATCAATGGCAGGGTCGATACCTAACACCCGAATCTCTTTTTCTTTTAAGTTCAACAAAAATGTGCCATCATTACTGCCGATCTCTACAGCAAAATCATTCTCTTTAAGTCCAAAAGTATTGATTATTTCAGCAGAATATGTTTTAAAGTGCTCAACGAGCCCCTTAAAATTAGAGGTAAAGAAAGTATAGTCCCTGAAAAGGAGATCCGGGTTAACTACATAAATGTTCTGAACATGACCGCAACCTTCACATAAATAAAGATCGAGCGGATATGCTTCCTGCGGCTCATCTAATTTTTCCTTACTCACATAATGATCTGCAATAGGGGAAGGATTAATATTGACAACCAATTTCAGATTAGTGGAATTACATAATCTGCATGTACTCCTTTTTGTTACTGCGTCATTCATTACTTATATTTTTTTAATTGATCTTGCAATAGATTCGGGCCAAACAAGTGATAATCCACCGTCGATGTATAAATTTTGTCCGTTGACATACCTTGCCTGATAGCTGCACAAGAAAGTAACGACATCACTAATTTCATCTGCTGTCCCTAATCTTTTTAATGGAACGATATCTTTATAGAGGTTCATCAGTTCAGTTTGACTATTATAAAAATCTTTAGATTCTTCTTTTATAAAAGTAAATGGAGTTACAGCATTTGCTCTTATCCCATTTTTGGCTAGGTTAACCGCATAATAGCGCATTAAGGTATTCATTCCAGCTTTGCCCATATGATAACTTAAGGCCTGGCCTTCACCTACGTATTCGCCAAAAACTGAACTGACAAAAAGGATTGCATTGTCGCCAGCAGAAAATTTATCCTGAAAAAATTCAATGATTAATTTGGAAGCGGTGATGCTCACATCTAGTTCACCGACCCATGAGTCACCAGAACCACGATAACGTTGGGAAAATACCAGATAGTTTATTTTACCCTCTTGACATATTTCTTCCAATACGCCATTAACTGCATTTTTATCTTCAATATCTGCTGCAAAGTAGCTTACATTTTCGATTTTGTTTGCCGGAACACTTCTTGAAATAACAAAAACTCTGTCGCCCCTCTCTACTAATTTTTGGGCAACCGATCTGCCTAATCCTTTACTTCCTCCGATAATAACTGAATGGATCATATGATATATATTTAAATGCTTACTAATTTATTATCAAAAGCCGAATAGAACTTCCCACCTTCTTTTATCATATCCTTTTTTAACCCCATGACTTTTGTCTGGCTCTCTGGGCTCAGGACTAAAATACAAATATCAGTTTCCGATAGGAATAATGAACCTTTTATTTGAATTGAAGAACCCGGCATAAATAGATCCTCCTTATCTTTTGAATCATCAATAACATAAGAAATGTATTCTTGCAGTCCGAAAAGATTGATGTATTTAACCGCAAGGTGACCTGCTCCAAAAACGCCAATCTTCTTGTCTGCTTCTGTATTGGCTTTGAAAAAATCCAAGTGCACTTGTTTTGTTGCGTCAAATTTATTGCTAAACCTATTGACAGCTGCTATTTCATCTGTGATATCTATCTCATTATTAACGGTAACTTTATTATCATCAATAGCTATTACTGCAACAAGAGAATCTTCGAGGGGGGCCTCATAACGGTAAATCTGAATTACTTTATGACCTTGATTTTCAAAAAAGTATCTTAAAGTATGTTCAGTAAAATAAACGATATGCTCTTCCCAAATAAATGAATAATTATTTTTAGCCAGGAATTTTGAACTGTCCGGAATTTCAAATATAAGATATCCACCAGTTTTTACATGTTTGGTAATGCTGGCCAGAAACTTCCTCATATCATGTGCATGCTCCAATACGTGGCGCACAATTAAAAGGTCCGCATCCAGCGATTGTCCGGTGCCCTCTGTTATGATTTGTTGAATCGTTTCGAGCCCATCAAACTGATCTTCCCCACTCCTTTTTCCAAACTCTGGAGCATGAACTATATTTTTAAACCCTTTTTTCTTAATCCGATCAAGTGTCGATTCATCTTTATAGGTCAGTCCCGCTATACTACTATTAGCATCAATGCCAGGAAGTCGCACAAGTTTTTCTACAAGGTCATCGAGGTGAAACTCGGGCTCGTTATACCTTATCCAGCTGAACCTTGACCTCACCATTTCTATAGGCATAGGGTCAATCAACTGCAATAGTCCACAACTGCTGCAGATACCCAACTCTAAGGAATGAGATTCCTGATTGGCATCATAAGAAACCTGATACCGGTTACTTGGGGGCTGTTTGCCAAAATCTATTTTTGAAACAACTGCTTTTGAATTACAGGATTTACACTCCATTTTACTGATTAAACATTATTAAAGTTGAATCAGACATCGACCCTGAATAGTTCCATTTCTCATACCCGCAATGGCTGAATTTATATCGTCGAGACTGAAAGTATCTGTAATCAATTCTTTTAATTTCATCTTCTCCTGATTATAGAGATTGAAAAGTCTTGGAATATCTTCATTAGGCTGGCAATCTCCGCCATGTGAACCGGTCAAAACCTTCCCAAAATGAAGTGGAAGGGAATAAATAGAAATATTGTTACCAACTCGGGGAACCCCAACAAGAATTACCCTACCCTGGGGCTTTGTAATCTTATAGCCCAGTTCAATTATTCCAGGAGAACCTGTATTATCAATAAATACATCCGCTTTACTGTTTTTTAGAATCTCTGTAATTGCAGTAGCAGCATCTTCATCTAAGCTATTTATTGTGTGTGTGGCACCCAATTGCTTTGCTAGTTCGAGCCTGTTATCATAAATATCCACAGCAATCACAGGATTAGCGGAAACCATGTTAGCAGCCTGGATAACATTTAATCCTATTCCACCAGCACCAAATACAACAACTGACTCTCCGATGCGAACCCCAGCATTATTTTCTATTATACCAAACCCGGTTGTCACTGCGCAACCGAATAGGGCGGCTACAGGCAAATCGCTATTATCATCAATAACAGTTAAACGATTCTCTGAAACAATCGAATAATCACTAAATGTAGTGATCCATCCAGCATTTACTCGCCTCCCTTGCCATGAATACACTGGTGGTTCTCCCTCTATGCCCGCGCCTTTACGCCAATGCAAGACCACCTTTTGTCCAGGTTTTACATGCTTTACTCCGGGTCCGATACTGATTACCGTACCTGAGCCTTCATGGCCTAATAAATGAGGTAAGTATTTATCCTCACCTTTTGCACCATCAATTTCCCCTAGCTGCGATCCGCAAATACCGCTAAAATGTATCTTAACCAACACTTGGCCAACTGCTAATTCCTTAGGAGTGTCTATATAATCTATTACCAACGGCTTTTTTTGCTCTACTAAAATTGCCGCCCTTATTTTTTCTGGGATAGTATTCATATTTAACAGTTATTCGAAATAGATAAAAGAATAATCGCCAGTATAGCCTGTGAGTTTAAACCACCACTCCCATTCTTTTGGATTATTAAATGCTTCGCAGGTCACCTGCCAATACAATAAATTGGTTTTTTCTACTTCATTCCTGTATGATTCTACGCATAAATAACTTCTTCCTTTACTTACTCTTTGCATTTCTTTAAGAGCGTCATAAAGATCAAAAGACTCCAGGTTATGCAAAGTATTCAGGGAGTATACAAAATCAAAAGAATTGTCTTCATAAGGCAATTTATTCGCATTTCCAAGAGTGATGAACTCGCGAATCTCCTCTTTCGAATTTTGATAAGCATATTCAGAAACGTCTAAGCCATACACTTCGATCCCAGGAACCACCTTTGTGAAATCGAACATCAAAAATCCCTTTCCACATCCAATATCGAGTATTTTATCACCGGCCTTTAAACCATAATGATCCGCCATTGCTTTGGCTACTTTTTCCCAGCGACCCTCCATATAGCGATAACCACCATAGTTGACCCTGCGGTCGCCGTCCCAATAATCGAAGGCCCATTGTTTACCTAGTTCTGCTGCACGTGCTTTTGGATACTCCGGGTCATTTACCCGGCCGAGATAATCGCGCTGCGTACTTTTATGCACAACGGACATGAAATCAATGTATGACATTGTTTTTATTTTGAAAGGTTTGTAAAATATCAACCGTTTTTTGAAGCTGGTTTCTTTTAAAGCCTGCTACCTCGAGCCCAGGATTCGAGAATTTCCTTCTTTCAAGGTGCACCGGCAGAAAAATATTCATCGCTATACAGGCCCATTTAATATGAAATAGGGGGAGCAAAATCCTTGCTCTTTTTTTTAAATAGTTCTGTCGTGGAAGTTCAGAAAATGCTAGATTAAGAAAATCTTCAAACATTTCTGCAGGAACAGGCACTTGTATCTGGGCAAAGAAGTCCCCCGACATTTTCGCAGGATCATCCCATCCGGCATATTCGAAATCTAAAAATATAAGCTTTCCAGTTTCTATGGTTAACGCATTGTGAAATCCAAAATCCGAAGGTGATAAGACCCTGCAGGCAAAAGGTAATTCTTCATTTAGTCCTATTTGCTGAATACCACAAGCTGTATGAATGTTGGACACCAATTCTACCCAAATTGACTTCATTCTATTAACCAGAATTAAGCCCTCAATATCTTCCTGTGATGACGGTATAATAGCACTTAACTGACCAATACGATCATCAATTAATTTAATATGTTCAGCTATTGAAAAACAAGCTTCAGAAGCATTTGGCAAATAAACCGAATCAGAATGTGATGCTTTATTGTTTAATTTCTTGAAGAAATCAGCAGCTTGTTTAACTTCGTTTTCTGATATTGATTCTTTATTCAGAGGCTTTCCCTGAATATATTCATATAAGATAAGTTTACTAACAGGATCGACTGCAAGTATACGTGGAGTAAAGCCCGGGGCGGCTTTTTCAGCATACCTTATAAAAGCTAATTCAGTGTTAAACCGGTCCCGAAGGTCCCCTTCGTTCTGGAAAAAATATTTTACAAAAAAAGTCTCTTCCCCAGAATGTAATAGATAAGTGCGGTTATTGCCAATGCGATTATAGGGCGTCAAAGTGAACGGAGTATCCTGATCGTTAACCTTCTTTATCAGGGCTCCCACTTTTTCCGATATATTGTCTAGGCCCTCCATTTATAACAAATCTTTCGAAATCTGGCTCCAGGAACTCTCAATCTTTAATTCAGGAAAATCATTTGAAAAATGATGCCTTTCGGGATCAAATAATATCCGGTCAGTATTCATTGGGAATGATTCGTTTAACAGAATCTCAGGAAGATCATCAATGAAAATGTCGCATTCGCAGTCAGTTATCCGATTAATCTTATCTTCTTTAGTAACCTCAAAAAAATAATCTAAATCAGAGAACAAAGGCTTTCCATCCACCCATAAATGATTTTTGATCCACTCTTTTGCAGATAAATGAAGGTCGTACTTCTCCCCAAGAAAAGGATATTTTGTTTTATGGCTAATAATCAGAAGGTGGTGGCCAAGTTGTTTGGCAAGGCTCATAAATTCAATTGCACCGGGGTAGGGCAGGGCTTCATTCATCCTTTTGCCATATACATAACCCTGCATCTCAGTCCATTCGTCCTCTTTATCTATACCCCTGAGATAATTGCGAACAGCAACCTTATTAACTGCAGTTGTCGCCGGAACCATTTCCCGTTCAATTGCAACTTTATAAAAAAGTGCATCGTAACTTACAATTGTATTATCAAAATCAAGCCCTATCAGCATACTATTTTAAAGAGATTTAAACCGATCGGTTATTTTTGATGCGATATTGCTGGCGACTAATCCATATTTATCCCTTGCATATGCTTGCGATCCTACTTCGTGCATGAACTCATCAGGGGTGCCAAAACTTAAGTGGGGAACAGAAATATTTTGCAAGGATCGCCACTCTGCCACCGCTCCACCGAGCCCTCCAATAAGGCCATGTTCTTCTACTGTAACCAATAATTTGAATCGCCCAACCGCTTGCTGCAAATAGCTTGTATCCATCGGTTTTATAGTATGCATACTTACCACTTCTGCTGATATTCCACTTTCAGAAAGCAGGTCAGCTGCTGCAAGTGCTTCAGGCATGATAGTTCCTGCAGAAATAATAGTCAAATCCTTTCCTTCGCGTACTGTAATTACTTTCCCGATTTGGAATGAGGTCAGGTCATTATGAATTTCAGGCTCGCCCTTTTTTCCTATGCGGATATAAACAGGTGTATCACCTTCAAGAGCCTGCTTTAAGGCTGCTTTTAACTCTCCGGCATCGCAAGGAGCTATTATGCGCATACCAGGGAGTGTCCGTAGTATTGCCAAATCCTCTAATGAATGATGGGTGGGCCCCAGGTCGGCATAAGACAATCCCGATCCAGTACCTACAATAATTACCGGGGCATTATGGTAGCAAACATCTACTCTTATCTGCTCAAAACAGCGAGTTGTTGTAAAGGGAGTAATCGTGTATACAATCGCCCGCAATCCTGAAAGGGAGAGCCCGGCTGCCATACTCATCATATTAGCCTCAGCAATACCACAATTATAAAATCTACCCGGATCTACTTCTTTAAAGTTATCAAACAGCTTATTTCCAATATCCCCGGATAAAAGGACTATTCTGTTATCTGTTTTAGCAAGATCGGTAATTACCTCGGCAAATGCATTTCTCATGTTATTATTTTATTCCCAATTCAATTTTAGATCTTTCTACTTCTTCTGCATTCGGTATCCGGTAGTGCCAGTTATTATCATCTTCCATAAATGAAACCCCCTTACCTTTTACAGTGTGGGCGATGATAGCAGTAGGTTTATCATTCTCTGCAGAAAACTGGTCAAAAGCCTTCAAAAGCTGATCTATATTATGGCCATCAACTTCAATTGTGTTCCAGCCAAAGGCTTTCCATTTATCAGCCAATGGATCAAGTGCCATAACATCCTGACTCCTGTCTGTTGCTTGCCATTTATTAAAATCAATAACCACACATAAATTACTGATCTTTTTTCCCCCTGCCAACATAGCAGCTTCCCAAATAGAACCTTCATTACATTCCCCATCACTCAATAAAGCATATACATTGTATGCTTCTTTCTTTATCCGAGAAGCAAGTGCCATGCCCACACCCATGGGCATGCCATGGCCAAGTGAACCAGTTGCAGCTTCAATACCGGCCAGGTAATCCGGCGTAGGTGGATGCTCGGCAAAAATTCCACCATCTTCACCGTAGTTATCCAACCATTCTTCCGGATAAAATCCACGCATGGCTAACACTTGGAAAAGGGCCGGGGCACCATGGCCTTTACTTAATATAAACCGATCACGATCAGAAGACCTGGGATTAGTAGTATCTAATTTCAATACTGAAAAGTAAAGTGCTGCGAGAATATCTACACAGGAAAGGCATGAGCCCAAATGAGGCATACTCGCTTTGTGAGAAGTTTCAATAATCCTAGCTCTTAGTACCCGAGCCTTTTGCTCAATATCATCTATTAAAGTCATTTTAAACACATTAGTTGTTGAGAATAGATGAAAATCATACTTGGGCTAAATTCAGATGCTTCATCCATTTTACTGTATAGCACTGATCATTTTCTATAAGTTTTCCTGATTCATACATTTCTGTTATCTCTTTAATTGCGTCATCAACGCCAAATTCTTGGCGGAAGCCTGTATTTAAAAGCTTATCAGAATTTTGTCTGTAGGAACGAGGGTCATTAGAGGCTGATACTTCAATTTTTGAGGGAATCTTTTTAGTTACCCGTTCAGCAATATCGAGGATGGATATGTTTTCGAAACCTGCATTATAGGTACCTGAAGGAATAGCGGGATCTGCAAGAAAGTGTTGATACACCCTTATCATATCCTTCATATGAATATTCGGTCTTGTCTGATTTCCACCAAAAACCGTGATCTTCCCATTTTTTAAGGCTTGGAAGGTCAACATGTTAACACTAACGTCTAAGCGCATACGTGAGGAATAGCCACATACAGTCGCCGGGCGAATACAATGTACCTGCATTTGATCCTTATAACTAAGCAAAACTCGTTCAGCAACCATTTTCGTCTTATTATACACAGAAATTGGTACCAACGGAAGATCTTCTGTAACCTGAGGTTCATCTTTTACACCGTAGACACTACCGGAACTGGCATAGATAAATTGCTTCACACCCATTCTTGCGGCTTTGTCAGCTAATTGCTGGGCAGCCAATACGTTTACTTCCCAGGAAAGGGTAGGGTTTAACTCTACAGCAGGGTCATTGGCGATGTTAGCCAAATGAATAATTGCATCTACCCCCGTTAAAGGTATATTTTCTATGTTCCTTACATCATCTTTAATCATGATCAGGTTTTCATGCGGCTGCAAGTGATTTCCAAACCATTGCGTATCCAATACAATAACGTGGTGCTCATCTTTTAATAAGGCTTCTGTGAGAACTGTTCCCACGTAACCGCATCCACCCGTAACTAATAATTTCATTTCTTATTTAAGGTTTATGTATATATTCATTAGGAAGATTTTTCAGTACATCAAGGTTATTATCTACCCAATTTAGAGTATCAATAAGGCCTTGCTCCAAAGAAATATTGTCCTTCCATCCTAAGGTATCACGTAAATGAGAGCTTTCCAGCAAATATGCCTGATCCTTTCCAAGCCTTTCTTCGGCTACGTCCACAGCCTCACTGAACTTAAGGTCCATCATTCTACAAATCTCTTCTACAACATGCCTGATTGAAACAGAATTCCGGGTAGAAATATGGAAGGTTTCACCAGGGGTACCATTCAGTGCAATTTTATAAGTGGCATCAGCAACATCTGATATATGAATAAACGAACGCACGCTGTGGCCGCCACCATGCAAGGGCAACCTGATACCCAGACGGCCAAATAACATAGTTCTCGGTATTATTCGGTATAGCTGCTGTCCGGGACCATAAACATTAGCAGCCCTTGTAAAAACAACAGGAAATTTATAAGCTTTGAAAAAACTCATCAGATGAAGGTCGCACGCTGCACGAGATACAGCATAAGGGGTGCTTGGAGCAAAGTTAAAATGTTCTTTTTGCCATCCATCTGTACTGCCATAGGCTTCAGGTGTGGTAACATGTACATACTTCTTTAAGAAATTACATTTACGCAGCCGATCATGAAATTTTACCTGAGCCATTACATTGGTTTGGTACCAATGCTCTGGCTGGAGCCAGCTTTGTGCCACCATCCCCTGTGCAGAAAAATTCACAACATGGGTAGGGCGGAACTCGTTGATAAGCTCCATTAATTCATCCAATTGATGATTCAGATCTATTGCTTTAAATGTAAAATTGCCGGGGCTGTCATGCCAAGCATATGGTAAAAACACATTGTAAGGCTGCTCCGATCGGCTCACACCGACTACATCCAAGCCCTCCTGCAATAAATGGTTGACAAAGTGTGCTCCAGAAAAAGAGTTACTGCCGATTACAAGAAATTTATTCTCCATTATTTGATTCCATTAGCTGGATTTAAACTTAACCATTGCATGCACATATGTCCGACCATGGTTTGAAGATCTTCGGAAATCTGCATATCATCCACAGGGAAATGAATAGGCACCTGCGCAATATCCTTGCATTTCCCTCCTGAAAACCCCAGAATTGCAAATGTTTTCATACTCATTTGATTTCCAACCTCTAATGCTTTAACAACATTCGGAGAGTTACCACTACCGGAAAGAACGATAAGAACGTCGCCAGCGGAAGCTTTTACTTTTAGCTGTTGTGAAAAAATGTATTCATAACCCTCATCATTTGCAATGCAGGTTATAATTGACTGATTTGCAGGTAAAGCATCAATACGTAAGCCAATACCACTCTTTTTATCTATCCCATAATTAAAATCATTGGCAAGATGTATAGCATTCCCTGCGCTTCCACCATTCCCGCATATAAATACCGATTTCTTATTTACCCAAGCATTGTTTAATTCGCTGGCTAAAAGTTCTATATTATCAATTACATCACTTTGCAGTGCGTTTATTAGGCGATTTATATAGTTTTGATAATGTGTTTTCATTTATAAATATTAGTTACATTATTACATTTAGGCTATCCTTATTATTGGAATATTCATTATTTATAACCTTGCGTCAACGATTTCTCTTGGTAAAAATGATTTAGTATCAAATATCACGGTGTTGATATCATTTCGCAAGGATGCAAAGTCAATCTTTAGGAATTCATTATGAGAAACAGCCAAGATAATTGCATCATACTTGGTGCTTAGGGTAGCAATCAAATTAATCCCATACTCATTATATACTGCTTTTTTATTGGCATGCGGATCATAAACATCTACTAAAAGCCCAAACTGTTTAAGCTCCCTGTAGATATCTATCACTTTTGAGTTACGGATATCCGGACAATTTTCTTTAAAAGTTGTTCCAAGAATAAGTGCTTTTGAACCATTTATCCTATGCCCATTTTTAATCATCATTTTAATCACTTTATTAGCTACGAACATTCCCATATCATCATTAACCTTACGACCTGAGAGAATGACCTGCGGGTGATATCCTAGAGATTGCGCCTTATGAGCAAGGTAATATGGGTCAACACCAATACAGTGCCCGCCTACAAGGCCAGGCTTATATTTTAAAAAATTCCATTTTGTACCCGCTGCCTCAATTACATCGGTAGTGTCAATTCCAATACGGTCAAATATAAGGGCAAGTTCATTTACAAATGAGATGTTCACATCACGTTGTGCGTTTTCTATTGCTTTTGATGCTTCAGCAACTTTAATACTTGGCGCCTTATGTGTTCCAGCTGTTATAATACTTTTGTATAGTCTATCTACTATTTCTGCAATCTCAGGTGTGGATCCTGATGTTACTTTCTTAATTTTTGTTAAGGTATTAACTTTATCACCGGGATTTATTCGCTCAGGAGAATAGCCACAATAGAAATCTAAGTTAAATTTCAAATTTGAAAACTTTTCTAATACAGGAACACAGTCTTCTTCTGTACAACCTGGGTATACTGTAGATTCATATATAACAATATCTCCTTTTTTTAAAACTGAACCCAGCATTTCGGATGCCTTAAGGAGAGGGCTTAGATCAGGAGATTTAAATCTATCGATTGGTGTAGGTACTGTAACAATATATATATTACTGGTTATTAGGTCGCTCTGTTTTGACGAAAATCGAAGGCCTTGATCCTGTGTCGCCGATAAACAAACAAATTTTAACGCCTCAATATCGGCTTCTTTGGTTTTGTCTTCGCAATGCCCAAGTTCTTTAACCCTATCCGTATTTATATCGAATCCAATTACCTGGTATTTCTTTCCGAATTCAATTGCCAGAGGCAAACCAACATATCCTAAACCAATAATTGCAATTTTAAGTTTCTCAGTTTGAGTGGTGACCATTATTCGGGTTTGTTTACGGCTCGCTCTGCCAGTCCTATTTAATGAGACTAACTAAGCCAAATTATTAATCGATCAACTATTCAAAATAGTATCAGTTATTTTAATAGTATCAATACTTTTATGTTATACTTCTACAGTTTTTTACGTATTTAATTAAGTTCGTTAAGTAAAATATATCTTCAGTTAACTCAATAATTGTACACTAAGGGCGTTCATTAATTCTTTAAATTCTTGAGCGAGTGTCTGTGAAGAAAAACGCATATCACTTTGTCAGAAATAATTTAAACAATAGCTTTAAACTTATTTCTGAAGTGAATAGTGACCCAACAACATTTATCTTTTCGAGATAATAGCAGGTTATATTTACTTGAGGTTTTGCAAAATTTAATTTTTCCGATCATTTCTACTTATTAAGCACAAGTCCTCCAAATCACATAAGGGTCCATTAGCAATTCTTAGCTTTTATATCTATAGGTGGATATGAAATTTCAAATCTAACACCATGGCTACCAGGTGCTTTATGGTTTCCATTCCATATCATAAGGACGCATATTCAGTTAAATAATACAAAATTTATATTGCCATGCTGTCCGAGAATTAGCAATAATTTCCCCCTTCTATTGAAAAAATAGCTTAGGAAAGCTGGTATTGAATTACTTTTACACTTACTCCGTAATTTTATAGTTAACGTACTGGACAGATAATAGTATCCCCGAGATGGTATAAACGTTCATGTACTATTTTTCTAAGTGGAGTGGGTTATAACTATATCTGTTTAAAATAGTTAAATATCTGAACACAAATAATTGCGATGTTTATAAGCCTAAAAAAACTAAGGTTAGTATAAGTCTTAATATTATTAATTAATTAATATTTCGATGAAATAAATAAATCTATTTTAAGAGATCAAATCTTCAAATATTTTTTTCAGGAAAAGGAACCCTACTATTAAAAATCCTCCAATTAGTCCCCCTGTAATAACTCCCCTTCTTTTCCCATAAGCCTCTTTATCTAAAGGTAAAATGGGTCTATCAATAACCTGAATTAAGGGTGTTTCCTTTCTAAGTGAAACCTTTGATACTTCCAAATTCTTAACCAGTTCTGTTAATATTGCCTGATTAGCCTGCACATCTACCTGCCTGGTCTGCGATGAAACCCGTAAAATCTGTCTTGAGATATTAGGATTGGGATTGGCATCTATAGAAGACGCAACACCAGTAATTGCGGAGTTTAAGGCTCTCCTAACAGAATCGGTTTGATGTTGTAATATAGCCAGGTTTTGAACAGACTTTTTTGTTTTCGTCTCAACATAAAAATTTGACACCTCCTTTACCAGCACTTCAGAAAAATACTTTGAAAACAGCTCATTTCCTGACTTTACTTGAACGGAAATAATACTTGATTTTTTATCTAATTTATCCACAGACAAATTATTAGTGACCAATAAACTATAAAACTCCCCCAGCAAGCTATCCTGCTGCCGTGTAAAGTTGCCACGAACTGAATTCGGTAAAAAATGAAGATCCTTTAATAATTGATTCTTTCCCCAATTCTTCCTCATACCATTTATATCGATGTAAACCTCAGCCAGAGGTTGAGTTTTCCCTTTGAAATCAACTGAAGTAAGTAAGGCCTTTTCCACCATTGTGCGGGATCTCATTAATTGCAATAAGTTATCACCTGAAAAAACACTACCTCCAGAACCACCAACGTCAAATCCAAACTGGCTAGCTAAACCCAATGCACCCCCAAGACCCACACCAGATTTTTCATCTTCTACTACAAATGTGAGTGCTGCCCTATAAACAGGTTTTATAGAATATGCATAATATAACCCTATCGCAGCCCCAATAATGCCTCCTATTAGAATAATCAGCCATTTGGAGAAGAAATACTTCCACCAGTCCTGTATCATAACGATAAAATCCCTCAAAGACATTTCATCAGCTCCGGCTTCACCCGGGGTAACAACGGATACCTGATCCGGCATTACATTTGGAGATGAAAGATCAATGGGCAATGACTTTGAAGAGGTATGTTTATCTATTCTCTCCATTTTTTATTTAACCAGATTTAAAATAATCACCGCTAAGGAAGCCAGCCCGCCCGAAATACCTACAATTTCGGCTGCAGACATTGGTTTTTTATCCACCTTTTTCGGCACAAAAATCTCCGCACCGGGACTTACCTGTGGATAATTGTTAAAGAAAATTATCTTTCTTGTACCCTTGACCGAGCCATTTGCATATAAAATATATGACCTCCGTTTCAATGAACGGTCTGAAAATCCTCCTGACTGAGAGATATAATTCTTGAACCCTTTACCCTTTTCGTAAATTATTGTGACCGGTGAAAGAACTTCACCATTAACTTTTATGGTTTGTAATTGTTTAGGAATAATAATTATATCCCCTTCTTCTATAATGAGGTCATAGTCAGCTCCCGGGGCTTCAAGTATCTTTTCGAGACTTATACCAACATTATCATTTCTGACCACTTCCTCTGCTTGTTCTCCAGTATCCGTAGTGTCTCCCACGGACGCCTGAAGTCGTTTCAGCTTATATAACTTTTCATTCGCCAGTGCTGCGCTGTCTGTATCCGACAGACCCGGCCGCTTTAACGAAGCTCCTGATGTATAGGCAAGTGCGGTTAATCCCCCTGCTCTCTTTACAATATCAGAAATACGTTCATCCTTACTTAATATCGTATAAGTCCCCGGATACAGTACTTCTCCCTGAATTTTCACCTGTCTTTGCACCTCATAACCGGAGGCATTCCGGACTGCTACTATATCGAAAGGCTTCAATATGAATGGCGTTCCGGTAAATTTAAGGCTCCTGTCAATATTTACCTGAAAAACTTCTGCAGTCATAGCCGACTGGGATAAAACATCACTGTTTTTAACTCTTCGTGATACCTCAATACGCATGGCGCTTGCTCCTTCGGTAAACCCGCCTGCTTGAATGATCAGATCTTCAAGTGTTATGTTTTCTGAAAAAGGGAAGGTCCCCGGCATCCTAACTTCCCCTTCAATACTTAATTTATATTCCTCTTTCAAATCAAATATGGAAGAAATACTGATCACATCCTCCCTTGCCAACGTGATGTCAGGTGTAGTTCCGTTCAATATCCCCAGTAAATTAAATGAAAGAACCTCGGTCTGATTATCCGGCTTTAACCGGGTAATATACCCTCTTTGCATAAAGGCCTCCTCTTTCAATCCTTCAGCCTTTTGAATCAATTGAGAGAGCTTCAAGCCTGGTTCAAGCTCATATTGACCCGGTCTGAAAACAGCTCCTTCTATACTCACACGGTTTGCAAAACGCTCTAATACCCTGTCAACAAAATATTTATCACCTGTCGCAGGTTTATACTCTGTAAACTGGGCCATACTGATATCAGTGATCTTACGCTCGGTATCCGTATTTTTAAGGACCTTTACACGGGCCTTAAAAGCATTTTCTGTGAAGTTACCTGCGAACTGAAGCAGATCATTAAATGACTCTTCGTTTAGAAGTTCAAAAATACCTGGACGTTTTACTTCCCCCACAATTTCGATGCGCGACTGATAAACAGGTACACGAATGATATCCTGATCCTGCAGTCTTAAATTATTGGTCATCTCGCCTTTCGTCAGGAAATCATAAATATCCAGAGTGGCCACTTTTTTCCCTCCGCGGATAAGCTCAATAGCCCTGAATGATCCATTTTCCGTTGGGCCGCCTGAAGAATACAAGGCATTAAATACATTTGCAAGGGATGGAAGAGTGTAGGTCCCGGGTTTAACTACTTCACCTGTCAGGATCACTTTAACACTCCGGATATTCCCGATAGCAATATTAAGACTGGTACTGCCGTTGCGGAGTCCCCCATAAACAGTCGCCATTCTCGAACGGATTCTGGAAGTGGCCGCTTCGATGGTCAATCCTGCCACCGGAATAACACCTATATATTGGACATTGATCGTTCCTTCCGGACTAACCTTTAAGTTATATGAAACCTCCGAATTACCATATACATCAATAAGAATCTCATCATTGGGCCCAATCACATAGTTCTTTGGCGTGGCCATGTTCAGGTTAGGCTCAAAAGTCAGGTTAGAGTTTTTGAAAAGGTCAGCCCCAAAAATCTTTGAACGAAGTTCACTTAAAGCTTTTTCAGCCTCAGTTTCAGGATCCTTTTGTCTTGAAATACTGTCCTGTTCATAGTTCAGCTCCCTGCCAGGCTGTACTTTATTCGGATCTGACTGACTTTTCTGCTTCTGCTCTTCTTTTTTTAATTTTTCAACCCGCTCACGTAATTTCCTGATCTCTTCCGGACGCATTCCACGCGCCTGGGCTATCTGTTCGAGTTGAGCATCACCCATCCCGTTTGCTTCCGCCTGCCTCATAAATGATCTGACCTGATCATCACTCAGTTCGTCCACACGGACATTGCCCATGTTTTGTGGATTTACCTGTGCAAGAGCGGGTATGCTGAGCCCCACAAGTAGCAGTAAGGACAGAAGGCTGAATATTCTCTTTGAATGAGATATGAGATATGAGATATGAGATATGAGATATGAGAACTGCACGTCCGGCAGGCGGGTATTAGATGTGAGTAAAGTCATATTATAGATTACAGATTGACAGGTTGCAGATTATAGATTAAAACATAATTCCGCAAAGCTAATTAATCTTCTCTTTATTTGGATAATTGATTTTGACTGGATACTATTCATTCAAAAAACTTAGTGCGGGGCGGATAGTTTAACCGCAGAGGGCGCAAAGATCTTACGTCAGCCCGGCTTAAGCTATTGAAGAGTCCACCTGATAGCTCCGTTCCGACGGGCCAAGTTCGCTAAGCTTTTAAACTTTGCGCTCTTTGCGATGTCCTTTGGGTAAGTTCCACCTTCCGTGTAAAACTTCGTGGGCTTTGTGGTTAAACCTTTGTTTTAATTTAATCTTTGCGTGCTTACCGGTTAAAAGCAATAAATGGATTATTTATTCAATACTTCTACTAAACTTTTAAAAGTTTGTAAATGCGCTTTTATATTTGCGTATACTGATTGATACATTTCCTCCTTATAAATATGACTTAACAGGTTACGATCCTCTATGGTCTTAAATAATGCGAGATATTCATTTTCCGTGATCAGAGCTGACTGGAACATGCTCTTATAAACACCTTTCGGAGAATTAGACAAAATACCTCAAAAAGTTCTAAATGCATTTTACTTATTTTCCAGGTAAGCTCAGCACAATATTCAAATTTTTAATTAATTCAATTTTATATTTTTCGGACAATTCCATATTTGAACAGTACTTAGCGCTTCATTTTTAAAAACTTCATCCACCTGATAAAAATCGATCAGATCAATTTTAAAAGGAACTATACTCTCTTCCAGATCTGACTCCAGATCTGCCATTATAATAGACGGTAATGGCTCAATTCCCAGAATTCCAACATCAATATCCGATAAGGTATTTGCATTACCCGCCGCCCGGCTCCCAAAAAGGAACACGGCAAACTCATTCTGTGCTACGTGCTTTAAAACTATTTGCTTAACGATGTTAAGATAATCCAATTTCATTCTTATATTTTCCTTCCATGTACCGCATTTTCTATATCGTATTAATAATAAACTATTGCTGTTTTAAGGTATTCATGGTTTCCTTTGATCCGAGTGCTTAATTTTTACCAGAATTAAAACGTACGACTTATAACTATATGATGATACTACCTTTAACAGGGGCTTGCGGATCAGGTCCGCAATGACATGTTTTTTTATTCAAAATAATTCAATGTCTTAAATCCACCCTTTTTCAGGTATTCATCCTTTTTCATCAGATGCAGGTCGGATAAGACCATCTCCTTTACAAGTGCCGGAAGATCGTATTTAGGTTTCCAGCCCAGTTTTGTATTTGATTTGGTGGGATCACCGATTAATAAATCCACTTCTGTAGGCCTGAAATATTTCGGATCAACTTTTACCACGGTTGTCCCCGGCCTGAGGCTTTCCACTTTAAGCTTTAAGCTTTCCGCTTTGGCCTCATCAACATCAATGATCACCCCCTTTTCATGCTCATCCTTCCCGCTGAACTCCACTTCGATCCCTAATTCAGCAAAACTCATTTTTACAAAATCCCGAACGCTTGTTGTCACGCCGGTTGCAATCACAAAATCCTCAGGTTTTTCCTGCTGCAGGATCAGCCACATGGCCTCCACATAATCTTTGGCATGGCCCCAGTCGCGCCGGGCCGATAGATTACCAAGATAAAGACAATTCTGAAGCCCTAAAGCTATTTTTGCGGCAGCTCTTGTGATTTTCCTCGTTACAAAAGTCTCACCCCTAACCGGGCTTTCATGATTAAATAATATTCCGTTACAAGCAAACATCTTATAGGCTTCACGATAATTCACCGTGATCCAATAAGCGTACATTTTTGCAACCGCATAAGGGGAGCGGGGATAAAAAGGAGTGCGTTCTGACTGAGGCACTTCCTGCACCAAGCCGTATAATTCTGAAGTAGATGCCTGGTAGATCCTGGTTTTCTTCTCCAGACCCAGGGTTCGCACAGCCTCCAGTATCCTTAATGTTCCGATCCCGTCAGCATTAGCTGTATATTCAGGAGTCTCAAAACTAACCTGCACATGGCTCATTGCCGCCAGATTATAGATCTCATCAGGCTGCGTTTCCTGGATGATGCGAATTAAGTTGGTGGAATCAGTGAGATCACCATAGTGCAGTTTTAATCTCAGGTTCGTTTCATGAGGATCCTGATATAAATGATCTATTCTGTCTGTATTAAATAAAGAGCTTCTCCTTTTAATTCCATGAACAAAATATCCCTTATTTAATAGGAATTCCGTTAAATAAGCTCCATCCTGACCGGTAATACCCGTTATTAATGCTGTCTTCATTGAAAGAGTATTGAGTATTGAGTATTGAGTATTGAGACATTATACACTAACCCGAAAAATCCAGTTTCCATCAATGATTTTGTTTGATTCATAATTATACAAAATAGTAATAAAATCAGAGTATTGAATAGTCCCGGACACGGCTCCGCCCTTTCAGTCACATTTCGGGGTGCAACATCCGTGTAAAACGAACAATCAGGAATTCCCTCAGGAAACCTTTATTTTCTCAACGATATTCTTTCTCAGATCAACTTTAACCTGCATGCCCAGATCTTCCAGGAACAGGACGGCGTAATTACCCCTGCTCTCTATCACTTCCGCCCGCTTATCCATCAATGCACCCGACCTGATCACGATCCGGTCTTTTATATTAAAACTACCGGCTTCAATACCATCATGATCAAATTGCATCAACCAGTTTTTCAAAAGATCCATTTCCTTGTTACGTACAATCGCGGGCCTGCCGCAATGGTTGACGTAACGTACCACACCGGGCACTGTAAAAACTTTTTCCTTTTCCTTCTCGTCAATATGAACGAAGCAGTAGGAACGAAACAGTGGTTCCTCCACCCATTTCCAGCGGTCGCTCCAAAGCTTTTTCCTTTTTAACAGCGGACAATATACCTCTATACCAGTTATGGCCAGTTTCTCTGCAACCACCTTCTCATAACGTGATTTGGTATAGAGTACGTACCAGTTCATATAGAATGATCAAATATTAATACCAGCTCTTTATTATGTTTTGCTACATACACCCCAGCATCTGCCTCTTCAAATACCAAGTACCGGATTTTTCTTCCAATTAAAGGCTCTGCTTTCTCAACTAAAGTACTCAGGTAATTCCTGTCAATTTCATTACCGATGATCATCAGGTCAATAATATCCGAATCAAGACCCTGAGCTATTCTTCCTTCCAGATACACTTTTTGTACATTACCAAGGCGGTCAACCACTTTTTCAAGTAATTCCTCCACACCTACAAATTTCCGGATTATACTATTCAGGTCCTTAAATAAGGGATGCAGGGTATTTGCCCGGTATAATTTCTTATTACCCTCCGCTTCGGCCAGCAAAAGCCCTGCCTGCTCAAAACGGTTCAGTTCCTGCCTGATGCCATTGGTACTCTCATTAAACTCAGTCTCCAGGCTTCTTAAATAGCCCTGGTTATTGATGTTTAAGAAGAATTTAAGCAGGAGCTTAATCCTGGTTTTGGATGTGATCAGACTTTCGAGCATTGGTTATTGAGTATAATTAGTACTCATTATCTTACTCAAAAGTAAAACATATTTTTAGAACCGCAAGGAAAATGAGATAATTTGTCAATGGGACGATTTGTCAATGGGATTAGATGAGTAGTTCACAAATGAGGAAATTAGATAATGAGGAAATTAGCAAATGGGACTCCTCCTTTAATTGTGCGTCATCTCGACGAGCGAATTGATTTTTAATTTATTGGATTTTTCAGCGAGGAGAGATCTGTTGCAAGAGAGATGAGGGAAGGGAGAATTAGCAAATTGAGATAATTAGCAAATTAGCAAATGGGACTCCTGTCTTTAATTGTGCGTCATCTCGACGAGCGAATTGATCTTTAATTTATTGGATTTTTCAGCGAGGAGAGATCTGTTGCAAGAGAGATGAGGGAAGGGAGAATTAGCAAATTAGCAAATGGAATGAGTTGTCAATGTGAGGATTTGTCCATTTGTCAATGGGATGTAGTATTTGAAATCTGAACACCTTTTGATTAGGGGAATAATTTTCTCGCACTCAAACCAAACGAAAAATCCAAACCCTCTCTTTCGGAGAGGGCCGTCAGGATTTCAAAACCACGAATAATACACATAGGTTGAGGCCCTAAATAAAAACTAATATACTAATTTATGGATTCAATTCCTGAAATTTGGCAACTATTCGGGATTTCGTTTCTGAAAATTTGCATTTAGCGCACCAGCCTGATATTTACCGCCTTTCGGATTTACGAAATCACTTTCCGCTCGTTTAGGTGATTTTAAGTTGAAAAGCGTTCAGATTTACGAATTTACTTCTCCGGCATGTCCGGCAAATTCGTAAATCGCTTTCAGAATAATGCCAAAGTGTCAATTACGCAAAATAGGGGTGACTAAAATCCCTTTGATTAAACTTAAATCTGAATGGATCATTGAACTCCTTTCCGGACGCCCCTAAGGTGACCCGGGAGGATTGTAGGGTTCATTTAGATAAGGTCAAAAAATCAGCATAAGCCAGTTTAAGCCCATCTTCCAGTCTTGTTTTATGCTTCCATCCCAGGTTATGTAATTTTGATACATCCATCAATTTTCTGGGAGTACCATCCGGTTTACTCGTATCAAATACCAGATTACCCTCAAAACCTATATTTTTTTTTATTAAAAGTGCGAGTTCACTAATTGTCAGGTCCTGCCCCGTCCCGATATTGATCAGCTCTTTGTCATTATAGTTTTGCATCAGAAAGAAACAGGCATCCGCAAGATCATCCGCGAATAAAAATTCACGTTTTGGTTGCCCGGAGCCCCAAATGCTTACCTGATCAGCACCATTTAGTTTAGCCTCATGGAATTTTCTGATCAAAGCAGGCAGGACATGAGAGTTCTCGGGATGATAATTATCATTATATCCATAAAGATTGGTTGGCATCACCGATATAAAATTGCAGCCATACTGATCCCGGTACGCTTCACACATTTTTATCCCTGCTATCTTGGCAATAGCATAAGGCTCATTGGTTGGTTCTAATAAGCCCGTCAGCAGATATTCTTCTTTAAGAGGCTGCGAAGCTAGTTTTGGATAAATGCAGCTGGAACCCAGGAACATCAGTTTTTTTACATCATTCAAATACGAATTATGGATCACATTATTCTGAATCATCAGATTCTCATATAAAAAATCAGCCCGGTATGTATTATTAGCTATAATACCTCCGACTTTCGCTGCTGCTAAAAATATATATTCCGGTTTTTCTTCTTTGAAAAAGGCTGTGACATCGGCTTGATTCCTCAGATCAAGTTCGGAGGAGGTCCTGAAAATCAAATTGGAATATCCTTCCATCACAAGCTTTCTTACTATGGCAGATCCCACCATCCCCCGGTGACCGGCTATATATATCTTTGAACTCTTTTCCACAATCTTAATTCTTTTCAGTGTTGGTAAACTTTAATAGAATACCGGATCATTAACCGGCATTATTGGTTTGCCATTCAGGAATTTCCCGAGCCATTTATTTTTTATTATAGTAAGTAAAATCCTTGTGCTGCAATTCTTTTTCAGGCAAATATTTAAAATAATTATAGGTGATCTCTAAGCCCTCTGCCCTGCTCACATTTGGTTCCCAGTTCAGGATGGCCTTTGCCTTAGAAATATCCGGCCTTCTTTGTTTTGGGTCGTCAACAGGAAGGTCTTTAAATATCATTTTCTGATTTGTACCTGTCAGTTTAATGATCTCTTCACCAAACTCTCTGATCGTGATCTCATCTGGGTTTCCTATATTCATCGGTTGAGCATAATCACAGAAAAGAAGACGATAGATCCCTTCCACCAGGTCATCCACATAACAGAACGAGCGGGTCTGGCTTCCATCTCCAAAAACTGTCAGATCCTCACCACGTAAAGCCTGTCCAATAAATGCAGGCAATACTCTACCGTCATTCAAACGCATTCGCGGGCCATAAGTGTTAAATATGCGCACAATACGGGTTTCTAATCCATGAAAGGTATGATATGCCATCGTCATAGCTTCCTGAAAACGTTTAGCCTCATCATAAACACCCCTTGGGCCAACCGGGTTTACATTTCCCCAATATTCTTCCGGCTGTGGGTTTATCTTTGGATCGCCATATACTTCTGATGTTGAAGCTATAAGTATTCTGGAACCCTTTGCACGAGCCAGGCCCAGTAAGTTGTGGATCCCTAAAGAACCAACCTTAAGGGTTTGAATGGGGATTCTTAGATAGTCTATAGGACTCGCTGGTGAAGCGAAATGCAGGATATAATCCAGCTTATTGGGCACATAGACAAATTTAGAAACATCGTGATGGCAGAATTCGAAATTTTCAAGCTTAAACAGATGCTCGATATTTCTCAATTCACCGGTAATGAGGTTATCCATAGCAATAACATGAAAATCCTCTTTAACAAACCTATCGCATAAATGCGACCCAAGAAATCCGGCAGCCCCGGTAATCAAAATACGTTTCCGTTGATTCATTTGACTATTATTTTTCTTCCAATGCTATTGTAATAAAAACCCTCATCGCTCATTTTCTGCAGGTCGTATAAATTACGTCCATCAAAGATAACCTTAGATTTCATAAGATTTTCCAATAAACGAAAATCCGGATTTCTAAACATAGACCATTCAGTAATTATAAGTAATGCATCTGCATTTGTCAAAGTGGCGTACTGATCATTTTCATAAGTTATTTTATCACCAACCAACTCTTTCACATTTTTCATGGCCTCCGGATCAAAAACAGAAATCAAAACACCAGCTTTGAGCAATTCTTCTATAATATACAAGGCCGGGGATTCCCTGACATCATCGGTCTCAGGCTTAAATGCCAATCCCCATAAAGCAAATTTCTTTCCTTTTAGGTCATTATTATAATATTTTTTTACCTTCTCAACCAGAACCAGCTTTTGGATCTCATTTACTTCCATTACTGATTCAATGATCTTAAATTCATATTCAGCCTGAACAGATGATAAAGCCAGTGCCTGCACATCCTTAGGGAAGCAGCTCCCCCCATAACCCACCCCAGGAAACAAAAATCGCTTTCCAATTCTTTCATCTGAACCTATGCCTCTTCTCACCGCATCAACATCTGCCCCTACCCGTTCACACAAATTAGCGATTTCATTCATAAAGGAGATCTTTGTAGCCAGAAAAGCGTTTGCAGCGTATTTTGTTAGTTCAGATGATCGTTCATCCATAAAAATAATAGGATTACCCTGTCTCACATAAGGTGCATATAATTCGCTCATTAATTTTTGGGCTCGTTCACTTAAAGTACCGATCACTACACGATCAGGTTTCATGAAATCTTCAACGGCCACTCCTTCACGTAAAAACTCCGGATTTGATACTATATCTACAAGATCCCCTAAATCTTGACCATTGGTAAATATGTCATTTGACAGATTCGACTTAAATACCTCTTTTACCCGGTCAGCAGTTCCTACGGGTACGGTGGACTTAGTGACGATAACTTTATAACTTTTGATCAAACAGGCTATATCTTTAGCTGCCCCCAGCACATAACTCAGATCGGCAGAGCCATCCCCGCCCGGAGGAGTAGGTAAGGCAAGAAAAATAATTTGGGCATCTGAAATAGCATCAGCTAAACTGGTTGTAAATCTAAGCCTACCCTGTTCAATATTTCTATGAAAAAGCACCTCCAAACCAGGTTCGTAAATAGGTAGTCGGCCTTCCCGCATCATTGCTACTTTCTCTTCATTGATGTCAACGCAGATTACGTTATTGCCAGTTTCTGCAAGACAAGTCCCTGTAACCAGTCCCACATATCCGGTTCCTATTACCGCTATTTTCATATATTAATTCTGTAAATGGCTGCGAAGATATTAATTATCACTTTAGCAATCTTAAAAGATACTCACCATACCCACTTTTTTTCAATGGTTCTGCAATAGTCTTTAGTTGTTTTCCATCAATAAACTTCATCTGATAAGCGATCTCCTCAATACATCCAATCTTCAGTCCCTGTCTTTCTTCAATAACCTGCACAAACTGTCCGGCCTGCATTAAAGAATTAAAGGTGCCGGTATCCAGCCAAGCTGTACCCCGGCTTAAAACACTTACTTTAAGTTTTCCCTGAAGGAGATACTCACGATTTACATCAGTGATCTCATATTCCCCCCTCGGAGATGGGTTTATGTTTTTAGCAATTTCTACGACAGAATTATTATAAAAATACAATCCCGGGACTGCATAATTGGATTTTGGCTTAAGAGGTTTTTCTTCAATCGAAAGAGCTGTGAAATTATTATCGAATTCAACTACACCATAACGTTCCGGATCGGATACCTGGTAAGCGAAAACAAGCCCTCCTTCAGGATTTCGTATTGTGGATAATATACTTTGAATCGAGTCTCCATGAAAAATATTATCTCCAAGAATCAAAGCCACATCATCATTGCCGATAAACTTTTCCCCGATCACAAAGGCCTGAGCCAGTCCGTTGGGTATCGCCTGTTCGGCATAGGAGAATTTGCAACCTATCCGGCTGCCATCTCCAAGTAATTTTTCAAAATTTGGAAGATCATGTGATGTAGAAATAATAAGGATCTCATTTATTCCGGCCTGCATCAATGTAGATAATGGATAGTAGATCATCGGTTTATCGTAAACCGGCATCAATTGCTTACTTACAGCAAGCGTTAGGGGATGAAGCCTTGTTCCGGATCCACCTGCTAAAATAATTCCTTTCATATTGCTATCTGCTGTACTGTTCCTGATAATAGGTCTGATAATTTCCGGAAGTAACATCATTCAACCATTCTTCATTATCCAAATACCAGTCAACCGTCTTTTCCAGGCCCTCTTCAAACTGAAGGCTTGGCTTCCAGCCCAGGTCATTCTGAAGTTTGGATGAATCAATAGCATAACGAAGATCATGCCCGGCTCTGTCAGTAACAAATGTTAAGAGCTTTTCTGATGCTCCCACTTCCCGGCCTAATTTCCTGTCCATGATCTTGCATAATAAACGGATCAGATCAATATTCTTCCATTCATTATGTCCCCCGATATTATAAGTAGTAGCGCTTTTTGCTTTATGATAGATCAAATCGATCGCCCTCGCATGATCTTCTACCCAGAGCCAGTCGCGTACATTCTCACCCTTTCCATAAATCGGCACAGGCTTATTATTTTTAATATTATTGATTGCTAAAGGAATAAGTTTCTCGGGAAAATGATAGGAGCCGTAGTTATTCGAACAATTGGAGATCACCGTATTTAGACCATAAGTATCCTGGTATGCTCTCACAAAATGATCAGAACTTGCTTTTGAAGCTGAGTATGGACTATGAGGATCATAGCTGGTTTCTTCTGTGAACATTCCGCTCTCACCTAAGGCTCCGTAAACCTCATCAGTTGAAACATGATAGAAGAGCTTATTTTCATAATTGCCGGTCCAGTACTTCTTCGCTGCATTCAGTAAATTAACCGTACCTACTACATTGGTTATGACAAATTCCAGAGGACTTGAAATGGAACGGTCAACATGTGATTCGGCAGCAAGGTGGATTACTCCGTCAAAATCATAATCAGCAAACAACTGATCAATGAAAGCTGCATCAACAATATCTCCTTTAACAAATTCGTAATTCGACTTTTCTTCAATATCTTTCAGATTGGCCAGGTTTCCGGCATAAGTCAGTTTATCCAGGTTTATAATTTTATATTCAGGATAGGTATTGACAAAACGCCTGACTACATGAGAGCCAATGAAGCCCGCACCACCTGTTATTAAGATTTTCTTCATTTCAAATGCTAATTCAGGAGCGAAAATAATAAAAGCATTGGGTTATGATACTTTTTATTATCCGTTGTGGGTTATGAGTTAGGGGTTCAATGAAATCTTCTTCATTGAAGATTGGTCACTTTAATTTCAATATATACTTAGATTTTCGAATGGAGCACCCTCCCATTTACTAATTTACTCATTCTCTAATTTGCTCATTTCCATTGACAAATCAAACATTGACAAATTAATTGGTATTTAAACTTTCCCATGTCACCGCTACCCTAAAAATTTACTGCAGAAATTGTTCCTGAGTATTAACCACTAATAAATTAAAAAATGGAACGATTAGTAAAAACATTGAAAAGGGAGGGCTATCAACAAGTCATGAAAAAATGCCTCATTGTGTTTGTGGCTACAGGATTGATCTTAACAATTAGTTGTAAAAAGGAAGAGATTAAGCCATTGGATTTGAAAGTAAAGGAACAGTTAAGAGAATGCCGGAGCTGTTCAGGTAGCTGGGATTTAACGGATACAATCCCATAATCCGGTGAAGTTTGTAGAGAGTCTGACCCATCTGTCCTAGAATTCCTAAGGGCTCTCCGCTGTCCGGGAGCATTCCGAACCCCTAATAAAAGAAGGGTTAAAACCCTCCTCATCTGAAATTCGACATGTCTTGCAGAACATGTCTGAACAGCGGTTCATAACCCATGCTTTGCCGATTGATGCAGGAAGGCATGCGCCTATAATCTCGGCCGTCATTCCGAAGGAGGCCCGCCTGACCGGACCAACCCTGTACACATATCTTTTTTGATTGGAGGTTCCGGCCTTCGCCGGAATGACAGAACGGGTTGTAATAATTGGGAGATCCCGGCCTTCGCCGGGATCGGAGTGGTAACCGCACACTCGGTGA